>CBINNW010000087.1:0-22931 GCA_966252115.1 uncultured Akkermansia sp.
CTAGAATAGGGTTTTCCCGACGGCCGAAGCCGCGCAGGCGGCCGGATCCCCCTTATCTCCTATTTTCGGAAAAGGATTCCAAGAGGTGCCCGTGAAAAGAAAGTCGAAGCGCGAGCTCGATGATTGCCGCGCGTTCGGGTGAGTTGCAGAGCGCTTCCCAACTGGTTTCCACGTTAAGATTCAGGTCTTGAACACGCCGGTCCCGGGGGAGCGTAGGCGGCGGCGGGTATTCTTGTTCGATTTCGCCGAGAAGCGGCAGCAGGGACTTCGCGGTGCTTTCGCCGGAATTGGAGATTGCGAGCGCGACGGCGCATGCGGCGAAAGTCTGATCGGCACCACCTTCAAGATTCCGTGCAATCGCGGGCCACAGCAAGGGGTGGTGTCGTAGCAGATTGTAGAGGTTGAAAAAGCGCTTGGTCGCGCGGGGCGTGGAGCCCGGGATCGATGACAGACTGGCGACGACATCGAGTTCACGGGGAGCCCACGGCAGAGCGTTGGTGGAGTCCGCGTCGGACGGTGTGCTTTGTGAGGCACCACTGGATCGGGCATCCGGTCGTGTGCTGGCGCCGGTGCCTGCCGACTCGCTGGCGGAGCCCGCGATCACCGCGCCTGAAGCTCGAACGAGGGTTCGGAAATAAGTGTCGGCGGGTTCGCGTGAAAACGGCGCCAGCCAATAGGGGATTTGGAAAATTTTCTCCAGATAGTCGCCCGGTCGGGTGATGTGCTGCTTCGGGTCCGGGCCGATGGTATCGGTGAATCGGCGCTGGAGGCACCCGGAGACCCATCGGGCATCGACGCCGACCACGACGACAAACAGAGGAAAGGCGAGAAGCAGATGGACGGCTTGCAGCACCTCGACGACGCGGTCGGGAGGGCAGCGGTCGAGGTCGTCGATAAAAAGAACGATGCGTTCGAGCTCGGCTTTCGGAGCGTCGGACTCGGTTTGATCGATCGATTGTTTGGCGAGCAGCTCCGAAAGCTTTTCGCAGTCTTTGCGGAGTGCGGCGAGCAAGCCGAGGCCGGCCTTGTAGTCGTTGGCGGTGGCGCGTGACGCGATGAAGTCCTTGAGCTGGGCGGCGGTGAAGGTGCCCGCCCTTTCCGTCCGGAGGCGTGCGAGGACGGCTTTTTCGGTGGCGAGGCGCGTTTCGATTTCTTCGAGGCGAGATTGTTCGATCCGATATTTTTCCGCCTGCTGGGCCTCCAGCTCCTTTCGTTTCCGGTCGAGGATTTCGCGGTAGATTTTTTTGGCCTTGGCGAGCTTGGCGACTGCTTTTCCTGCGGCGACAAGCGCGGGGGTGACGATTGCCCCGGCGGCAACGATTCGGCTACCGAGTTTCCCCAGTTCTTCGGAAAACAAGGGCGTCAAAAGGGAAAGCAGAGCGACCGACAGCGTGAGGCCAAATGCACCGGCGTAGAGCTTCCAGTTCCGTCGAATCTCCCCCCATGTCTGGCGGAGCATGCCGGCGGATTCTCCGAGCGCTCGCCATTCCGCCGCCAGGGTTTGAGCGTCGGCGACCACGTCGTTGGCCATTCTACGGGCTTGATCGAGCTGCTCGCGATCAGCTGGTGCGAGATGCACATCCGAGCTGAAGTGACGACCGAGGTGGTCGAGCATCGATTGGATGCCTGTCCGGAGATCGCCCAACTGGAGGGCGTTTTGGGTCTTCGACCGGGCCAACTCCTCCCGACGAATTTCGAGTCGGGCTATTTCTTCGGATTTTTCCTTTTCCAGGGACGCAACGGAGAGGCGAGCGATCTCCATTTGCCCCAGTATTTTCGCACGTCGTTCGGCGGGACCTGGCTGTTTTTCCGACGGTTCGAGATGGAGACAGTCGAAGATCGTGGCGGCGAGGCTGGCCCAGAGATCGGCTTCGACGTAGTGCCAAGCGTTGAACCAGACGCAGCGGGTCTTGGCAGCCGAGTAGGTCGTGGAGTTGGTCGAGCCATCGAGGTCTTTTAGCCGCCGCTCGATGAGGCGCATAAAAACGCTCTTTCCGCTGCCCCAGTTGCCGAAGACCGCGATGGCGAGGGGCGGGGCCAGCGTGCGGTCGGCGATGATCCGGGCAAACGCTCCGGCGTCGCTCGCAATCCCGAGGTGGTCGTCGGATACGTCGGCCGAATCGTTCACGGGGCGAGCGCCGGGCCGATGATCTTCCTCGTTGGTCTTGAACGCGGTGAGGATGTTTTGCGCGGCCTCTTTTGCTTCGGGGCTGATCTCAACGAATCGGGCGCGAGCGAAGAAGCCGACCTTGCGCAGCAGATTGCGTTCTTCGTGAGTTGGCGAGGTGTCGCTCGGACAAACGACCCGCGCATAAGGAGCGATCTGCCGCCAGCGATGGAAGGCGTCGAAGGCCGCGTTGGGAAGCGTTTCGTAGACCGGATCGAACCAGACGAGACGCGTGAAAGTGCATCCGGGAGGCGGTGGGGCGGGGAATTCGACGAGAAAAGCGGGTTGGTGCTCGGCGCGGAGCAATCGCACGAGTTCCGATGCGACCTCGGACCGTCTGTCTTGCGACGATGGCATGAGGATGACCGGAACTATTTCAACCGGGGCCAACTGCATCGCCTCTTCGATCTTTCCGAGCGCTTCGGCAAAACTGGCCGCGAGAAGGGGGCCGGTGTCGGAATCCTCGAGCAGGGCGATGATATCCTGCGGTTCCCTGCAGGCGCGCAACCGTTCAGGCAGCAGTTCCCGCAGGCGGCTAACCGCCAGGACTAACTCCAAAGTCTCGGAGATTGCGGAAGGCGACGCGTCCACGAGGCGGCGATTGAGCGGGAGTCAAGGCAACGCCCGTAGCGGAATCAGTTCGCTATTTTTTCGCCGGAGATTTTCCCGCAGCCGGAGCGGCGGCGATGGATTTGACCCATTGCTTTAGTTCGCCGACACGCCGAATGGCCTCTTTTCGCGATACAGCCTCGCCCGATGAAGGGAGGACAAAATGATCGGGCTTGTAAGAACCGCTCAACGAATACCGGGGATCGCTGCCATGCTTGGCGGTGGAGGGCATGAAAACACGGTGCGAGTTTAGGTCGCTCAGTCAATGCGTCGAGCGATCCGGCGGAATCACCATCTGCCGCGTGGGCGGCCGGGGGATCGTGTTCGCGACGACCCGGCGACGCGGCGAAGCGGTTTCAACGCCGTGGCCGGACAGGCCGCCGCGGCTACTTGAACGTGAACCAGCGATCGATGACCGGTATGTTTTCCTGGACCGAGTAATCGGTCTGGGCGGCCGAAAGGGTCTCCACATGGCCGTCCAGGAAAAGCGCGTTGGCCGCGCCGCCGTGGCGAAGCTTCGTGCTGTCGGTCTGGATCGGGCGAACCTTGGTGGCGAGCTGGTCGCCACGATCAACGAGCGCACCATCAAAACCGGGGGCGACCTCGATCATCAGCAACAGCCGGGAGGGCGCGGAGGCCTGGCCGATGTTATAGGCGGTGATTTTCTTGTCCACGGAGGATCCGAACTTGTTGAGGTTATGTTGGTTCCAGGGGATGTCGTTCGGTCGGACGAAGCCGTAGCAACGGCGCAGGTAATTCGGGTCGCTCACATCGCTCGGCGCCGTGGGGCAGCGGGCCATCATCTCCTGGGAGCTCTTCACCGTTCCATTGGGCAGTATCATCGTCGCCTGGCTGAAATACGGACTGTAGATCACCGTGCCCGTCCCCAGATCCTGATTCAGGGGGACCAGCCCCTTGTAGTCGTTGCTCATCAGGCGGACGGCGGTCCCCCATTGGCGCAGTCTGGAGACGCACTCCGCCTTGCGCGCGGTCGCTCGCACCTTGGCCACGGTGGGGATGAGGATCGCGGCGAGGATGCCGATGATGGCGATGACCGTGAGCAGTTCGATCAAGGTGAAGGCTCGGCGGGAAACGGGGCGCGAGGACGCGCGGAAGCAGGGGAGGGCGGGCATGGACGATGGAGGTCTGGGAGGGGCGGAGAACGGACGGGATACCGCGGACCGTCGGAGGTGCGTGCGGTCCCTTTCCTCTCAGCATGGGTTCCGGTATCCTAAGCCACAAAGGGCCCGGAAACCTCATCGTTGAATAGCCTTGGATTGGCCGCGGGTGCGTCGGAGAACCCGGTTGGGTCCCCGCCTGCGCTCCATCCGGGACGCCGAAGGAAACGGTGGCCGCGCGTGCATCACAGAATGTTTATCCAAAATCATTTTTTGAGTCTTTGGCCGGCACCAGAACCCGCCCTTTCCCTTGGGTGACGAAGTCGGCGTGGACGCTTCCGTTTCCGGCGCCGATCACCTTTGGCATATCTTTTTCCCATGTCGCTCATCACCATCGTTTCCGGTCCGGAGGATCGGCCGCTGTTTTTCCTGCGAGGCGCGGCCTCGACCTACGCCCTCGGCGTGCATGCCAGCGGTTTGCTGTGCCATCTGCACTGGGGCGGAGCGGTCGAGCCGGACGCGAGCCTGGCCGGGCGGCTCGAAACCGGGGGCATGCCTTTCGGACCGGAGTTTCTCGGGACGCCGCCCTTCGGCGGCCGCGCGTCGCCCGACCTGCTGCGCATGGAGTATCCGACGGCCAACACCGGCGATTTCCGCGAGCCGGCGGTGGACGTGTTGCACGCCGACGGCACGCGCGGTTTGCGTCTGCTCTACGTCGCGCATCGGGTGCTGGCGGGAAAGCCGGCGTCGCCGGGCCTGCCCGCCACCTACGTGGAGTCGGCGGACGAGGCGGAGACGCTCGAGATCGACCTGCGCGACGCGCGCGAGGCCGGGCCGGGCGAACCCGTCTCCGGCATCGAGGTGACGCTGAGCTACTCGGTGTTCGCCGGGCGCGACGTGGTGGTGCGCGCGGCCCGGGTGGGGAACCGCGGCGACCGCGCGGTCACGCTGCTGCGTGCGGCGAGCGTATCGGTGGATTTCTCGCATCGGGGATTCGATCTTCTGACCCTGCCCGGGGCGTGGGCGCGCGAGCGTTGGGTGGAGCGTGCGCCGCTGCGCTCGGGGCTGCACGAGAGCGCGTCCCGGCGCGGGGCGAGCGGCCATCAGGCGCATCCTTTTTTCGCCTTGCTGGAGCCGACGGCGGACGAGGTGCGCGGCGAGGTCCACGGCTTCAGTCTGGTTTACAGCGGCAACCACCGCGGCGGCGCCGAGGTCACGCAGATGCACCAGACGCGGGTGTTTCTCGGCATAAATCCCGACGGCTTCGCGTGGCGGCTGGAGCCGGGGGAGAGTTTCCGGACGCCGGAGGTGGTGCTGGCCTATTCGGCCGAGGGGCTGGGCGGGCTCTCCGCGCAGTATCACCGGCTCTACCGCGAACGGCTCGTGCGCGGCGCCTGGCGTGATCGCGAGCGGCCGGTGTTGATCAACAACTGGGAGGCGACCTACTTCGATTTCGACGCGGACAAACTCGCCGCGATCGCGCGCCGGGCGGGCGAGCTGGGCGTGGAGCTTTTTGTTTTGGACGACGGCTGGTTCGGCCGGCGCAACGACGACACCACCTCGCTCGGCGACTGGATCGTGGATCGCAAAAAGTTGCCCGGCGGCCTGGGCGACCTCGGCCGGCGCATCGAGGCCGAGGGGCTGCGCTTCGGGCTCTGGTTTGAGCCGGAAATGGTTTCGGTGGAGAGCGACCTGTATCGCGCGCACCCCGACTGGTGCCTGCACGTTCCCGGGCGCGGACGCACGGAGGGGCGCCAACAGCTCGTGCTCGATTTTTCGCGGCCCGAGGTGGTGGAGGGCGTTTACGCGCAGGTGGCGGCGATCCTGCGCGAGGCTCCCGTCGGCTACGTGAAGTGGGACATGAACCGGCACCTCACGGAGGTGGCCTCGGCCGCCCTGCCTCCCGACCGGCAGGGCGAGGTGTTCCACCGCCACGTTCTCGGCGTCTATGCCTTCGCGGAGCGGCTCGCGGGCGAGTTTCCCGACCTGCTGCTCGAAGGCTGTTCCGGCGGCGGCGGACGTTACGATCCCGGCATGCTGCACTACACGCCGCAGTTCTGGTGTTCGGACAACACCGACGCCATCGCGCGCCTGCGTATCCAGCACGGCACTTCGATCGTCTATCCGCCCTGCACGATGGGCGCGCACGTCTCGGCCGTGCCCAACCACCAGGTGCATCGGAGCACGCCCATGCGCACGCGCGGCCATGTGGCTCTCGCGGGCCAGTTCGGTTTCGAGCTCGATCTGACGAAGCTCGACGCGCCCGATCTGGCCGAGGCCGGTGATCTGGTCGCGCAGGCCAAGGCGACGCGCCATCTCCTGCGGCACGGGGACCTGCATCGTCTGAGGGATCCGCACGCGGAAAATCTGGCGGCGTGGATGCTGGTGTCGCCGGGTCGGGACGAGGCGGTGGTGACGGCGGTGCTGGCCCTGGCGGAGCCGAACTGGCGTTTGCCCGCCCTGCGTCTGCGCGGGCTCGATCCCGCCGCGCGTTACCGCTGCGTCCACGGCCCGGCGGGAGAATGGCGGGGCGACGCGTTGCTGCAAATCGGCCTGCCGCTGGACGGGTTGACGCGCGATTTCCAGAGCCTGCGCTGGCACCTGAAGCGCGTGTAGCGCCGAGGCGCGGCGCTGCCCGGGCGCGCCGCATGCGATCAGGAAGCCGCGACGCGGGCTGGCCGCCGTGGCGTGTGGCGTTGGCCGTCCCCGGCCAAGATCGGGGGGACAGGGCCGGGCATCAGCTCCCGGAGGCGACCCGGAGCCCCGCCGGGGGCGGGGGTGGCGGCAGGGGACGCGCCGTGGCGCCCTCCCGCCATGAACCGGGCACGTGAAGCAGGCGGGGAATCGCGGGCAGGCCGCGCTCGTTGCGTTGCAGACGGCCGATGAGCATGTCCACCGCGGCCGCGCCGATCTCGGCCGAGTGCTCGTCGATACCGGCCATCCCCGCCGGGGAATTGCCCAGCTCGAGCGCCGCGACGCCCAGGGCGGCGGGAACATCGGTCACCCGCCTCAGGATCGGTAACATGGCGTGGGCGTCGTCCACGATCACCGCATCCGGGCGTGCTTGTTCGAGCCAGGCGCGGAGGAGCGCGAGATCGGGTTTTTCCGGCGACAAGTAGAAGGCGGGGATGCGGCGCTCCGGTGGCTGGAGGTGGAGCTTCATCAGATGGGCGGCGACATACTGGTGCTCCGTTCGTGGTGCGATGCCCGGATTGGTGAGGAAACTTATCCGGCGATAGCCGCGCTCCTCGAGCGCATCCCAGGCGCTGTTGAAATTGCGAAACGCGGCGGTGCAGGCCCGCGGCAGATGGGGCGAGACGACCGACCAGTTGAGCGTCACGCAGGGCAGCGAGTCCCAGCCGGTGAAAGCGCTCGGGCCGCAGTGTAGTTTGGGCGCGATGACGGCGCCGACGATGCTGCGGCTGAGCAGGACTTGGATCACCCGGGCCGGCGGGAGCCCGTGTCGGCCGATCCGAAACTCCTCGATGCGATAGCCGCGCCGAAGCGCCTGCGCCTCCATGCCCGCCCACATGGTTTGAAAGAGGGGGCGGTCGCGCCAGTTCCAGTTTTCCTCCGGTTCGCTGAGAACCGCGAGCACGGTGTCACGGGGCCGTGCGTTTTCGTCATGCAGATTCGACATCAGCAGGGACAGGAGCGGATCGGGCCGGTAGCCGAGTTCCTGCGCCGCCCGATGGACCCGCTCCCGGGTGGCGAGCGGGATCTCGGGATGATTCCGCAAGGCCATGGACACGGTCGAGCGGCCGAGGCCGACCTTGCGGGCGATGTCGGCCATGGTGGGACGACGAGGGGGGTCGTGCATGTGGGGGGCCTGGCCTCCGGCGGGGAGGTCGGCGGAGCTGCGCGCTTTTGGGGAGATAGGCGTCCGGGGAGGGCGGTTAAGGCAGGCCTCGTCCAAGAGGTGCGTCAAGACTCCGGTGGACGGGGTGCAGGTGGACGGAGCTGTGCGTATCGAGTTTTTCGTTACGCCGAGCCGGCGTTGGGGCATTAAAAAGCCGCCGGGGGCGACCCGGCGGCTTCGGTGAGTGAGGATGGTTTGGGCGTCGGATTCCGCTTCAGCTCCGGGCGCGACGGCGGCGCAGGGCGACGCAGCCGATCGCCAGCAGGCCCGCGAGGGAGGCGGCGGAGGCGGGCTCGGGCACGGCGGTGATGAAGCCGAAGTCGTCGTAGCGGATGAAGGCGTTTTGGGAGAGCGAGAAGCTCACGATGGGATTGGAGATGGTGCCGGAGATGCTATGGAAAAAATAGTTGTCTCCATTGGCGCCCGAGGTGCTGGCGGTGGTGGTGTCCTGAAAGGTGACCGTCAGCGCGGGGATGCGGCCGGCGTCGCTGCGGTCGGTGCTGATGATGCCGATGCTAAGCAGCGGCACGCTGGAGATGAACGTGCGGGTCGAGGCATCGCCGGAAAAGCCGAGCATGGTCGCGGCTCCGGATGTGGACTCCCCGCTCACGTTGCCCTGGTTGATCTGGTTGCCGCTCAGGGTGAGGCTCAGGCTGTTCGCGAGCGAGGTGCCGTAGTTGAGGGTGATGGTTTCGCCGTTATCGACGAAGAAGTTGGTGCCGTCGAAATTCCACACGCCGCCGGTGTTGTTGGCGAATGCGGTGGTGATGTCCGAGGTGAAGGTGCTCACGGTGGAGGAGTTCCCCGTGGCCTCCAGGATGGTTTTGGCGTTCGGGTTGATCACACCCACCGTATCGACGGTGATGGAGGTGGCTTGGGCGACCGTGCCGGAAGCGATGACAAGAGTGGCGAGGTAGGCCACGAATGAGGGTTTCGATTTCATGAGGATTTTTGAGCGACTGTGTTGGTGTAGCTGGGAACCGAGCGGACCTGATGCTGCCGGGAGGGGATGGGAAGGACCGACCTTCGCTCGGTGGGGTATCGATCCTTGCGCAATTCCGTAACCGTGCCCGGGCCTTTCCCTCAATCCGCGCGGTGCTGACATCGTTCAGCCCGTGGCGCGGGCTCATTCCGGGATCGGTTTTGTGCGCGACATCGGCCCCTCTGGATCACGATCTTGATGGCCATCGGGTCGTTTACGCGCCTTTGGTGGACTTCCCATCCTGCCTTGCCGGCGAGAAAGGCGGGCTCCCGTCGGGCGGACGATTGGCAGTCTTCGCATATCGTCTCTGGCGGATGTTTCGGTCTGATCCGGGCGAGCTGAACCATGTCAGCGTCGCTTTGCTTGCGACTCGCCTGGCGGAACGGTCGGCTGGCGCTCCAGCCCTCTTCCGCCTCCGGTTTTCGAGCCGGGACGTGGCCCGCGATTGTCGCGGATTCGGGGGGCTTTTTGACCCCTTTATCGCCCGCCCCGCCCAATGAATCTTCGTTTTCGCTCCGCAGCCTTCGCCGCCGCAGCTCTCATCGTCACCCAGGGAATTTCCGCCTCCGTCACCAACGAGGTCCAATACCTCTCCGGCACCGACAAGGACAACACCGTGCCGTGGCAATTCCGTGTTTCCGCCGGGCGCAAGGCCGGCGTGTGGACCACCATCCCCGTGCCCTCGTGCTGGGATACGAAGGGTTTCGGTTCCTATGAATACGGCTGGGATTCCACCAAGGAGTTTGGCGAGTATCGCACGACCTTCGGCGTGCCCGCCGAGTGGGCCGGCAACAAGCGCGTGTTCCTCGTCTTCGAGGGCTCGATGACCGACACCGAGGCCCGCATCAACGGCCTTCCGGCCGGAGGCGGCGTCACCTCCGGGCCGCCGGCCGACGAGCGTGCCTTCGACAACCGCGCCTCCGCCGGGATGGGGCAGGGTGGCGGCGTGGCCGTCGCCAACGGCAATCTCAACCTCGGCACGCTCTCCGCCGTCACCCTGACCTGCTGGGTGAAGCCCGAGGCGGACTTCGCCACGATGCCGGACGGCCGGTTCCCGCGGCTCATGCTGCTCGGCGCCAACGCCAACTACGACGGCAACGCCGCCAACGGTGTTTACCTCTCGGTCTATAACTCCGGGAGCGGCGTCCGCACGCTCCAGTTCAAGATCAACTCCGACGCCGGCTCGGGCGCGCTCGCCAGCGCCGGCATCCTCAACGGGAGCGACTGGACCTTCGTGGCCGTGACCTTCGACCCCGCGCTCGGCTCCGGCAACGTGAAGTTCTACGTCGGCGACCGCTCCGGCGCGCTGGGCGCCGCGGTGTCCACCGTCACCTACGGCGCGGGCGCCTCCGCGCAGCTCGGCGCGAACGCCTTCGCCTACCTCCTCAACCGCGGCGGCGACCGCGGCCGCGCCTTCGACGGCCTGGGCGACGACTTCCGCGTCTTCGCCGGAGCGCTCGACGCGGCCCAGCTCGAGACGGTGCGCGCCTCCGGCCTCGACGTGGGCGTCGCGGCGCCCGCCCCGCTCTACCAGTGGAGCCTCAACCACGCCTCCACCGGCACGGGCGTCGCCCCGGCCGCGGGCTCCGGCGGCACGCTCACCCTGCAGAACTCCGGCGGGGCGGCCGCGGACCTGTATTCACCGATTGGAGACGGCGTCGGCACCATGACCCTCGCCGACGAGCGCGCCTTCGACAACCGCGCCTCCGCCGCGATGGGGCAGGGCGGCGGCGTGGCCGTCGCCAACGGCAATCTCAACCTCGGCACGCTCTCCGCCCTCACCCTGACCTGCTGGCTGAAGCCCGAGGCGGATTTCGCCGCGATGCCGGACGGCCGGTTCCCGCGGCTCATGCTGCTCGGCGCCAACGCCAACTACGACGGCAACGCCGCCAACGGTGTTTACCTCTCGGTCTATAACTCCGGGAGCGGCGTCCGCACGCTCCAGTTCAAGATCAACTCCGACGCCGGCTCGGGCGCGCTCGCCAGCGCCGGCATCCTCAACGGGAGCGACTGGACCTTCGTGGCCGTGACCTTCGACCCCGCGCTCGGCTCCGGCAACGTGAAGTTCTACGTCGGCGACCGCTCCGGCGCGCTGGGCGCCGCGGTGTCCACCGTCACCTACGGCGCGGGCGCCTCCGCGCAGCTCGGCGCGAACGCCTTCGCCTACCTCCTCAACCGCGGCGGCGACCGAGGCCGCGCCTTCGACGGCCTGGGCGACGACTTCCGCGTCTTCGGCGGGGCGCTCGACGCGGCCCAGCTCGAGGCGGTGCGCGCCTCCGGCCTGGGCGCGGGCGGCACGCCGCCGACCCCGCTGTATCATTGGAATTTCAACCACGCCACCACCGGCACGAGCGTCGCCCCGGCCGCGGGCTCCGGCGGCACGCTCACCCCGCTGAACTCCGGCGGGGCGGCCGCGGACCTGTATTCACCGATCGGAGACGGCGTCAGCGCCGGCCTGTCGTCATCGACCGGCTCCTTGGTGACGCGGGGCGGGTTCTACGAGTTCAGCCACGAGGTCACCGACAACCTGAACTACGGCGCGAGCAACCTGCTCGAGGTCACGGTGCGGAAGGTTTCCTCCAACGACTCCATCAACGGCGCCGAGCGCAGGGCCGACTACTGGACCTTCGGCGGCATCTACCGGCCGGTCTATCTGGAGGCCCGGCCGCTCACGCACATCGAGCGCGTCGCGGTGGACGCGAAGGCCGACGGTCGGATCGCCGTGCACACCTTTCTCTCGGGCGTGACGGGTCCGCTCACCGTGGCCGCGCGCGTCGCGGACATGGACGGCGTGCCGCTCGGCTCGGAGTTCACCCAGCCCGTCGCCGCCGCCGCGTCGGGGGTCGTGCTCTCCGCCTCGCTGCCCTCGCCGCGCCAGTGGTCGCCGGAGTTTCCCCACCTCTACCGGCTCACCGTCGAGATCCGCGACGGCGCCACCGTGCTCCACTCGCACACGGAGACCATCGGCTTTCGCACCATCGCCCTCGTGCCGGGCAGCGGGTTCACCGTGAACGGGAAAAAGGTCCTCATGCGCGGCGTGAACCGCCACGACTTCTGGCCCACGGACGGTCGCACCACCAGCCGCGCGGTCAGCATCGCCGACATCGAGCTGATGAAGGACATGAACGTGAACGCCGTGCGGATGAGCCACTATCCGCCCGCGAAGCATTTCCTCGAGGAGTGCGACCGGCTCGGCCTGCTCGTGTTCGACGAACTCGCCGGCTGGCAATCGGCCTACGACGACACCGTCGCCCCCGACCTCGTGCGCCGGATGGTGATCCGCGACGTCAACCACCCGAGCATCTTCGCATGGGGCAACGGCAACGAGGGCGGCTTCAACCGCAACGTCACCAGCCACTACGCCCTCTGGGATCCGCAGGGCCGGACGACGCTCCAGGCCGCCAACTGGGGTGCCGAGCTCACCGGCAACGTGCGCACCCACCACTACGCCCTCTACAACGTGTTCAGCAGCTACCTCGGCGCGGGCAAGCCGGTCTATATGCCGACCGAGATCCAGCACGCCCTCTTCGACGGCGGCGGCGGCGCCGGCCTGGCCGACCACTGGGAACCCATGCGCACCGCGCCCAACGGCGGCGGCATGTTCATCTGGGCCTTCGCCGACGAGGGCATCGCGCGCGACGACCGCGGCGGCGCGATCGACGTGGCCAACGAAGCCGCCCCCGACGGCATCGTGGGCCCCTATCGCGAAAAGGAGGCCAGCTACCACACCGTCAAGGCGCTCTGGAGCCCGGTGCAGCTCACCCCGCCCGATCCCGCGACCTTCGGCGGCTCGCTCGCGGTCGAGAATCGGTTCGATTTCACCAACCTGAACCAGTGCGCGTTCAGCTGGCAGCTCGGCTGGTTCCCCGATCCGGCCGACTCGTCCGCGGTGCAGGACTCGGGCTTCATCGTCGGGACGAGCGGCGGGCCCTTCGCCGGCCCCTCGGTCGCCCCCGGCGCCTCGGGCACGCTCGCGCTCGGCCTGCCGCCAGGTCTTTCACTCTACGACGCCCTGCGCGTGACGGCGCGCGACCCCCATGGCCGGGAGATCTACACCTGGACCTGGCCCTTGCACGACGCCGCCTGGATCTGTGACCGCCTGGTCAAGGCCGCCATCCCGCCCGCCGCCGCCCTCGTGCCCACCGTCAGCGGCGGCGAGCTGAGCGTGACGAACGGCGCGCGCACCTGGCGCTTCGACCTCGCCACCGGCCGCCTCGACGGCGTGAGCGTCGCCGGCCAGGCCGTCTCGATCTCGAACGGCCCGCGCCCGGTGGCGGGGACCTGGACCACGTCGAGCGTCACCCACGGCTTCGACGGGGCGGACTACCTCGTGACGATGAACGACGTCACCTCCGCGAGCGACGGCTTCCAGTGGCGCCTCCGGCCCGACGGCTGGTTGAAGTTGAAATATCGATACACCCTCACCGGCGAGCAGACCTGGCTCGGCGTCACCTTCGACTATCCCGAGGCCAACGTCACCGGCATGCGTTGGCTGGGGCAGGGGCCCTATCGTGTCTGGAAAAACCGTCCGGAGGGCCAGGAGCTGGGGGTCCACCACAAGACCGTGAACGACGCGATCGCCGGCTACCGCTGGAGCGGCTTTCCCGAGTTTCGCGGCTACCACGGGCGGCTGCACTGGGCGCGCCTGGACACCACCCAGCAGCCGATCACCGTGACGACGGGCACGCCGGACCTGTTTCTCCGCGTGCTGACCCCGCACCTTCCTCCGTCGAATGTCACGACGCGCGCCAGCGTGTTTCCCGCCTTCCCCGCCGGCGACCTCTCGCTGCTTCACGCGATCAACCCCATCGGCAACAAATTCGAGAGCGCGACCGCGACCGCCATCGGCCCGGGCTCGGCGCCCAACACGGCCACCGGGCTCTATGAAGGCGAGGCGGCCTTCTTCTTCGGCGCCTTTTCCGATCCCGGCGCCGACCGCGACGGCAACGGCCTGAGCGACGCGTGGGAGTTGCAGCATTTCAACACCCTCGGACACGATCCCGCGGACGACCCGGATGGAGACGGCTTTTCGCTGCTGTTTGAGAACGCCTTCGATCTGTCGCCCTTGGCACCGGTCAAAAATTCGCCCCGCCTGCCGCATCTTGTCTCGCCGGGCTCGGCCACGCCCATGGCGCTGGCCTACGGCGTTCCGCTGGCCCGTCTGAACGAGTTCCGTTTTCTGCCCGAGATCTCGGGCGATCTGACCGAGTGGTTCGACGCGGAGATGTATCCGGACGATTTCCGGATCGAAAGCGCGGATCTGGCCGGGGAACGGCTGTTTAGCGTTCAATACGGCCCGGACTGGGCTGGCGGAAGCGACCGGGTGTTTCTGCGGCTCCGCATCGAGCGGAAGTAGGGCGGGTCCCGACGAGAATCGGAGGGGAGAGTGCGCCCCAAGTTGAAGCGGCGAGGCTACAATTTTTGTAAGTCATTTGTTTGCTGGTGGATGGTTGCGTGATTCGCCGCTCCTAAACGATGTCAGAACCGTGGCGGTAGCCAGCCGAGCGGACGCCGAGCAGCCTTTGCTTGTCCCCTAAGCGTGTCGGGAATCCCGCCCTTCCGTCTTCAACCCCATATGAAATCCTCCTCGTATCGTCGTGCGCTTCGCCGACTTGTCGCCACCGCTTGCCTTTCGGCCCCCATCGCGGCTTCCGCCGCTCCGCTTTATCAATGGAGCTTCGACACCGGCTTCGAAGGCGTCCCCTCGGTCACCGCCGGCGGTGGCACCTTTGTGCCCAACGGCACCGCCAATTTCCTTGGCGCGGGCGCAAGCGGCAACGCTGGTGATTTCGCGCTCAACCTCACCAACGCCTACACGGGCGGTGTCGGCGCGGGCAATTCCGTCGTCGCCGGGGGGGCGAACGTCCTCACCGGTCTCGGCACCCTTTCGAACTTCACCGTCACCATGTGGGTGAAAGTCACCGCCGGTGACCTCACGAATTTCCCCCGCCTCCTCCAGCTCGGCACCACTTCCACGCCCGACTCCGGCAGCAACCCCGGCATCAACATGCTCCTGAACAACGGAGCCCTTGAGGTTGGCGTGAACGGCAACAACGCTCAGGTGTCGGCCGGGATCAGTCCCGGGGTATGGAAATTCATCGCCTTCAGTTACGATGGCGGCAATCCCCCCAACGAAAGTCCCACCAACTTCGACCTTTATAACCGGGCGAACAACGCCGTCGTCCTCACCGGGTCCCTCACCAACAGCGTTTCCGTCGTCGGCGGGGCTGGACTTAACACCTCCGGCTCCTCCCCCGGATCGCTGGCCCTCGGCACCGCCGCCACGCTCTACATGGGCGATCGCGCCAACGGCCAGCGTGGTTTCACCGGCCAGATCGACGATGTGCGGATCTACAACACCCAGCTCACGATCGAGGAGCTGGAGGCGATCCGCCTCGAATCCGCCCCGCCGCCTCCCTCCGGCGGCGTCCCCTATTACTGGAAAGGCAACGTAAGCTCCGCTTGGAACGCCGGCAACTGGACCTCCGATTCCGCCGGCGCCACGCCCGCCGCCCTGCCCGCCGACGGCGGCGCCGCCGCCACCTTTGTCGCCGACGGAGCGTCCAACTTCACCAACACGCTCCTCGGAGCCGCGCAGGACGTGAAGTCCATCGTTTTCAACAGCCAGGCCACCGGCGTTGAAATCGGCGGCACCCACGCGCTCACCATCGGCTCGGGCGGCGTCACGGTGTCCGCCGCCGCGGGCCCCGTCGGCATCACCACCACCGGCGGAGTCGCCTTGGGCGCCAACCAGACCTGGACCAACAACTCCGCCTCCGCCCTCACCGTCTCCGCCCCCGTCGGCGGCGCGTTCGTCCTCACCACGGCCGGCACCGGCGAGACGGTCCTATCCGGCGCCAACACCCATGCCGGCACCGCCACCCAAGGCGGCACCCTCACGCTCGGCAACGCGCTCGCCCTCGGCGCTGCGGGCGCCTCGCTCAACGTCGAAGGCGGCACGGTCAACCTCAACGGCTTCTCCCCCCAGATCGGCAGTCTCGCCGGCACCACCCTTGGCACCATCATCAACCGTGCCGAAGGCACCACCTCGACGGTGCTCGTCAACACGGCCGCGGGCGTGACCGATACCTTCTCGGGCCATTTCACCAACGGCTCCGCCACCCAGCGCGTCGCGCTGACCAAGACCGGCTCCGGAACCCTGGCCCTCAGCAGCACCAGCAACTTCACCGGCGACGTCCTCGTCTCCGGCGGCACCCTGGCGGCGAACGTTTCGCTCTTCATCGCGCCGACCGTTTCCAGCCTCGGCAACGCCCAGACCCCCGGCCGCACCATCACGGTCCAGAACGGCGCCACCCTGCTCTTCGGCAACCACCGCGTCCTCGGCAACGGCCAGGGCGACCTCGCCGCGCTCCCCCGCTTGATCGTCGAAGCGGGCGGCACCGTGTCCTCCTCGGCCTACAACGTGATCGGCGGAGTCACCCTCAGGGGCGGCACCCTGGCCCAGAACATTGCCGGCGCGAGCGGAAGCGTGGGCTACGCCTTCGGGGATACCATCGTCGCGGAAGGCGGGGTGACCTCGCTCATCTCCAACGCCTCCACCGGCATCAACCACCTCGGCGCCAACACCACCATCGAGGTCGCCGCCGACTCCGGCCTCACCATCTCGGCCCCGCTCGGCAACCAGTCCGCCGACTTTCTGGAGGCGCCCGGCGGCTTCACCAAGACCGGCCCGGGCACCCTCACCCTCGGCACGGGCAACACCTACACCGGCGCCACGACCCTGAGCCAGGGCAAGCTCGTCCTTACCTCGGCGACCTCGCTCAGCGACACCGCCGCCTTTGCCGTCACCGACAGCGCCTCCGCCACGCTCGAGCTGAACTTCACCGGCACCGAGGTCGTTTCCGATTTCCTCGTCGATGGCGCGTCGCCCGGCCCCGGCACCTACGGACCTATCGGCTCCGGCGCCACCCACACCTACTCCTGGATCACCGGCACCGGCAGGATATCCATCGGCGCGCTCCCGAGCACGACCCCGCTCGAGGACTGGCGCCAAACCTGGTTCGGCACCACCGAGGCCACCGACGACGCGGCCAACGACGCCGATCCGGACGCGGACGGTGTGGCCAACCTCTTGGAGTATGCGTTGGGCGGTAATCCGACCGAGGCGGAAACCGATCTGCTGCCCGTGGCTACACGGGTGGATGGGCACCTCACGCTCAGCTTCCTGCGCATCGCCGACGGCTCGCTCACCTACTCGGTGGAGGCCTCCGGAAACTTGGCCGACTGGAACTCGGTCTGGAGCAGCTCCGGGGATGAAAACGTCGAGGAGATCGTGAGCGTCCCCGACCCCGAGGCTTTGTCCGCCCACGCCCGCCGTTTCCTCCGACTTCGGGTCACCGAGACCGCCCCCTGAGACCGGTCGGACAAGAAAAGATAAACGAGCCACCCGCCCGGTCTGCAAAACCGGGCGGGTTTTATGCCGTTTGGCGTTGGGCGAGACCAAAACCGCACGCGGACGAAATTTTGTTCGTTCCGGTGCAACCACGGGAAGCTTACCCACTTCGGTAGGGTAGAACCCCCGGCAGGGCTCTGCGCGCCCGGAGGCCGGAGGAAAAATAGCTTGTCATGTGGTGATTTATCGATCAATCACCGCCGCAGACAGGGATCCTTCTTTTAACGCTTTTTAGCGAAGGCGCCCCGTTCTGCCCCCGCCCCTTGGTTGATTTAGCTTACCGTCCAAATAGCCCCATGAAACCCGCACAGAATCACACACGCCCCGTGTCCAGGTCCGCCCGCACCCTCCTCGCCGCCTGCGCGATGGTGGGTTTTGCGTTAAACGCCTCCGCAGCAACCCCGCTGTATCAATGGAATTTCGACGCCGCCGACGGCGCCAACACCGGCACCGCCAGTGGCGGCACCTTGTCGGCCAATGTCGGGGGCGCCACCACCGGCGCCTTCACCGGCACGGGAGTCTCCGGATCGGGTGGGGATCGCTCCTACCACGCCAGCAACGCCAATGACAACTGGTTCGGATCCGATCTCGGAAATGCCGCTGCGGTGAGCAGCGTGGACCTCAGCTCCCTTGATCAGCTCACCATTACGCTGTGGGTCAAGCGGAGTGGTGGCAACAACGCCGACTTGCTCAATATCGGTTCCACGGCCACCCCGGACTCGTCTTCCAATCCTGGCATCACCCTTGGTCTCAATGGCAATTGGGATAATGGTATCCGGTTCGGTATCAACGGTCAGAATGCTTGGAGCGGCGATCTTTGGGGGGCCGGTTACACCTCCGACTGGGTATTCTTGGCGATTTCCTATAACGGCCTCAACGGAGGCCAGTGGGGGCAAGAAATCATGGCGACCCAATATGGGGTCACCAACAACAATGCTGCGGTTATTACCGGAACAACAACTGTTTCAGCCAGCGTTGCGCAGGGGCTTTTGATTCACGACGGTGGTTGGTGGAACTCTCCCGGAGCGCCTACGGTTGGTTCGACGGCCACCGCTTTCCTCGGCAACAACGCCGCGGGCACCTCCGGATTCAGCGGCGATATCGATGACATTCGCATCTACAGCGGTTTGCTCACGGTTTCGGAGATCGAGGCGGTTCGCTTGGAGGCGGTGGCGATCCCCGAACCCTCGGCCGCCGCGCTCCTGCTGGGCGGCTTCGGACTTGTCGCCGCGCTGGGCCGTCGTCCCGGAAAACGGCGTTAGTTCCTCCCTCGATTCCCCGCCGTGATTCTCATCCGGCGGGCGTCCGATTTCTCCCGCTGCCGCGCGGACCCTTCAAGGGGCCGCGCGGGAGTTGTTTTTTAGGCCCCTATCCTTACGATCTCAGCATGATACGTCAGGCGGGAGCGACGGACGACGGACGCGGCACTGGCGAAAGCCTTGTGGATCCTCCGAGCCGGATCCTTCGCCGTGTGGCGGCTGGGTAGCGATGGCCGCCGCGACGCGAACCTGGGCGGGGAGCGGAGAGGTGTCGCGTTTTTCCCTTACCCTAGATCCGGCGGTAGCCCCGGCGAAAGATCGCGCAAGATGCTGAATCATATGTCGATTGCAGCACCCCGAAGGCGCACCTGGAAGGTGCGTCGAGCGGGTGATGCGATTGACAGGTGATCAGCAGGTTGTGCGAGATGAGCTGCGGCTACCGCCGGTTCTAGGCTTACCCCAAATCCCGCCGGCCGGGCCTGGTCGCGCTGGGCGTCAAGGGGCGACGGATAGGCGGAGGAACAGGGCCGGCTCGCCGTCGAAGGGGACGCTGACGGCGACCAATTCGGTGAGGCCATCGCCATCCACGTCGGGTTCGACGACCACCGTGATCGGTGAGATCGGGGCCCAGGTGGCGAGGTCGTTGGAGATCTGGTAGGCGCAGGCGGAGGCGGCGGACTTGCGACGGCGGTGGGTGAAAACGAGATGGGTTTCGCCGTCGATGGACAGGGACGCGACGGAGGGCCGGACGGACGCGGAGGCGGCCCGGGATGGCGAGGTGGCGAAGATGTATTCGAGCAGATTGGGCAGACCGTCGGCGTCGGGATCGGCGTCGGGCGCGGCGTCGGCCCCGCCCAAGCCGGCGGCCTCGGCCCAGGCGGCGAAGGCGGATGGCGGCGCGGCGGGCGCGGCGAGGAAGAGAGTGTGCGAGCCGCTGGTGGAGACGGAGACGACGCCGGTGGCGACTTGGACCGGCGTGGCGCGACTGGTGGTCGATCCGTCGCCGAACTGGCCAAAGGCGTTGTAGCCCGTGGCCCAGAGGGAACCGTCGGTTTTGACGAAGAGGGTTTGGGGTGGATAATCATACCCTCCACCGGTGGAGACTGAAACAACGTCGGCGGCGATCTGGACCGGGGTGATGATGGGGTGCGAGCCATCGTCTTGCGGAGCGGAGGCGGGGTTGCCCATGGCCCAGAGGGAGCCGTCGGTTTTAATAAAAACGCTGTGGCTGTAGCAGGCGGAGGCGGAGGCGACGCCGGTGGCGATCTGGACCGGGGTGGTGCGACGGGTGTTGGTGCCGTCGCCGAGCTGGGCGAAGTAATTGTCGCCCATGGCCCAGAGGGTGCCGTCGGTTTTGATGAAGAGGCTGTGGTTGCCACCGGAGGAGACGGACGAGACGCCGGTGGCGATCTGGACCGGGGTTGTGCGACGGGTGGTTGAGCCGTCACCGAGCTGACCGGAGGAGTTGTCACCCATGGCCCAGAGGGAGCCGTCGGTTTTGATGAAGAGACTGTGGATGTTGCCGGCGGAGGCCGAGGCGACATCGGAGGCGACTTGGATCGGGGTGGCGCGAGCAGTGGTGGAGCCGTCGCCGAGCTGACCGCGGGAGTTGTCACCCATGGCCCAGAGGGTGCGGTCGGTTTTGACGAAGAGGCTGTGCCTGCCGCCGGCGGACACAGAGACAGGGTCCGTGGTTACCGGAACGGGCGTGGTGCGGTAGGTGACGGAGCCGTCGCCAAGTTGACCGTGGGAGTTGGCGCCCATGGCCCAGAGCGTGCCGTCCTTTTTGAGGAAAAGGCTGTGCGTAAAACCGGCGGAAACGGAAGTGATGCCGGTGGCGACTTGGACAGGGATGGAGCGATCCGTGGAGGAGCCATCGCCCAGCTGACCGTAGCCATTGTAGCCCATGGATCGCAGGGTGCCGTTGGTTTGGACAAAGAGGGTATGGGGGAAAATTCCTCCTCCTGCGGAGACCGAAGCGACGGAGGAGGTGACCTGGACGGGGCTGGTTTGGCGCAGGGTGGAGCCGGTGCCGAGTTGACCGACCTGATTATCGCCCATGGCCCAGAGGGAACCGTTGGTCGTGACGAACAGGCTGTTGAACCAACCAGCGGAGGCGGAGGCGACGCCGGTGGCGATTTGGACCGGGGTCTGAGAAGAGGCGGTTCCGAGCTGATAGTGGGAGTTGCCGCCCATGCCCCAGAGGGAATGGTTGGTTTTGACGAAAAGGCTGTGCGACCAACCAGCGGAGGCGGAGAGGACGCCGGTGGCGACTTCGACGGGGAGTGAACGATTGGTGGTGGTGCCATCGCCGAGCGTGCCGGAGATGTTGTTGCCCATGGCCCAGAGGGAACCATCGGTCTTGACGAAGAGGCTGTGCAAGTCGCCGGCGGCGGCGGAGGCTACGGCGGTGGCGACTTGGACGGGTGTGGAGCGACTGGTGTTGGATCCATCGCCGAGCTGGCCGTCGGAGTTGTTACCCATGGCCCAAAGGGTGCCGTCGGTTTTGATGAAGAGGCTGTGGGTGCTGCCGGCGGAGACGGAGGCGACGTTGGTGGCGACTTGAACGGGGAGGGGCCGGCTGTTGTTGGAACCGTCGCCGAGCTGGCCGTGGTAATTGTCGCCCATGGCCCAAAGGGAGCCATCGGTCTTGATAAAGAGACTGTGGCGGCCACCAGCGGAAACGGCTACAACGTCGGTGGCGATTTGGGCCGGGACGGAGTGGATGGTCGTGGAGCCGACAGCGGAGCCGTCGCCGAGCTGGCCGTCGGCGTTCTGGCCTGTGGTCCAGAGCGTGGGCGACGCGGCGGCGAGCAAGCGCAGGGGCACGCCCGCCGCGAAGAAGAGCAAAAGGAGCAGGGCGACCGGACGCATGGCGGGGGTGGAGCGGGGGGCGGGGCAGGGGCGTGGGTCGTGCGGGGCGCCCCCCGCTTGGTTCAGGGTTGCGGCGGCGCGACGAAATCGGCGGGGCCGAATTCGGCGGCGCGGCCGCGGGCGAGCTTGAGCGGGACCTCGCGGTCGCCGTAGCGGAGCTTGCCGCGCGCGCCGGCGGTGCTGGTGACGCGCACTTTTTCCAATCGGCCGGCTTTCCACGTCAGATCCAGCGTGAAGCCGCCGCGGGCGCGCAGGCCGGTGACGGTGCCGTCGGGCCAGGCGGAGGGCAGGGCGGGCAGGAGCTCGATGGCGTCGGCGTGGGATTGCACGAGCATCTCGCACACCCCGGCGGTGGCGCCGAAGTTGCCGTCGATCTGGAAGGGCGGGTGCGAGTCGAGCAGGTTGGGATACAGGCCGGCCTCCCAGCCGTTGGCGTAGCTCATGAGACTGCGGAGGAGGCGGTAGGAGCGGTCGCCGTCGCGCAGGCGTGCCCAGAAGTTGATCTTCCACGCGCGGCTCCAGCCGGTGCCCGCGTCGCCGCGGGCGTTGAGGGAGACTTTGGCGGCCTGGAAAAGCTCGGGCGTGCCGGAGGCGGTGATCTGGCGGCCGGGATGGAGGGCGAAGAGGTGGGAAACGTGGCGGTGGTCGTCCTTGGGGTCGTCACGGTCGGTCTCCCATTCCTGGAGCTGGCCCCACTTGCCGATTTTCGGCCCGAGGAGGCGGGCGCGCATGTCGGCCACGCGGTCGCGATAGGCGCGGTCGAGGTGGAGGATGTCGGCGGCCTCGATGTAGTTGGTGAAGAGGTCGTGCACGATCTGCTGGTCGTAGGAGACGCCGTGTTCCTCGGGGCCGTGTTCGGGCGACCAGCCGAGGGGGGTGACGAGCGTGCCGTCGGGGCGGGTCACGAGGAAGTCCTCCCAGAATTCGGCGACTTCCTTGAGGACGGGGTAGGCGACGTCGCGCAGGTAGGCCTCGTCGCGGGAGAAGGCGTAGTGCTCCCAGAAGTGGAGGGCATACCAAGCGCTGCCGGGGGGATTCCATTTCCAAGTGCCGCCGCCGAAGACGCCGTTTTCGGTGCGGACGGTCCAGCCGCGTTTGGCGGTGGCGAAGAGCGGTTCTTCGCGGGTGCGTTCGCGGTAAACGGGGATCTGGCTGGAGACGTAGTCGAGGAAAACGCGATGGCTCTCGGCGAGGTTGGCGGGCTCGGCCGGCCAGTAGTTCATCTGGACGTTGATGTTGGAATGGTAGTCGGAGCGCCAGGGCGGGTTGTTGGAGTTGTTCCAGAGGCCCTGAAGGTTGGCGGGGAGACCGCCGGGGCGGGAGCAGGCGATGAGGAGGTAGCGGCCGTAGTTGGCGACGAGTTCCTCGAGGTCGGGATCGGTGGCGTGGTCCTTGGTGTAGGACTGGAGACGGCGGTCGGTGGCGCGGGCGGCGAGTTCGGGCGCGGTGGCGCCGAGGTCTAAAGTGAAGCGTCGGTAGAGCGACTGGTGGTCGGCGACGTGGGCGGCGTGGAGCGCGGACACCGACATGGCGGCGGCGGCGTCCACGCGGCGGGCGACGGCGGGGGCGGGGGCTTCGCCGCGCCAGCCGCGGGTGCGGTCGGGCGAGTAGTCGGTGTCGGCGGCGAGGACGAGGGTGAGGCTGTCGCAG
>CBINNW010000088.1:0-22767 GCA_966252115.1 uncultured Akkermansia sp.
CGGCGGCGGCGCGAGCCGGCGATGCCGACGGCGGCGAGGCCGAGCAAGGCGGCGGAGGAGGCGGGCTCGGGGATGGCGGTGAAGAACAAGATGCCGTCCGCCGGATAGACTATCCAAGTTTGGCCATCCCACGCGAAACCCGACCAACCGAGCTCGGTAAAGCTTCCGCCAAAGTCGATATTCGCGAAGTCGAAGAGCTCGTAGCCGGAGCCGTCGAAAAGAGAGATGGAGCCGAAGTCCAGACTGAGGCTGCCGCCTACGAAGTCGGTGCCGGGTGCGAGGATGCTCAGGTCGGCGGCATCGATATCAAAGGGTGGGTTTTGGTTGATGGCGCCGCTTCCACCGAGAAACAAGGTGCCGGTCTCGATGATGGCTCCGCCGACGTAGGTGTTGCTGGAGTTCAGGACCAGTGTGCCGCCGCCCGACGGGTTGGTTTCCTGCCACGCGGTGTTGTTGAATACCACGAATACCGCGCCCGCCCGGGCGGAGGACTGGGCGAAAAGCAGGCCGGCGGCGACGACCACGAGTCGCATGGCGGCGGCTCGGTTGGGGGAGGTGCGGAGGGACATCGGAAGGGGGTGTTTGTGTCTGAAGTGGAGCAGGATAGCCGGCGAGGCTAAAAATTGTAGTTTGGGCATCCGAGCGGAACCCGACGTCCGGACCGGGTGTGCCGGGTCGGTGCTTGGGTCGTTCGGAACCACGGAGCCGCAGCCCCCGTTCCGCCGTTGTGCCCGCCGGGGGGGGCGGGTTCGACACGGGGTCTTGAGCACGAAAAACCCGCCCGGCGAGTGCTCGGGCGGGTCTTGTGGGGGAGGAGAAGCGTGGGTGGGCGAGGCGCCCCGTCGATTAGGCGCGGGCCTGGCGGCGACGGCGCGAGCCGGCGAAGCCGACGGCCGCGAGGCCGAGCAGAGCCGCGACCGAGGCGGGCTCGGGGATGGCGGAGATCGTCAGGTCGCCGGAGGCGTTGTGGAAGGCGTAGGCCCAGCTGGCGCTGGAGGCCGTCCAGCCGGAGCCGGTGATGTTGGCCGAGCCGATCATCGCCTCGGAGAAGCTGCCGCCGAAGCTGACGTTCTCGAAGGTGCCGGAGGTGGACGCGAAGGCGCCGCCGAAGAGGTCGTAGGTGCCGGCCTGGATGGTGTCGTTGAACAGGAGGCTGAGCGTGCCGCTGTAGCTCAAGACGCCGCCGACATCGACTCCGTCGAATTCGGTGCCGCGGACGAGGCCCTCGATCTCGAACTCGGCGGTGGAGCCGGACGCGAGGGTGAGGTCGCCGGTGAAGGTGAGGATGCCGGGCGAGTTGCCGGCGGCCAGCGTGCCGTTGACAGTGGTGGCGCCCGCGATGGTGCCGGAACCGCCGAGGGTGGCGCCGGCGCCGACGGTGACGGTGTTGGCCGCGTTGGTGAAGGAGCCGTTGACGATGAGGGAGCCCGCGCTGACCAGCGTCCCGCCGCCGAAGTTGTTGCTGCCGGCGATGGTGAGCGCGCCGGAGCCCACCTTGTCCAGGGCGATGACCTTGGTGGCGCCGTTGTTGAGATTGCCGGCGATGTTCGAGCTGGTGTTGAGCGCGCCGATTTGGAGCGTGGTGGTTCCGGTGGCGCTGTTGCCGCCGCGGATGTTGCCGGCGGCGCTGGAGAGCGAGCCCATCTGCACGGTGTAGTCGCCGTTGGCGGCGAAGATCAGTTCGCCGGCGGTCAGCGTGTAGGCGACGTTGGCGCTGGCGGCGTTCGCGGAGTTGAACTGGGAATTGCTGGTGCCCGAGTTGTGGGTGAAGGTGCCGCTCAAGCCGGAATTGTCGCCGGTGAAGAGGTTGGTTCCGGCCGTGACGGTGATATTGGCGGTGCCGGAGATGCTGCCCGAGAACGTGATCGTGTTGGTGGAGCTGTTGGTGATGGAGAGGTTGCCATTGCCGCCGATGATGATGGGGGCGGAGATGAACGAGGCGTTGCTGTTGGTGCTGGTGAGCTTGGTGATGTTCGCGTCGCTGGAGCCGTTGTCGAAGGTCAACGAGAAGGCGCCTCCGGCGGCGATGGTCTTGGTGCCGGAGCCGTTGGTGCTGCCGATGTTGCCGATGGAGCCGATGGTGATGTTTTGGTCCAGATTGATGATCTGGTTGTTGGTGCCGGCGGCGTTGGCCACGATGGCGATGTCACTCGCGGCGTTGGGGAAGGCACCGGTGGGGGTGGCGTTCCAGTTGTTACCGTTGGTGACGTCGCCGTTCAGCGTGGTGTTGTTCCACGAGAAGGGGCTGGCCGAGTTGATTCCCCGCCCCCACGTGTAGGTGGTGGCGGAGGCGACTTGAGCGATGAACAATCCCGCTGCGGAGATTGCGAAGCCCTTCAGGAGGGAGGAGTTGGAGCAAACGTGTAAGCGCATGGTGTTAGTGGTGTTTACCGGATGATCCGGAAATTTGGGCAGGCAAAGCCCGGGGCCGAGGAGGCTGTGGTCAGCCGTGGGCGGAGAGGCGGGAGGGGTGGGTTGGGGAAATGACGGACAAAGCGCGCGGCAGCACGCGAAGGAAGCAGGCTTTTCTCTGATTGAGCGTCAGCGGAGTGACAATTCCGACTCAGGTTTATGGTAAACTCAGGCGGTTGTGGGGGGCCGACCGGGAGCGGAATTGTCTGTGTGTTCGCGAACCTCCGCCGAAGAGCTCCGGCGCAAAAAAAGCCGCCTCCCGAGGGAGGCGGCTTGGTGAGAAGGAGGCGGATCTATCGCGACTCAGGCGCGGCGACGGCGGCCGGCGGCGGCGCCCAAGGCCAGGGCGCCGGCGAGCGCGGCGAAGGTGGAGGGTTCGGGGATCGCGGTGGCGTTGAAGATGCGGAAGTTGTCCACGCTGCCGAGCGTGCCGGTGGCGCGCACGTCGGTGTAGAGGCCGATGGCGAGGGCGGTGTTGGTGGCGTCGGTGCGGGTGGCGACGATCGTGCGTCCGTTGACCAGATCATAGTAGCCGACCTCGAACATGTCGCCGGCCGTGCGGGAGATAAAGAGGGTGGTGGCGCTCGAGACGGTGGTGCCGCCCGCCAGACCATACTCGGTGGTGCCGGCGAATCCGCGGGTGAAGATCTGCTCGTTGGAGCGTTTGTAGATGGCGACATAGCTGGCGCGGGTGCTGCCGCCGCCGGTTGCGCTGGTCGGGGCGATGCCGACATAAAGGCCGATGTCCTGGCTGCCGGTGACGTCGGCGCCGACATCCACCTGAAGCTCCTCGCCGATGGCGAGCGATTGGTTCGAGAAGATGTGCGCGGCCTGCTCGATGCCGTTGGTCTCGTAGGCGCTGGTGACGTAGGTGAGGGCTCCGTCGCTGATGATGAGGGCGGAGGTGTTGAAGGCGGCCGTGCCGTTGTTGAGAATGACGGTGGAGGACCAGTTGCCGAGGTCGCCGCTGAAGCTGTCCAAGACGGTGGTGATTTGGGCTTGAGCGAGGGAGGCGAGGGTGAGGAGGCCGAGGCCGGCGAGGTAGTTTTTCATGGTTTGAGGTGTCTGGGGCGGAGTGGTTGCGATCCGTTTTTTATTTCGCTTATGTTTCCGGGCTAAAGAGGGTTGCGCGCAAAATGGTGCGAATTGGCAATGGTTTGCTTGGTTTAATGTAAACTGGGAGCCCCATCTTGGGGGGCGCAACAATGTGCGGAGAGGGCCGCGCGGGCGATGGAGCCGGCGGCGCTCAGCGGACTGGAGAGCGCGCGGGTCTTGGCCTTCTTGATGAGCCGGCCGCGCCCGTCGGCGGACGTGGTGGCCGCCATCGAGGCCGGACTCGCGTGGATCGAGGCGGTCAAAATCACCGGGCACGCACGGGTGAAAATCGACGGGAAAACCGACTACGTGCCGGACCCCGCGTCGGACCTCGTGCTGTGGGCGCGGTTCTACTCGCTGGCGGACGGGCGGCCGATTTTTCCCCGACGCGACGGCGTCGTTTACGACAGCTACGGGGCGATGGCGGCGGGCAATCGCGTGGGCTATGATTTTTATTCCGGCCTGCCCCTCGGCACGATGACCAACGGCCAGAAGAAGTGGCGCCGGATGCTGGCCAAGGAGAGCGGATCGTGAGGGCGGCTCGCCGGCTCGCGGCCCCGCTCGGGCTTCGACGAGCGGGCCGGGATGCGGGTGCTCGCGGCGCTATTCGAGCCAAGCTTCCGCGCGATAGAAGGCGGCGCGCGCCGGTAGCGTAACAGGAATGGCATGCGCCAGGTTGTCGGCGTCGATCGGCTCCCGACCGGCGAGGGGTTGCCAGGAGCCGGCGGCGAGATCGGGGCTGGTGAGCACGCGGTAGCGGCGGGTTTTGCCGACGTAGCCCGGACCGAGCGCGGCGCGGGACTCCAGCACCAGTCGCAGCATTCCAGGTGTATCCGACACCTCGATACGAAACAGGCCGTCGATCATGTCCGCCGCGTCGCCGCCGGCCGGCGCGGCGCCCGCGACGTAGGCGGGCAGAAGTTCGGCGGCGGCCTGGCCGATGGCGCCGAAGCGGCTGATCTCCCAGGAGTCGGGCAGACCGTTGGCGTCGGTGTCGGCGGAGTCGAGCAGCTCGGCGACGGGCAACGCCAGCTCGGTGACGCTGTTCCACGCGCTCTGGCTGTTGCCGTGTCCGACGTAGCGGACATAGCGGGCCGCGCGGGGCGCGAAGGCGAAACGTTCCAGCCCGTTGCCGCCGCCGCCGCCGGAGCCGCTGTAAACGGTGGCCCAGGTGACGCCGTCGGTGGAGAGCTGGAGATCGAAAAACGTCACGCGGGTGTCGCCCTGGTAGAAGGCGAGGTCCACGTGGTCGAGCGTGGCCACGAGCGGGAGCGCGACCTGGAGCCACTGGCCATCGCCCTCCTGCGACCAGCGGGTGGAGAGGTCGCCGTCGAGCACGTTGGCGGGTGTATTCGGAATCTGGTGACCGACGGCGGTGGCGGCGGGTCGCGAGGCCGGCGGGGGATTCACCCGCACGGTCGTGCCGTCGGTGTAGGCGGGGCCGGTGTCGCCGTGTTCGACCATCAGGGTGATCGGGTGCTCGCCGAGCGGCAGCTCGACGTCGAGTTGTTCGCCCATGCCGAGGAGCACCGGCCCGCGCCACCAGGTGTAGCGGGGGAGGGCGGAGGCGTCGCGCAGCACGGTGCCGGAGGCGTCGAGCCGCACGGTCTCGGAGAAGTCGCCGTCGGCGTCGGTGACGGTTTGTCCGGGGCCGGCGACGGCGGAGACGGGGGCGGGGCCGCCGAGCATGCGGAGGAGTTCGCAGCCGGTGAGCAGGAAGGCGCCGTAGCCGTAGTCCTGGCTGCCCTCGGCGTTGTTGGGGGCGGGGGCGGCGCCGATGGCCTGGACGTAGCCGAGGCGGCCGGCGGAGTTGAGCGCGGTGGAGACCATGCCGTCCCAGGCGCGCTCGACCGCGGGAAGGTAGGTGGCGGAGTCGAGCAGACCCTCGTTGATGCCGTAGGCCATGGCGTAGGCGAAGAAGGCGGTGCAGCTGGTCTCGGGGTTGGGATGCTGCTCGGGGAAGAGGAGGTTGGAGCGCCAGAAGCCGTCCACACCCTGGAGGGGCAGCAGGGCGGCGGCCATGGTTTGCAGCATGCTCTCGAACTCGGCGCGACGCGGGTCGCCGGCCGGCAGTTGTTCCAGCATGCGGGCGCAGCCGGCGATGACCCAGCCGTTGCCGCGGCCCCAGAATTGCGGGGTGAAGGAGCCGGTGCGATTTTTGGCGGTGTTGTCGCGATACCAGAGGCCGCGCGCGGGATCGAAGAGGCCGTGGCCGCTCTTCATGTGGGCATACATCTGCTCGGCCTGCGTGAAGTAGGCGGGGTCGTTTTCCACGCGGGCGAGGCGGGCGAGGGTGGGGCCGGCCATGTAGAAGGCGTCGATCCACCACCAGTCGTCGTCGGCGGCGGGGTTGGCGACGAGCAGGTCGAGGCGGGTCTTGATCGAGGCCTTGCGGACGGGCTGCGGATCGAGCGCGTGGAGGTCGAGGTAGGGCTGGCCGCAGGTTTGGGAATCGGCGTCGGCGCCGCCGCCGGCCTCGGGGCCGACGGTCCAGTTGTTGGCCTCGCACCAGCGCAGGGTGTAGGCGAGGTCGGCGGGAAGGCGAAGGACCTCCCAGGCGCGCAGGTTGCCACCGTGGTAGGCGCCGCGATTCCAGACGGCGGAGCCGGGGGCGAAGTTGGCCTGGTAGTAGGCGTTGGCGCGACGCATGGCGTCCTCGATGGCGCGGCGGCGCGGCAGCGTGGCGGTGGATGCGTCGGTTTCGGCACCGGCGGTCGAAGCGGTGGCGAGGGTGGCGGCGCCGAGGGCGAGGAGCAGGCCGAGGGCGAGGGTGGGGAGGGCCGGAGCGCCGGGCCGGCCGCGGGCGTTGCGGCGGGCCCGGCGGTCCCGCCCCACCCATGACACCGCGACGGAGAACGAGAGGGGGAAAGCGAGACGGGGCGAAGGTGGCGCGGCGGGGTGGGGCGGCATGGGGACGTGGGGTGGAGAAGGTCGGGCGTGATGGGACGCCCAAGGAGGACGGACATGGCAGACTGTCGGCCTGCGGCCTCGAAACCTGTGAGTCCTCCTCTAGCGGACGAGGTCGGCGCGGACGCGGAAGAAGAGGCGGGGCGTTTCGGGCGTCGTGGGAATGTCGATACGCGCGAGGCCGGCCTCGGCGGGGATGTCGGCGGTGTAGCCGTCGGCGGTTTCGGAGGGCAGGCCGGCGGGGCGGAGACGCGCGACGGTTGCCCAGTTCTCGAGGTCTTCGGAGCGTTCCAGCACCAACTCGGTGTCGGTGCGGGCGGGGTCGAAGGGGAAGGCGAGGAAGGAAGGCTGAAGGCTGAGATCTGAAGGCTGAAGGGTGAGGCCGGGGGCGGAGGAGGCGTCGTCGGGGGCGCCGGAGAAGGCGTATTCGAGCAGGTTGGGCACGCCGTCGCCGTCGGGGTCGTCGGTGGGCGAGACGGCGTCGCCGAGCTCGTGGGCGGCGGCCCAGTCGGCGTAGCCGGCGGCGGGGGCGCCGAGGCGGGCCACCACCTTGGTCGAGAAGCTGGTGTAGCTGTTGTAGGTGCCGTGGAACCAGACGAGGCACTCGGTGCGGCCGTGGGCGGGCGGCACGATCGGGCGGAGGTTGTCCGTCGTGGAGTTTTCCGTGATCGGGGTCCAGGTGAAGGTGAGCCCGCCGTCGGCGGTGAAGCCGCGCCAGATTTCGTAGCGGTTGTTGGCGCGGAGGGGGACGTCGGCCACGTCGTCGAGGGCGAAGGGATCGGCGGCGTTGGAGGAAATATAGACGATGCGGGGATCCTCGGGGTCGAGGGTCATGCCGCCACCGTAGTCGGACTCGGCGGCGTAGATGCCGCGCCCGGCCTGGGCGATGAAGCGACGGCGCCACTCGGTGCCGGTCCAGGTGGCGTAGTAGTAGTAGATGCGCGAGGCGGTCCAAGCGGCGGCGTCGGCGCCGACCTGCGCCTGGAAAACGGCGACGGGGCCGCCGTCGCGGTCGTAGGCGATGTCCCAGGTCCAGCCCCGGGCGCTGGGAATCCAGTCGTCGGGGCCCTGGCCGGGGCCCCAGGCGGCGGCGGAGTATTGGTAAAGCACGGAGCCGCGTTCGCCGCCGTCGTGGTCGAGCGGGATGTTGGCGAGGCTTTCCACGAAGGTGCCGTCGGTCTTGTAGAAACCGGCGGTGGGCGTGGCGGGGGAGGGGCTGCGGTAGGCGAGGTGATAGACGGAGTTGGCGACGTCGCGCGGGTGTCCGTCGGTGTAGATGAAGTCGATGCGGTCGGCGTTGTTGGAGACGTAGCGTGGGTAGGGGCGGGTGGAGCCGGAGCCGGTGCCGAGGAGCTGGCGCATCGAGCTCCAGGTGGCGCCGTCGTCGGTCGAGATGATCAGGCTGGGGTTGAAGTTGATGCAGCGGGAGAAGTTGAAGATCGCCCCGTTCTCGGCGGAGAGCCGGTAGGTGTTGGCGTAGGTGTTGGCGGCGGGGGTGTTGATGATGATTTCCGGTCCCCAGTCGGCGTCGGAGGCGGGGCGGGGGACGAGGGAGGTGCGCTGGAAGATGCGGTTGCCGGCGATGTGTTTGGAGTAGAGGGCGAGGATACGACCGTCGGGGAGAACGGTGAGCGAGGGGTTGTTGTGGTCGTCGCGCTGCTGGGATCCGGACGGTCCGGAGGTGCTGATGATGGCGTGGTAGGACCGGCCGTCGGCGAGGTCGTGGCGGGTGACGCCGTAGCGGCCGTCGGAGAGGACGTAACCGGAGAAGAGCGAGCCTTGGTGGATGATGGAGCGTTCGTCGTTGAACCAGGTCCAGGCGCCGTCGGGCGCGATCTCGACCGAGCCGCCGGGAGGTGGCGGCGGCGGGGGAGGTGTGTAGGGATCGCCGACGAGGAAACCCTCCAGCCAGGAGCGCTGGCTCCAGTTGGCGGCGGTGCCGTCTCCATCATCCGAATACAGGGTGAGCGTGCCCTCGGCGGAGGCGGTGGCGTTGCCGACGAAGCCGAGATACTGGGTGCGGTTGGAGTTGGTTTCGCCACTGATGCCGTGGGAGGTGATGCTGCCGGCCGGGGAGGCGGGGGTGAAAAGCTGAAGCGTGTCGGGGGCGAGGCCGGCCCGCACGCGCCACGACTCGCTGGCGACGGAGAGGAAGGCGACGTAAACGCCGTAGCTCTGGCCGGGGTTGAGTCCGGTGACGGTGGTGACGAGCGCGGTGGCGTCGCCTACGCCGTCGTTGGCGTCTTTCTCGAAAATCTCGCGGTGCCCGGTGACGGTGAAACCGAAGCCGGCGCGGCGGCGCCAGAGGTTGCCGGCGGTGAAGCCGGTGTTGGTGGCGCTGTCGGTGAAGAAGGGCGCGGGCGCGCCGCCGAGCGCGGTGGTGTTGGACGCGTCGATGTCGATGAACGTGCCGGAGGGCAGGCTCTGGGCGAGGAGGCCGGTGGCCCCTGCGGCGAGGCCGAGGAGGAGGCGGGCGAACGCGCGGTGGCGGGGCGGCGGGGCGGGGACGGGGACGCTTGGTTGCACGGGAGGCGGCGGGGACGGAAGGGCGTGTTGGGGAACGGGGGAACGGGTGAGAAATCCATGGGCCGCAAAGAACACGGAGAGCGCGGAGAAGGGGCCGACGCGGGGCTGGTCCTGCGGTTCTATGCGTTCTTTGTGGCTGTTGTGGTTTGGGTTGGGGTGGGGGTCGGAGGGAATGGCCGCGAGGGAACGCAAAGATCGCAAAAAGCGGAGGCCGGGCGGTGGCGGGGCGGTGTCGGGGTGGCGAGACTTGGGAGCATGCGAGGCGGGCCCGGCGGTCCCGCCCTACCTTTTGGTGAATTGGCCGCAAAGAACGCGGAGAGCACAGAGATGGGGCCGAGCCGGGTGGTTTTATGTGCTCTATGCGTTCTTTGTGGCTATTGTGGTTTGGGTTGGGGGTCGGAGGGAATGGCCGCGAGAGAACGCAAAGATCGCAAAGAACGGATGGCGGGCGGGGGCGGTGTCGGGGGGCGAGGCTTGCGAGCATGCGCGGCGGTCCCGCCCTGCCTTTAAGGGCCTCAGCGGCGGCCGGTGGGGCGGCGGCGTTCGGTGTCGGCGGCGGCACCGGTGGCGGTGGAGCCGGGGGTGTCGCCGAGGCGGGCGAGGACCTGCGTCTTGTAGGAGGTGTAGGAACGGTAGTTGCCCGAGAACCAGAGCACGCACTCCCCGCGGCCGTGGTTTTCCGGCACGATCGGGCGGAGGTTGTCCACGGCGGAATCCACCGTGAGCTGGGTCCAGGTGAAGGTCAGGCCGCCGTCGGCGGTGAAGCCGCGCCAGAGTTCGTAGCGGTCGTTGGCGCGCAGGGGCACGTCGCGCAGGTTGTCGAGTTTGAAGGGATCGGCGGCGTTGGAGGAGATGTAGACGACGCGGGGATCCTCGGGATCGATTGCCATGCCGCCGCCGTAGTCGTCCTCGGCGGCGTAGATGCCGCGGCCGGCGTGGGCGATGAAACGTTTCCGCCACTCGCGGCCGGTCCAGCGGGCGTAGAAGTAGTAGATGCGGTCGTGGTTCCAGCCCTCGCCGGTGACGTTGTCGCGCTGGACCTGGAAGGCGACGACGGGGTTCCCGTCGGGGCCGTAGTGGATGTCCCAATTCCACGCGCGGCCGCCTGGGATCCAGTCGTCTGGGCCCTTGTTGGTGGGCCAGCGGTCGGTGCGGTATTGGTAGATGAAGGAGCCGCGTTCCCCGCCGTCGTGGTTGAGGGGGATGCCGGCGAGAGGCTTGATAAGCGTGTCGTCGGTGCGCCGGAGCATGCCGTCGCGATAGTAGAGGTGGTAGAGGGAGTTGTTAACGTCGCGCGGATGTCCGTCGGTGTAGATGACGTCGATGCGCTTCTCGTGGTCGGAGGTGAGCCGAATGTAGGGTCGGGTGCGGCCATTGCCCGCGCCGATAAACTGACGCGGTTCGCCCCAGGTCTCGCCGAGGTCGGCGGAGAGGGTGAGCGTGGGGTTAAAATTGATGCAGCGGTGAAAGTTGTAGATGAGGTCGTTTTCGCCGGAGAGCCGGTAGGTGTTGGCGTAGGTGTTGGCGGCGGGGGTGGGGCGGACGATCTCGGGGCTCCAGTCGGCGTCGGTGGAGGGGAGCGGGACGAGCGAGGTGCGCTGGAAGTAGCGGTTGCCGGCGATGTGCTTGGAGTAGAGCGCGAGGATACGGCCGTCGGGCAGGACGGTGAGCGAGGGGTTGTTGTGATCGTCGCGCTGCGCGGAGTCGGGCGTGCTGATGATCATGTGGTGGGCCTCGCCGCTTTTCAGGTCGAAGCGGGTGACGCCGTAGCGCCCGTCGCCGAGCACGTAGCCGGAGAATATGGAGCCGCGATGCACTATGGCGCGTTCATCGTTGAACCAGGTCCAGGCTCCGTCGGGCGCGATGAGGGTGGCGTCACCGGGCAGGGGAGGGGGAGGCGGGGGCGTGTAGGGTTCGCCTACGAGGAAGCCGTCGAGCCAGGAGCGCTCGGCGAGGTTGGCGCTGTCTCCATCATCCGAATACACGACGAGTTTGCCGGCGGAGTCGGCGACGGCGTTGCCGATGAAACCCAGGTATTGGTTGCGATTGGAGCTGGGTTCCGAGCTGCGGCCCAGATCGGTGACGCGGAAGTCGGGTTGGACGGGGGTGAAGAGCGTGAGTTTGTCGGCGGATAGGCCGGCCTTGATGCGCCACGATTCGCTCGGCACGGACAGGAAGCCGACATAGACGCCGTAGCGGCGCCCCGGCTCGAGATTTGAGATCGTGGTGAGGAGGGGCGCGCCGGCGCCGGCTGCGCATTTCTCAAAGATGTCGCGGTTGCCGGTGGTGTTGAACCCGAAGCCGGCGCGGAGGCGCCACTGCGGGCCGGTGACGGATGCGGGGTCGCGAAGATCGTCGGTGAAAAACGGCGAGGGGTTGTCGGCGACGGCGCGGGTGTTGTCGGCGTCCACTTCGACGAAGCGGCCGGGCGGCAGCTCGGCGGCGTGGAGCACGGCGGAGAGCAGGGCGAGGGAGAGCAGGCGGAGGCGCGGGGAGGGGAGCATCGCGGGGGGCGGAGCGGGATTTGTGAAGGGTGAAGGATGAAGGATGAGGGCTGAAGGCTGAGGGCTGAATTATGGAGGGCGGCGCGGGAGGGCTCGTTCCTGTTCGCGCTCAAGATGAGCCTGGGGCAGAAATTGGCCGAGGACGGCCAACGCTACACAAGCGGCCGGCCCCTCCTCAGCGGCGGGCGGGGTAGCGGGGACCGGGCGGGGTGGGGCGCTCGGAGGGCGCGGGCTGCGCTTCGGCGGGGGCGGTGGTGGTCGGCGCGAGGGGAGCGACGGGCGCCAGCTTGGCGGGGGCGACGACGGCGGGTTTCGCGACGGGCTTGGCGGGGCCGATGCGGGCGATCACGCGGGTGGAGTAGTCGGTGTAGGTGGAGTAGCGGCCGTGCATCCAGAGCACGCACTCCTCGCGGCCGTGTTTTTCGGGCACGGTGGGACGGAGGTTGTCGGCCACGGAATCGCGGGTGAGCTGGGTCCAGGTAAAGGTCAGGCCGCCGTCGGCGGTGAAGCCGCGCCACAGTTCGTAGCGCTCGTTGGCTCGGAGCGGGACCTCCGACAGCGTGCCGATTTTGAAAGGATCGGCGGCGTTGGAGGAGATATAGACGACGCGGGGATCCTCGGGGTCGAGGGCCATGCCGCCGCCGTAGTCATCCTCGGCGGCGTAGAGCGGACGACCGCCGTGGGCGATGAAGCGTTTTTGCCATTCGTTGCCGGTCCAGACGGCGTAATAGTAGTAGATGCGGTCGTGGTCCCAGCCCTTGCCGGTGACGTCGTCGCGCTGCACCTGGAAGGCGACGACGGGCCGGCCCTTGGCGTCGCGCTGGATGTCCCAGGTCCAGGCGCGGCCGGTGGGGATCCAGTTGTCGGGGCCTTCGCCGGGGCTCCAGGCCTCGGCGCGGTATTGGTAGATCACGGAGCCGCGCTGGCCGGCGTCGTGGTCGAGCGGGATGGCGTTGAGCGGGGCGATGGTGGAGTCGTCGGTGCGACGGAGCCGGCCTCCCTCGTAGTAGAGGTGGTAAAGCGAGTTGGCGACGTCGCGGGGGTGTCCGTCGGTGTAGAGGACGTCGATGCGGCCGACGCCGTCGGAGGCGAAGCGGGTGTAGGGGCGCACGCCGCCGGTGCCGCTCCGGATGAACTGGCGGGTGGAGAACCAGGTGGCGCCGAGGTCGTCGGAGAGGGAGAGGGTGGGGTTGAAATTGATCGAGCGGTGGAAGTTGTAGATGAGGTTGTTTTCGCCGGAGAGCCGATGGGTGTTGGCGTAGGTGTTGTTGGCCGGGGTGCGTTGCACGGTCTCGGGGCCCCAGTCGGCGAGGGTGGCGGGCTGGGGCACGCGGGAGATGCGTTGGTAGGACTGGGCGCCGCCGAGGTGTTTGGAGTAAACGGCGAGCAGGCGGCCGTCGGGCAGGAGGGTGAGCGAGGGGTTGTTGTGGTCGTCTTTCTGCACCGAGGCGGAGGTGCCGAGCACGACGTGGTGGTTCTCGCCGGTGCGGAGGTTGTGGCGAGCCAGGGCGGCGAGGCCGTCGGTCTGGACGCAGCCGACGTAGAGGAAATCGCCGACGACGAGGGCGCGTTCGTCGTTGAACCAGGTCCAGGCGCCGTCCTTGGCGACGGTGACGGAGCCCTCGGGCAGGGTGGAGGCGAGGGCGGGGGCGCCGAGGTAAAAGCCCTCCAGCCAGGTGCGGGTTTGCCAGCCGCGCGCGGTGCCGTCGCCGTCGTCGGCGTGGAGTTTGACGGTGCCGTCGGCGCCGACCTTCACGTTGCCGAGGAAGCCGAGGTATTGGTGGCGGTTGGAGCCGGACTCGGCGCTGAGGCCGAGGTCGATGACGCGATCGGCGGGGCTGGCGCCGCTGAAGAGGGTGAGGGCGTCGGGAGCGAGGCCGGCCTTGACCTGCCAGGTCTCGTTGGCGGGCGAGAGGTAGGCGACGTGGGCGGCGTAGGTCTCGCCCGGGGGCAGGCCGGTGACGGTGGTGACGAGCGGGAGGGCGTCGCCGACGCCGTCGTTGGCGTCTTTTTCGAAGATGGTGCGGTTGCCGGCCTGGTCGAAGCCGTAGTCGAAGCGGCGGCGCCAGAGCGGGCCGTCGAGGAAGCCGGGGGCCTTGGGGTCGTCGGTGAAAAAGAGGGCGGCGCCGCCGGTGGTGGTGGCGGTGGTGTTGACGGGGTCGATGTCCACGAAACGACCGGGCAGGCCGCGCGGGGTGCCGGCCGGGCGGAGGCGGAGGCCGTTGAGGCGGACGCGGTTGTTGGAGTCGTTTTCCTGAAAGGTGAGCTCGTAGGTCGAGGTGCCGTCGGCGGTGAAAACGTAGGTGGCGGGAGCGGCGGCGAAGAGGTGGTTGGGGACGAGCGTCCGGCGGGCGTCGCCGACGCGGGCGAGGTCGATCTTCACCGCGCCCGGGTAGTCCATGTCGAAGTGCCAGGAGTCCACCTGGTATTCGCCGGCGGGCAGGCCGGCGATGCGGAGGGTGAGCGAGGCGCCCTCGCCGTCGGCGAAGGCGAAGTCCTTGAGCATCGCGTCCTCGTGGACGCGCTCGCGGGCGGCGACGGTGGCGCCGGTGAGGGTGTAGGTGACGCCTCCGGTGGTGACGACGGTGCCGCTCAGGGCGGGCAGCGCGTGATGGAAGGGCGCGGGGTTGGTGATTTCGCCCTGAAAATCGAGCCAGGCGAGGTCGGCACGGCCGAGGGTGGCGGCGAAGAGGGCGAGGGTGCCGGTGAGCAGGAGCGAGCGGGAGCGGGACATGGGGGGCTGAAAGGGTCGAAGGTCGGAAGGTCGCAGGTCGAAGGTCTCAGGTCGGAAGGTCTCAGGTCGAAGGTCGTCGGCGGCGCGCGGGGCGCGCTTTCGGAGGCGGGGCTCCGCGGGGCGGAGCCGGTGGCGACCCGCGACTTTCGACCTGGGACGTGAGACGGAAAGAGGCGTTTAGCGCGGGGCGCCGAGGTAGAAGCCGTCGAGCCAGGTGCGGGTGCGCCAGCCGGTGTCGGTGCCGTCGCCGTCGTCGGAGTAGAGCCAGAGGGCCTCGTCGGGGCCGATGGTGACGTTGCCGAGGAAGCCGAGGTAGTGGTGGCGGTTGGACTTGGCCTCGGAGGTGAGGCCGAGATCGGTCACGCGGCCGGCGGGCTCCTTCGGGCTGTAAAGCGTGAGGGCGTTGGCGGCGAGGCCGGCCTTGACCTGCCAGGTCTCGTTGGGAGCGGAAATGAAGACCACATAGGCCCCGTAGGTGGCGCCGGGGCGGAGGCCGCGGGCGATGGTGACGAGGGGGACGGCGTCGCCGACGGCCTCGTTGGCATCCTTCTCGAAAATTTCGCGGTTGCGGCCGAGGTCGGAGCCGAAGCCGGGGCGGCGGCGCCAGAGGGAGCCGGAGAGGAAGTCGCGGTTCTCGGCGTTGTCGGTGAAGAAGGGGTCGGGGAAGCCGGTGACGGACTGGGTGTTGGTGTAGTCGATGTCGATGAAGACGCCGGGAGCTCCGGGCGGGGCGTCGGCGGCGCGCAGGCGGAATCCGTTGAAACGGCAACGGTTGTCGGAACCGGTTTCGCGGAAGGTCAGTTCATAGACGGTGGTGCCGTCGGCGCGGAGGAGGTAGCTGGCGGGATTGGGCGAGAAGAGGTGGTCCGCGACGAGGACCTCGGGCGCCGCGCCGGCGGGACCGTAGCCGATGGAGACGGAGCCCGGGTAGGTCTGGTCGAAGTGCCAGCTCTCGGCGACGTAGGCGCCGGCGGGGAGGCCGGCGATGCGGAGGGTGATGGCGGCGTTTTGGCCGTCGAGGGCGGCGAAGTCGCGCAGCATGGGCTGGGCGTATTCGCGGGAGCCGCCTTCGACGTCTTTGCCGACGAGGGTGAAGGTGATGCCGCCCATGCCGACGGAGGCGCCGTCGGCGGCGTCGAGCACCTGATGGAGCGGCGCGGCGTTTGCGGCGCCGGATTGGATGTCGAGCCAGACGAGGTCGGCGGAGGCGGTGTTGGCGAACGGAGCGAGAGCGGCGAGAGCGGCGAGGGCGATGGGGGCGCGGAACGCGGCGGGCGAACGGGCGGCGGGAGTTTTCATGGTCGGCGGGGCGGAGCTGGAATCGTCGGGGAACGCCGGGGGCGGCGGCGGGCGGCGAAGGTGGATCAGAAGGAGCCCTCGACGCGGTCGAGGCGCCAGAAACGCTTCGGCTCGCCGGGAGAGAGGGCGTGGACGTGTTCGAAGACGGTGCCGTCGCCGCGGCGGGCGGGCTGGGCCTCGGTCCAGTCGGTGAGATCGGTGCTGGTCATGAGGCGGTAGCCGAAGCTGGGCTCGGAGCGCCAATGGATGCGGACGCCCGTATCCGTGCGTTCGATACCGGGCTGGGGCGAATGGGCGAAGTAGTCGGCGGCGTCCCACTCGAGCACGGAGATGCGCGAGGCGGTGTTGGCGGGGGCGGTGTAGCCCTGGCCGCCGGCGGGCTGGTAGAGGAAGTGGAGCTGGCGCTTCGCGTCCCAGAGCTCGTTGTCGATCATCGTCTCGTAGTTGCCGAGGTTCTCCGAGGTGAGGTCGAAGCCGATCCAGAGCAGGCGGTCCGGGTCCTCGGCGCGGGGCAGGGAGTGGACGATGGTGATGCCGTTGGAGACGGCGGTGGAGAGACTGGCGTCGGCGTTGGTCAGGTTGCTGGCCTGGTTGTCGCGGTAGGCGACGATGATGCGGTCGGCGTCGTCGCGCACGACGGTGGGGCGGCCGAGGTCGCGCACGTGGTTTTCGGCGTAGCGGACGTTGGTGCGGTCGGTGTCGCGCGAGGAGACGGCGCGGGCCTGCCAGGTGCCGTCGTCGTGGCGGAAGACGACCATGTATTGGCGGCGGTAGTTGGCCGCGCCGGTGTCGGGGGCCCACCAGGTGGCGGTCACGGGGTGGCCGGCGGAGTCGAGGCAGGTGCTGGCCTGGTTGATGAGGCTGTAGCCTTCGGGGATGTCGTGGATGACCTCGGCGGTGGTGCCGGGGCCGGCCTCGCCGTCGCGGGTGATGGGGAGGGCGTAGGACGTGCCGTCGAACTTTTGCCAGGTGAGGCCGCCGTCGGGGGAGCGGGCGTAGTTGAGGCGGTTGTTGGTCTGGTAGCCGTCGAAGTTGCCGGGCGAGTCGCCGCCGACCGGCTCGTAGCGCCAGCACCAGGTGATGATGAGGTCGTCGCCGTCGGGGCCGCCGAGTTGCGGCATGTTGAGGTAGGGGTTGTAGTTGGGCGTCCAACCGCTGCCCTTGATGAAGGGGGCCTGGGTGGTGGCGGAGCCGTGGACGTTGACCCAGGTCTTGGTGGCGAGGTCGTAGCGGTTGACGTAGGCGTCGCCGTTGCCGGAGGCGATCTCGCGGAAGAGGTAGAGGAGGTCGCCGTCGGGCAGGCGCAGGAACTGCGGGTAGGTGACGGTGCTCTCGGTGCCGGTCATGGTGGTGTCGGGGCCGAGGGTGATCGGCCCGGTGCCGGTGACGGGCGTGGTGGAGCGGGCGTAGTGGAAGGCGTCGCCGTGCATGCCCCAGGAGAGGTGCATGTAGCCGTCGCCATCGATGCCGAAGGAGATGACGTCGTGGCCGTCGGTGATGGTGTTGGCGGTGAAGGTGGGGTGTTTAAAAATCTCCCACTCGGACGAGCCGACGGTGCGGCGGCCGATCCAGAGGGTGTTGTTGTGGGGCGCGGCGGCGTCGTATTGGTGGCGCCCATACCAGGTCATGAACTGCTGGTCGCCGAAGGTCTGGAGGGAGCAGCGCACGAAGGCGACGGAGTTGATGGCGGAGTCGCCGGCGTAGCCGAACTCGCTGGTGGCGGCGTCGCCGTCGTCCACGGGCACGAGGCGGACCTTGGTGCCGGCGGGGCGGGAGGTGGCGTCGGCGGGCGAGGTGGCGGCGGCGTGTTCCTGGAGGTTGCCGAAGCCGTCGCCATCGGGGTCGGCGCCGCCGTTGTGGGCGAGGGTGCCGAAGTGGGTCTGCTCCCACGAGTCGGGCAGGGCGTCGCCGTCGGTGTCGGCGGGGGTGGAGGCGCGGTTGTTGGGCGCGGAGCCGGCGGCGTATTCGGCGGCGTTGGTGGCGTCGTCGCCGTCGCCGTCGGCGTCGCCGGAGGCGGTCTGGGCGAGGGAGCCGAAATACTGCTGTTCCCAGACGTCGGGCAGGCCGTCGGCGTCGAGATCGTTGGGGTCGTTGAAAAGGGTGGGGTCGGAGCCGGCCTGGTATTCCTGGAGGTTGGTGAGGTCGTCGTGGTCGGGATCGTCGCCGGCGGCTTCGTCGAGGTCGCCGAAGTGCTGGAGCTCCCACTCGTCGGGCAGGCCGTCGAGGTCGGAGTCGCTGGTGCCGAAAACGAAATCGGTGGCGGCGCGGGCGACCTTGCTGATGCGCACCTGGTCGAGCTGGCCGACGAGGCCCTCGCCGGAGCCGCCGATGGCGCGGCCCTCGTTGCCGAGGACGAGCAGCATGTCGTCGGTGACGTCGATGGTGCTGGCGACGCTGTGGAGGAGGGTGGCCTCGGTGCGGGTGCCGTCGAGTTTGGTCCAGTAGAAGCGCAGGTTCGTGCCGTCGAAGGTCACGGCGACGTGGAACCAGGTGTTGATGGCGAAGGCCTCGGCGCCGGTGGTGGGCACGGCGACGGTGACGCCGGCGGTGCCGGAGGGTTTGCCGATCCAGTTGAACTCGAGGTTGGCGCCGCTGAAGCGGAACTGGAAACCGCGGTTGCCGGCGGAGCCGTCGCCGTGGTCGGTGCTGATGATCTGGCGGTTGCCGCCGAGGGCGGAGTCGAGGCGCACGAGGGCCTCGAGGGTGAAGGTGTTGCCGGTGCCGACGAAGGATGCGTGGTCGGCCACGCGGTCGGGGCCGAGGGGGGAGCCGTCGTCGAGCATGAAGGCTCCGTCGCCGTTGGCGTCGAAGCCGAGGCCGGTGTTGGCGGTGGCGAGGGTGGCGGACTGGCCGAAGCCGGTGAAGGAGGCGGTGCCGGCGAGGATGGCGGCGGAGGTGGTGGCGGCGACGTTGTCGCCCGGGTAGGCGGCGGCGGAGTAGGCGATGGCGTTGCCGCCGCGCGAGCCCTGGTTGGCGGCGACGGTGGAGCCGGCGCTCTCCTCGAAGTGGAAGAGGAAAACCGTGTCCGCGTCGGCGGTGTAGGGCGGGCGGATGCCGGCCTGGGCGTTGCCGAGCAACGCGAGGGGAAGGAGCGGCAGGAGGAGGCGGTGGGAGCGCACGGCGGGGAGGGGAGCGGGACGGGGCGGGCGGTGGGAGGCGGTGGAAATCGCGGAGCCCGGACGCGGTGGGCGCGTCCGGGCGAGGTGGTCAAACAAGGCGAGGCGGCTGGACGCGGGGATCAGCGCGAGACCGGCTCGATGCGGAATGTGTAGCGGTAAGGTTTATCGGCCTCGAGGACGTGGCCGGGGCGGGGCCAGGCGCCCCAGGAATCCTCGCCGCCGACGCCCATCTGGCGGTGGGCGACGTGGACGGTCACGTAGTCGCGCAGGGGGATGTCGGCCGGGTGGCGACCCTGTTGCAGGTCGTCCTGGCCGAATGGATACGCGCCGACCTCGAGCGGGCCGCCCTCGCCGGCGCGGAAGCGCAGGCCGCCGCCCTTTTGGTCGAGGAAGCTGGCCCAGCGAACGCCGGTGCGGTTGGCGGTCTCCTGCGGCTCGGCGTAGGGGAACCAGAGTTTGGCGACGTCGCCGGACCAGACGCCGAGCGGGTAACCCTCGTGACGGTCGCTGTAGTTTTCCTCGGGGCCGCGGCCGAACCAGCTCCACTCGCGCAGATCGGGGACGAGCGCGGCGCTGAGGCCGACGCGCGGGATGGCGGGCAACTTGTCGCCGGCGGGGCGGAGTTCGAGCGAGACGTCCACCCGGCCGTCGGCGGCGAAGTGGTAGGAGAGGCTCGCGGTGGTCTGGCCGACGGGCACGGCGAGTTCGTAGGCGACCTTGTAGCCGCCGCCGAGTTTGTCGCCGGTGCGGGAGGTGACGGTGGACTTGGGGCCCGCCTCGCGCCACGGGGCGCAGCGTTCGGGCATCTTGGCGCCGCGGTCGTTGTCGGTGGGCGGGCGCCAGAGGTTGAGGTGCAGCGGGGCGGCGAGCAGCTCGCGGTCGCCGAGCTTGTAGGAGACGAGCTGGCCGCCGCGGTCGTCGAGGGTGGCGGTGAAGGTGTCGCCCTTGATGACGGTGCGGCCCTCGGCGGCGGTGTGGACGGCGGACTTGAGCGACGCGCCGCCGTCGGTCGGCAGCGGGTCGAGGGCGGCGGCCTCGCCCCAGGAGAGCGCGATCTGTTCGTGGGCGATCACGTGGTCGGCGCCGGCCCAGGAGTGTTTGGCGCCCTGGAGGAACTCGAGGTCGAGGTGATACTCGGCGCCGGGCCGGCGCTTGATCGCGGGCAGGTCCACCACGACCTCGGCGCGGGCCTGCGGGGCGATGGCGGGGAGCTTGCCCTTGCCGCTCTTCAGCGGGCGGCCGTTTTCGCGGAGGGTCCAGCGGTAGGTCTGGCCCTCGAGGGTGGTGAAGAAGAGTTCGTTCAGCACCGAGACGCGCGGGTCGGCGGCGGAGGCGTCCACCGGCGAGACGAGCAGGTTGCGGTATTGGTGGGCGATCTCGACGGAGTGCGGGTTGGGGGTGAGGTCGGGACCGACGACGCCGTTGAAGCAGAAGTTGCCGTCGTTGGGCTGGTCGCCGAAGTCGCCGCCGTAGGCGAAGTAGATGAGCTCGCCGCCGGGCGAGACGAAGCGCGCGGGATCGAGCGAGGCGACGGCGGCCTGCGCGACGGTGAGCGGGTGGTCGGCGGGTTTGGTGCGGAGGATGCCCTGGTCGCGCCAGTCCCAGATGAAGCCGCCCTGGAGCAGGCGTTCGGAGCGGAAGAGTTTCCAATACTCGGCGAGGCCGCCGGACGAGTTGCCCATGGTGTGGTTATACTCGCACTCGATGAGCGGCTGTTGTTGCGCGAGGGGTTTTTTCTCCTCGCGACGGCACCAGTCGGCGAGGCCGCCGATCCTGTAATACATCGGCGAATACAGGCTGGTGTAGGAGCGGGCGTAGTTGCCCTCGTAGTGGAGGGGGCGGGAGGGATCGCGCTGTTTCACCCACTCGGCCATGCGCTGGAAGTTGACGCCGTCGCCGGCCTCGTTGCCGAGGGACCACATGAGGATGCTCGGGTGGTTTTTGAGCAGCTCGACCATGTTGGTGACGCGGTCCTGCATCGAGGGATACCAGGAGGGCGTGACGGCGATGTGGTTCTTGTCGTTGGTGCCGTAGCCGTGGGTCTCGATGTTGGCCTCGGAGATGACGTAGAAGCCGTATTCGTCCACCAGCTCGAGGAAGCGCGGGTCGTTCGGGTAATGGCTGGTGCGAATGGCGTTGATGTTGAGCCGCTTCATCGCGTCGAGGTCGGCGCGCATGGACTCCTCGCTCACGTATTGGCCGGTGAGGTGGTGGTGGTCGTGGCGGTTGACGCCCTTGATGAGGATGGGCTGGCCGTTGACCAGGAGCTGGCCGTTTTTGATCTCGGAGCTGCGGAAGCCGATCTTGGTGGCGTAGTTCGCGATCTCGCGGCCGGAGCGGTCCTTGAGCGTGAGGAGGAGCGAGTAGAGCTTGGGCGACTCGGCGGACCAGGGTTCGATGTCGAGGCCTTCGATCCGGGCGGTGGCGACGTCGTCGGCGCCGTCGGCCGGGGCGCTGCCCTGGAGCGAGAGCTGGGCGATGGGGCGGCGGGCGGATTTTCCGTCGATGAGGCGGGCCTCGATGGAGTAGGGCTGGGCGGCGCCGCCGGAGAGGTCGCGGGTGCGGGTGGTGACGGTGAGGCGGCCGGTGCGGTGGTCGTCGGCGAGGTCGGCGCGGAGCTCGAAGTCGCGGATGTCGAGCGGGGCGGCGGACCAGAGGTAAACGTCGCGGAAGATGCCCGAGAGGCGCCAGAAATCCTGGTCCTCCAGATAGGCGCCGTCGCTGTATCGGTAGGCGGCGAGGGCGAGGGTGTTTTCGCCGGGCTGGAGGTAGGGGGTGAGGTTGAACTCGGCGGGGGTGCGGCTGTCCTGCGAGTAGCCGACCTCCTTGCCGTTGACCCAGAGGCGGAAGGCGGAGGCGACGCCGTTGAAAACGACGAAGGTCTGGCGGCCCTTCCAGTCGGCGGGGACGGTGAAGGTGCGGCGGTAGCAGGAGACGGGGTTGCGCTCGGCGAAGGTGGTCCAGTCGCGGCGGGGCTCGCCCATCACGCGCGGGGCGTCACGATGAAATGGATACGTGACGTTGGTGTAGATCGCGGTGCCGTGGCCGTGCATCTCGACGTTGGCCGGGACGGGGATCGAGCCCCAGGCGGAGGCGTCGAAGCCGGGCTGCTCGAAACCCTTCGGCATGCCCTCCGGGGTGGGCGACCAGTGGAGCTGCCAGGTGCCGTTGAGGGATTGGTGCCAGGGGCTGGCCTCGCGCTTTTCGGTGAGCGCGTCGGAGGCGCGCGGGAAGGGCATCTTGGCGGCGCGCGGGGCCTCCTTGTTGATGCGGAAAACGGCCTCGTTTTCCCAATCGGGGGCGCCGGAGGGGGCGGCGAGGAGCGGGGCGGGTGCGAACATCGGACAAGCGAGCGCGGCGCACAGGGCGGCGAGGCGGAGGCTTTGCCGGCGGGAAGGGACGGGACGGGACGGGTTGCCTTGGTTTCGGAACATGAGGTGTTTACGCATGGGGATTTGGTTGCTTCGGGCGGGGGACACGTGCCGGAGGGGGCAAGGCGGGGAGCCGTTGACCTTGCGACAATTCATCGGGATGAGAACCAGTCGCTTGGTTTAGCGTATTCCCCCAATTCATTGAGCGAGAAAGTCCGATCGAGGGCGCCAAAAATCGCCCGGCGATGATGGGAGGAAAAGTTAACCGTTCGAGCCCGGACGGCTTAACCATTGGGCACCGCAGGCGTGTCCGGGCGGGGCGCGGAGGCGTCGCCGGGAGGGGAGACCGCGTCGGGCAGAGATGCCAGGTAGGTGACAACCGCCTCGACGTCCTCGGCGGTCAACCGTTTCGCGATGGGCCGCATGAGGTGGGCGTGGGCGGTGCCGCCGCGACGGTCTTGTTGAAACAGGGTCAACTGGTTCGCGAGGTAGCCGGCGGACTGGCCGGCGAGGGACGGGTAGGCGGGGTTGGCGGGACGGCCGGCGGGGGCATGGCATGCGAGGCAGGCCGGCACGCGGCGTTCCCGGATGCCCTCGTGCGCGATGCGGCGGCCGCGCGAGAGCTTGGCTTCGGCGGTGGTGGAGTCGGGAGCGGCGTCGGGCCGGGGCGGGGCGGACGCCGGGTCGGGTGGAGGAGCGGCGGGCGCCGAGGGCGGCGGCGGCGCGGCGAAGTGGTGCGCCATGCGCTCGAGCGCGGCGTCGTCGAGGGCGGCCACGGCGGCGTGCATCATGCCGCTGGA
>CBINNW010000089.1:0-22632 GCA_966252115.1 uncultured Akkermansia sp.
CGCGCCCGCGCCGCCCACAACAAGTAACGCTATTTGTCGGGCACTACACTAGTCGAAATCGGGCGTGGGGCCCGGGGTGGCGGCGCGGAGGGCCTCGGCGGCTTGGCGTTCGAATTGTCGCCACTCGCGCCAGACGGCGGCGGGCACCCGGGAGGTGTGCAGCACGCGTTGCGCGAACCGCAGGGCCTCGGCCAGGCGGTCGCGGAACGCGTGAAGCTCCAAACCGTCCCGCGAGAGCAGGCCGCGATCCGGCATGAGGCCGAAATTCGCCGGATCGTCGAGCGAGGTGCCGGTCGGTCGCGTGGGTGCGGGGGCCGGGGTGGGCGTGGGCGCGGCGCCCGCCGAAAGGGAGGGGGCTGCGGACGGAGTGGCGGGAATGACCGGCGGAGGTGTCGGCGTGCTTGGAGCAGGGGCTGCCGCCGCCGGCATGCCGGGGGCGACCGGAGGAGCGATTTGCGGTGCCGGTGCGCTGGCCGGCGCTGGCGCGGAGGGCTCGATCACGTTTGCCGTGGCGGCTGCCGCGGCCATGCCCGGCGGCGAGGCCGGTGGACGTGGTGCGGTTGGAGCCGAGGTGGCGGCGGCCGAGGAAACCGATGACGGCGCCGTAACAGGCTTGATCAACCTTACCGGGGCCGGACGCGTCGCGGTGGGGGCGAGAGCGTGGGAAGCGGGGGGCGCGGGAGACGGCCGGCGGCCGCGTGGGCGGGGGGCTTCGCGGCCGATGGTTTGGCCGAGGGCGGCGGCGCGGACGGCGCCAAGAAAGGAGTCGAGATCCGTGTAGCCGAAGCGAGCGGGCAAGGCGGCCAAGCTCGCCCGTCGCTCCGTTTCGAAGCGCTGCTCCATCTCATGGAGCCTGGCGACCAGTTCCCGATGTTGGGCGAGGCGTTGCCGAAAATCCATTTTTGCGACGGCACAATAGGTGGAGGGAGCGCATTTTTCTCCAATCCCGTTCTTCTTTTTTTGGCTTCGTAGTGCCGCGTAGGCGACGAGCTTGTCGCCAGCGAGTGGATACGGCGGCGCGGGACGGCGGACGTTTTGTTCGGCTCATGTTCAACCGTGGCGTTGGCCCCGTTCTCGTTGACCACGCGGTGCTCAAGGTGAGTCCAGCTCGTATACTAAATCACTGCGCCAGCGCCGTGGACCTCGTTTGTTGCCGTGAGTATCGGCCAGGCCCATCCTGCAATCCCTCCCCCTGGGGTGCCGTTCGGTGATTTCCGGGAACCCGCCACGATGACCATGGGGAGCTCGCCTGTTTGCGCGGCTCGCCGCTTGCGCGTCGCCGGGCGGGGACGTGTTTGTGGCATGGATACCACCGCCGACGCCTCCCACACCCACCACGGTCGCGACCACGTCCGTGCCCACGAATCCGGGGCGGCCGACGTTCATCAGCGGGTCGAGCGTCGGGGCAAATCATGGACCGACTACCTGCCGCTCGTCGTGCTGATCGCTCTGGCGGCGCTCGTCGCGGGCGCCAAGTCCGTGGCTTATGGCCCGGCGGCGGGGGCGACGGCGTGGATGCACGATTTCATGGGCTTTTTCCTCGTGAGTTTCGCCATGCTGAAGCTCTTCGATCCACCGGGCTTTGCCGACGGCTTTCACATGTATGACCTGCTGGCGAAGCGCGTGCGCGCCTACGGTTTTGTTTATCCCTTCATCGAGCTCGGGCTCGGGCTTGGCTACCTCGCCTTTTGGCGCCCGGACATCGTGTATCCGACGACGGTCGTGGTGATGGTGTTTGGCGCCTCCGGCGTGTTGGCCGCCTTGGCGCGCGGGCTCGACGTCAACTGCGCCTGCATGGGCACGACCCTCAAGGTCCCGCTCTCGACCGTCGCCCTCACCGAAGACCTTGGCATGGCGGCGATGGCGGCGTGGATGTGGCTGAGCTGATGCCCCCACCCAACACCGCCGCCCGGCCCCCCCGTTCCCCTCACTCGGGCTTCACCAGCGGCGACTTCTTGAGTTTGTCGATCTTGGGCTTGATGACGATCTGGCAGTAGCCGGCTTCGGGGTTTTTCCGGAAATAGTCCTGATGGTATTCCTCGGCGCGGAAAAACTCCGGCAGCGGCAGAATCTCCGTCACGATCTTGCCGTCCCACAGGGTGTTGGCGCGGTCGCGGGAGGCGAGGATGAGCGCTTTCTCCTCCTCGTTGGCGAAGTAGATGACCGAGCGGTATTGGGTGCCGACGTCGGCGCCCTGCCGATTGAGCGTGGTGGGATCGTGGATGTCCCAGAAAAAATCCACCAAGGCGGTGCGCGTGACCTGCTTGGGATCGAAGCTTACCTTCACGACTTCCGCGTGTCCGGTCGCGCCGGTGCAGACCTGCTCGTAGGTCGGATCGGGGCGTTTGCCCCCGGCGTAGCCGCTCTCGGCGCGGAGCACGCCGGGCACGAGTTCGTAGGCGGCTTCCACACACCAGAAGCAGCCTCCGCCGAGCACGAGCGTTTCGGCGTCGGCGGGAAGGGGCGCGGGGGTGGGCGCGGTTTGCGGGGCGGAATCGGTGGAGGCGGAGTCGGCGCAGGCGGTCATGGCGAGGGAGAAAAGCGAGAAAAGGGCGAGCAGCGGGCGCATGGCGGTGGAGAAGGGCGGGACGAGGGCGAGGCGGCTCAGCTTGTGCCGATGCATCCCGGCGCCAAGCTGCCGCGCGAGTTTTTCCGTGTGCTCCGCCCGGCCTCGCGCTAGCTGGAATCCATGAGTCAGGCCATCGACGAACTTCGCGCCACCATCGCCCGCCTCCGTGCTCCCGGCGGCTGCCCCTGGGACATCGAGCAAACCCATCAATCCCTCGTGCGCTGCCTCATCGACGAGGTCAGCGAGCTCATCGACACCATCGACCGCGAGGATTACCCGCACATGCGGGAGGAGTTGGGCGATGTTTTGATCCAGGTGGTCTTCCACGCGCAGATCGCCGAGGAACGGGGCGCCTTCGATCTCGACGCGGTGGCGCGCGAGGTGAACGACAAACTCGTCCGCCGGCACCCGCACGTTTTTGGCGACTCCGCCAAGCTGGGCGACGCGGCGGCGGTGATCGTGAAGTGGGAGGAGATAAAGGCGAAGGAGAAGAAAAACGGACCCGCACAGGCCGGCGTTTTTAAGGAACAACCTCCACGCCTGCCGGCCACCATGGGCGCGGAGGCTGTCTGGAAACAGATCGAGAAAAAATCCCTCCCGGCCGAGGGCGTCGTGGAGCTGGAGCGCATCCGGACGCTGGGCGCCGAGCTCGAGGACGACTCGCTGGGCCGCGCCCTGTTCGAGCTCTGCGCGGCGGCGCGCGCGAAAGGGCTCGATCCCGAGGGGGCCTTGCGGCGCGAGACCGTGCGGGTGATGCGCGGGGTGGAGGCGATGGTCGCCGCCGCTCGCCCGGCCGAGTCCGCCGAATCGTCCTCGAACTCGAATTGAGCGAATGGCCGGTTCGGGAAAAAAGCGGCCGCCCGCGAAACCTCGCGGCAAGGCGCCGGAACCGCCGCCTCCGCCGGCCGAAATCGCGGCCGACGACCCGCTGATGCGCGAATGGTGGGAGCCCTTCGCCGCTCATCTCGCGTTCGAGCGGCGCTACTCGCCCTACACGGTGCGAAACTATCGGCAGGCGCTGGAGGACTTCGTGCTTTGGCGCCGCCGCATCCCCGGCGTCGCCGACGCGGGCGGCGAACTCGCCGGGCTGAGCTCGCGGGTGATGCGGGATTTCGTGATCGAGGCCCAGCACCGCTACGGGCGCCGGACCCTGCACAATCACGCCTCGGGGTTGCGGGCCTTTTTCAAGTATTGGCAACGGCAGGGGCGGGTGGAGAAAAACCCCCTGGTCGGCCTCGCCTTGCCCAAGTTGGAAAAACGTCTGCCGCAGTTCCTCACCGAGGCGCAGATGCGACTGCTGCTCGACGGTCCCAACCGCCTGCTGGAGAACGGCGGCGCGTCGCCCTTCACCGCCTGGCGCGATCGTCTGGCGATGGAGCTGCTCTACGGGGCGGGGCTGCGCGTGAGCGAGCTCACCGGCCTCGACCACGGGGCGCTGGAGGCGGACGGCGAGGTGGCGCGGGTCCTGGGCAAGGGCGGCAAGGAGCGGCTGTGTCCGCTGGGCAAGGTCGCCGCCGCCGTGCTTAAAAAATGGATACGCGAGTTCGCTCGCGACACCTCGCCCGGGGCGCCGGTGCTGGTGGACGGCCGGCACCGGCGCATGTCGCCGCGCGCAATCCAGTTGATGTTGAAACGTTATCTCGCGCTGGCGGGGCTGCCGCTCGACCTGACCCCGCACAAGCTGCGCCACAGCTACGCGACGCATCTGCTGAACGGCGGCGCGGATTTGCGGCTGGTGCAGGAGCTGCTCGGTCACGCCAGCCTCAACACGACGCAGATCTACACCCACGTCACCGCCGCGCGCCTGCGCGAGATCTACGACAAGGCGCACCCGCGGGCCTGATACCGCGGGCGTCCTCGGCCCGGGGGGGGACGACGCGGGGACCCTGTCGTGTCAGCTGTCGCCCGGGTTGCCGCGGCGGAGGGACTCGGCGAGGCGGGCGGTGTCGAGCACCGCGAGGTAGGGCAAGGGGTCGAGCTGCCGCTCGATCACGAACGAGGTGAGCTGGTCGCGGATGACGGCGCGGAGGGCGTCGGGCTGCCAGGGTTTGGCGATGTAGTGGTCGAGGCCGCCCTGGTTGAGGGCGCGGATGGTGTCCTCGTGACCGGCCTGCGCGGTGAGCAGAATCTTGCGCGCGGGGCGGGTGGCGGGATCGGCGTTGAGCGCGATAAGGAAATCCGTGCCGCTGAGGCCGGGCATGAGGTGGTCGCAGAGCGCGAGGGCGAGGGTGCGACCCTGGCCGGGGAGGGCGGCGACGATGCCGCAGGCCTCGTCGGCGGAGAGGGCGGTCTCGACACGGAAGGCGTCCTCGAAGGGGGCGAGGTCGCGCACGACGGCGTCGAGGACCACGGCTTCGTCATCGACACAGAGGAGGGTGAGGGTGGGTTTCATAGTCCGAGGAGGGGCCAGTAAACGAGGGCGGCGCCGACGCAGATGATGAGGCCGGCGAGGGCCATGACGACACCGACGCGCGCCATCTGCGGGGTGGTGACGAGACCGGTGGCCATGGCGATGGCGTTGGGCGGGGTGGAGATGGGGAGCGACATGCCGAAGCTGGAGGCGATGGCGATGGCGATGGCGATGAAGACCATGGAGCCGCCGGCGCCGAGGGCGCCCGAGGTGCCGAGGCTGATGGCGATGGGCACGAGGAGAGCGGTGGTGGCGGTGTGGGAGAGGAAATTGGCGAGCAGGATGCTGGCGGCGCTGAAACCGGCGAGCACGGCGAGCGGGGCGAGGTTGCCCCATTCGATGAGGTTGATCATCCAGGCGGCGAGGCCGGTGTCTTTCAGCGAATTGCCGAGCGAGATGCCGCCGCCCACCAGCCAGAGCACGTCCCAAGAGATGTTGCGCAGATCCTTTTTGTCGAGGACGCCGAGGGCGGGCAGGAGCGCGATGGGGATGAAGGCGGTGAGGGTGCTGGGCACGTTGTGCACGGCCTCGGTGAGCCAGAGCAGAACGGTGAGGCCGCCGACGACATAGAGCAGGACCGCGGGGCGGCTGCGGTCGAAACGACCGTCGAGCTTGAGCGGCAAGGTGGGCGAGGACGGCGGGAAGAGTTTCATCAACAACCACCAGGCGAGGGCGAGGGAGACGACCACGATGGGGGTGGCGAGGAGCATCCAGTTGGAGAAGGACACGCTCTTGCCGGCGCTGGCGAGGGCGCCGAGCGCGAGGGCGTTGGGCGGGGTGCCGATGGGGGTGGCGATGCCGCCGAGGTTGGCGGCGGTGGGGATGGAGAGGGCGAGCGCGGTGCGGAAGCGGTCGCCGGCCGGCAGGGTGGCGATGATGGGGGTGATGACGGTGATCATCATCGCGGTCGTGGCGGTGTTGCTCATGAAGGCCGAGAGCAGGGCGGTGGCGAGCATGAGGCCGAGGAGCACGCGGCTGGAGCGGTTGCCGAAGGGGGCGAGGATGAAGCGGGTGAGGCTCTTCTCGACCGAGTATTTGGAGGCGGCCTCGGCCAGCATGAAGCCGCCGAGGAAGAGAATCAGGATCGGATGCGCTAGGGTGTCGGTGAACTTGCTCGCGGCCGTGGCCTGGGCGGCCGGGTAGGGGAAACTCTTCGCGATGACGAGCGGCGAGGACTTGCTGAGGAAGAGGAGCTGGCCGCCGATGGCGAGGAGCGAGGTGGCGTAGATGGGAATGGGCTCGAAGACCCAGAAGAGGCCCGCGCAGAGGAAGAGGCCGAGGGTGATGGCCCCGGCGGGCGACAGGCCCTCGAGGGGCAGGAAGGGCGGAAGCGCGAGGAGCAGCAATCCGGCGAGGATGACGATCGTGCGGCGCATGGTCGTGGTGGTGGGGGGCGAGGTGCGGAGATGCGGGGGGATGCGGAAGCGGGGACGGCGGCCGGGCGGCGGGACCGCTCGGCGGCGGCGGGGGCGGTTTTTCGCGCGATCAGAAATTCATCTGGAGCTGCGAGCGGAGACCGTAGGTCTCGGTGGTGGCGGAGGCTCCGGCGGGGGTGTCCTCGCCGCGGGCGTAGATGAGGCCGGCCTGGACCTTCAGGTCGTGGCCGCGGAAATACCAGGTGGCGCCGAGATAGTAGTCCTGGACGCGGTCGGTGAGGGTGGCGACGGGGGAGTAGGGGATGGCGTCGCGGAGGCTGACGCCGCGTCCGTCGGTATCGAGAAAACCGATACGGGCGACGCCCTCGAGTTTCTCGGTGAAGCGCCAGGAGGGCTGGACGTAGCCGCCGAGGATGAAGGCGTCGTCGCCGTCGAGCGCGCCGCGGGGATTGTCGGCGGCGAGGACCTCGGCGAGGAGGTTGAAGCGGCCGGCGGTGTAGTCGGCGTAGAGGGAGCCGGCGGCGAGGTCGTCGCCGGCGCCGAGGGTGCGGCCGCCCTGGTCGGGCAGCCAGCCGAGGCCGGTGCCGAAGGTGAGGCTGGAGTCGGCGCCCTTCAGCTTGAAGCCGCCGTTGAGCCAGAAGGCGGGGGTGTTGTTGGCGGCGGAGCCGGAGCCGGCGGCCATGGCGAGGGTGGTGGGCTGCTCGGGGTTGGTGATGGCGGCGCCCCAGAAGGCGGCGCCGGCGGTGCCGTCGGCGAAGACGCCGACGCGGTAGCTGGCGGCGCCGAGGCGGGCCCCGTTGTTGCTCTCGGCGAAGTAGCGGGTGGCGGCGGAGCGTTCGATGGCCTTGAGGGTGCCGCTGGCCATGCGCTGTTCGTAGCCGAGGTTCACCATACGCCAGCCAATGTCCACGGTGAGGTCGCCGGGCTGGCCCCACTGGATGGTGGCGAGGTCGAAGAGGTCGTTGGAAAAATTATAGGTTAGGGAGAGGCGCCAGTCCGGGGTGAACTCGGCCTTGGTCATCAGATAGACCCGGCGGAGCAGGAAGTGGGAGGTGGCGGCGGGATCGCCGGCGGCGGTGTCGGTCTCGCCGGCGAGATTGGCGAACTGGGCTTGGACGCGACCGCCGATGCTGAGTTTGGAGATGGTCTTGGCGAGGGGGCGGACGGTGGGCGCCGAGGCGGAGGCCGCGGCGGCGGCGGATTCCTTGGCGGCGACGGCGTCGGCCTGGTCGCGGGTGATGAGGCCGTTCTGCACCAGCAGATCGAGCAGATCCAGTCGGACTTCCTTGGCGGTGGGCGCCGCCGGCTCGGCGGCGGCAAGGGCGCCCGCCGAGAGGGCGAGCAGCAATGAGCCGAGGGTGAGCGAGATGCGGGCGTGGGTCTTCATCGGAAGGCCTTCAGCCTACCGGATAGGAGCCCCTCCGACTCCGCATCGCTTGGCCACGACTGCGCGCCTTGGGCGAATGCGAGGGCAAATCGCGGGCGCGGACGAGGACGCGCGGACGAGGGGGCAGGGGCGGTCCGGAGGGCTCGGCCCAATTCGCATTCAGAGGAGAAACGCAGACGCTCCGATGTAGGGCACCCCGACCAGCGGTCGGGGCTACAGTCGGGCACCCCGACCAGCGGTCGGGGCTACAGGGGGCGATCACCGGTTTTATTTCGACCGAACGCGAATGGGCTCAGCCCTTCGTCGGCAGTTTCTCCGCGATTTCCTCGAGCGGGTAGGTGATGATTTCGGCGAGGGTCGGGTGATACCAGGGCGCGCGCAGCAGGTCGCGCACGGTGGCGCGCATCGTGATGGGGCCGGTGAAACAGTGGATCAACTCGCCCGCGTCGCGGCCCACGATCTCGGCGCCGAGGATGCGACCGCGTTTGGGCTCGGCGATCACCTTCACGTAACCGCGGGTGGCGCGCATGAGGATGGACTTGCCGTGGTCGTCGAAGGGGTAGCTGGCGACGAGGTGGGGGATCTTTTTCTCCGTAAGCTCGCTTTCCTGCGCGCCGATGGTGGCGAGGGGCGGGTCGGTGAAGACGACGTTGAGGAGCGGGAGGGAGGCGACCGGCCGTAGGGATTTTTTCGATACGCCGAAGGCGTGGCGGGCGGCGAGCTCGCCCTGGGCGACGGCGAGGTGGACGATGTCGTGCGGGCCGCACACGTCGCCGCCGGCGTAGATGTGGGGCGTGGTGGTCTGCTGCCAGCGGTTCACTTTCACCCGGCCCCCGGGGGTGAGGCGGACGCCGGCGGCGTCGAGGTCGAGCGAGGAGACCTCGGGCTCGCGACCGAGGGCGTTGAAAAGATGGTCGGCGCGGCGCACGCAGGGTTTTCCGGCGGAGAGAAACTCGATCTCGACGCCCCGGCCGCGGCGACGGATGGCGGTGATTTTGGTGTCGGTGTGCAGGTCGATGCCTTCGTCGCGGAAGGCCTGTTGCACCACCTCGGAGGCGGCGGGCGAGTGGTCGCGCAGGATGTTCCTGGAGCGCTGGACGAGGGTGACCTTGGAACCGATGCGGTTGAGGAACTGGGCGAGTTCGCAGGCCACGATGCCGCCGCCGAGGACGATCACGGACTTGGGCACGAAATCGAGGTCGAGCACGTCGTCGCTGGTCCAGAAGGGCGTCTCGGCGAGGCCGGGAACGGCGGCGGGCACGGAGACGCGCGAGCCGGTGCCGATGAGGATGAAGTTGGCGGAGAGTTTCTTGCCGTCGGCGAGCTGGACGGTGTGCGGATCGACGAAGCGGGCCCGCGAGCGGAAGAGGGTGAAGCGCTTGGCGTTGCCCATCGCCTTTTCCCGGTAGGAGGCGAAGTCGGCGATGACGTGTTTTTTCCAGGCGTGAAGCGCCTTCATGTCCACCTCGGCCTTGGGGATGCGCAGTCCGAAGGGGGCGGCGTGGCGGGCGTGGTGGAGGAGCTCCGCGACGTGCAGAAGCGTCTTGGAGGGCATGCAGCCCTTGAGGATGCAGAGGCCGCCGAGCTCGGGGGCGCCGTCCACGATGGCGACGGTTTTGCCGAGGTCGGCGGCGACGCGGGCGGCGTTGAAACCGGCGGAGCCGCCGCCGATGACGAGGAGGTCGAAACGTTTCATGGGCGGGGGCTCGGGCTGCGGTGGCGGGGCGGCGGGGGGATGGGTCAGCGGCTCCAGTCGAGCATGCGCTGGATGGGGGCGAGGGCGGCGACGCGGATGTCCTCGGGGACCTGGATCTCGGGTCGCATGAACTTCAGGGCGTCGCGCACCTTCTCGATGGTGTTCATCTTCATGAAACGGCAATCGTTGCAGGCGCAGGTGTCGGTCGGGCCGGCGATGAAGGTTTTTTCCGGCACCTCGCGGCGGAGGCGATGGAGCATGCCGCTCTCGGTGACGACGATGATGCGTTCGGCGGGCGATTGTTTGGCGAACTTCACCATGAGCTCGGTGGAGCAGACCTCGTCGGCGAGGTCGCGCACGGCCTGCACGCACTCGGGGTGGGCGACGACCGGCGCATCCGGAAACTGGATACGGATGCGTTCGACGGCCTGGGTGGTGAACATGACGTGGGCGTAACAGCTTCCCGGCCAGAGCCGCATCTGGCGGCCGGTTTTTTGAGTGACCCACTGGCCGAGGTTTTGGTCGGGGACGAAGAGGATCTCGCGGTCGGCGGGCACGCGGGAGACGATTTTCTGGGCGTTGCCGCTGGTGACGATGACGTCGCTGAGCGCTTTGACGGCCGCGGAGCAGTTGATGTAGGCGACGACGTAAACGCCGGGGTTTTGGGCCTTGTAGGCGGCGAGGCGGTCGGCCGGGCAGGAGTCGGCGAGCGAGCAGCCGGCCTCGAGGTCGGGCAGGAGCACGGTGCGGCCGGGGTTAACGATCTTGGCCGTCTCGGCCATGAAGTGGACGCCGCAGAAGAGGATGACGTCGCCCTGGGCGGCCTGGGCCTGGTAGCTGAGGCCGAGGGAGTCGCCCACGAAGTCGGCGACGCGCTGGATGTCCTCGTTTTGGTAGTTGTGGGCGAGGATGACGGCGTTGCGTTCTTTTTTCAGCGCGAGGATCTCCTCCTGGACGGCGGTCAAGGCGGGGAGCGTGCCGCGTGGCGGGAGGACGAGCGGTTCGTAGTTGAGGACGGCGGGCATCGAAGGAAAAGGATGAGGGGTGAAGGATGAGGTCTGAAGGGTGGAGGGGGGAAGGGTGAGGGGGGAAGGCGGCGAGGCACCCTCAGGAGCGAAGTTTGGTGCGTTTTGCCATGGTGACGAAAATGGCGATCAGTTCGTCGGTCTCCCGGCGGAGCGGCTGGATGAGCGAGGTCGGTGCGTCGCAGTCTTCCTCCAGCAGTTCCAACCAGAGCAGCGTTTCGTCGGCTTCGGCGGTGCGGAGCTCGATTTTGGCGATGAATTCGGCGTCGCTCCGGGCGCGGGACGCTTCGCGGTAGTTGGCGGCGACGGATGTGCCGGAGCGAAGCATTTGCCGGCCCAAGGTGCGGACGTCTTCGCGTCGGGGATCGAGCTGTTGAAAGCATCGCACCACCGCGGAAGCGAAGGCTTTGGTCCGCCGGCGAAGATCCTGCGGACGTTCCGGTCCGTGGGGAGCGGGCGGCGTTGCTGCCATTTGTTCAGCCTTCAAGTCTCAGCCTTCATCCTTGTCCGCGTGGCCTTCGTTTTGCCTGCGTCGGCTCAGCTTTCGTCGCGGGCGGCGCTGGCTTGGCGGACGAGTTCGAGGAGGGTTTGGAAGTCCGGGCGCTTGCGCAGGGCGACGAGGTCGGGGTCGCTGGCCATCCAGTCGGCGTCGTCGTAGCCGAGCGCGATCGCCTGCGCCAGGGTGGTGAGCGCCTCCGGGAGGCGTTTCATCAGGGCGAGACTGCAGGCGAGGTTGTAGTGCGCGGTGGCGTTGGTCGGCTGGAGGCGGACCATCTTGCGGTCCATTTTGAGGCCGTCGGCGATGCGACCGGCCTTGGTGTAGAGCCCGCCCAGGATCTCGACCACGTCCACGTAGGAGGGATCGCGTCGGAGGATGCTTTCGTAGAAGGCGATGTCGAAGGAGTTGTCTTCTTTGCGGGCCATGGAGAAACGGTAAAAGGGAAGGGAAAAACGGCAACGGAGCCGCCGGCGAGCGTGGAGAAGCTTTGGCGGAGCGGAAAACGCGAAGCGGGGCCGGGAATCTCGCGAAGGGGGCGCTCCCCGAAACTGCGCGGTCGCCGGACTACGGCGGTGGGGAGTCGTGGCGGCGCCCGGTCCTCGGCGCGGGGCGACGGCCAGGCGGGCGCGGGAGGGGCCCCGTCGCGGGCACTCAGCCGGCGGCGGCGGCGGCGGACGCGGCGCGGTGTTTGCAGGTGCCGGTGGCCTTGAGGCTGTCGCAGTGGGCGCTCACTTGCAGGCGTTGGGAGACGGGGGTGAGGCCGAGCTTGGACGAGACGGTGTTGCCATACCACGACATGAAGGGGGCGCTGATCTCGAAGATCTTGTCGCAATCCACGCAGATCACCTGCGCGACCTGGGCGGAGCTGTCGGTGTTGGGCAGGTAGTATTTGAGATTTCGCCCGATATCGACCTCGCGCAGGACGCCGCTGCCGGTGAGGTGGGGGAGGGTGCGATAGACGGTGGCGCGGGAGACGGAATCGTCGATGGCGCGGGCGTGGCTGAGCAGCTCCTCCGCCGTGAAGTGCTCCGACTGGACGAAGGCCGCGTCAAAGATGGCCAAACGCTGGTTGGTCATGCGAAGGCCGTGGGCGGAGAGGTGGGTGCGGAATTTGGCGCGGGCGTCGTCGGTGCTCACAGGCGGCGAGTCTCAGGTGAGTCTCAGCTCTGTCAATGGCGGGAGCGCGTCGCGGCGACCGGTAATGCCACCGATGGAAACAACCGGGGAATCTTTGAGGGTGCGGATTTTGCGAAACGCATCCCGCGCCCGAATATGCGCCATGCGTCTGCCACGTTTGCCGGAATGGACCCAGGTGCCGATCGCGGCGGCCAAGAGCTGGAACGAGGACGGTGCCTTCAAGCACTCGGCGGCGGTGAGTTTTTACACGCTCTTCTCGCTCGCGCCCATCACCATCATCTCGCTCGGCATCGCGAGTTTCGTCTTCGGGCCGGAGGCGGCGTCGGCGCAGTTCTCCAACCAGATGGCGGATCTGGTGGGAAAGGAGAGCGCGGAGTTCATTCAAAAAACCGTGCAGGCGAGCCAGCCGCAGCAGCAGGGCTGGACGTCCACGGTCGTCGGGCTGGTGGTGTTGGTGGTCGGCGCCACGACGGTGTTCGCGCAGTTGCAGGAGTCGCTCAACGCGATCTGGGGCGTGCGCACGCGGCCGGAGCGCAGCGGCTGGCTGGTGTTGCTGGTGCGTCGGCTGATCTCCTTCGCGATGGTGCTGACGCTCGGGTTTCTGCTGCTGGTGTCGCTGATCCTCACGACGGTGCTGACGGCGGTGGTGAGCTACGCGGACGACCTGGTGCCGGTGCCGCCGATCCTGCTCAGCGCGGCCGACATGGTGGTGGCGCTCGGGGTGGTGACGCTGTTGTTCGCGATGGTGTTCAAGATCATGCCCGACGTTCACCTGCGGTGGCGCGACGTGTGGCGCGGGGCCTTGGTCACGGCGTTGTTGTTCAGCATCGGGCGCCTGTTGATCGCGCTCTACCTGAGCCACTCCACGGTGGCCTCGGCGTATGGCGCGGCGGGGTCGCTGGTGGCCCTGTTGATCTGGATCTACTATTCGTGCGCCATCCTGTTTTACGGGGCGAAGTTCACCCGGGCGCATCGGGAAAAAAACGGCCTGCCGGTGAAGCCGAAGAGCAAGGCGATGCTCGTGCGCGAGGTGCTGGAGGAGGAGTCGGGCGGCGAACGCGTGCGGCGGGCGGACGCGGCCGGGGAGCAGGGTGGCGGCAAGGAAGTGCGGCTGAAGGACGGACCACCGGGCGGGCGCCGCGCTTGAGCGCGATCAACCGGCCCGCCGGGGGCGCGCGGGGGAGAACTGCTCCTCGGGGCCGGTGCCGTTGATCTGGTGCTCGGCCTCGCGCCAGTGTGCCTCGTGGCGTCCGTCGGGGCAGCCTTCCTGGCGCCAGAGTTCGTGGGCGCGGCGGGCGATCTGATCGTGGACGGAGGCGTTGGTCTCGGGGGAGAGCGAAGCGCCGGAAGACGCGGCGGCGGCGGTGGCGGTGGTGTTTGTTTGGGTCGATTTGCGGGAAACGGAGGAGGGCATGGCGGGGAAAAAATTATCGCCGGTCGCGGCCCCGGCCCATCCGGTGTTTTGGGTCGGAGGGGCTGGGGGGGCGCGCGGGGGCGGTGTCGGTTTGGGCATATGGGTCTGGCGGTGGCGCCGCGTCCGTGGTGGCGTCGCGAGCATGGACCTCTTCCTGGGAGTGGATGCCGGCGGCAGCCGCACGCGCGCCGTCCTGGCGAACGCGAGCGGCACGGTGCTCGGCGTGGGCGCGGCGGGCGCCGCAAATTGGCAGGCGCTCGGGGCCGCGACGGCCGGCGAGGCGCTGCGGGCGGCGGTGGCGGCGGCGTTCCTCTCGGCCGAGGTCGGCGCCGGGGCGGGGCCGACGCGGCGACCGGAGGCGGCGGAGCTGCGCGGCAGTTTTTTCGGCCTCGCCGGGGTGCGCGGCGCCGACGAGCGCGCGCTGATGGCGGAGGAGTTGGCGGCGCTCGGTCTGGCGGGACCGCTCGAGGTGGCGGGTGATCTCGTGGTCGCGCATGCCGGAGCTCTGGCGGCGGGGCCGGGGGTGGTGGTGATCGCCGGGACGGGTTCGGCGGCCTGGGGAAAAAACGCCGCGGGCGCGACGGCGCAGGCCGGCGGCTGGGGCTGGTTGGTGGACGACAAGGGCGGGGGCTACTGGCTCGCCCTGCGGGGGCTGGCGGCGGCGGTCGAGGCGGAGGACGGGCGCGGCGAGGCCAGCTCGCTGGGGGCGCGGGCGACGGCGTTTTTCGGCGTCGCGGGTTTGCGCGAGTTGCTGCGCGAGCTGCACGCCGGGCGGCGGGACCGGACGGCGGTGGCGGCCTTCGCGCGCGAGGTGTGCGAGGCGGCGGCGGCGGGCGAGGGCGTCGCGGGGCGCTTGATGGGCGAGGCGGCGGAGGAGCTTTTGCGGCTGGCCGTCGCGGTGCGCGGACGGCTGGCGACGGGCCCTCTGGCGGCGGCGCCGGCGGACGATGTTTTCCCGTTGGCGATGAGCGGCGGTCTGGGGGCGGCGCTGGAGCCCCTGGTCGCGCGGCGCGCGGAGGAGTGGGGGCTCGTTTACCGTCGCGCCTGGGGGGAGCCGGTGCTCGGCGCGGTGTTGTTGGCGGCGAAGTCGGGCGGCGCCGAGCTCGACGCCGAGGCGCGGGCGCGTTTGCTCGCGACATGGACACCACGAGCGGTTTGACGGATGCCACGGCGACGATCTGTGAACTGAAGGCGCGGGTGCTGGCCTTTGCCCGGGAGCGGGACTGGGAGCAGTTTCACGCGCCCAAAAATCTCAGCATGGCCCTCGCCGCCGAGGCGGGGGAGCTGATGGAGCATTTTTTGTGGGACACGCCGGAAGCCTCGCGCGGAAAGGCGAACGAAGATCCGGCCCGGCGCGCCAAGATCGAGGAGGAGCTCTCGGACGTGGTGATCTACGCGCTGGAGTTTGCCAACATGACCGGCATCGACGTGGCGGCCGCCATCGAGCGCAAGATGGCTCAAAACGCCGCCAAATATCCCGTGGCCAAGGCCAAGGGCCGCAGCGCGAAATACACCGAGTTGTGAACCCCCGGTGAACCGCTCCCGGCCCGTGCGAAACGCGGGACGGCCGGGGCCCGCAGATGGCATGGCGTGTTCTTCAGCGGTGGTCGCGGAGCAGCGCGGCGAGGCTCTCGCGGAGGGCGGCGACGGTGAAGGGCTTGGCGATGAAGGCGGTGCGGGGCGCGGTGAGCAGCTCGGCGGCGTCGAGCTCGCTGTAGCCGCTCATCAGCAGGATCGGCAGATCGGCGCGGAGGCCACGAAGCGCGGCGAGCAGGGCGGCGCCCGACAGACCGGGCATGGTGAGATCCATGATGGCGGCCTGATAACGCGCGGGATCGGCGCGGAGGCGGGCGAGCGCGGTGTCGCCGTCGGGGGCGGTGTCGGTCTCGTGGCCGAAGGTGCCGAGGATGGCGGCGGCGGTCTCGCGCACGGACTCCTCGTCGTCCACGAGGAGGAGGCGACCGGCGGCGGGCTGGATCGGCGGGGCGGGAGCCGGCTCGGCGGCGCTGGTCGCCGGCGCGGGGGGAGCCGGAGGCGGGGACGGGGGGGCGGTCTTCTCGGAGCGGGCCTCGTAGATCGGCAAGGGGGCGCGGTTGGTGGCGGGCGCGGGGGGGAGATAGACGAAGAACGCGGAGCCGCGACCGGGCTCGCTGACCACGCGGATGGCGCCGCCGTGTCCGATGGCGATGCCGAGCACGGCGGCGAGCCCGAGACCGCGGCCGGTGAATTTGGTGGTGTAGAAGGGGTCGAAGATCCGGCGCAGCATGTCGGGCGTCATGCCCGAGCCGTTGTCGGCGACCTCGAGACACACGTAGTCGCCGGCGGGGAGGTCGGGCGTGTGAACGCAGGAGGCGAAAAGGGCGGGGGAGCCGGCGACCAGGCGGGTGCGCACGGTGATGTCGCCCTCGCGGTCGCCGAAGGCGTCGGAGGCGTTCATCACGAGATTCATGACGAGCTGGCGGAGCTGGGTGCGGTCGGCCTCCACGGCGGGCAGACCAGCGGCGAGGTCGAAGTGGAAGCGGGCGCGGTTGGAAACGGAGAGCCGGAGCAGGGGCAGGGTATCGCGGACCAGGGCGCCCAGCTCGACGGGCTCGACCGCGAAGCGACCGCGCCCGGAGAAGGCCAGCATCTGCTGGCAAATCTCGGCGGCACGGCGGGCGGCCTGCTCGATCTGGACGAGCGAGGTCTGGGCCTCGGAATGGGCCGGCAGCACGGACCGGCAGAGGGAGGCGTGGCCGAGCACGCCGGTGAGGAGGTTGTTGAAATCGTGGGCGATGCCGCCGGCGAGCACGCCGAGGCTTTCGAGCTTCTGGGTCTCGAGCAGGCGACGCTCGATGGCGGCGCGCTCGAGCTCGGCCAGGCGGCTTTCGGTGATGTCGGTGGCGACGCCGGCGACGGCGTCGATGCGGCCGTCGGCGGCGTGCAGCGGGAATTTCGCCACGAGGTAGGTGCGGAGCCGGTCGCCGATTTGGTAGGTGGCCTCGAAGTGGCGGGTCTCGCCGGTGGCGAGGACCTCGCGGTCGGTTTTTTCCATTTGGGCGACCATCTCCGGGGCGTAGAGGAGGGCGTCGGTGCGGCCGATCAGTTCGGCGGCGTCGCGCCCGTAGGTGCGGCAGAACTCGGCGTTGACCAGTCGGAAGCGGAGCTCGTTGTCCTTTACCCAGATGTTGCTGGGGCTTTGGCGAATGACGGCGTCGAGGAAGGCGCGGCTCTCGCTCAGCTCGGCGGTGCGTTCGGCGACCTGACGCTGGACCCGGTCCTGCTCGCGCAGGAGCAGGCGCAGGTAAACGGTGCCGAGGGCGGTGAGGAGGAGCCCGCCGATGGCGACAAAAAAGATACCGTGGTCGCGGCGGCCGGCCACCCAGTCGGCGCCGGGGCGATAACAGGCGCGCCAGATGCGGCCTCCGATCACGAGTTCGCGGCAGAGGACGCCGTCGGCGGCGAACTCGTCGTAGGGCATCGGCTCGGGCTCGCCGACGCCGCGGTTGGCCAGATGGGTGTAGAGCGGGATCGGCTCGGGCTCGGTGATGTCGTAGAGCGAAAAGTCGGCGACCGTGGAGGGGCTGAGGTTCCACAGGTTTTGCAGCATCCGGCGCAGGTGGAGGACGAGCTGCACGTAGCCGGGCCCGGCGAGCGGCGGGCCTTCGGGACCCGGGGGGCGGCGGGTGTAGCAGGTGAACACGACACCGTCGAAGCCCTGGACGAGACGCAACGGCCGGGTGAGGGTGAGATCGAGGGTGCGGTGGGCCCGGTGCAGCTCGAGCGCGGTCTGGGCGGTGTAGATGTCGTAGCCGAGGGGGGCTTCGGCGTCGCCCCTCGGATAGAGGTAGGTGATGACGGCGAGGGGCTCGGAGGCTTTTTGAACGGTGGGATCGAACTCGCGCAGACGTCCGTCCTGCCCGCGTTGGCGAATCACGAAGGCGGGGTCGGAAAGGGCGCGGGCGCGTGCCAAAAAGTCTTCCGCCTCGGCGGCGGGGACGATGGGCGCCCACTGGATGGACTCGATGCCGGGGCTGCGGGCGTGGATGTCGCGCGCGGCGCGATCAAACTCGGCGGGTTCGAAAGCGAGGTTGTTTTCGGCGACGAGCCGAAGGGCGAAGAGGGAGTTTTCGTATTCCAGCAGGCTCTGCTGGAGGAATGCCTGGCGCAGGTTTTGGCGGCGTTCGAACTCCTGGGCGTCGGCGATCATGGCCGCCCGACGCAGGGCGAAGGCCATGGTGAAGGTGGCGCAGACGCCGGCGACGGCGAAGAGGGTCAGGCCGAGCCGCCCGCGCAGGAAAGGGGGGATTTTTTCGGCAAGCACGAAGGACATTCACCAAAACCTTTCGTCCCCACCGAAATGAACTTCAGAAAATTTCGCGAGCGTTTTACTCATTTGAATCACGGGGGTTTTGGCGTAGTCGCAAGACGGCTGCGCAAAATTTGTGGCTTCAGGTGAAGTCGGAGGCCGCCGCCTCGCTATTCCGGGCGCGGCCGGCGGGCGAGAGGTGCGTTGCCCAGGTGCAGCCCGGGGTTTGCGGGCGGAGGCCCTCTTGGTCGCGCTCGCCGCCCGCCCCGGCTCCCGGCCAGCGCCCGGGGCGTGTGGCGCGGATGTGGGGCGGCGCCGGGCGGCTATGCGCGACCGGTCAGCGGGCGGGTGAGGAGCGTGGTGTTCAGGCCGGGCAGGCGCTCGGAAAAATCGGCGGCGGGGTCGGCCTGGCGGAGGGCTCGCTGGACCATGCCCATCTTGGCGTCGAGGTTGTCGATCATGCTGACGAACACCGCCTCGGGCGTGGCGGCATAGACGGCGGCGCCCCACTCGGGTTCGCCCTGGTGGCTGAGGATGATGTGTTCGAGGCGCTCGAGCCGGTCGGGGTCGAGGCGCGCCTTGATGCCGTGTTTGCGCGCGATCTGGTAGCCGAGGACGACATGGCCTTGGAGGATGCCGCGGCGGCTGCGGCGGGTGGCGAGCGTGCCCTCGTATTCGATGGTTTTGCCGGTGTCGTGGAGGAGGATGCCGGCCATGGCGAGGTCGGCGTCCACCTCGGGGTAGAGCGGCAGGAGGGCGCGGCAGGCGCGGGCCATGTGGAGGGTGTGTTCGAGCAGGCCGTGCCGGTAGGCGTGGTGCATGGCGACGGCGGCCGGCGAGTAGCGGAAGACCTCCCCGATCTCCTCGAAGACGCCGCGCACCGTCATGCGGAGCTCGTCGTGGCCGATGGCGTTGATGAAGGTTTGAAACTCGGCCCAGAGCTCGGCGCCGTCCTCGGGCGGCAGCTCGACCAGCGCGTCCACCAGCTCGGGGCGGGCGGCGAGTTCCTGCTCGGTGAGGGCCACGGCCTTGAAGAGCTTGGGCGAGAAACGGCCCTGAAAAGAGTCCACCCGTCCCTCGATGCGCAGCACCGCGCCCTCGCCGGCGCTTTTGACCGGGTCGAACAGAGGGCTGTCGCCGAAAACCGTGCAGGAAAAACCGCCGCCGCGGTCGCCGAGCTCGATGGAGAGGAAGGCGTTGCCGTTGGAGGCGGTTTTCACCTGGAGCTTTTTCACCAACAACACGGCCGCGAAGGGGGCGCCGGGGTGGAGTTCGGGGGACTTGAGTTCGCGAACGGTGAGGAGCGGGGCGGGGTCGGACATGGAGAGGGCGGAAGGCGGAAGGGTGAAGGCGGAGGGATGAAGGCGGAGGGCGGGGGTCAGGCTTGTTTGACCAGGCGGGTGAAGGTCTTGAAGAGCGGGTGCGAGGCGTCGTGGAGCAAGGCGTAGAAGACGGTCTCCACGGGCAGCACATGCACGCCGGTGTGGCGCAGGGCGGAGAGGCAGGTGGCGTGGTCGTCGGCGCGGCGGGCGGCGACGGCGTCGGAGAGGATGGTGACCTGGAAACGCTCCGCGAGCGCGTCGAGCGCGGTCTGGTAGATGCAGATGGGCGTCTCGAGGCCGACGAGGATCAGGTGTTCGACCCTCCGGTCGCGCAGGGCGGTGAGCAGGTGCGGATCGGAGACGGCGGAGAAACAGTTTTTGCCGAAGACGGGGGCGCCCGGCGCGAGTTTGCGCAGCTCCGGATCGGTGGGGCCGAGCTTGGCGGGAACCTGCTCGGAGAAGAGCACGGGGATGTGGAGACTGGTCGCGGCGGCGAGGGCGAGGCCGGCGCGGGCGCGCAGCGCGCGGGCGGTGGCGGCGGGGAGGGCGCCGAGCAGGCTGCTTTGCAGATCGACCGCGAGCAGGGCGGCGCCGGGCGCGGCGGAGTCGGCAAGCTCGGCGGCGAGCTCGGGCGCGAGGACTTTTTTCGCGCCGCGAGCGGGGCGAGCGGCGGGCGTGGAACGGGAGGCTTTGGGCATGGCGGAAGGAGGGGGGGAGGAAGGATGAAGGCGGAGGGCGGAAGGCTGAAGGCGGAGGGCGGAAGGATGAAGGCGGAAGGCGGAGGGATGAAACGCGGCGGCGGATCGGCGGCTCCGGATTTTCATCCTTCATACCTCCGCCTTCATCCTTCCGTTTCATCCTTCCTCCTTCATCCCTCCTCCTTCCTTTCAGCGTTTGTCGCCGTAGTAGCGGCGGCGGGCTTTGACCTGCACGAAACGGCGTTCGGGCAGGAGGTAGGCGGTGAGGTGGCCGCCCTGGCAGCAGGCGGTGTCGATGCCGACCGACCACTTGAGTTTAAAAATGTCCGGCCGCGGCGTGTGGCCGTAAACGACGAAGGGCGGGCCCGACCAGCGCTCGGCCCAGGACACGCCGTCGGGCGCCTCGGCGCGCTTGCGGGGACGGCCCGCAGTATCGATCACCTGGATACGGGTGACCACCGACGCCGGCTGCTCGCGCCAGGGCTGGTCGGGGAGGAAACCGCCGTGGACGAAGACGAGGTTCAGCTCGGGCACCTCGTGGGTGAGCACCATCTTTTCCAGGTAGTCCCAGTGGCGCGGCAACAGGCTCGCGAAGGTCTGCTCGTCGTCGTCCTTGAGCGCGGAGCGGTCGCCGGTGCGGCGATAGGCGAGGAGGCGCGCCTCGTGGTTGCCGAGGAGCGAGAGCGCGCGGTGCTGGATGGCCAGATCGATCACCTTGGCGCTGTCGGGCCCGCGGTTGACGAGATCGCCCAGCAGCACGACGCGGTCGGCCGGGGTGGGCGCGACTCGCTCCAGAAGTTCGGCGAATTCGAGGTGGCAACCATGGATGTCGCCGATGGCGATGATGCGGCCGTTCATGCGTGCGGTGGAGGAAAAGTGCTAGCGTCGCCCCGGAGCGGGGGTAAACAACAAAGCCCCCCCTGCAACCACGCCGCCCATGGAGATTTCCCTGCAATCCGTATCCCCCCGTTGTCACGTAACCGGTCGCGACTTTGCGGAGGGGGATCGGGTGGTGAGTTTCCTGATTCGCGGCGCGACCCCGGAGTGGGTGGCGGGAGTGACGCAGCAGAAGCCCGACGCCGACGCGATCGGGCGCTTCGACGTGGCGGAGAGCGAGCAGGGAAACTTTTCGGTGCCCGGACCGGTGGCCTGCCGTTGGGTGCAGATTTTCAAGCCGCGCAAGAGCGGCGAAAACCCCGACCGCGCCCTGAAGCTCACCGCCGAGAGCCTGTTCCTCAACCTGAGCGATCCGGCCAACGAGCGCACGGTGGAGACCGAGCGTCTGCTCCAGGTGCTGGCGATGATGCTCGAACGCAAACGCGTGCTGCGGCCCAAGGGACGCAGCGCCGACAAGCAGCGCTCCGTGTATGAACACGCCAAACTCAAGACGCTGCACGAGGTGCAGGCGGCCGAGCTGAGCCCGGAGTTTTTTCTGTCGATCCAGGGACAACTGGCCGCGCTCGTGGGCGGCGGCGGGGGCGGCGCTTCGAAGGCGGCGGGGGCGGGCGCGACGCCGGGCGCGGAGGCCGGTCCGGATGCGAACGCGGGCGCGTCGGATACGCCTCGCGCCGGGTAGCGGGCGGCGCGGGCCGGCTACTCGTAGCGCAGCGCCTCGATGGGATCGAGCTTGGCGGCCTGCACGGCGGGGTAGATGCCGGCCAGCACGCCGGCGGTCACGCTGAAGGCGAAGCCGACCACGAAGGCCGAGGGCGCGAGCAGCGGGCCGTTGCCCGGGGGCAGGGCGATGGCGAGCCCCTTGATGAGGCCCACCGCCACGCCCACGCCGGCCATGCCGCCGAGCAGGCTGAGCGTCACCGACTCGGCCACGAACTGGCTGAAAATGTTAAACGGCGTCGCGCCGAGCGCCTTGCGGATGCCGATCTCGCGCACGCGCTCGTTGATCGAGGCGAGCATGAGGTTCATGATGCCGATGCCGCTGACGAGGAGCGACACGCCGGCGATGGCGCTGCCGCCGACCACAAAACTGGCCTTGGTGCTGGCAAAGCTGGCCAGCTGTTCCTCGTTGGTGCTGACGCGGAAGTCCACGATGCCGCGGTGCCGCTGGGCGAGCACGTTGGCGGCCGAGTCCACGGTCTCGCGCAGGCGCCCGACATCGGCGGCTTTCATGTTGAGATACGAGAGCTGATCCGAGCGCTGGATTTTGGCGGCGAGGGTGGAGACGGGGACGAAGGCGCCCTCGTTTTTCCAATCGAGGGTGTTGTAGGTGCCCCAGAGGCGTTCGTAGTGCTTGAGCACGCCGATGACGCGGAAGGGGCGGCCGTTGAAATCGATCCAGGCGCCGAGCGGCTGCTCGCCGGGGCCGAAGAGCTCGTCGCGGATCTTGGTGCCGATGATGATCACCTCCGCGCGGTCGTGCAGGTCGAGGTCGCTGAACATCCGGCCGGTGCCGATCTCGTAGCGGTTGATGTCGAAAATGGCGTTGGTGGCGCCGATCACGCGGGCGCCGCCGCGGCGTCCGTCGAAGCTGCGTCCGGCGCGGGCCAGTCGCGGGTTGCCGGCGCCGATCTCGGGGGAGATGGCCTTGAGGTGCGGCACGAGCGCGCGGAGGGCGATGGCGTCGGCCATGGTCAGGCCGGGGGACAGGGCGGCGAAAGGCGCCTGGCGTTCTTTCACACCCTGCGGATTGCCGGTGATTTTTTCCACGCCGCCCTGGTCCTCGAGCGAGCGTTCCCAGGTGCTGAAAAAGCCCTCCATGAAACCCGTGGTCACGACCATGGACGCGACGCCGAGCATGACGCAGCTGATGGTGAGCAGGGAGCGCAGCTTGTGGCCCCAGATCTCGCCGAGACC
>CBINNW010000090.1:0-22493 GCA_966252115.1 uncultured Akkermansia sp.
GCGGTGAGGTAGTGGCCGTAGGCGTCGCCGTGGCCCTGGGGGAACATGCGCTGGGCGTCGGCGGCGTCGAGGGTGCCGTTGGCGGTGGGGCTGCCGGCGATCTCGCGGATGTTGTAGTTCACCGCGTAGAGGGCCTCGCCGGAATTGATGCCGCGGGTGTAGTTCCAATACAGGCGGTTGTAGGCGGGGGCGACGGTGACGGCGGGGTTGAGGAAGTCGTCGCGACCGCGGAGGAGGGCGAGCTCCTCGGAGAGCACGGTGGAGACCTGGCCCTCGAAGGAGAAGCGGGAGGTGTTTATCTCGGTGGCGGAGCTGTTGTCGTCGATCGAGATGGTGGGGTTGGCGGCGTCGGCGAAGGCCTCGTTGCCGAGGATGGTGTAGAGGTCGTTGAGGTAGCCGGCGGCGAGGAGCAGGGCGTCGTTGGCGGGACCGTAGTCGTAGCCGGAGTCGATGCTGATGTTTTTGGCGCGGTTGAGGACGGTCTCGTAGATCTCGATGAGGCCGAAGTCGTTTATGTTATCGAGATTGAGGGCGATGTTGCCCTCCCAGCGGGCGCCGGCCTGGGTGAGGAGGCTGACGTCGGTGTTGACGGCGGATTCGGAGAGGTCGGAGACGCGCTGGTTGAAGGGGTTGATGGCGGCGAGCACGCGCTTGATCCAGCCCTCGACGAGTTTGGGCGGGGTCCAGCGGGACCAGGTGGCGCCGGTGACCCCGCTCGTGTCGCGGGGGCGGTAGCGCATGGTGAAGTAGTTGTCGCTCATGACGAGGAGCGGTCCGCCGAGCGGGGCGGTGGGGGAGCCGCCGACGGTGGCGTTGTCGGTGAGTTCGCCGTCGGGCGCGATCCAGGGCGTGCCGAGCTCGACGACCTTGTCGGTCTCGGTGGAGGCGTGGAGCTGGAGGTTGACGGTGGAGGAGTTGCCGACGATGGCGTCCGAGTAGAGCGCGACCTCGACGCGGTTCGGGCCGGCGGTGAAGTAGCTGCCGGCGATGACGAACTGGCGGGAGAGGCCGGTGGCGACGAGGCCGGTGCGGGCGGCGGTCGAGGGCAGGGTGGACGGTGCGTCCGAGGCGAGGGCGGCGACGCCGTTGATGTAAACGACGAGGCCGTCGAACTCGCCCAGGTCGGCGCTGAAGATGACCTCGGCGGGGACGCCGGTGGAGAAATCAAGGGCGCTCTCGGAGCGCAGGACGATGCCCGGGAGCAGGCCGGAGCCGGTGTAGCCGCCGTCCTTGATCTGGACGATGCGCGGGAGCGCGACCGAGGAGGCGGAGTTGTAGGCGGAGGCGGGCGGGAGGGGGGCGCCGGGGTTTTGCACGAGCTTCCACGTCTCGCCCAAGCGGGGCAGCGGTTCGGAGTAGAGGTAGGTGGGCGGGGCGACGCCGTCGGCGGGCGGCGTGTAGCGCCATTCGAATTCGTAGCGATCGGTCAGGGCGGCGAAGTCGCCGCTGTGGCGGAGCGTGACCTGCTCGTCGAGCGGGTTGCCGGAGAGGATGACCTTCATCTCGCCGTCGTAGAGGCGGGGGGCGACGCGGAAGACCTGGACGGAGACGGGGTCCCCGCCGTCGGTGAAGGCCTCGCCGTCGCCCATGACGACGGAGATCCAGCCGGCGGCCTTGCCGCTGGCGGTGAGGGCGTATTTGGCGACGGCGGTGTCGGAGCTGGAAATCTCGGCGAGGGCGGAGCCGGAGACCTGGGTGGAGGACTTGACCCGGAAGGTGCCGGGTTTGGCGGGGTTGGGCTCGAAGGTCTCGACCGTGGTGGAGAGGCCGTCGATGGCGGCGTTCCAGAGCGGGACGTTGGTCGCGTCGGTGGACGGAACCAGGGCGCGGAGGGCCTCGCGGTCGGCGAGGGAGAGGACGTTGAGCTGGAGGTAGTCCTCGCCGGCGGCCTCGTTGACAAACTCGCCGGTCAGCACGAGGGCGCCCTTGGTGCCGCGGGCGGGGTCGAAGTGGAACCGTTCCTGGAGGTGGGGCGCGAGGTTCTGGAAGTAAACCTTGCCGCCGGAGCGGTTGGTGAGGACGGAGGGCGGGATCTCCTGGAGCGCGCCGGCGGCGCCGAGGGCGAAGGTTTTTTCCCGGATAGGATCGTGCAGGATCGCGGAGGGCTTGGTGTCGCCCTCGTGGGCGATGGACTGCTGGTAGAGGATCTGGGCGCTGGTCTGGCTGTAGATGTCGGGCAGGCCGAACTTGGGGAGGGCGAGCGATTCGCCTACGCGCAGCTCGGGGGAGTCGTCGGGCCAGACCGGGTGGTAGCGGATGGTGAGCGAGGTTCCGGTCACGGGATGTCCCAGCGGGACGCCGTCCTGGAGCGGGCGGAGGTAGGGCAGGACGGTGCCGGCCGCGGGCTGCTCGGCGAGGCCGGGGATGTGGAAACCCTCGCGCATGGAGTAGTAGAGCCGCATGCCGAGGTAGGGCCGGGGGACGCCGATCCAGTCGAACTCGACGACGCCGCCGACGGTATCCACCGGATCGATACGGAGGCCGGTGATGGTGCGCTCGGCCCAGCCGGGGTGGGAGCGCATGTCGAAGACCAGGGTCCGCCACTGGCCGGGGGTGTCGTAGGAGAGTTCGAGACGTCGGGTGCCGTGGTAGTAATCTTCGTCCGGCGAGGTCGTGACCCAGTGCAGGTAAACCTGCCAGGGCGCGGTGGACCGCATGCGGACGGCGATGAACGGAACGTCGTTCGAACTGAAACTCAGGTCGGGCGCGGCGACGTAGGCGTCGCCGTTGCCGTCGGCGACGGCGGAGAAGGTGCCGTCGGCGACGGTGACGGAGCCGAGCTGGTCGGTGACGGTCCAGAGGCCGGCGTCGCCGTCGGTGTCGAAGCCGCTGGTGGGCAGCGGGGCGCGGGGGGAGGAGCCCGATTCGTAGTGGGGGCCTCGATACACCCAATCGTAGCCCTTGCGGTCCCTGAAGGTGAACTTGTCGTAGGGAGTGGGGCCCAGGTGGTCGTCGTCGGGATACTCGAGCACCTCGGTGTTGGCCACCTCGCCGGAGGACAGGGCGGGCAGCGGGAGGAGGGGCAGGGGCATGGGCCCCTGGAGGATGGTGCCGGCGGTGACGGGGTAGTCGAAGAGGATGTCGTCGGCGGTGCCGGGCAGGTCGAGCTCGCGCAGGACCTTGAACGCGAGCATGGCCGGGCGTTTGTCGGTCGGGTGGGTGTAGCCCATCAGGGCGAAGGGCTCGGAGGTGTAGGCGGCGTCGGCGGAGAGGACGTTCAGATCGTCGCGGAGGGCGTAGATGCGGCCGGCGAGGAGGAGGGCGTGTTCCTCGTTGGGGTTGTAGCCGGGCAGGGCGGGGTCGTTCTGGATGTAGAGGGAGCCGCTGTTGATGGCGGCGGCGGGCAGGTCGCCGCTGCCCTGGTTGGAGGCGAGGACGATGAGGGGCGGGTTGGGCGGGTAGGCGAGGGTGTAGCGGCCGACCTTGGCCGGGACGTAGATGGGGGAGAAGGCGGGGCTGGGCGGGCTGATTTTTTTGAACCACCAGATTTTCAGGAGATCGTCGCCGGGACGGGCGTTGACCGGGATGATGGCGCCGGTCTCGGCGACGGTGGCGCCGACCCGGAAGGGATCCTTGTAGGCGAGGGGATTGTAGCCGGTGCCGGAGGCGATGTAGCCGGCGAGCGAGTAGCCGGCCGGGGGCTCGATGCGCTGGCCGACGTAGGCGGTGCCGGTGACGGACGCGGCGCCGTCGCCCTCCTGATAGCCGGAGCGTTCGTCGTCCTGGGTGTAGAGGCGCAGATACCAGACCTCGGAGCCGCTGGTGAACTTGAGCAGCGAGCGGTTGTAGCCGTCGGCCGAGAGGGCGACCAGGAGGCGCTGGGTGGCCAGGTCGATGACGGCCTCGGCCTGGTGTCCGTCGTCCTGGAAGATCAGCTGCGGCAACTGGTCGCCGGAGAACGCGAGGCTGGTGGTCGCGGTGCTGCCGCCGGTGTAAACGGTGTAGTGGGCCTCGAAGCCGGTCGCGGATTCCGGCCATATCTGGGCGTAGTTGTTGCGCAGAAGGGGCCAGTGGATGTTGAGGTTCGGGGTGGCGGGTTCGGCGAGGAAGTGGATGGAGGCGTCGCTCCGTTGCAGCCAGTAGAAGGAGACGCGGTCGGGGTTGTCGTTTTCGCGCTCGGCGTAGTAGATCGTGCGGCCGTCGGCGCGGATGCTGGTCCCGTAGTATTGGACGGAGCCGACGTTGGTGCGCAGGACGGGAGAGGCGAGCAGTTCCTCGCCGCCGTCGAGCGGCAGCAGACGGGCGGAGGCGTCGCGCGGGGTGAGCTGGCGGCCGAGCTCCACGGTGACGTTGACCGACGGGGCCAGGCGGGTGACCTCGACGATGTCGGCGCCGAGGAAGACGTGCGAGTTGGTGGAGCCGGGCTTCAGCGGCCCGAGATACTCCACGAGCACGCGGCCCTCGATGTTGTAGGCGTGCAGGCTGCCGATGCCGGCGGTTTTCTCGAACCAGAGCGTGCGGCGCTCCTCGGGCAGGTTGGCGTTTTCGCTGGGGTTGGAAACGGTGCCGACCTGTTTGTATTCCGCGGCCACGGTGGCGGGGAAGTTGACGTTATAGATCGGGTTCACCGTCTCGATGCTGCCGGTGGGGATGCTGACGGAGGGCGAGCTGAAGCCGCGCTCGGTCCAGTAGATGGGCCGGACCGGTTTCTGGGTGGCGGAGGAGACGGAGAAAATCTCCTCGCGGTAGCGGTAGCGCGGGCGGGGGTCGTCGGGCGTGGTCTCGGGCTGGCGGGTGACCCAGGTGATGGTCACGCGTCCGCCCTGGGAGGCGAAAACCCGCTCGGCGTGGGGGCTGTAGTAGAAGGTGGGGACGGTGTCGGCGGGGACGGGCGGCGAGGCGTCCTGTTCGCCCTCGGGATGCACGAAGGTCTCGCCGGGGCGCACGGGCTCGCCGCGCCAGTAGAGCGAGTCGGCCACGGCGACGCGGTCCGCCTGGGTGCTCGGGGCGGTGATGATGTCGCCGAGGAAGTAGCGGGGCACGCCGCTGGCGAAGACGTTGCCGAAGCGGGAGCGCTCCAGCACAAAACCCTGCCCGGTGAGGGCGCCGCCGGAGTCGCGGAAACGCGCGGCGGGATAACGGTCGATGAGGAAGTTGGGGATCGGGGTCGCGAGCGAGGCGGCGTTGGCCGCGGAGGAGTTGCCCGAGGCGGCGTTGGCCCCGGCGAACTGGGGGAGGATCGGCGGATTGACCGGCGAGGTGGGGATGCCGTCGAGGAAGAGGAGGTTCCCCTGCGTGCCGATGAGTTCGTATTGTGCGCGGGCGACGCCGGCCAGGCTCGCGAGGAGGAGCGGGACGAGGACGAGACGAAGCAGGGGGACGAGGGAAAATTTCATGGCCGGTGGGCGGATCCTGGCGGGCGGCGAGGCGTGAAAAGGTGAAGCGGGCGAACGGAACGCGGAGCGGGCTGGCGACTGTGGGTGGCGGGGCTCGCGAACGGAGCGCTGACGGGGAGACGGACGGGAGAGGCGAAAGGGCGGTGGCGGGAGGTCGGGCGCCGGAGGCGCATCGCGGCGACGCGCCGCGCGCGGTCCCTCGTGCCCCGTCGGAGCGAACGCGGGCGGGGCGGCGCGCGGCGACGGGACGCGGGGCTCAGCGCGAGTTGGCGATGGACTCGAGCCGGGCCTCGAGCGCGGCGAGCCGTTGCTCGAGGGTCTGGATCTTGGCGTCGCGTTCGGCGAGCTGGGCGTCCTTCTCGGCCCGCAGTTCGGCGAGGGCCTGCACGGTGTAGGACTCGAAGCCGAAGTAGGTGATGGCCTTGTAGCCGTCCTCGGTGGAGGTGACCCACTCGGGGAAGACCGGCTCGACCTCCTGGGCGATGAAGCCGGTGCGTTGGCCGGCGCCGTATTTGTCGGGATCGTTGAAGTAGAACTGGACCGGATGGAGCTGAAGCAGGCGGTCGAGGGCGCCGGTGAGGTCGGTGACGTCGTGCTTGAGGCGGGCGTCGGACGAGGAGCTCCAGCCGCCGCCGCCCGGCTTGAAGGCGAGACCGTCGGCGCGGAAGGCGGCGATCTCGGTAAAGTCCGGATTCACGATGCGGAGGGCGAGGTGCTGGTTGGCGGGGCCGCCGCTGGTGGTCTTGGTGCGTCCCATGAAGTAGAAGGAGACGTTGGCGTCGCCGTTATCCAGGCCGAAGCCCATGCGGCCGTCCGGTTCGAGGCGGAGGCGGCGGACGTTGTCGGTGGCGAAGTCCAGGCTCCCGTAGTCATGCATCCAGAGGCCGGAGCGGTGATAGGCGACGGCGTTGCTGTCGTAGAAGAACTGCGAGCCGTCGGTGTTGAGGATGCCGGTATCCGAAGTTTGGAGACGGACGGAGGCGTATTTGTTGTCGTAAACGGCGAGGCGATCCGAGGGGGACGGGTTGTTGATGCCGACCGCCGCCCAGTCGCGGACGGTGAGAAGCTCGGCGCCGGCCGAGTTCTGCACCTTCAGCACGTGGGAGCGGTTGTTGCCCTTGAAGTAGAAATCGAGGTTGGTGTCGCCGTTGAGCACGCCGAAGCCGATGCGGCCGTCGGCCTCGAAACGCTGGCGGATGACCTTGTTGGTGCCGAGGTCGAGGAACCCCGCCTCGTGGTTCATGAGGTAGGCGTTGACGTTGTTGACGCCCAGGTAGGTGCCCTCGGTGTAGCCGGTGCCGGTGAACTCGTTTTGCAGGCTGATGCGCGGGGTGTTGAAGGGAGCGCCCTCATAGACTCCCAGCGGGGCGAAGGGCGTGCTGGTGCCGATGCCGACGGGGGTGAGGTGGGGGCGGAAAACGGTGGAGCCGCTGACGGACCAGACGCCGACGTCGGCGCCGAGTTTGGACGCGGTGACGGCGCCGTTGGCGATCTCGCCGGTGCCGACGGCGTTGTCGGCGATCTTGGAGGCGTCCACCGAATTGCCGGCGAGTTTGCCGAGGGTGATGGCGGAGTCGGCGACCTGGGCGGTGCCGACGGCGTTGTTGGCCAGCATGGAGCTGGTCACGGACTGGCCGATGACGGACTCGGCGACGCGGGCGCGGAAGGCGAAGGCGCTGGTGACGATCTGCTGGCGCGGCGAGATCTCGGGGTCGGTGGTGACGGCGGGATCGTCGATGGTGATGCCGAGGAAACGCGCGCTGCCGTCGAAAACCTCGGCGAGGGCGCGGGTGTTTTCCTCGTCCACGACCGCGCTGCCGTTGCCGAGGAGAACGCTGAACTCGCCGTTCGCGATGGTGACGGTCTGTTGTTCGGAATAGAGGCGGTTGGCCGGGCCGAAGTCCGACGGGGTCCCCCAGATGCGGAAGGTGACGGTGCGGTTGACCGGGGTGGGGCTGCCGATGAGCAGGCCGCCGGCGTCGGTGACCTTGCCCTGGTAGCTGATGACGTTGGGGACGGCGCTGGCCTGCGCGAAGAGGGCGACGGGCGCGGCGAGGAGGGCGGCGGCGGCGAGGAGTTTGCGTTTCATAAACTTGGATGCGGATGGCGAAAGACGGGAAGGGGGAAAGGGGAGGCGGTGCGGGCGTGGGACGATCAATCGGTGTGCAACTCGCCGAGCTCGCTGGCGCGGCGGAGCACGAAGGTGCCGGTGACGACGAGGGGTTGCCGGTGCAGGCCGGTGAAGGTCTCGGTGTAGGTGCCGGCCAGGACGGTGCCGCCCCAGCCGATGGTGCTCACGCCGGCGGGCGGCGTGGTGGCGAAGTCGAAGCGGCACTCGCGGGTGATGTCGTAGCTCTCGCGGCCGGCGGGCAGGGGCTGGAAACGCGCGTCTCGGTTGTCGTGATCGGGATGGTAGGTGTGGACGAAGGGGTTCGTCGGATCGTTGAAGGCCACGGTGAAGCTGCGCACCAGCGTGCCGCCGAGGGCGACCGAGCCGGAGCCGGTCGCCGCCACGAGATCGAGCGGCAGGTGGGCCGCGACGAGGCGGGTGGCGGAGGCCTTGGCGGAGGGGTCGAGCCCCGCTTCGCGAGTGCTCAGGCCGAGCGGGTGCGGCTCGGCGGCGAGCGCGCCCATGAACACCTGCGAGAGCAGCCGGCCGGTGCCGGAGTTGTCCACATGAAGGAGCGTGCGCAGCGTGAAGGGTTTGGCGGTGGTGGCGCCGGGCGAGCCGGGCACGAGGCTGTTCACCGCGCTCACCGTGACGTCGCCGACCCAGAGTCCGGCGAGCGAGCTCACCTGCGCGCTGGCGGGCAGATACACGTCGAACAAGTTGCCGCCGTCGGTGAAGCGCAGCAGCGAGGCGTGGAGATCGCCCGGAGAGCCGGTGAGCGCGGAGCGGTCGATGCCGAAGGACAACTCGATGCTCGCGGAGGGCGGCACGGTTTCGTTGTAGGCTCCGGTGATGGCGGTCTCGGTCCAGGCCGCGCCGCCGGCGTCGAAGCTGCGGCGGGTGAGCGGCACGGGGCCGGTGATTCCGGTCTGGTTCACGGGCGCGGCGGCCGAATCGACCGGCGCGATGGTCAAGGTCATCGCGGTCGAGGCGCGGTTGCGCACGCGCACGGTGATGACGGAGCCGGTGCGTCCGTAGTGGAGGCCGTCGGGGTTGGAGAGCGTGAACTCGGCGGGGGCGTGAAAGCCGCCCACGGCCTGCGCCTCGAACCAGTAGGCCTGGTTGCGATCCAGCCGCTCGATCGACGGCGAAAAGACCTGGACGGGATTGGCCGGGCCCAGGTCGCCGCCCACGTATTTGTAGATCCGCGTGTTGGCCGCGATGGCGGCGGGGAAGGTGGCGAAGTAGCCGGAGAAAAGCGGATAGGTGGCGCCGGCGCCCAGGCGCGAGGGGAAGCCGAGGAAGCTCGCGCCGTTGCGCATCCAGACGTTGGCGGGCGGACGGATTTTTTGCAGCAGCGGGATCGAGTAGGTGGTGCTCGCGGGGCCGGCGCAGCGCACCAGGTAGCCCGCCTGGCCGGAGAGCTGGTGGAGCGTGGCGGCCTCGGGCGCGGAACGTTGCCAACGGCTCCACTCCGGTGTGCCGACCGAGGGGATGAGCGGTGATTGTTCGAACTGGGTCTGGGTGGGGTTGGGATTCCAACGCCACACTTCCAGAACCTCGGGGTGGTCGGCGAAGATCGCCGCGACATCGCCCTGCGGCAGGTCGCCGTGGAGAAAGATCGAGTTCCACCCGCCGCGCAGCGTGTAGGTGGAGGATTGCCACTGGGCGCGGAGGGCCGCGGGCGCGAGGGCGAGCAGCGCGCACACCGCGATTGGAAGGCGAAGCCGGAGTTTCATCGGACGGTGAGGCGGTAGAAGTTTTTGCCGCCGGGAGCGGGGCTCAGGTAGGCGGGCAGGATGTTCACGTCGGCCGCGCGGAAATACACGGCGCGCGCGCCGTCGGGCGTGGTGGCGAAGGGCACTGGCTTCCAGTTCACGAGGTCGGAGCTCTCCTCGATGGTGTAAACCTTGCCGGTGATGCAGAAGAACTCGAACTCGGCCCGCTCCGGCGTGAGCGAGCGGATCTTCAGCTCGAAGCGCTCGGTGGCGTCGCCCGCGAAGGTGCCGGCGACGTATTCGAGAAAGTTGTCCACCCCGTCGCCGTCGAGGTCGCCGGTCTTGTCCACCCGCGAGAGATCCCAGCCGGGCGAGCCCGGGTATTCACCGAGCTGATACAGCTGCCACTGTTCCCACACGTCGGGCAGGCCGTCGCGGTCGGAGTCGGCGCCGAGGTTGAGGTCGAGCCGCACGCGCTCGCCGCCGACGCCGGCGCGCAGGTCGCCCGCGACCTCGACGGGATGGTAAAGTTCTCCTCCCAGGGACACCGCCAGGGAAAAGAGGCCCCGGGCCGGCACGGCCTTGTCGGTGTAGCTGCGCGAGCCGCTGCGGGCGGTGTCGATGCGCATATCGAGCGTGTAGTTATGCTCCGGGCGCAGGGCGTTGAGAATGGGGGTGCGGCCGACCTCCTCACCATCGCGCAGCAGGATCAGCTCGGCGCCGTCGGCGGCGAGGGTGTTGCCCGTCTGGTCGCGCACCAGTCCGAAGAGGGTGTAGTAAGGCGCGGGCGGAAAAGCCCGGGCCGGGGTGGCGGCTCCGCAGAGGAGCGCGAGGCCGGCGAGCAGCAGATTGCGGGTATTCACGGAAAAAGACGGAGGGGTGGGAACAGGCTGCGGGTGCATGCGGATCGGCACGCGCGGGCTGCGGGGGAGGGAAAACCGTGACCCCTGCGGCGGTTCGTGGTGGCGGAGTCGGCATCGGGTGAATCAAGCCAGGGCCAATCTCCGCCGACGAAGGACGTGCCGATGAGGGCTCTGGACGACTTTATGGGGCGGGGCATGTTGTCCGCCCTAGGTGTCGGGCCCCATGTGGAGTTCAATTAGCAAATTTTTCCAATACGTCATTAGATTGCTAAATAATGAACCGTCGGTTTTGAAGATGGTTTATAAGATATTTTTAATGGAATAATTAATGCGTTTATTTCCGGGGATACCCTCGGGGTGTGACATTTGGGCGACCGTGATATTTCGAATAGTCACCCGATGCCCGTGAGGCGTTCAGGCAGGGTTTGGAAGGGTGCGGCGTCTCGTCGTCTCGTCGTGCAGTCTTGGGCGATCAACTCGTCCGAAAGCGGAGTGTCGCCGGCGCACCCTGAAAGGCGTTGGTCCCGGGCGGGCGCCGCTTGGAATGGCAGCCCGTTTCCGGTTTCGGAAACTTTCCGCTTGCAACTAGACCAAATGGTCAACAAACCTATTCGCATCATGGGACGCACCTCCGACGCCAAAGAACGCCTGATGGCCGCCGCCCTCGACCTGATCTGGGAAGAGAGCTACGGCGCCGTGACCATCGACGACATCTGCAAGCGGGCCGACGTGCGCAAGGGCAGCTTCTACTACTTCTTCCCGGGCAAGGCCGAACTGGCCGTCGCCGCCATCGAGGAGATGTGGAAAGCTGAATGGAAGCCCTTCCTGGACAAACACCTGTCGCCCGACCTGGAGCCCGCCCAGCGCTGGCGCGGCTACTTCGAGGCGGTCGTTGCCGGCCAAACCGCCCGGGCGCTTGAGCGGGGCAAGGTTCTCGGTTGTCCGGTCTGTTCGGTGGGCAACGAGGTTTGCACCAACCAGGACGCCGTAAGCGCCGCCGTCCGAGAGATTTTTGTTCGCAAACGCCGTTACTACGAGTCCGCCATGCGCGATGCCATCGCCGCCGGCGTGATGGAACCCGCCGACCCCGCCGAAAAAGCCACCGCCCTCTTCGGCCTGATAGACGGGCTCATTGCCCAGGCGCGAATCATGAACGATATCAACGTCTTGAAGAATCTTCCGCAGCTCGCGCTCGAGATGCTCAAGATCAAGCCCCCGGTCGCCGCCTGAGCGGCCGTTTCCGTCCCGGTTTTCCTTTAGTTTTTTGCCCGTTTCGCCCGCTTCCGGGTTTCGTAAGTCATTATCCGCGCACGCCGTATGCGCGTTTTTTTGAACCCTAAACTTTACTAAATAGTCAACTACACGCCATGAGCACCACCCTTCATCTGACCACATCGCGCACTTTCCGGCGCGTTTCCGCCGAGGCCATCGCCCGTTATGCCGCCACCGACGCCCAAGCCGCCCGGCTCGCCGGCGTGGACGGTTTCTCTTTCGAGCCCCGCCGCGCGCCGGCTCCGCTGTGGGACGACGCATTGCTCGACCGCTTCGTCCAGCCGCTCAGCCGCCTGCGCGAATGAACCCGCCGCCACCACCACCAACCCGATTCCCGCCATGACCACCACCGCACCACTTAATCTCACCGCCGCCTCCTTCGCCAACGCCGTCGCCTCCTCCCGCGAACGTCCCGTCCTCGTGGATTTCTGGGCCTCCTGGTGCGGCCCCTGCAAGGCGCAGGCTCCGATCCTCGACCAACTGGCCGCGTCCGTCGGCGACCGCGCCGTCGTGGCCAAGCTCGACGTCGATGACGCGCCCGAGGTCGCGGCCGAGCTGAACATCCGCTCGATTCCCACGCTCGTCGTGCTGCGCCACGGTCGCGAGACCGCGCGTTTTGTCGGCCTGCAATCCGCCGCCACCCTCGCCGCCGCGCTCGATGCGGCCGGTTGAGCCGCCACCGGGACGTCGTTCGCGGCGCCCCGTTTTGTTTTCCCGCCTTTTCCCGTCATCACCCGCCCTTCGTTTCATCCGATCGCCTTCCGTTTTCCCAGCCATGCAACGTCGCACCCTCTTCATCTCCGGCGCCGCGCTCGCCGTTCTCGCCCTCGCCACGCCGCTCGCCCTGCACCTGCGGGCCGACGACTCCGCCCCGGGCTCCGCCGTCGCTTCCGCGCCGCCGCCGCCCGTTGTCACGGTCGCCTCGGTGGAACAGCGTGTCCTGGTCGAATCCGAGGAGCTCACCGGCCGGGTCGAGGCGGTCGAATCCGTCGATCTTCGCGCCGAGGTCGGCGGACGCCTCGCCGAGGTTCATTTCAAATCCGGTCAACTCGTCGCCGCCGGCGATCTGCTCTTCACCATCGATCCGCGCAGCTACCAGGCCGCCCACGCCGCCGCCCGCGCCGCCGTGGCCCGCGCCGAGGCGCTCTCCGCCACCGCCGCCAAGGAGGCCGCCCGCGCCGCCCGCCTGCTCGAACGCGAGGCGGTGAGCACCGAGGAGGCCGACCTGCGCCAATCCCGCGCCGCCGAGGCCGCGGCCGATCTGCTCGCCGCCCGGGCCGAGCTCGATCGCGCCGCGCTCGACCTCGAACGCACCGAGGTGCGCGCGCCGATCTCGGGCCGCGTTTCCCGCGCGCTTGTCACCGCCGGCAACCTCGTCTCGCCCGCCACGCCGCTGACCACGCTCGTCTCGACCGGCGAGGCCCACGTTTACGCCGACGTCGCCGAGGCCACCGTGCTGCGTTTCCAGCGCCTGCTGCGCGAGGGCCGCATCCAGAAGGACAGCGCCGGACGCATCCCGGTCGAGCTCCAGCTCGCCGACGAGACCGGGTATCCGCGCAAAGGATACGTCGAGAGCACCGACAACCGCCTCGACAACGCCACCGGCACGCTCCTCGTGCGCATGGTCTTCCCCAACACCGACGAGGCCCTCACGCCCGGCCTCTTCGCCCGGGTGCGGGTGCCGCTCGGCGCCCCCCGGCCCACCTTGCTCATCAGCGACCGCGCGGTCGGCACCGACCAGAGCCAGAAATTCGTGCTCACCGTGGACGAGGCCGGCACCGCCAACTACCGCGCGGTGCAGCTCGGTGCCTTCCTCGATGGCAAACGGGTGGTGCGCTCCGGTCTCGAGGCCGGTGAACGCATCATCGTCAACGGCCTTCAGCGCGTGCGCCCGGGCATGAGCGTCACCGCCCAACCCGAGGCCGTCGCCTCCGTCGCCGAGGTGCCCGCCGGCCTGGCCGTCGCCCGGCGCTAAGCCTCCCGCGCTCCACGCCCCCCGCTCCGTCTCCTTCCGGCCGCGCTCCTTCCGCGGCCCCAGGCCACCGCCTTGCCCGCACCCATCGCCCATCGCCACCCGCCCATCGCCCACTCCCGATGAACATCGCCGACTTCTTCATCAAACGTCCCATCTTCGCGGGCGTGCTCTCGCTGCTCACCTTTCTGGTGGGAGCGATCGCCCTCTTCCAGCTCCCCATTTCGCAATACCCCGAGGTCGTGCCGCCGACCGTCGTGGTGCGCGCCAGTTATCCCGGCGCCAACCCGCAGGTCATCGCCGACACCGTCGCCGCGCCGCTCGAACAATCGATCAACGGCGTCGAGAATTCGCTCTACCTGTTCTCGCAGAGCACGGCCGACGGCGTGCTCACGCTGACCGTCACCTTCCGCATCGGCACCGACCTCGATACCGCGCAGGTGCAGGTGCAGAACCGCGTCGCGCAGGCCCTGCCCAAGCTGCCCGAGGAGGTGCGCCGCCTCGGCGTCACCACCGTGAAATCCTCGCCCGACCTCACCATGGTCGTGCACCTTACCTCGCCCGACGGCCGCTACGACGACATCTACGTGCGCAACTACGCCACGCTCCAGGTGCGCGACGTGCTCGCCCGCCTGTCCGGCGTCGGCCAGGTCAACATCTTCGGCTCCGGCGACTACGCCATGCGCGTCTGGCTCGATCCGCACAAACTCGCCGCCCGCGATCTCACCGCCGGCGACATCGTCGCCGCCATCCGCGAGCAAAACGTGCAGGTCGCCGCCGGCACCATCGGCGCCCAGCCCGTCTCCGCCGCCAACGCCACCCAGCTCCTCATCAACGCCCAAGGCCGCCTGCTCGACGAGACCGAGTTCGGCGAGATCGTGGTCAAAACCTCCGCCTCGCCCGGCGGCGCCCGCGTGCTGCTGCGCGACGTCGCCCGGATCGAGCTCGGGGCCAACGACTACGCGCTCCGCTCCCTGCTCGACAACCAGGCCGCCGTCGCGCTGCCCATTTTCCAGCTCCCGGGCAGCAACGCCATCGCCATCTCCGACGCCGTGCGCGCGACCATGGCCGAGCTGAAGACCTCATTCCCGGAGGGTCTCGACTACGAGATCGTTTACGATCCCACCATCTTCGTGCGCAGCTCCATCGAGTCGGTCGTGCACACCCTGCTCGAGGCCGTGCTGCTGGTCGTGCTTGTGGTGGTTTTGTTCCTACAAACCTGGCGGGCCTCGATCATCCCGCTCGCGGCCGTGCCCGTGTCGCTCGTCGGCACCTTCGCGGTGATGCTCGCGCTCGGCTTCTCCATCAACGCCCTCTCGCTCTTCGGCCTCGTGCTCGCCATCGGCATCGTGGTGGACGACGCTATCGTCGTGGTGGAAAACGTGGAGCGAAACATCGCCCTCGGGCTCGACCCCTACGAGGCCACCCGCCGCGCCATGCGCGAGGTCACCGGCCCGATCATCGCCACCTCGCTCGTGCTCGTCGCCGTGTTCGTGCCCACCGCCTTCGTGCCCGGCCTCACCGGTCGTTTCTACCAGCAGTTCGCCATCACCATCGCGATCTCGACCGTCATATCGACCTTCAACTCCCTCACGCTCTCGCCCGCCCTCGCCGCGCTCCTGCTTCGCGACCACCACGCGCCCAAGGACCGCTTCTCGCGCCTGCTCGACGCCTCGCTCGGCTGGCTCTTCCGCCCCTTCAACCGCTTCTTCGGCTGGGCCGGCGAACGCTACTCCGGCGGCGTCTCTCGCCTGATCCGCCGCACCGCCATCGCCCTGGTCGTTTACGCCGGTTTGATCGCGCTCTCCGGCGCGTTGTTTAAGAAAACGCCGACCGGCTTCGTGCCCGTGCAGGACAAACAATACCTGATCGCCTTCGCCCAGCTGCCCGAGGGCGCCTCGCTCGAACGCACCGACTCCGTCATCCGCCGCATGGGCGACATCGTCCTCGCCGACGCCGACGTCGAGCACGCCATCCAGTTCCCCGGCCTCTCGATCAACGGCTTCACCAACTCGCCCAACAGCGGCATCGTCTTCGTGGCGCTCAAGGATTTTGACCAGCGCGAGGGCGACGCGCACACCGGTCCCGCCATCGCCGCCCGCCTCCAGCAACAGTTCGGCGGCATCCAGGACGCGTTTGTCGCCATCTTCCCGCCGCCGCCGGTCAACGGCCTCGGCACCACCGGCGGCTTCAAACTCTACGTCCAGGACCGCGGCGGCCTCGGCTCCGACGCCCTCTACGCCGCCACCCGCGAGCTCATCGCCAAGGCCTCCGAGCGTCCCGAACTCGCCGGCCTCTTCACCAGCTACACCGTCAACGTGCCGCAGCTCTTCGCCGACGTGGACCGCGCCAAGGCCAAGGCCCAGGGCGTCAACCTCGGCGCGCTCTTCGAGACCATGCAGGCCAACCTCGGCTCGATCTACGTGAACGATTTCAACCGCTTCGGCCGCACCTACCAGGTCGTGGTCCAGGCCGACGCGCCCTTCCGCGACGAGCCCTCCGACATCGGCCTGCTGCGCACCCGCAACGGCGCCGGCGACATGATCCCGCTCTCCACCCTGGTGCAGGTGCGCGAGACCTACGGACCCGACCGCGTCATGCGCTACAACGGCTACCCCGCCTCCGATCTCTCCGGCGTGCCCGCGCCCGGTTACAGCTCCGGCCAGGCCGAGCGCGCCATCGCCGAGGTCGCCGCCGAGGTCCTGCCGCCCGGCCTCGCGATGGAGTGGACCGAGCTCACCTACCAGAAAAACCTCGCGGGCACCGCCGGCTACCTCGTGTTCCCGCTCGCCGTGCTGCTCGTGTTCATGGTCCTCGCCGCGCAATACGAGAGCTTCAAGCTACCCTTCGCGATCCTGCTCATCGTGCCGCTCACCCTGCTCTCGGCCTTCGTCGGCCTCTGGCTGACCGGCGGCGACAACAACATCTTCACCCAGATCGGCCTGGTCGTGCTGGTCGGCCTGGCCGCGAAAAACGCCATCCTGATCGTCGAGTTCGCGCACAAAAAACAGGAGGAGGACGGCCTCGGCCCGGTCGAGGCCGCGCTCGAGGCGGCCCGTCTGCGCCTCCGCCCGATCCTGATGACGAGCATCGCCTTCATCGCCGGCGTGTATCCGCTCGCCGCCGCGACCGGCGCCGGCGCCGAGATGCGCCAGGCGATGGGCGTGACGGTCTTCGCCGGCATGATCGGAGTCACGATCTTCGGCCTCTTCCTCACGCCCGTCTTCTACGTGCTGCTGCAACGTAAACGCGCCGCGGTCCCGGTTCCCACGGTCCCCGCGCCGCCCCCGGCGGCCGTTCCCGCCGCCTGATTTGTTGGTCCGGGGAGCGCATCCGTCCCGGGTGCGGTGTCGGGCGTCTCGCCCGACACTCCGATCCTCGGAGGCTTCGGCGGGACGCCGAAGCCGGCCCGCGAGACGCGGGCGCTCCCCGGACCTTTCCAACATCCGCTCCACCAAACTCCCACCGCCATGAAAACCTTCCGCCTCCTCGCCGCCTCCGTCTCATTGGTCCTTGGTCATTGGTCCTTGGTCATTCCGCTCAACGCGGCCGCTTCCCCGTCGCCCGCGCGCGCCTTTGAGCTATTCGCCGATCCGACTCTCGACGCGCTCATCTCCCGGGCGCTGGCTGGCAACAACGACCTCGCCGCCGCCGCCGCGCGGGTGGACCAGGCCCGCGCCCTCGCCGGCGCCACCCGCGCCGATTTCTGGCCGCAACTTGCCATCGACGGCACGGCCAAACGCCAGCGCACCTTGGACAACAACCATAGTGCCTCCGACTACGCCAGCCTGCCCGGCGTCGCCTCCTGGGAGCTCGATCTCTGGGGGCGTATCCGGAAAGCCACGACATCCGCCCGCGCCGAGGCCGGCGCCGCCGAGGCGGGCTACGCCGCCGCCCGCCTGAGCCTCGCCGCCGAGCTGACCCAGACCCACTACACGCTCCGCGCCACCGAGCTTGAACGCGCCACGGTCGAGCGCAGCGTGGCGACCCGCCGCGACGCCCGCCGCATCATCGCGGATCGGACCGAGCTCGGCACCAGCAGCCCGCTCGATCTCGCCCGGGCCGACACCGAGCTCGCCACCGCCGAGGCCGAGCTGGCCGCCGTCGCCCAACGCGCCGCGACCCTGCAAAACGCCCTCGCCGTGCTCATCGGCGACGAGCCGGCGGGCTTTGAGCTCGCCGAAAACGCGCCGACTCCGCTCTCCGCCACCGTCTTGCCCGCGCCGCCGGAGATTCCCGCCGGTCTGCCCGCCGAGTTGCTCACCCGTCGGCCGGATCTCGCCGCCGCGCAGCTCACGATGGACGCCGCGTCGGCGCGCATCGGCGTGGCCCGCGCCGCGTTTTTCCCCACCATCACCCTGACCGGCTCCGCCGGTTGGGAGAGCGCCGACTTCTCCGGCTTCTTCTCGGACGACAACCGCGTGTGGTCCTTCGGCCCCAGCCTCTACCTGCCGCTTTTCCAGGGTGGTCGCAATCGCGCCAACCTGAGCCGCGCGGAGGCGGCCTTCGCCGAGCAATCCGCGCGTTACCGGCAGGCCGTGCTGCTCGCGTTTCGCGATGTGCGCGACGCCCTCGCCGCCACGCGTTTCCTCGCCGAGCAGACGAGCGCCACCGAACGCGCCGCCGCCGCCGCGCGCCGGGCCGCCGATCTGTCGCGCATTCGTTACGACGACGGCGCGGCGAGTTACCTCGAAGTCGTGGATGCCGAGCGTTCCGCGCTTGAGGCCGAGCGGGCCGTCGCCCGCCTGCGTGGCCAGCGTCTGGTCGCCGCCGCCTCGCTCATCCGCGCCCTCGGCGGCGCTTGGGAAAACCCGGCCGCGCCGACCGCCACCCCTTTGTTAGCCAAAAACTAAACCCGCCACCGCCACTCAATCCATCCGCCTCATCATGAGCACCGTCATCACCAATAACGCCACCACCTCCTCCTCCTTCGCCGGCAAGGTTGCCCTCGTCACCGGCGCCACCTCCGGCATCGGTCGCGCCACCGCGCTCGCCCTCGCCGCCGCCGGCGCGAAAGTCGTCCTCTCCGGCCGCCGCGAGCCCGAGGGCCTCGCCGCCGTCGCCGAGATCGAGAACGTCGGCGGAACCGCCGCCTTCTTCCGCGCCGACGCTTCGAAAGAGTCCGAGGTCGCCGCGCTGGTGGACTTCACCGTCCGCACCTACGGCCGCCTCGACCTCGCCTTCAACAACGCTGGCATCGAGCACGCCGGCCCGACCGCCGACATCACCGAGGCCGACTACCGCCGCGTTTTCGACCTCAACGTCTGGGGCGTGCTCGCCGCGCTGAAGCACGAGATTCCCGCCATGTTGAAGAACGGCGGCGGCTCCATCGTGAACACCACCTCCGCGCTCGGGCACATCGGCATGCCCGGCGTGCAGATCTACACCGGTAGCAAACACGCGGTCGAAGGCATCACCAAGGCCGTCGCCCTCGAATATGCCCGCCAGGGCATCCGCGTGAACGCCGTGGCGCCCGCCGCGATCGAGACCGAGATGTTTGATCGTTTCGCCGACGCGCCCGAGAAGCGCGATTACATGGCCAACATGCACCCGGTGGGTCGCGTCGGTCGTCCCGACGATATCGCCCGCGGCGTGCTTTATCTGCTCGATCCGGCCAACACCTTCGTCACCGGCACCAGCCTCCTGATCGACGGCGGGTTCACCGCGCAGTGAGCCGCGCGAAACGGCTCCGCCATTCCGCCACGCCCGCACTCCGAACGTAGCGGAAGCGCGGAGCGCTTTCGCCGAACGTCTCCCGCCCGCCCGCCGCTTGCGCCATCCTTCATCTCGCTCTCCTTCATCCGGCATGCGCGCCGTCACGCTCCACTTGCCCCCCCAGCTTCACTTTGGCGCCGACCAGGGCGCGGAGACCTGCTCTGGGCCTCCACCCTGGCGCTGAGCGGCTTCCAATCCGCCGGCCGTTCCGACGCGGGTCCTCACCGCCACCGCTCGCCAGGACCAGCCGCTCCAAATTGCCGAGCGATAAACAAGCATGCGGACAAATTGAACGCCCAAGGAGGACGGGCATTCCTGCCCGTCGGTCCGAATACGCGACCAGTCCATGCATACCAAAAAACGGACAATGAAAGTCCGTTCTCCCCGACGGGTCCGACCGAGTCCGCGAACCCGGAGGGAAACCTCGTCCCGGCGCCTTTATGCCGGGCGAGCATCCGTCCCCTTGTCGAATAGAAGAGGAAGCGCGGCCGTCGCCGCGCTCGACCTCAGCGCTTCAGCGCGGCGGCGATGCGCACGAGGGCTTTTTCCACGTTTTCGCGGCTGTTGAAGGCGCTGATGCGCACGTGGCCTTCGCCACACTTGCCGAAGCCCGCGCCGGGCGTGCAGACGACCTGGGCCTCGTTGAGCAGCTTGTCGAAGAACTGCCAGGAATCGGTGCCGGTGTTGATCCAGATGTAGGGCGCGTTGTCCCCGCCGATGCAGCCGTAGCCGAGCTCGGTCATGGCCTTGCGGATGAGGGCGGCGTTGCCGAGGTAATAGGCGACCTTCTCCTTCACCTGCGCCTTGCCGGCGTCGGAGTAGATGGCGGCGGCGGCCTTTTGCACGGGGTAGGAGACGCCGTTGAACTTGGTGGTGTGGCGGCGGTTCCAGAGCGCGTGCACGCCGTGGGCGTTGCCGGCGGCGTCGTAGGCCTGCAGTTTCTTCGGCACCACGGTGTAGGCGCAGCGGGTGCCGGTGAAGCCGGCCGTCTTGGAGAAGCTGCGGAACTCGATCGCGACCTCGTCGGCGCCCGGAATCTCGTAGATCGAGTGGGGGATGGCGGGATCCTGGATGAAGGCCTCGTAGGCGGAGTCGAAGAGGAGGATGGCCTTGTTGGCCTTGGCGTAGGCGACCCAGGCGGCGAGCTGCTCGCGGGTGGCGACGGCGCCGGTGGGGTTGTTGGGGAAGCAGAGATAGATGAGGTCGGTGGCCTCGGAAGGGATGGCGGGCACGTAGCCGTTGGCCGGCGTGCATTCGAGGTAGGTGATGCCGGCGTAGCGGCCCTCGAGGTTGGGGCCGGTGCGGCCGGCCATGACGTTGGTGTCCACGTAAACCGGATACACCGGGTCGGGGATGGCGAGCTTCAGGCCCTCGGTGGCGAAGATCTCCTGAATGTTGCCGCAGTCGCACTTCGAGCCGTCGGAGACGAAAATCTCGTCGGCGGCGACGGGGCAGCCGCGTGCGGCGTAGTCGTGTTGCGCGATGGCCTCGCGCAGGAAGGCATAGCCCTGCTCGGGGCCGTAGCCCTTGAAGGTGGCGCGCGCCGCCATCTCGTCCACACCGGCGTGGAAGGCCTCGATGCAGGCCGCGGGCAGGGGCTCGGTCACGTCGCCGATGCCGAGGCGGATGACGGGCTTGTCCGGGTTGGCCGCGGTGTAGGCGCCGACACGCTTGGCGATGTCGGAAAAGAGGTAGCTGGCCTTCAGCTTCAGGTAGTTCTCGTTGATGCGGATCATGGGCGGAGGAAACGGGTGAAACGCTTGAACAAGAGACCCGGCCGGCCTTTGTTCAAGCCCCGCGTCGCCCGCTCCGGCGGCGCCGTCCAAACCTCCGCAATGCAAATCATCCGTTCCGTGCAAGACATGCAGGCCCTCGCCTACGAGCTGCGCTCGAGGGGCCAGATCATCGGCCTCGTGCCCACCATGGGCGCGCTCCACGAGGGCCACCTCAGCCTCGTGCGCCTGGCCGCCGAACGGGCCGACGCGGTGGTGGTGACGATCTTCGTAAACCCGACCCAGTTCGCTCCGAACGAGGATTTTAACAAATACCCGCGCGAGCTGGAGGCCGATATCGCCAAGTGCGAGGAGGCCGGCGCCGACTACATTTTCACCCCGACCAACGAGGAGATCTATCCCAAGGGCTACTCGACCTACATCACCGAGGAACACGTGGCCAAGCCGCTCGAGGGCGTGTCGCGGCCGAGCCACTTCCGCGGCGTCACCACCGTGGTGGCGAAGTTGTTCAACATCTGCCGGCCCGACATCGCGGTCTTCGGCCAGAAGGACGCGCAGCAAGTCGCGGTGATACGGAAGATGGTCGCCGATCTGAACTTTCAGGTGGACGTGGTGGTGGCGCCGACCCGGCGCGAGCCGGACGGCTTGGCCATGAGTTCGCGCAACCGCTACCTCACGCCGACCCAGCGCCAGGAGGCCCTCGCCATCAGCCAGGCGCTTTTCAAGGCGCGCGACATGGTGCTCGCCGGCGAGCGCCGCACCGACCGCCTCGTCGCCGAGGCCACCCACATCCTCAGCCAGCAGCGCCGCATCCGCGTGATCTACGTCTCCATCGTGGACCGGGACACCATGGAGCCGGTGCGCGAGGTGGTGCCCGGCCAGTCGCTCATCGCCGCCGCCGTGTGGATGGAGCAGACCCGCCTGATCGACAACGTGGTGCTCTGATTTATCGCGTGACCACCCCCCCCGCTCCTCTCGCCGCCCCGGATGGCGCCGTGCCGCCCGCGCGCGCCTACGACGTGCTCGTCATCGGCTCCGGCATCGCCGGACTCAGCTTCGCGCTCAAGGTCGCCCGCCAAGGGCGCTCGGTCGCGATCCTGACCAAGAAAAACAAGGCCGACTCCAACACCAACTACGCCCAGGGCGGCATCGCGGTCGTCACGGCCGAGACCGACGATTTCGCGAAACACGTCGCGGACACGCTCGTCGCCGGCGACGGTCTCTGCGACCGGCGGGTGGTGAAACAAATCGTCGCCGACGGGCCCGCCCGGGTGCGCGAGCTCATCGACCTCGGGCTCAAGTTTTCGCGCGACGGCGACGGCGCCTACGACCTCGGCCGCGAGGGCGGCCACAGCGAGCGCCGCATCCTGCACGTCAAGGACATGACCGGCAAAGCCATCGAGGACGCGCTCATCGCCGCCATCGCGGAGGAGCCGCGCGTGGCGCTCTTCGAGCACTTCTTCGCCATCGATGTCGTCACCACCGGGAAGCTCGCGCGCAAAGTCGGCAAGCCCCGCGGCGCCCGCGCCCGGGCCGCCGCCGCCGCGCTCGCCGCCGAGCCCGACCGCGTGGTCGGCGTGTATGCGCTCGACGTGCGCGACGGCCGCGTGGCCACCTTCCACGCGCCCGTGGTCGTGCTCAGCAGCGGCGGCGCGGGCCAGGTTTACCTCTACACCACCAACCCCGACATCGCCACGGGCGACGGCATCGCCATGGCCTACCGCGCCGGCGTCGAGGTGCGGAACATGGAGTTCATCCAGTTTCACCCCACCGC
>CBINNW010000091.1:0-22400 GCA_966252115.1 uncultured Akkermansia sp.
ATGGTTCGAATCCATGTCGGGCAGCCACTTTGGCCGGTTCTTCGGAACCGGCTTTTTTGCGGCCATCCCCCTTTTCGCCTCCGCTCCGTCCGGTTGATTTCGGGTCGATTTCTGCGCTTCCCCCGGCGGGCGGACTCGTGGTTGGGTGTCCGATGCGCCGCCCGGCTCGTCCGCGAACGGCCGGCGCATGCACTCACTTTTTCCATGTCCGTCTCTTCCTCCGGTATTGTTCACCTCGTCGGCGCCGGCCCCGGCGATCTCGGCCTCGTCACCTTTCGCGCCAAGGAGCTCATCTCCGCGGCCGACGTGCTCGTTTACGACTACCTCGTCCACCCCGAGCTCGTGAAGTGGTGCCGCCCCGAGTGCGAGGTCGTTTACGTGGGCAAAAAGGCCGGCTTTCACTCCGTGCCCCAGGAGGAGATCGAGGCCCTGTTGGTGAAGCACGCCCGCGCCGGCAAGAAGGTCGTGCGCCTCAAGGGCGGCGATCCCTACATCTTCGGGCGCGGGGGCGAGGAGGCGCGCACCCTCGCCGCCGACGGCATCCCCTTCGAGGTCGTGCCGGGTGTCACCGCCGCGCTCGCCGCCGGCGCCTACGCGGGCATCCCGCTCACCTTTCGCAACGTCTCCACCTCGCTCGTGCTGCTCACCGGCCACGAGGACCCGACCAAAAAGGCCACGCAGGTGAACTGGCGCGACTACGGCGCGCTCAAGAACACCACCCTCGCCATCTACATGGGCATGGGGAACTTGGCCTTCATCCTGACCGAGCTTCAGGCCGGCGGGCTCGCGGCCGACACGCCCGCCGCCGTCGTGCAATGGGCCTCGCTCGGACGCCAGCGCAGCGTCACCGGCACGGTGGCCGACCTCGCCCGGCGCGTCGCCGACGCCGGGCTCGCCGCGCCCGCGATCATCTTCGTCGGCGAGGTGGTGCGCGACCACGAGGCGATCGACTGGTTCGAGCACCTGCCGCTCTTCGGCCGCCGCGTCGCCATCACCCGCACCCGCGACCAAAACAGCGAGCTGCGGGAAAAACTCGAGACGCTCGGCGCCGAGGTCCTGGAGCTGCCGCTCATCGGTATTTCCAAGGAAATCGACAAGCACTGTTTCGTGGAAATCCTCGCCGAGCTGGGCACTTACGACTGGATCGTGTTCACCAGCGCCAACGGCGTGCGCTACTTCTTCGAGGAGTTTTTCAAGGGCTTCCCCGACATCCGCGCCCTCGGCCTGTTGCGCTTCGCCTGCGTGGGCAAGGCCACCGCGCGCGAGATCGAGCGCCACCACATCCGCGTCGAGTGCATACCCGACACCGCCACCGGCGAATCGCTCGGCGACGCGCTCATCGCCACCGGCAGCCTCGACAGCGCCAAGGTCATCGTCGTCACCGGCAACCTGAACCGCGACAAGCTGGTGAAAAAACTCGAGGCCGCGCGCGCCATCGTGGACCGGCTCCCGCTCTACAAAACGGAAAAAACCGACCTCTCCGCCGATCCGGTGGCGGACGATTTTCGTCAACACGGGGCGGACGCGATCCTCTTCGCCAGCTCCTCCGCCGCCGACAGCTACCACGCGCAGGCCGCCGCGCTTCAGCTCGCCCCCGGCGCCAAAAAACCGCTGGTCGGCAGCATCGGCGAACAGACCAGCGAGACGCTCGCCGAGCACGGTCTCGCGCCGGATTTCGTGGCGGAAAAGCCGAGCCTCGACGCCCTCATCGCCGCGCTGGCGAAGGCGCTCCCCGGCCGCCACGCCTGAGGCGTAGAAATTCAGTCGAGAGGGTCGTATCGAGGTAATCTGACGGCACCTTTCGGTGGGGCCCTCGGCTCGAAATACTCTCCGAGTATTCCTTCGCTCGGTCCGCACCGAAATCTGCTCGCCATCTTACCCCGCTACTCCGCCTCCGACTGCATTTCTACGCCTGAGGGGCGCCCGCCCCGGCGCTTCGTTTCGCGAAAGCGCCGGGTGGCATGCCTCGGGCCTCGGGTTTCGGGCGGCTCGCGCAATTTCCGCGGCCACCCGCCCGGAGTGGGGGATTCGACGGTGCCGCGGAGGCTTTTCCCTTTTCCAGTTGTCTTTCCATGAACGGTGCGCGTTTTGTGAGCGCTGTTTAGGAAACACACGCACCAAGCATTTATTTGATGGCCCTCTCAGCACCCTTCGGCGGTGGCGCCCGTCGCCCCGGTCACTACCCCCGTCGTAACAACGACCCCTTCGCGCACATACGGCGCAACGACAAGATTCGCGTCCCCGAGATCCGGGTGATTTCACCCGAGGGCAAGCAGCTCGGCATCATGGCCACGGAGCGCGCTCTCTCGCTGGCCCGCCAATTCAACCTCGACCTCGTCGAGATGTCGGCCAACGCCACCCCGCCGGTTTGCCGCATCATGGATTTCGGCAAATACATCTACGAGGAGCAGAAAAAGACGAGCCACGCGAAGTCCACCGCGAGCAAGCTCAAGGAGGTGGAGTTCACCCCTCGCATCGAGAACAACGACTTTCTCACCAAGATCCGCCACGCCGAGGAGTTCCTCGACCACGGCGCCAAGGTGAAGCTGCGCCTCAAGTTCCGCGGCCGCGAAATGGCCCACACCGAGATCGGCTTCGGAGTCATGAAGCGCGCCCTCGAGGAACTTTCCGGCATGGGCCATCCCGACGCCGAGCCCAAGCTCATGGGCAAACAGATCAACGTCATGGTGACGCCCTATCCGGCCAACAAGCGGAAGCGGAAATACACCCTGCACGCCGACGAGGTCGCCATCGACGACGCCGGCAAGGACGATCACGATCAGGACGACGACCACGACGAGGGTCACAAGTAAACCCCGCCGCGCCGTCACCGTCTTCTCCCTGCCGTGGGAGCGTCCGACTCCAGCCCGTCCCCCGAGTTTTCCGAACGCCGCGCGCCGCCTCCCCGGCGCGCGGTTTTTTTTGGCGTGCCCTTCCGCTGGTGGGCGGGAGGCGTCGTGCTCGCGGGTTTGTTGCTCGCGGGGTTTGTCGCCTTTTCGGAACCGCCGTCCGCGGCCGACGGGGCCACGGAGGTCGAAGCCGTCGCCACGCGGGAAAAATTGCCCGCGCCGCCGGTGGATTTCCGCCAGAAAGGCGTGGCCTACACCGACGCCCGCGCCTTCCTCGGCAAACTCGGCTTCCGCTCCGAGAAAAGCTCCGAGGCGAACACGCTCCGGCTGCGCGGGCCGGCCGGCCGCGAGCTGCTTCTGAGCCAGGAAAAACGCGAGGCGCGGCTGGACGGCATGCGCGTGTTTCTCGGCGAGCCGGTCCTGCTGGAGAAAGACGTCTGGCTGGTCGCCACCCTCGATCTGGAGCGTTTCCTCCTGCCGATTTTTCACCCCGACCGGCTGCCGCCCGCGCCCGCCACCCGCACCATCGTCCTGGACGCCGGGCACGGCGGCAACGACACCGGCACCAGCAATCGCGGGCTGGGCCTGGAGGAAAAGGCCTTCACGCTCGACGTGGCCGAGCGCCTGCGCGCCCTGCTTCACGATGAGGAACGCTGGCGCGTGGTGCTCACCCGCACGGACGACACCTACATCGCCCTCGGCGACCGCGCCCGGCGGGCCAACGAGGAGAAGGCCGACCTCTTCGTGAGCATCCATTTTAACGCCGTGGCCAACAACTCCGCCGTCCACGGCACCGAGACTTACGTGCTCACGCCGCGTTATCAGCGCTCGACCTCGTCGGACCAGTCCTCGCCGGACGATGGTCAGGACCAGGTGGGCAACCGTCACGACGCCTGGAGCGCGGTCTTGGGTTACCAGATGCACCGCCATCTGTTGTCGCGGCTAAAGACGGCGGACCGCGGCTACAAACGCGCGCGTTTCGCCGTGCTGCGACTGGTGGACTGCCCGGCGGTTTTGGTGGAGGCGGGTTATTTGTCGAACGATGCCGAGGCCAAAAAGATCGGTCGCGAGGATTATCGCCGCGCCATCGCGGAGGCGCTCCACGACGCGATCATCAGCTATGACGCCGCCCGCCAAAGCGCGGCGGGCGAGTGATGCCTTCGGCCTTCGTGCGGGACGTGTGGTGTTGGCCGTCCCCGGCCAACTTTTTCGGCGCGCCGGGCCTGGTGCCGTCGAGAGAAGACGTGTTGGGCGGGGACGGCCGAGGCAGGGAACAACCTTTGGCCGGGGACGGCCAACGCCACACCGAAACGAGCATCGGCGCCTCGTGCCGGCCACACCGGGTTCAGAGCAGCTCGCCCTGCACGCCGCCCGGCGGGAGAACGCCGAGCAGGGCGCCGTAGCGTTCGAGCCAGTCGTCGAGCTTCTCCAGGTAGGCCTTCGGGTCGTAATGCGTTTCCGGTCGGGCCGGATCAAACTCCGCCACCGGTCGCGCGCGTTGCCAGTCGCTGGTTTGCCCCTTCGCCTTCGCCACCAGATAATACCCGACCCGTTCGCCCATGCGGGGGCGCGGGCTCATGCGCAGGGCCACCTCGGCCGCGGCGCGGCGGGGTTTGCCGCCCTCGGCGATGAAGCGTTCGTAGGCGTCGGGGTTCATGCCGAGCACCTCCGTCTTCGCCAGCTCGCCGACCGCCAGCTCGCGCGCCTCGATCGCCCGGCGCAGCTCGGCCAGGCGCTCCAGCGGCGAGGCGGACTCCAGCCCAAGCAGGAAACGGATCAGATGCCCGGTCAGCCCCTTCAGGTAGGGCTCGATGCCGCGGGAGCGCAGGGCGCTGCCCTTCAGCACCACGCGGTCGCCGTCGCGCAGGGCGTAGTTCTTGGCCTTGTAGCACCACATGGCCTCGTAGTGGCCGTCGTATTCCAGGTCGATGCCCTCCGGCAGCACGGTCTCCACCTTGGCGAGAAGGGCCTCGGGGGCGGCGTAGTGCTTTTCCGAGGACAAATAAATGCCGTCGGTGTCGGCCTCGAGAATGGTGCAGCCCTCGGCGGCGAAGGCGTCGATCAGGGTTTGCAACAACTCCCGCCCGCGGCGCGTCACCTCGGCGGCCAGCTCGCCGTCGCCGAAGCGCGCGCCGGAAAAGCCGAGATACCCGTAGAAGGAGTTGATGAGGATCTTGAAACTCGCCTGCCGGGCCTGCGCCTCGGCGCGCTCGTCCGCCGTGGGGCCGGTGCGCGCGAGCTGCTTGTATTTCAGGCGATACTCGCGCAGGCGGCGTAACAAGGGGATGAATACGCCCAGCGCGTCGTTGCGCGGGTTGCGGTCCAGCAGGAGCAGGAGGCTCGGGTAGAGCGAGGCCACGTCGAAGTGCAGCACGTGGCGAAACACGCCTTCCTGAAAACTGCGGGTGTAGCCGCCCTCGAAGGGCGCCACCTCCGGCGGCACCGGGCAGGCGCGCCGCGCGTGGTAATACTCCTCCAGAAAGAGCAGGTCGATCTTGCCCGAGGAGCCGCGCAAGGTCGCCTCCTGGAGCAGGATGGGGAAGGTTTTCACCTGCTCGAAATAGGTGGGCAGCAACACGTCCGCCACGCCGGCGGTCTCGCGCAGATCGTCGCCGAGGTAGGCGAGAAAGGCGTCACGGTTTCCCCGATACGCGGCGGCGATCTTGTCGCCGGCGAGGTAGGTGCGGCCGTCGTCGTCGGTGGTGACGCCGAAATACACCGCCACCTCCTTGAGTCCGTAGCCCTGGAGCTCGCGCGCGGTGATGTCGTGCAGTTGCACGAGCAGATAGGTGTCGATCACGGTGCGGCCGGGCAGGTCGCAGCGGGGAAAGTCCACCCAGCGTTCGGCGACTTTCAGGCGGCTGTTGCGAAACTTGGCCTTCTGGCCGAAGCGACCCCAGGCGCAGGGGACCTTGTGGCGCTTCGCGCGCAGGCGCAGGAAATCGAGGTCGAACTTAAAAATGTTGTGCCCCTCGATCGTGTCGGGATCGAGCGCGGCGAGGGTGGCGTTGAGCTCCTCCAGCAGCGCCTTCTCGGCCGCGTCGTTCTCCTCGCGCAGCACGAGGAAACGATTCTCGCCGCCGCAGCGCAGGCCGACGGCCAGCACCCGATCCTCCGGCCGCGAGGGGTCGCTGAAGCCGCCGTCGGCCGAGGAGGTCTCGATGTCGAGCTGGCAACGCCGCAGCCGGGCGAAGGGCAGCTCGCCGAAGAGCCGGCGACGGGTTTGCAGGAGCCACTGGCTCTCCAGCGGGCGAACGACGTCGATGCCCTTCGCCCCGGCCGCCTTGGCGGCGTCGAGCCAGGCCTCGAAACGCGGCAGGTTCTCCGCCCGCGCCAGCTCGGTGAAAAAGCCCTCGCCCGCGAGCCGCTCGATCACGACGCCTTCGGCCGCGACAAAGGCGCCCGCCGGCAACCAGGCGAAGGGCCGCAGCGTTTCCTCGCGCGTCTCGCGCCCGAGCCCGTCCGCGCTCTCGACCGCGGTCAGGACGCGGCCGGTGTCATCCACCCAGAGGCCGCAGAGCGCGCCGGACATGTTGACCTCGTGTCGGTTCCGTCAGCCTCAGAACGCGAGCTTCGTATAGACGGCGAAAACCGCCGCGAAGACGAGGGCCACCGCGACGCCGGCGAGCACCGGGACGGCCCCGCGCCGACGATAGCCGATGCCGGCGAGCGCCGAGAGCCCGAGCCAAGCCACGAGCTTCACGATCACCCAGGGGGCGGCGAAGTTGTTGTTGTAAAGTTTGGCCAGCAGACCGAAGCCGCCGATCAGGGCCAGCAGCGAGGCGATGCCGGTGATCATCATCACTTTCTTCTTCGTGGCGGCCGGCGCGGCGAAGGCGTAGAAGGTGTAGCCCGTGAGGACGAGGATCGAGAAGACGTGCAGGACGTAATAGACGGTCGGGCTCATGGTGCGAAGGTCGAAGACTGGATCGGTGGGTGGGTTGGGTCGCGGACGAAACGGACTGCGGACGGAAAGGGAAAAGTGTCACTCCACCTGTGCCGTATGCTCAAAGGCCTCTAACCTTTTTAAGTTAAGGTGGGAGCGGCCACGCGTGGAATTAGCCTTCCGATTTACGGCCTGGCTGTGGAACGCGTGGTTGTGATGCCCCCGGATGGATTCAAAGGCAAAGAGCGTAAAAAGAGCACCTCGAACACCGCAGAGTGACGCGCGCAACCTAGGTCCCGCGTCCCCTCCGTCAATGGCCTTCCCGGGAAAAAAGCGGCCGCCTTTTGCAAGCCCCCGCCGGTATCCGCCGCCGGGTGTGCGGTCGTCGGCGGGACGGCGGCGAGAAGGAGTAAAAGACGGTGCGCTCGTTTTTTGGGTTCAGCCGTGGGCGAAACCCGATTGTTTCGCGCCCGTGGCCGCCATCGATGAAGGAATCGTCCGGGAGTATTTTGAGCAAAACGGGTTTTTCGTGCGTCAAATCCGCAAGCACGCGGTGCAGGCGCGGCGCAAAACGAGCGACGAGGAGATCGATCTCGTGGTGCTGAACCCGACCTGGAATCGGGAGGGACGAAAGCCGGATTTTTTTCTCTTCGCCACCGAGCTGCCCTACCTGCACCGCGCGGTGGTGGCCGTGAAGCCGTGGCATACCGACGTGTTCACGCCGGGCATGCTCAAGAGCTCGCCGGAGATTTTTAAGTTTCTCGAAGCGGCGGTGCAGAAGCAGGCGTCCCGGCTCTTCCCCGCCGACGAGGGGGCGGGCGGCACCGAGGGCGGGGGCACGGAACGGGCGACGGACGAGTTTGCCAAGATTTTGGTCCTGCCCGCGTTGCCGACGCAGGAGCCTTTCCGCAGCCAGAGCGTGGACCTGCTCAAATCCCGCGGGGTGGACGGGATCATCTCCTTCCGGACCATCCTGCTCGACCTCGTCGCCCGGGTGGAGGTGAATCGCAGCTATCGTAAAAGCGACACGCTCGAGGTGCTGCGCATCCTCAAAAACTACGACCTGCTGCGCGACCCGCAGCTCGATCTCCTGCCCGCGCGCTCCGGACGCTGAGGCCGCAGGCTAGGTCGGCGCGGCGGGATGGGCGAGGGGATGAAGGGCGAGGCGCCGGGGCTTGTCACGCGTGTCGGCTCCGGCGAGGGTCGGGTTTTCCCCATGATTCATCCCACGGCGATAGTCGAACCGGGCGCGCAACTGGGCGTCGAATGCGAGGTCATGGCCGGCGCCGTGATCACGCGGCACGCCGTCCTCGGTGATCGCGTCGTGGTGCATCCCGGCGCGGTGGTGGGCGGCGACCCGCAATACCTGAAATTCGACCGCCGCACGCCCTCTTTTGTCCGCGTGGGCGAGGGGGCGGTGATCCGCGAGCACGTGACGCTGAACCGCTCCATTTACGAGGGGCGGGCCACCGAGGTGGGCGCGCGTTGTTTCCTCATGGCGGGCAGTCACGCGGGGCACGATTGCGCGCTGGCCGACGACGTGGTGCTGGCCAACAACGCGATGCTGGCGGGGCACGTCACGGTGGGGGCCTTCACCTTCGTCGGCGGCGGCGCGGGGGTGCATCAGTTTGTCCGTGTCGGCGAGGGCGTGATGGTGGGCGGCCTGGCGCGCATCACCCGCGACCTGGCGCCTTTTTCCATCGTGGCCGAGCGCGACGAGGTGAGCGGCCTGAATCTGGTGGGGCTCAAGCGCCGGGGCGTGACGCGCGAGGCGATCCGGGAGCTGAAGGAGGCTTTTCGCCGGGTGTATTCGGTGGCCGGCGACATCCGTGAGCTGGCGGCGCGCGCGGCCGCGTCGGGCGAGTTCACCGGCGCGGAGGCCCTGCGTTTCCTGGCCTTTTTCGCGGAGGGCAAACGCGGCTTCGCCCGGCCCGCGCGCCGCGGAGGCCCCGTCGCGAGCGAGGCGGAGGCGGTGAAATGAAAACGTCGGACGCCGGCGCCGACCGGGTCGCCATCACCTGCGGCGATCCGGCGGGCGTGGGGCCGGAGGTCATCGCCTCCTGGCTCTCGGGCCTCGCCGCGGCGGAGGCGGCGACCTTGGAAATCCATGGTCCGGGGCGATGGCTGGCGCGCCTGCCGCACGCGGGCGTTTTTCGTGGCGTCGCGGCGGGGGCGCCCGGTTTCGATCCGAGTCCGGGGCGGCCCGACGAGGCCGGGGCGCGCGTGGCGGACGAGGCGCTGCGCGCGGCCGCGGCGGCCGCGCGGGCGGGCCGGGTGGCGGCGGTGGTCACCGGGCCGGTCGCGAAGTCCTGGATGGCGCGGGTGGGCTGGGATTTTCCCGGGCAGACCGAGTTTTTCGCCGCCGAGTGGGGCGGGGAGCCCGTGATGGCGTTCACCGGCGGACGCCTGCGCGTCGTGCTCGCCACCTGGCATATCCCGCTCTCGGCCGTGCCCGGGGCGCTGACCGCCGAGGCGCTGGCCCGGGCGGCGGCCGCCGCGGAGGAGCTCTGCGCCGCCGACGGCGTCCGGGGCGCGCCGCGGGTGGCCGTGTGCGGGCTCAATCCCCATGCCGGCGAGGGCGGGCTGCTCGGCGCGGAGGAGCGCGACCTCATCGACCCGCTCCTGGATCGGTTGCGCGCGGCGCATCCCGGGCTCTCGCGCACGCTGCCCGGCGACACTGTATTCGGCCGGCAACTACGGGGGGACTTCGACGCCGTGGTGGCGCTTTACCACGACCAGGGTCTGGCGCCCCTGAAGACGCTGGAGTTCGACCAGGCGGTCAACGTGACGCTGGGGCTGCCCTTTGTCCGGACGAGTCCCGACCATGGCACCGGTTTCGACATCGCCGGCCGCGGCGTGGCGTCCTGCGCCAGTTTCGCAAACGCGGTGCGGGTGGCGCGCGCGCTGATCACTCGACGCCGCGCGGCGGGCGGCGGTTCGTGAGCCTGGAGACTTGAGTCGAGTGGCGCGCTTGCGCGGGGCGGTCCGGGCGCGCAGTTTTTTCCCATGGATTCCGTTTCCACCGTTTCGACTCCCGCTCCCGCCGCCGCCACGCCCGCCGAGGCTGCGTTTCGTCGCGGAGATGAGCGTCTTGTGCGCCTCACCGAGTCCGCCGGGCGCAAGGTGGCGGCCTTGATCGAGCGGGAGCGGCAGGGCGAGTTCCTGCGGGTGGCGATCGCCGGCGGCGGTTGCAACGGCTTGAGCTACAAGCTCCGTTTCGCGCCCGAGCCGAAACGCGGGGATATTTTGGTGGAATCGGCGGGCGTGCGCGTGCTGGTGGACCCGAAGACGGCGCTGTATCTGAAAGGCACGCACATCGACTACTCGTCGGCGTTGATCGCGGGCGGCTTCAAGTTCACCAACCCGAACGCCAAGGCCTCCTGTTCCTGCGGGGAAAGTTTCTCGGTGTAGATCCGGCCGGGTCGCCGCGACGGGTCGGCGGACGATTTTTTCGACACGGAGGGCGCGGAGATCGGAGGGGAGGGCACGGAGGCCGAAACGCGGGCGCCCCGTGCCTCTCCGCGCGCGACGCGTCCCATCGGGTCGATGAAGGAACGCTGCGATTCCTGCTGCTGGAAACCGAGTGGTCGGTGCCGCCGCAGGACTGGTCGTTTTCGCGTTCGCACATGCCGGCTTGGCCGGCGAGCCGCCGGTGCTCACGCCGGGGCGGGCGGGGTGGTCATGGAGAAGAAGATTCCGAGGCGCGGAGGCGGTCCAGCGCCTCGCGCGGATTGAGCACGAGCACACCGGCGCGCAGCTCCGGCGGATAGTGTTTGGCGTTGCCAGTCACCAAGACGCGGTCCGCAGCCATGGCCGTCGCCAAGAACACCTCGTCGGCCGGATCGGGCAACTCCGGCACGGTCTCGACGGGGTGTATCATCGCGGAAGGAGGGAACTGAGCAAGCAGGGCGGAAACCGCCGACGCCGGCAGCCGGAATTTCGGCCGCTTCAGCACGTCCGCATACTCCGCGAGCATGGCCGGGCTCCACGCCAGGATCAGTTCACCCGCGCGGGCATGATCCACGATCGCCGCGCAAGGCCCTCGCTCGGTCAGAAGGGCCGAGACGAGCACGTTGGTGTCCAGCACCCAGCGCGGTTTCATGCCCGACGGCGGGACTTCCGGCGCTCCGTCCGGGCTGCCGCGATCTCGGCGTCGATGTCCTCCATGCTCGTGTCGGCCGTTCCCGAGATGGCCGCCGACGCCCGGAGCGCGTCCACCGCCTGTCCAAAGAGCAGACGTCGTATGGCCTCGACGTCCGCCTCGATGCCCTGCGGCGAGGCCGGGAATATAACCGCCGAAGGCACGCCGTTTTGGGTGATGATCTGGGGGCCCTGCTTTTTCACGCGGGCAAGCACGCGGCCTGGCTGCCGGGAAAGTTCGCGGGTGCTGATGAAGGCGATGCTCATGACGGGACTGTCTGACAAATGTCAGCCAAGTCAATCGGCTCGCGGAGGATGACGCTCCTCGCCGGGGGTTTGGGCGGTTGGGCTCAGGGCAGGGTCGCCACCGCGCGGAAAAACTGGCGGGGCTCGGCCGAGAGCGGCGTGGCGGAGCGGGCGAGGATCTCGTCGAAACCGTCGCCGCGGTCGGTGATGGTGACCGTCTGCGCGGCCTCCGTGCCGGACGCGGTGGCGAAATCCAGGTCGCCGCCGCGCGTCTCGACCCGCAGCTCCACCCGGCCGAGCGCGCGGCGACGGGTGTATCGGACCGCCGGATACACCTCGCCGTCGAGCTCGACGGTCGTGGCGACGAGGAGCGGCGCGCCGGCGCCCTCGGAGCGCAGGGCGAACTCCACCAGGGCCGGCACGCCGTCGCCGTCGGGATCGGCGCTCACGGACGCGCGCCCGGCGGGCAGGCCGCGCGCGACGAGCCAGTCGTAGAAGGGCGCGAGGCCCACGCCGTCGTCGTCGAGGGTGAAGGTGATGGCGCCGCCGGTGACGTTAAAGTGTCCGCTCGCATGGCCGAGGCCGGTGTGGACGAGCTGGGCCGAACCGAGGCTGATCGAGCCGCTGACCAGCGTGTAGGTGGCGCCCTGGGTGAGCGCGCCGGGCACGAAGTCGAAGGTGATGGGCTGGCCGGCGCCGGTGCCGGTGAAACTGAGCCCGGAGACGATCCGATCCGAGTTCGCGCCGAGGTCGAAGCGGATGCGGGCGCCGCCGTCGGCCCGGATCGAGGAGAAGGTCCAGGTGGCGGCGGCCGCGCCGCCGGGCGAGAGCGTGCCGCCGGCCTTGAGCGCGGGGAACAGAAAGGTGTTGAGCGTGCCCGTGCCGGCGAAGGTGCCGCCCGAGTTGACCACGACCTGCTTGCCGGTGGCGGTGGAGCCGAGCGAGCCGGCGAGGTGCAGCGTGCCCTCGTTGATGTTGACCGAATTGCCGACGCTGTGCGCTCCGGTGAGGAAAAGCGTGCCGGCGCCGGTCTTGGTGAAACCGCCCGTGCCGGTGAGCGCGGCGTGGAGGGTGATGTCGCGGGCGAGGCCCTCGGGCGTGGCGGCGCGGATCACGAAGGCGGAGTCGGTGGCGGCGAGGGTGAGCGGGTGGCTCGTGCTCCAGTTGTCCAGCGCGCCGAGCGTGCCGCGGGTGAGCGTGACGGAGGAGGCGAGGCCGCTGGTGCCGTTTTTCACCAGGCCGCCGGAGCCGAGGTAGAGGGCGCCCTGATCGAGGGAGACGAGCGCGGAGCCGGCGGTGACCGCGGAGTCGTATCCGAGGGCGAGGCGGGCGAGCCTGGCGGTGCCGCCGGTGATGAGGAGCTTGGAGACGTTGTTGGTATTCGACCCCTTGTTACGCGACATCACGAGGCCGCTGGCGGCGTTGGTGACGGCGAGTTCGCCGCCGGAGAGGTAGATGACGCCGCCGCGACCGGCGCTGCTTTGGTAACCGTTGTGCAGGGTGCCGGTGACGGTGAGTTTGCCGCCGGTGATGGTCATGCCGGCCCAGGAATTTTCGGTGCCGAGGCCGATGTTGGCGAAGGTGCTGTCGCCGCCGGAGATGAGCATGCCGGTGCCTTTGGTTTGGGACTCGGAGTCGCCGCTGCGGGGGAAGTGGATGTCCTTGGCCGTGACGGTGCCGCCGGTGACGCGGAAGAAGCTGTTGCGGTTGTTGCTCGGCAGGAGGTTTTGGAAACTCGCCGTGCCGTCGCTGACGATGACGCCGGTGCCGGTGCCCGAGGTCCAGGAGACGTTGCCCGCGGTGGAGAACTGGCCGCCGGCGACGCGGAGTTGTTGCGAGGTGGCAATGGAGACGGACGAGGGCGCGTAGATGCCGCCGGGGCCGACCTGCACGATGCCCTTGCTGATGGTGAGCGGGCCGGTGAGCTGGCGGTTGTCGGCGTTGAGCTCGATGGTGCCGACGCCGATTTTGGTGAAGCCGGCCGTGCCGCCGAGCGGGACGGCGAGGTGGTGCGGGTAGTCGGCGGCGGCGGGCACGTCGGTGGTGTCGCCGAGCTGGCTGGTGGCGGCGTTGACCTCGATGACGGGCGTGGCGGAGCCGGCGAGGGTGATGCGGGAGGAGGCGTTGCCGCCGGTGCCGATGCTCCAGCCGGCGGGGGTCGAGTAGTCGGTGTCGCCGAAGACGAGGCGGCCGAGGGTGCGGGAGCCGTCGAGCACGAGCGAGGTGTTCTGCACGAGATCGCGCAGGCTGAAGTCGGCGGTGGCGCCGGAGCCGGAGGCGACGAGGCTGCCGTCCCAGTTCACGGTGTCGGACCAGAGGCCGCCGTCGTCGGTGTTTATCCACACGCCGCTGCCGGCGAGGCGCACGGTGTAGGTCTGGCCCGAGGTGTAGCCGCCGGAGACGGCGTTGCCGGCGAGGTCGGTGATGCCGGTGCCGGAGGAGTTGAGGTTGAGCCGCACGGTGCCGTCGCCCGAGACGCCGGTGACGGAGACATCATAAACCGTTGAACTGATCGCGGTCAGGCCGGAGCGGGTGCCGCTCGCGCCGGAGAGGGTGAGTCCGAAGTCGGACGCGTCCACGCCGACGACGGGTTCGGCGAAGGTGACGCGGAAAACGACGGTGCCGCCGTTGGTCGAGTAGGTGGCGGGGATTTGGCGACGGATGGAGGCGACGGCGGGCGCGGTGGTGTCGATGGTTACGGTTAGCGGCGCGGAGGCGGGGCTGGCCGAGCCCGCGACGGTGGCGACGGCGCCGAAGCCGTGCGCGCCCTCGGGAAGCGCGGTGGCGGTGTAGTTGAAACTGAATACGCCCCCGCTCGCGGTGGTGGAGCCGACCACGCCGACGCCGGCGCGGGTGATGGAGACGGTGGCGCCGCTCGGGGCGGTGCCGGAGAGGGTGAGCGTGGGGTCGTTGGTGAGGCGGTCGGAGGAGGAGACGCCGGTGTCGGAGCTGATCGCGGTGAAGACGGGCGAGGCGAGGGCGGTGTTGACCACGTAGGCGGCGGAGGCCGGGCCGGTGTTGCCGGCGAGGTCGGTGGCGGTGGCGACGAAGCTGTGGGTGCCGGCGGGCAGGCCGGCGCCGACCGAGGGCATGCGCCAGTTGCCCAGCTCGTCGGCGAGAGTGACGCCGACGGTGGTGTCGCTGAGTGTGACCGAGATCGTGTCGCCCGGCTGGGCGGTGCCGGACAGCGCGGCCTCGGGGACGAGGGCGAGGCTGGTGATGGTCGGCGCGGGCGCGGGACTGTTGTCGATGGTGACGACGAAGGCGGGGCAGGGCGGGGTGGCGACGCCGCCGACCGTGGCGGTGGCGGTGAAGGCGTAAACGCGGTCGGCGAGCGTCACGCCCGAGTAGTCGTAGGTCCAGGCGCCGGCGCCGTCGGCGGTGGTGGTGCCGAGCGTGCCGAGGTCGGCGCGGGCGATGGCGACGGAGGCGCCGGGCGTGGCGGTGCCGCGCAGGAGGAGGGTGCGGTCGGTGGTGACGCCGTCGTCGGCGTAGGCGCCGGTGTCGGTGGTGATGCCGTCGATACTCGCGCCGGGCACGCCGCCGAGGGCGAGGGCGTTGACGTAGCGTTCGATGGCGAGGTAGCCGTCGGCGCCGAGCGCGGTGGCGTCGGCCACGGCGGGGTTGGTGCCGGCGGCCTCTTCCCACCAGTCGGGCATGCCGTCGTTGTCGGTGTCGCGCGGTTTGAGGCCGGCGGCGACGTCGCCGATGCCGCCCATCTCGGACTCGTTGAAAATGAAAACGCCGTTGGTGCCGTAGGAGCGGGCCTCGGCGACGACGTAATCGTCGGTGCGGTCGCGGCGATGGGAGGCGCCGGCGTGCTCGAGGACCCAGGCGAGGGCGGCGGTGGCGGAGAGTTCGGTGGTCGGCGCGGGGTAGGCGAAGCGGGTGACGACGAGCTGGAGGGTGGAGAAACGCGAGGCGGGGACGGTGACGGGATCGAAGGTGCCGTCGAGGTCGAGGTCCTCGAGGTTGCCGGACTGGAAGAGGCGGTAGTTGGTGTTGCCGCTGGAGAAGGGGGATCGGCCGGTGCCGGTCTCGGGGCCGGCGATGAAGGAGCAGTTGACGACGTTGGCGTAGCTGTCGCCGGCGGAGTCGCCGGCCGGGATGTAGCCGCCACCGCCGCCCCAGTTGTAAACCACGTTGTTGATGTAGTCATTGACGCCCTTGACCTTGGGGTTGCGCATCCAGTTGTCGGCGTAGAGCGTGCGGAAGATGCTCACGCCGCCGGAAGTCTGCATGAGGCCGCCGCCGGAGTGGATGCGCAGGCCCTGGGCGATGAGGCAGTCCTGGAGGGTGATGCGCCGGGCGGCGTCGCCGCTGATGGAGAAGGTTTCGTCGCGTCCCCAAGAAGCGGATACGTGGTCGAAAATCATGTCGGTGCCGTTGGCGATGCCGACCGCGTCGGCGCCGTCGTCGCCCTCGATGCCCATGCGGAAGCGGACGTAGCGGCAGATGGTGTTGCTCGCGCCGGAGAAGGAGACGCGGTTGCCGTAGATCGTGATGCCGCCGCCGGGCGCGGTCTGGCCGGCGATGGTGAGGTTGGCGGCGACGACGATGGGGTTGTTGATGCGGATGATGCCGCCGACCTCGAAAACGACGACGCGTCCCGGGGCGCTGACGGCGTCGCGGAAGGAGCCGGCGCCGGCGTCGTGGAGGTTGGTGACGCGATAGACGCTCGGGCTGGCGGCGGCGCGGGCGCCCTTGGCGTCGGCCCCGAAGCCTTCGGCGCCGGGGAAGGCGGGCACGGCGAAGGCGGGGGCGGTCGCGACGGCGCAGGCGCAGACGGCGGCCGCGAGGGAGGAGCGGAGCAAACGGGGCATAGGGGGAGCGTCGAGCATGGGCGATTCTCCTACGGGAAACAGGGGGCGGGCGTCGGACAGTTCGTTTCGGTCCGGAGGCGGGCGACGAAGGGCGCGGGGCGACGCCGGCTTGGCGGCGGACGAGCCGGACCGCTTGCGCGGGCGGGGGGGCGCTGCAAGGTGGCGCTCGCATGCTACCCGCCCAAGACGGCTCCATTCGGCTTTTTCGTTATTCCGGCATCCAGGTGTCGCTCCACTGGACCTGGTTTCTCGCCGCCGCGTATTTTTTCTCCACGCGCGGCGACGACTACTCCTCGCCGGTCTGGAACCTGGTGGAGTATCTGGCGCTGTTCGTGATCGTGCTGATGCACGAGTTTGGCCACTCGCTGGCCTGCCGCTCCACCGGCGGCAGATCGGAGGACATCGTGCTCTGGCCGCTCGGCGGCATCGCCTTCGTCGCGCCGCCGCAACGTCCGGGCGCGCAGCTTTGGAGCATCGCGGCCGGACCGCTGGTGAACGTCGCGCTGGCGCCGGTGCTTTATCTGGTCGTGCGGGTGGCGGCGGGCCGCGGGCTGCACATCGAAAATCCCGACCTGTTCGAGTGCCTGGTGTCGGTGCGAAACATCAACCTCGGCCTGCTGATTTTCAACCTGCTGCCCATCTACCCGCTCGACGGCGGGCAGATCCTGCGCTCGCTGCTCTGGTTCCGCGTCGGTCCGGTCAACAGCCTGCTCGTGGCGACGGTGCTCGGCTTCCTCGGCGGCGGTGCGCTGGTGGCGGGCGCGCTTTACGCCGGCTGGCTGTGGATGGCCTTCATCGGCGCTTTTTTGTTGTTCAATTGCGTGCAGGCCTTTCGCCAAGCGCGCTTGCTCCGGGCGCAGTTGGCGGAGCGCGACGCGCTGGCGCCGGGCGGGCCTTGAGTTTTCGGCGGGCGGCGTCGCGAAGGGCGGGCGGCCTGCGGGCTCAACTGATCAAAAGCAGGCGCGGAGGCTGGCCGGGCTTGGTCGCGGGGGCCCGGTGAATGCAGGGAAGGACGGGGCTTCCGGGGCATTGGGTCGCGATGCGCCAGAGGTTGCCGATGCCGAAGGCGTAGGGGCGGGCGTGGGGCAGGGACGCGTAGTGCAGATCGTAACAATGCTCGGCGATCCACGCCGAAAAACCGGCGTCGTCGGCGCCACCGTAGAGCCGGAGGAGCTCGGCGCGCGTTTCGGGCATGTCTACGCGGCGGACGGCCTCGTTGTTGGCCACGCCTTCGGAGGACGCGACGGTGTAGCTGCACAGAAAGGTGTCGGCGAGGGTGTTGGCGCTGTCGGCGTGAAAATCGTAAACGTCGATCGGCACCGGGCCGGGCTCGGCTTCGCGCGGGTAGGCGGGGATGAGGTCGAGCGAGGGCTCGAGGTTCGCGTCGCGCAGGAGCTTCTGGTCGGCGAGCAGAATTTCGCGGGCGATCCGGCCGGCGGGGCCGAGCGGGAGCGCGAGCAGGGACTCGTCGTCGAGCGTGGTGATCTCGTCGAGCGGGCCGACGACGGCGGCGATTTCATCAAAATCTCCCGGCAGGGTGCGCGGCCAGCAGAGGGCGTTCACCGCGCCGGAAAACGGGGTGGAGACGAGTTCCGCGAAACTGCCGACGATTTTTGTGCAGGGATGAGGCTCCATGGGGACCCGGCTTGGTGCGCGGGCGGAGCGCGGCGGGCGAGTTCTTTTGATCCCGCCCGGGCGGCGACGCGGCGATGGCATAGGGCGAGGGGGCGGGGCGGAGGGTGGCCGGCGGGAAGAATTACCAACTCGCCCGGGCCTCGCCGGCGGGCATGCTGCGCGGCGTGATCGCCTCCGTCGCTTTCCGGAATTTCAAGGCGCTGCGTTCGGCCCGTCTCGAGCTGGCGCCCTTCAACCTGCTCATCGGCCCCAACGGTTCGGGCAAAACCAGCCTCATCCAGGCCTTGCTCCGCCTGCGCACGCTGGCGCGCCTGCCGCTCCGCGCGCCGGTGGCCGATGTCGATCGGCTGCCGGAGGGCGCCGAGATCGGGTTTCGGTTTTACCCGCCGCACGACGGGTTGGAGGTCTCGCTCGCCTGTGTAGATGAGAGCGCCTGCGACCTGCTCCAGGTGGCGCCGCTCCCGCGCGGGGAGGGCGCGGAGGACTGGCCCGGCCTGCGCGAGCGGCTGCTGCGCATCCGCGCCTATCTGTTCGACCACCGCGCGATGGCCACGCCGGTGTATCCGGTTTCCTCCGACGAGCTCGCCCCGGACGGGGGCAATCTGGCCGCGCGTCTCGCCGCGTTGGCGGAGCGGACGCCGTCGGCCTTCGCCTCCCTGCAGGAGGAGTTGCTGCGGATTTTTCCGGAATACGCGGCGCTCGAGGTGCTGCCGCGTCAGGGAAGTTTCGGCTTGCGCCTGCGGGAGGGCGGCGCGGGCGCGAAGGGCCTGGTGGCGCCGGACGATTTTTCCCAGGGCACGCTCTACACGCTGGGCCTGCTGGCGCTCGCGCACGATCCGGCGCCGCCCTCGCTGGTGTGCATCGAGGAGCTGGATCGGGGCATCCATCCGCGGCTACTGCGCGAGGTGCGCGACGTGCTTTACCGGCTGAGTCATCCGGCGGACTACGGGCACGATCGCGCGCCGGTGCAGGTCATCGTGACGACCCATTCGCCGCTGTTGCTCGATCTGTTCCGGGATCATCCGGAGGAGGTCGTCATCGCGGAGAAGAGCGGGACGACGGCGAGTTTTTCCCGGCTCTCGGATCGGGACGATCTGGGCCAGCTCCTCGCGGAGGAGGGCAGCCTCGGCGACCTCTGGTATTCCGGCATCCTGGGCGGCGTGCCCGAGGAAAAATGAAGCCCGGTCCGATCGATCCCGCCGCGTCCGGGGCGACGCGTCCGCTGCGCATCGCGCTGCTGGGCGAGTCGATGGTGGACGAGACCGCGCTGGCGATCCTGGTCGAGGGCGTGCTGGGCGAGCCCTTCGAGCGGGTGGAGCCCCGTCTGCGCGCGCGTGGCTGGCCCTCGGTGCTGCAAATCCTGCCCGCCGTCGCGCGCCATCTGCATTTCAACACCGACGCGGACGGGCTGGTGGTCCTGGTCGATGCGGACGACACGGAGGTGCACACCGAGGCGCACGAGGCGGAGAACTATTTCCACCCGCGCTGCCGCCTGTGCCAGCTGCGGGCGGCGTTTCGGCGGGCCACGAAGACGCTGCCGCCGGCGCGCGGTCGGGCGCGGGTGCTGCGCGCGGCCGGTCTGGCGGTGCCGGCCGCCGAGGCCTGGTATCTGTGCGGGCGCGACGACTCGGTGGGCGAGGCGGCGTGGCTGGAGGCGCGGGAGCGGGGACTGCCGCCCTACACGCGACGCGAGCTGAAGCTGCGCGTCTATGGCACGGAGCGCCCGAACCTCGCCCAGGCGATCCACCACGCGGGCGCGGCGGCGCGGCGGCTGGCCCGCGACACGCGCCGCCTGGAAAACGATTTCAACGGCTTCGCGACGCTCGCGCGCGACCTGCGGGACTGGCGGAAAACCTGAGCACGGCGAAGGTCGCGACGGTCCGCATCTATAATGTTGACATGTAAACAATCGTGCGTCCGTTTGTCGCCATGTCCTCCGCCACCGCCCTCCGGCTCGTGCACGACGTGGTCGCCACGGCCGATCTTTTCCTTCGCGAGAGCACTCGCCTGTTTCGTCCGCTGGGCCTCACGGCCCCGCAGTTCAACGTCCTCAACCTGCTCGCGGCGCGCGACGACTCGCTCGGCTACAGCCAACGCGAGCTGGCCGACGCCCTGGTCGTCGATCGCAGCAACGTCACCGGTCTGCTCGACCGCATGCAGACGGCGGGCTGGGTGCGCCGGGTGGACGATCCCGCCGATCGCCGGGTGTATCGCGTGAAGCTCACCGCCGCCGGCCGTCGCCTCTGGCAGAAGGCGTCGCCCGGCTACGCGTCCGTGGTGGGGCAGGTGACGGCGCGGCTCGGCGAGGCCCGCATGGCCGAGACGGTCGCGCTGCTGGCCGCGCTGCGCGAGCAGGCCACGCGCTGGACCGAGCCGAAATTCTGAGCCGCCCGGGTCCGTTTCGGCCCGTCCCGCCCCGTCGCGTTTTCCCATTCGTTTTTCCCACCTCCTTCTATCCGCTCATGAGCGCCCAATTCGCTCCCTGGTTCGTCGCCGCGCCCGTTCGTTTCCTGGCGCGTTGCCTCTATCGCATAAAAACGCTCGGCGCGGAGCGGCTGCCCGAGGGCGGCGCCCTGCTGCTCGCCAATCACCTCTCGTATGTGGACGTGGCCGTGCTCCAGCTGGCCTGCCCGCGGCCGATCCGCTTCGTCGGGCACGAGAGCCTGCCGCAGTCGTCGTGGTTTTTCCGGCTGGTTTTTTGGCTTACCGGCACGATTCCGGTCTCGTCGGCCAACGCCCTCGCGACGACGCGGCGGGTGGTGGAGGCGCTGGGGCGCGGCGACTACGTTTTGATTTTTCCCGAGGGCTCGATCTCGCGCACCGGTCAGCTGATGCGGCTGGAGCGGGGCTTCGAGCTGATGGCGCGTCGCGCGAAGGTGCCGGTCGTGCCGGTGGCGCACGACGGGCTGTGGGGCTCGATGTTTTCGTATTCGGGAAAACGATACCTTTTCAAATGGCCGCGGGTGCGGCGCACCGCGGTGTGCGTGGCCTGGGGCGAGCCGATCCCGGCGGAGCGGGCCGACGCCGCCACGGTGCGCCGGGCGCTGCTCGATCTGGGCAACGTGGCGTTTGAGGAGCGTCCCTATCTGCGCCGGCACCTCGGGCGCGAGGTGGTCCGCTCCTTGTGCCGCCGGCCCGGCAATGTGGAGCTGGTGGACCGCACGGCGGCGCGCAAGGAGGTGACGGCGGCGCAGCTGGTCGCCGTCGCCGCCACGCTGGGCCTGCACCTGCGGCGCACGGTGGCGGAGAAACGCGTGGGCATCGTGCTGCCGCCGGGGGCGGGCGCGACCATCGCCAACCTCGCCGCGCTCATCGCCGGCAAGACCCCCGTGAATCTCAACTTCACCGCCGGGCGCGCCGCATCGGAGTCGAGCCTGCGGAGCGGGGGCATCCGCACCGTGCTCAGCGCCGACGCCATGCGCTCGAAGGTGCCGGATTTCCCCTGGCCGGAGGACACGCGGGACTTCGCCGCGACGCTCCAGGCGGCGGGCGGCAAGAGGGCCATCCTGAAGTGGTTGATCGCGGCCTGGGTGCTGCCGAACCAGCTCACGGCGTCGTTGCTCGGACTGCCCAAGGTCGGTGATCGCGAGGAGGCGGGCCTGCTCTTCACGAGCGGAAGCTCGGGCGAGCCGAAGGGCGTGGTGCTCACGCATCGCAATCTGCTGGGCAACTGCTGGCAGATCTCGTCGCTCTCCATCCTGCCGGCGGAGGCGGTGATGTTGGCCTGCCTGCCGATTTTCCACAGCTTCGGATTCTGCGCGACGGTGTGGTATCCGCTCCTGCGCGGTTGCCGGGTGGTGACGGTGCCGAGTCCCCTCGACACGCGCCGCATCATCGACGCGGTGCGCGAGGAGGGCTGCACGGTGTGGGTGGCGGCGCCGACCTTCGCCCGACCGGTGTTGAAAAAAGCCGAACGGCGCGATCTGCGCACGATGGAGGTGCTGGTCACGGGCGCGGAGAAGTTGCCCGAGGAACTGGCCGCGTATGCCCGGGAAAAATTTCACCTCGAGCTCATGCAGGGCTACGGGCTCACCGAGACCTCGCCGGTGATCGGCCTGAACCAGCCCGATCCGGCGCCGGGCGCCGAGACCAACACGCACCAGACCGGCCAGCGCGCGGGCAGCATCGGGCGGCTCGTGCCGGGCATGACGGCGCGGGTGGTGGATCCGGAAACCTTCGCCGAGCTGCCGGCGACGGAGACGGGGCTGGTGTTGTTTCGCGGCCCCAATGTTTTTCCCGGCTACCTGAACGATCCGGCCAAGACCGAGGGCGCGTTTCGGGACGGCTGGTTCGTCACCGGCGACCTCGGGCGTTTCGACGAGGACGGGTTTCTTTTCATCGAGGGGCGGCTGTCGCGTTTTTCCAAACTCGGCGGCGAGATGGTGCCGCATGGCACGGTGGAGCAGAAGATCCTGGAGGCCTTCGGTCTGGTCGGCGCGGAGGGTTACGCGGTGTTCGTGGCCGGGGTGCCCGACCCGGCCAAGGGCGAGCAGCTCGTGCTTCTCAGCACGCGGCCCGAGATCACCGCCGACGCGCTGCGGGAAAAACTCTCCGCCGCCGGCGTCCCCAATCTCTGGATACCGCGCGTCGTCAAACCGGTGGGCGCGATCCCCGTGCTCGGCACCGGCAAACTCGACCTCAAGGCCGCCAAGGCGCTGGCGGTGGGTGCGGAGGGATGAAGGCGGAAGGGTGAGGTAGGGCGGGACCGCTGGGCCCGCCGCGCCTGCCTCCGCGCTTCGTCACGCCCTCGGCGCGCCCGGCGGTCCCGCACTAGTGTAGTGCCCGATAAATAATGAAACATAAGCTGAAGTGCGAGGTCGG
>CBINNW010000092.1:0-22376 GCA_966252115.1 uncultured Akkermansia sp.
GGGGCCACGAAATGGAGTCGATGTAACAGGTGCCGGTCCACGCGGCGTTGGTGGTCATCCGCAAGCCCAGCTGGCGCAGGGGAGTGGTGCGCGTCGTCGGAATCGTCAGCGTGACGGTGTTCCACGCGTTGGCGGACAGGTTGCCGAACCAGCTGGAGTTCCACGCCCAGTTGTAGTCGTTGGAGTAAGGCTCGATCATCGTGACCGCGCTGCCGCCCGGTATCCAGACGCGGAAGGTGATGGTCGAGCCGGCGAGGACGTTGGCGCCGTCGAGAAGCACGCTCGAGGTGCCCGCCGACGAGCCGTTGAAGTTGACCGCCAGGGAGCGCTGGCCGGCATAGGCGCGGGTGGCCGAGGTCTCGATGCCGGAGATTTGGTCTCCGTTGGTTCTCCACCGCTGCGTGTCGGTCTCGAAATGGAACTGCGTGGGGTCGGGATTGACGCCGGGCGTGGTCGCATAGGCCTCGGTGGAAAATCCGGACTGGCCGGAAGCGTTTACCGCGACGACCTGATAGTAGTAGGTGGTGCCGCCATTGAGGCCGGTGTCGGTGTAGGACGTGCCGGTGATGCCGGTGACGGAGGGCGTGGCGGGTTCGTAGCCGGACTGCGCGGTGCGGTAGAGGTCGTAACTGGTGGCGCCTTCGACGGCGTCCCACGAGAGGGCAACCTGCCCGGTGCCGGCCGTCGCGGTGACACCGGTGACGGCATAGGGAGCCCCGTTTGGAGGCGGGGGCGCGATGCCGCCGGTCAAGACCCGAACGACGTCGGCATCGACGATCTCGCCCGTCTCGTAGTTGAAGGGGCTGTTCCCGGTGCTCCAGTAGAAAGGGCTGAGACCGTGGGCGTGGGCGGAATCGACGGCATACTTGTTCCAGTAAAGGGTGGAGGCGCGGTTGTAGGCCGCGTCGTCGCCGGTGAGGTAGGATTTCCGGGCGGCCTGCATCTCGCCGATGAGGACGGGGATGCCCTTGCTGACATACTGGTCGGTCAGCTGCTGATACCCCGAGTCGATCCATCCCTCGGCCGGCCAGACGGCGCCGCGGCCGGGGGTCGCGGGATTCTGGTAGGCTGCGCCCCAGAAGTAGATGGTGTTACCCCACGACTGATCCTCATGGATGATCGTGAAGAGGGACGGGGTGTAGTTGTGATACTCGACCATCAGACGGCCGGGGGTGGGATCCGCCGGCATCGTCGTGAACCAGGCGGTGTCGCCGCCGCCCTGGAGCACCAGCCAGCGGTCGGTATTGCCTCCGCCGACGCCGCGCACGGTGTCGATGAAGGTCTTGTAGTAGGCCATCAGCGTGGCGAACTCGGCGGGGTTGTGGGCGCTGGGCTCGTTGGCGGCGGCGAAGAGCAGGCGGTTGTCGTAGTCGGCGAAGGTCGTCGCGATCTGGGTCCAGTAGGCGATGAGCTTGGCCTCGATGATCGGGTCCACGGAGTCGCCGATGTTGTTTTCCATCCAACCGCCGTCCCAGTGGATGTTGATCAAAACGTGCATGCCCGCAGCGATGGCCTGATCCACCGCCAACTTCACCTTGGCCATGTAGGTGGGATCGATCTCGTAGGTCGTGTCGTCGGCCTGGGAGTCCCAAGCGCAGGGCATGCGAACGGCGTTAAAGCCGGCGTTGGCGGCGTTATAAAACACCTTCACGTCCGGATACGCATAGCCCCAGACGGCTTCCATTCCGTTTCCGATGTTGAACCCGTAGGTCGGCATCGGCAGCGGCGTGTCCGCCGGGGTGACGGGCATGTCTTCCAAACCGAGCACGAAGGCCGCGTCGTAGCCGTGGCTCGCGCCGGTGGTGACGGTGCCGCCGGCGATCGGGATGAGCGCGATCTCGCCGCCCGCATAGGTGTCGCCCGCCGCGACGGCGAGCGCGGCCCAGCCGCCGGCGGTGGGCTTGGAGCCGAAGGAGTAGGCGTAGGTTTTGTTGGCCTGCAGCGGGACCTTGATCCCGGTCCATTGCAGCCAAGCGCCGTCGGTGTAACCGGGATTGGGCGCGCTGAGGGTGATGAGCAGGGTCGCCGAGGCGCCGTTGATCTCGTAGATGCGCAGATAGAGCGTCGGGGTGCTGGCGGGCGTGCCGTAGCCGTTGCCGGAGTTGAGCCCGGCGGTCTTGAGCGCAACCGACACGAGGCGCTTGGCCTCGGCCCCGGTGGTGAAGGTCTGGGCGGCGGGCGCGCTGTTGTCGGTGAAGTAGTTCAGCCCGTCGGGACTGACGGTGCCGCCGGTCGAGAGCTGGGCGATGTCGTCGGCGTCCGCGGAGGGCGCCGTGGTGCCGAGGGACGTGAGCACCTGGGCGTTCAAGGCGCAGGGCCCCGCGAGGACCAGAAGCGGAAGCACGAGGGGCCGGACAATCCGGCCCCAGACGGACCCGATGATCGATAAAAGGGAGGGACTGGCGGAGGGGTTCATAATTTTTGGGGATCGAAGCTTCGATTACTCGACGTCGGTGCGGAAAGGAGTGGCCGGCAGGCCGGCGCGGTTGAACAGGTTGCCGGCGGGCACCTTCGCCCAGCCGTAGCGCACGGCGACGGGCCGGGGCACGCCGGCCGCGCTCACGCGGATCGTGTCGCCGGCGATGCTGGCCTGCGCGGGACGGAAAACTTTGTCGGGACCGGCGATCACGAAGTCCCGAAGCTCGCCGTCCTGCGCGACCAGGCCGCCGCCGAGATGGGTGAAACGCAAAACGGCGGTGTCGCCCTCGACCTCCATCGAGTCGAAGACCGGGCCGGAAAAGTCGATCTGCTCCCCGTAGGCGAGGGCCCGCGCGGCGAGCGCGAGGCGCACGCCGACCGGCTGCTTGTGGGTGGGATGGATGTCGTCGGCGTCGCCGCAATCGGTCGTCACCACCATCGCGGTGTTTTTCGTCCGCTGCCACGAGAGCAACTGCGCCTCGCGAATCTCCGGAGTGAGGTCGCGATACGGGGCGATCTGCACAAAGAGGAAGGGGAACTCGCCCCGCCCCCAGACGCGCCGCCAGTCGGAGATCATGGCGGGGAACAGGCTCCGGTATTGCCGCTCGCGGCCGACGTTGGACTCGCCCTGATACCAGATCACACCGCGCATGGCGTAGGGCAGCAAGGGATGGATCATGCCGTTGTAGAGCACGGTCGGGATGGTGGCGTTCTCGTTGAAATTCGCGGGGGGCCAGCCGCACTCGGCCATCGTCACCGTCGTCCTGTATCGCCAAGCTCCGGCCAGCGAGACGGAAGCCGCGTTCGCGCCGGTCTTGAACGCCAAGCGCATCTCCTCCCCTCCCCCGTAGAGACCACCGCCGCCGGAGGCGTCCAAGACCCGCACGGCGAGCGCATTCGCGCCGCGCTTCAGGAGGGCGCCCGGCACGCGGTAAACCCGCGTCTTGGACCAGTCGTTGGTCGAGCCCACGCGTTGGCCGTTGATCCAGGTCGTGTCCATGTCGTCCACCGCGCCGAGATGGAGCTCCGCGTCGCCGCCGTCCCAGTTTTCCGGCAGGGTGAACTCGCGCCGGAACCACACGATGCCGTCGAAACCGGGCAAGCCGGCGGACTCAACATAGGTGGGGAGATTCATCGTCGCCCAATCGTCCACGGCCACGTCGGCCGCGCGCCAAGATGCGTCCGGTTTCGAGCCGGCATCGACCTTCGCGAACCAGGCATCTTGGACGGCCTCGCGTTTCCGCAGCTCCAAGGCGGGATCGACGGCGAAGCGTTTCACCTCCGCCACGTCCCCGGCGAACTCGGCGAAGTTTTTCAACCCCTCCGCGCTCGTCCAGGCCTCGGCCGGCGTGCCGCCCCAGGAGCTGTGGATGATGCCCACCGGCACCTTGCGCGCGGCGTGTAGATCGCGGGCGAAGAAGTAGCCGACGGCGCTGAAATCGATCACGGACTTCGGCGTGCAGACGGCCCAGGAACCGCCCACGTCAGGGCGCGGGGCGAAGGCCCTCGTGTTGGGCACATGGAACATGCGGATCTCCGGGTGGTCCGCCGCAGCGGCTTCTTTTTCCCAGTCGCGAAGCGGCTGCTGGCCGGGCTGCAATCCGAGGTGGCGCTCCATGTTGGACTGGCCGCTCGCGATCCAAACCTCGCCGACGAGAATGTTGGTGATCTCGCGGGTGTTGTCGCCGCTCACCGTCAGGGTCCGGGGCGTCGCGTTCGGCTGCATCGGCGCGAGCCAGACCTTCCAGACGCCGCCGCTGGCGACGGTTTCGACGCGCTGGCCGGCGAAGCTCACGGCGATCTTTTCACCGTCGCGGGCGGTGCCCCAGACGGGGACGCGCGTGTCGCACTGGAGCACGGCGTTGTCCTGGAACAGCGGGTTCAGCTCCACGGCGCCGGCCATCGTGGTCAAGGCGCAGGCGGCGAGGGGCACGCGAAGTTTGGCGAGCAGTGACGCGGGGAGCGTCGGATTGGAAATCGGCGGGGACAGGCGAGACGGGCGGGACATGGGAGCGAAAATCTGGCGGGCGGGAATCAACCTAAACGTGGGCGGCCGGTGCTTGGTGCTTCGGAGCACGCGAGGCGGGGGCGGGGCGGGCGTTCCTTGGCTACCCTGTTAAACGGCCGAGTCGGATACATGGATGAACAGATCAGGGCTTTAGCGGGAGAGACGTGGGTTCGGGATGCGGCTCGCTCGTCTCAACGAACGCGAACCACCTCGGTCGCGGCCTTGAGTCCGTCCGCCTCGGCGCGGAGCGTGATTTTGCCGGCCCCGCCACTGGGCCGGAGGATGACGAGGCAACGGCCCTGGTGGGTCGTGCGCAGGGGCGCGCGGAAGCTGACAGCGTCGTCGGGCGCGGCGCTACCGGTGGCGGCGAGTTCACCCGCGCCGCTCACGGTGAACCGCACCGGCACCCGCGCGTCGGGGACCACCCTGCCCTCCTTGTCCACGACCTCCACCGTGACGTAGGCGAGGTCGTCGCGGTCGTCGCGGATCTTCGTGCGGTCGGCGGTGAGCCGGAGGGCGGCCGGCGCGCCGGTGGTGCGGAACACCACTTCGCCGGCGGGTTTTCCATCCACGAGGCCGATGGCGCGCAGCTCACCGGGCGCGTAGGGAACATCGAATACGACGGTCAGCCGGGTGTCGCCCGAAACGGGTTTTTCGCCGAGCGTCCGGCCGTTGAGTTCGAGGCGCACGCGGTCGGCGCGGGAATAGACGACCACCTGCATGGTGCGACCTTCGTGACCGGACCAGTTCCAGCTCCGCATCTCGCTCGGCCAGCCCCAACCGCTGACGCGCTCGACGACGCCATCGGGCAAGGGCACGCGCACCGCCATCTCGACGAGGCTGCGGCGCCAGACGACGTCGCGATAGTAGGACTGCGGTTTCTTGAAGCCGCACACGTCGAGGTCGCCGCACCAGGCGTTATACCAGGGCCAGGGCATGAGGAAACTTTCCGGCGTGGTGCTCGGAACGGCCTGGCCGATGCCCGACTCGCCGAAGTAGTCCATCGCGGTCCACACGAAGTCGCCGATGACGTAGGGATGCTTCTCCACCAGCGACCAGTAGTCGAAGAGGGCGCGGGGGTAGGATTCCGTGCCGAGGATCACGCGCTCGGGGTGGCGGGCGTGGTCGCTCTCGTATTTGTCGGGAAGGTAATTGTAGCCGCCGATGTCGAGGTGGCGGAAGGCGATGTCGGAGCGGGTGTCCCAGTTGCGGATGACCTCGCCCCAGTCGGAGCAGATGGCCTGGTTGATCGGGCGCGTGGGATCGTGGGCGAGCACGGCCTCGCGCAGCATCCGCGCCGTGGGCTCGGCGCGAAACTGGTCCGGAATCTCGTTGCCGATGGACCACATCACCACCGAGGGGTGGTTGCGGTCGCGTCGCACCATCGAGGCGATGTCGCGCTTCGCCCAGTCCTTGAAAACCACGCTGTAGTCCTGGCCGTTTTTGCCGACCTCCCAGCAGTCGAAGGCCTCGTCCACCACGAGCATGCCGAGGCGATCGCAGGCGGCCAGGAACGCGGGCGAGGGCGGATTGTGGGCGGTGCGGATGGCGTTGAAGCCGTTCGCCTTCATCAGCTCGACGCGGCGCTCCTCGGCGCGGTCCAGCGCGATGGCGCCGAGCGGCCCGTTGTCGTGATGCAGGTTTCCGCCCTTGAGCTTGAGCGGCACGCCGTTGAGGCGAAAGCCCTTGACGGCGTCCACCTCGATGGTGCGGACGCCGAAGCGGACGGCGTCGGTGTCGAGGACCACGCCGTCGCGCACGATCTCGACCTCGGCCAGATAAAGCGTCGGGGACTCCGGCGACCACAGGCTCGGCGAGCGTAGATCGAGCGATTGCTCGACGGTGCGTGTCTCGGCGGCGGGCAGGAGCACGCGGCCCTCGCCCGAGCGAACGAGCTTGCCCCGGGCGTCGCGAATGCGGGCGCGAACGAGCAGGTCGGCGGCGCCCGCGGTGTCGTTGCGAAGCTCGGTGGCGATTTTGACGACGGCCCGGTTTTTCGAAACCTCGGGCGTGGTCACGAACACGCCCCAGGTCGGCACATGGATCGGATCGGTGACGGTCAACCAGGTGTGGCGATAGATGCCCGAGCCGGAATACCAGCGGCTGTTCTTGCCCTCGTTGCGGACCCGGACCGCGATCACGTTGTCCAGTCCCTCCGGGCGCAGGTGGGGCGTGAGATCGACCCCGAAGCTCGTGTATCCGTAGGGGTGATACGCCAGGTGCCGGCCGTTCAGCCATACGTCGGCGTTCATGTAAACGCCGTCGAAGCGCAGGACCACGCGCTTGCCGGCGTCGGCCGGCGGCAGGCTGAAACGCTTGCGATACCAACCGGTGCCGCCGACGACGTGCCCGGTGTAGCCGGCGCCCGCGCTCAGGCCCGGATCGAAGGGGCCCACGCGAAGCGGCGGCCGGGCCGCCTCGTAAAGCCCGCCGGCGCCGGTTCCGTCGAATACGCGCACCGCGAGCACGTCCGAACCGTCGCCGCGCACAAGCGAGGCGGGCACGCGGTAGCGCCGCGACTCGCCCCAGGCGCTTTGGAAATCGGGCGGGAAGGAGCCGGTGCCGCCGATGCGCACGCCGTTGAGCCAGGTCTCGTCGGCGTCGTCGATGCGGCCGAGCAGCAGATCGAAGTCGCGGCCCCGGCAGTCGGCGGGAATCTCGATCTGGCGGCGGAACCAACCGAAGGCGTTGTCGGCGGTGAGATTGGAATGGCGCTCCCAGGTGTCGGGCAAATTCACCGCCTGCCAGCCGCGGTCGTCGAATTCGCGGGCCTTCCACGCGGCGTCGTCGCCCGCCCGGAAGCGCCACGATCCGGCGGCGAGAACGAGCTCGGGCACGGAGGGTTTTTCCAAGGGAGGCAGGTCCTCGATGCTCCAATCGTGCGGCAGGTCGAGCTGCCGCCACGCCGAGTCGTCGAATCCCGAGGCCTCGGCGCCGGGGGCGTCCGCGCGCAGGAAACGCCAGCCGGCATCGAAAGAGCGATCACGCGCCTCCGTGGCGGAAGACGCAAACAGGGCACCGCCGCCGTTCCCGCCGGCCACGACGGTTAAAAACAAGGCAAGCTTGGTGAAACGACGAAAGGCCGCGGGAATCATGTTTCCAGGTATCGAAAAGGTGGGGGATGAGGCGACGGGGCCGAGCGGCGGGGTTAAAAGTCGGACAAGAACCAAGCGGCACCCCTGGAGGGTATGGCCATGCGGCTGTCCGGCGGCGAAAAGGGGAATCTGCGGGCTGTCGGAATCCTCGGCCTATGAGTCGGAGCCGCCCGGCAACGAGTCGAGAGAGCCGCGTTTGCTTCGCGCCCGGACGGGCGGCCGGGCAACGCGGGCGTCGCGCCCGTCCATGTCGGGCATTCGGAAAATCGAGGCGGGGTCCATCGGGGTTAATTTAACGAAAAATCCTAAGGGGCAAAGTTATCCGGGGGCGGAGGAGAAAGCCGGAAACCGCGAGGGGGAAGACTCGACGGCCGGTGGGCGATAGGAAACAGCCATGCTAGATTTATCATTAAATCCAATGCGGCAAGGCATTTCGTCCTACTCCGGCGGGGATTTCCCCTTACGCGCGCAGCCTTGGGTTGGGAGTAAATGTTCACCCTTCGCGCGCGCCAACCCGGCCCGGCAGACCCGTGGTCAGCAGGCCTCCCGCTCCCGTCCGACGCTCACCCCGTGGGGGTGAGCACGACAAAAAACACGTCGTTTTCCCGGAGATCGAAGCGGCGCTCGAAGCTGGCGGAAGCATCGATCAGCACCGTAACGCGGTCCACCGCGTCGCCTCGGCTCTCCGCCTTCAGTTTGGCGACCTGTTCCCGGGTGAGCTGGGCGGGGGCGCCCAAATCGCGGTAGGCGGTGTGGGCGTCGTTGACGCGATAGCCGACCTGAAAAATTTCCACTTCGTAATCACCCGGGCGCAGATTCGTCAGCCGAAGCGCGACCGCGCCCTTGGCAGCGGCGGGCAAGTCGCGCCGGTAATAGACTTGGTTGATCATGTCGCCGGAGGGAAAGGTGTTCGTGAAATCCCAGATCAGCGCCTGCACGCCTCCGGCCTCATCGGCGCAAACCCACGAGGCAGCATCGGCGTTTTTCAATTCGGTCCCGCCGAGACGATTCAGGAAGCGGTAGGCGAAATAGGCGGGCTTCTTGATATCCTGATAGTTAAGCAGGCCGAAACCGCCGTGGAAAGCCTCCCAGCGCGGACCGTTTTCCTCGAAGATATCGGTGAAGGTCCAGTAGGACATCGACTGCGCGGTGTCCCCGCATTTCCGCAATTTCTCGAGGATGTAGGCGGCGCTGTGATAGCTGTCGTGAAAGGGGTCCGTCGGCGTATAGGAGCTGCTCCACTCGGTGAAGTGCAGCTCCAGCCCGGGCGCGCCGGCCTCGGCCATCTGACGCCGCACCATCGCGACCTCGCCGTGGATTGAGTCCTCGTTCAGGCACAAGGCGGTTCCGGCCGTCCCCGTGGCGTCGAGAAACCCGGCCTGGACGCCGTAGGTGTGGGTGGAGACGAAGTCCACGGGCACGGCGTTTTCCCGGCAAAAGCCGAGAAACTCCGGCACCCATGCACAACCGGCGGTGGCCGGGCCACCGACACGATAAAGCGGAGAAACCGATTTCACGGCGCGGGCGGTGCTCGCGTAGAGTTTAAAATATTCGGCACGGGCGCCGGGTGCCCAGCTCTCCCAGTGCAAGTCCTCGGGATTACCCATCCAGAAGGCCGTGAGGTTGGGCTCGTTCCAAACCTCGAAATACCAAGAACGCACCGCCTCGGCTCCGTAGCGTTCGGTGCAATGCCGGACGAAGGCGGAAATCAAGGCTTCCCATTTTGCGTAGTCCGCCGGGGGCGTGATGTTGCCCTTCCACCAGAAGATCGTCTGCGGGCCGCTGGCCAAGGCGTTGGGCATGAAGCCCAGCTCCACGAACGGGGTGATGCCGATCTCGTGGAAAAAATCGAAGAGCTCGTCCACGTAGTGCCAGTTGTAGTCCGGCCGGCCGTCCACCTCGCGATAGACGCCCATGTCGTCGCAGAACAGGCCGTGCATGCGGATGTATTCGAAGCCGCATTCACGGCGCGCCAGACGCAACTGACGCTGCCAATCGGCGCGCAGCCCCTCGTTGGCGCGGCCAGCTCCCACGCAGCGTTTGAACATCGTGTTCAGCGGGCCTTTGGGCTGCTGGAGATCGGCGGAGATGAGACGGGAAAGCCCCATAGAAACGGGAACATTCAACGAAGAGAAATGAACAGAGCTACTCTGCATCGGAAACTGAAACAAATAAAGAAGCCTTGGAGCCGGTTACTCCAAGGCCTGAAAAACTCTGATCCAGAACGTCGCCTTTAGCGTATCGCCGGCAGCACCGGAGGGAGATAAGAATGCTACTGGAACCGAGGATCGAAAATGCGGTGGGCCATCTCTTCGCGTTTCAGGCGGGCTACGTGCCCGTCGAAAAAGCCTAGCTTAGCCGCCCCAGGATCGCGCGCCAAATCGATTTCCCCTTTTGCGTTTCCGTAACCTGGCCCGGGAATCTTCCTACCATCATTGAAATTCGGATAATAGTTGCCAGCCCAAACGCCCGGCCAACCCCATATATCGATCCCTGTGTTTTGTATCTGGGACCAGTTCGGAGGCGTCCCCGCATCCCGTTGTTCAACCGTAACATTTTGATCGGTAAAATTATCCGCGAAGAAAACAGTCTTCCCCGGAGACTTGATGTTATTTATATTATTGTAACGAGCCAAGCTGCCCTCCCGAGTTGCAAAATCGCCAAAATATATACCAATCGGCGCAAAGTGGAAATTATTCCCCCCCAAATCAGGCAACAACGGGTCATAGAAAACTTGGGAATTTACGACAGCACCACCCCCTCCCGACTGGCTACCAATGTAACGAGTAAGGACGGTGGAAAAAAACTCGCCTCCCACAGTCTGTGAGGCAAACCAACGCCCTCTATTCTCGTTCGCGTAAGTAATACTCGCCATCGTGAGCTGGCGCAAATTACTCAACCCCTGCGAGCGCTTGGCGGTCAACCTAACCTTGCCCACCACAGGAATGATGATGGCGGCCAAGATGCCGATGATGGCGATAACGGTCAACAACTCGATCAGGGTAAAACCGGAACGGCGAGGCCGAAAGCCGGCGGAACGAACTATAATAGGGGTCATGGCAGTGATGGTTTGAAAACGGCCGACCATTTTACGGCCAAGAGAACGGGCGACGCGCACTTGGAACGGCAAGACGGGGCGGCGATGAATCGGGGTGCAAGGGATGTTTCCTTAACGGTTACAAGGACACCGCGCTTTAGCCCCCGGGTCAACAAAACCGCCTCCCGGCGGCGCCGTTTCACGGCAAATCATTGCATCAAATCGCTTGATTCACCCTATCTCTCCCAGTAAAACGCCCTCTCCTCAAAATCTCACTGCTAGATTTAACGAACAATCTGTCCTCGCAGTTTTTGCCCCCTCCCATGCCCCACTCCGCCCCCCACGGCAGCCCGGTCGAACTCGCGCTCCGGCACTACGAGCGGCTGCTCGAGAAAGCGCTCGCTTCTCCGCGCGACCGACTGCCCTCCGAGCGGGAACTGGCGACACGATGGAGCCTGAGTCAGGCGGCGGTGAATCGTGCGGCCCAGCGCCTCCTGGCGGCGGGGCGCCTGCGCCGGGAAGGCTATCGCCTGTTCCCCGTGCCGGAAGAAACGACGCTTCCGCTCGGCGCCAAAATCGTGGTGCTGACGCAACGGGATCTACGTTTCCCCGGCCTGCCGGCCGAGGCGGCCCGACTCGGATTCCAGGCCGAGGAGCGCTTTTTTCTGGGCCGGGACGAGCTTAGACAAAATCTCCAGTCTGCCGGAGATGGCGGCGTGACGGGGATCATCATGAGCCTCGGCGACAGCGGCTGGGAATGGGACGCCGAGCACGGCGAATTGGAGCGAAGGCAGGTGGCCTGCGTGGTTTGTGACGAGGCCCCCGCCGGCGTGCCCCTCGTGACGACGGACTGGCGGCAAGCGGGCAGGCTGCTGGTCGCCCACCTCGCCACCCAGGGACACGTCGAGCTGGTGATGCTGGGCTCGATGAAACGGGCCCACCGCACCGCGGTGGTGCGGGAGGGCTTCGAGGAGGCATGCTTGCGCCTCCGCCTGACCAGCTCGGCGGAACGGTGCGTGGAGGTCTCCGCCCACACACCCGACGCGGTGGAACTGGCGCTGGTGCGGATTCGCCGTCAATGGCCGCAGGTCACCGCCATCGTGCTCCATGCCCCCGATATCCTCCCCCACCTGCTCTCCGCGGCCCGGCGACAATCCCTGCACGTGCCCGATGACATCTCGATCGTCTGCGTGGACGACTCCGCGGGAGCCCGCGCCGCCCACCCTCCGGTCACCTGCGCCGCCTTCGACCGCCGAGCCCATGGTCATCTGGCGCTGGACATGCTCGCATGGGACATCCGCCGTCTGCGCCGGCCGGCGGGTTTACCATCCCGACAGCGCATACGTCTCGAACCCACGCTGGTGGAGCGTCAGTCGGTCCGGGTTCTCGGCGCCTTCCCGGTCGCGACCCGGCCCTTCGCCACGGGACGGGCATGGTCGCGCGATCACTCCACCCGGCTCCACGAGGCGGAAGACCTGCGCCTGCGCCCGCACCGGGTCGCCGGGGAGACGCAGGAGAAAAACTTTCTGCCGCTGGACCTAAGGCCCTTGGCCAACCGCTCGCTCACCCGGCAGAATGGCTGGCTGGGGAATCAGCCGCTGCTCCATTTGCCCCCCGGGCGCGTGGTCGCCCACGGTGTGCCCTTCGAAATCATCGACGAGCGATCCAACCGGGGCGCCGCCGCTCTCGTGCTACGCTCCCAGCGTCCGCTCACGCGGGAGGAGAAGCCCCTGCCGGTCACCCTCAGCGTGCCGGTGGGCAAGGCGGTCCGCGCGGTCTATTTCCTTCACGGCTGCGGACACGCCGCGGAGTGCCAGGCCTTTGCCTGGTATGATTTTATTCTGGAGGGACGTCGCCCCATCTCGGTGCCGGTCGTGGCCCGGGGCCTTTCCACCCCTTCACGGGACGCGCTGCCGCCCAATATCCAGGACTGGCTGAGCGACTTTCCGCAATTCGAGGCTCCGGGCGCCAAACACTTCGCCGTGACCTCCGGGGGCGACCCCTTCGAATACGAACGTTATCTCTACACCCTCGAGTGGGAAAATCCGCGCCCCCGCGACGTGTTGCGGGAAATCCGACTCTCCTCCAATCCCGCGCTGGCCACGACCTTGGGCGTGCTTGGCATCACCTTGGTGCTGACATGAGCCGTCATCAAGCCGCGCAGCCGCACAGGCCGCACCGGGATAATCGGGAGCTGCTTTTATGCGCCCTCCGATGGCGCATGGCCCGCCCGTGCCGCCCGCCAGACAGCCTATCGCCTACTTCCACGCCACGTTCCATCTGAGCCAAATCGCTGAGAGCATAGGGCTATTTGTGTAGCGTTGGCCGTCCCCGGCCAATCTCCGAACGTCAGCGTTTGCGAAGTTGGCCGGGGACGGCCAACACTACATCTGCAAATCACGCTTCAGGTCGAACTACCACGGCTTGGTAGCGGCGCCACGGACGCCCGCATGACCGGCTCGGTGGGGAAAACGTCCACCGCACGCGGCGCAACCCCGCCCCGGATCAATTCCAGCAAGATTTCCACCCCGCGTTCACCCATTCGCCTGAGCGGTTGCCGCACCGAGCTGAGCTGCGGCACGCAGGCGCGGGCCAGCAAGGTATCGTCAAAACCGGCCACCGAAATATCATGCGGAACGCGCAAGCCGGCGGCGGCCAATACCTCCATGCAACCGTAGGCCACGCCGTCATTGGCGCAAAAGATGGCCGTCGCTCGCGCCTCCGGCGGCGTGTCGCGCAGCCAGAGTCGAGTCGCCTCCCGTCCCTCCGGGATGCTGAAGCCGGCCACCCGCACCAGCGAAGGATCGAAGGGCAGCCCAGCCTGCTCCAAGCCCCGCCGATAACCACGCACGCGGCGCTCCGCCCCCCGCTGACCCGAAGGACCGGCCAGATGCAGGATCCGCCGGTGGCCCATCTCCACCATGCGCGCGACCAAGGCGCGGCTGCCCGCTTCCTCGTCGGATTCCAAGGACGGAACCCCCTCCAGCACTTGGTTGGAATGCAGCGCCACCATCGGCGTGTGCGTCGGAAGCGCCAAAACAACATCCGCGTCGAGCAGGGGCGCGATCATCAGGAGACCATCGATGCGCCCGTCACAAAACCCGCCGACCCGGCGCCCATCCCGCTCCCAGTCGTGCAAGGTGAACACGGTGGTGTTTTGCCCATTCCGGGCCGCCGCCGCGAGCACACCATTGAACACCTCCAGAAAGTAGTGGTTCAGCTCTCCTCCCTCGACGACCGCCACGACGCCGATCGTGCTCATCCGCCGTCGGACCAAGGCCCGGGCCGCCGCATTGGCCCGATAGTTGAGTCGCGCCGCCGCTTCCAGAATGCGCGCCCGCGTATCGGGAGCGGTGCGCGCGGAGGTGCTCGCGCCATTCAGGACCGCCGACACCGCCATCGCCGACACCCCGGCCTCGCGCCCCACGTCGCTGAGCGTGGGGGCACGGACGGACTTTTTTTTCTTAGGAGCGCCGGACATGCGGCCGATATGGAAGAGCAAACCGCCTTTGCAAGCCCACCACCCCACCGGCCCCACATCTCCTCCACGCCAGGAAGCACACCGTGGCATGCTCGCCCCCCGCCCATGGCCACAACCCCCGATCCCAAAGGAGAGCGCGTCCGCCGCAGGACGGCGGTGATGAGCCAAATTTTGTTGCATCATACGGCCGTATTTCAAGCCCACACCACCCCAAATCCGCTTTTCTTCCCGAGGCTGCGGCGGCACCTTTATGGTGTTTCTACCCCACCCCGAATCCCCAGGCTCACAAACTCTTTGCAGCCCACTGATTTATCGCAAAATCAACTTTGCCCCATGAACCTACTGTCAAATAGACTCCTCGCGCTCGGCCTCCTGGCCGCTCCGCTCGCCGTTTTCGGCGACGTTCAAATCACCTCGTTCGAAAACCCGATCGATCCCTTCATCATTGATCCATGGGTCACGGGCCCCGGAACCAACGACGTCGGCGCGGAAGTCCTTTACCAAATCACCGACACCGCCGCGACTCACGGCTCCTCCAGCCTTGAAATCGTCTATCCGATGGACGGCACCACGGGCGTTTGGACGCAATTCGTCTCCGTCCCGACCGAAACCTACGGCAGCACGATAGCCCAAGGCACTGGCATTCAGGCGGATGTTTACTTCGAATGGCCGGATCGCCCCGCCGCCACCGAGGGCGGTGCGTGGTATGGAATAAGGATGATTTTAAATTCAACGAACACCGGCTGGGTGGAAATCAATCCCGCCAACGGTGCCGGTATCACCGAGGGAGAGTGGCGCACCCTCTTTTTCCCGATGACGACGGAGCAGGCGACCCAACTCACCGCCACCGGCCAGTCCTCCTCCTTCGGATTCCACTTTGGCGGCGGCACTTGGGGCGGCGCCCCGATGGGCGGTAACATCAAGCTCCGCTTCGACAACATCATCGTGGTCGGCGCATCCGCCAGCGGCCCCACCGCCCCCACCGATCTCGTCGGCACCGCCGTGCTCGGCGGCGCGAACCTCACCTGGACCGCCAGCCCCGGCGCGCTCACCTACACCGTAAAGCGCCGCGCCTCGCTCACCGATGCCTACGCGACTATCGCCACCGACCTGACCGAGACCAGCTACAGCGATAGCGGCCTCGAGGGCAACACGACCTACTACTACGTCGTCACCGCCACCAACGCCGACGGCGAAAGCAGCTTCTCCGCGGCGGCCAGCGTGACCACGCCCAACGACGAGGTGCTCTTGAGCTCCTTCGAAGCAGGTCTGGAACCGTGGCTGCAAGGCCCCGAGACCGCGTTTGACAACCCCGATACCACCGATGTCAACGAGGGGCTACCCATCACCTACGCGCTCAATACCACCAGCGCCACCGAAGGCACCACCAGCATTGAAGCCTCGGTTCCCCTGCTGGGCGGCCAATCCATCGCCCTCTACTCCGTCGGGGTCGCCGACTATCGCACCACCATCGCCCAATCCACCGGCATCGTGGCCGACGTTTACGTCGATTGGATTGATCGCCCCGCCGGCTCGGGCACCGGTGGCACGTGGTTCAGTATCGACTTGAATCGCAATCACCCGGACACCTTCGCCAATACCGGCCCAACCTCGGGCAGCGTGGTCGTCGGCGAGTGGCGCACCCTCACTTGGAGCCTCACCCCCGAGCAGATCGCCGCCCTCACGAACCACACGAACAGCTACGGCAGCATCGGCTTTACGCTCAATGCCGGGACTTGGGGCGATGTCACCACGTTGGCCGGCACCTTCGTGCTCCGCGTCGATAACGTCCGCGTGAAGGGCTTCCGCGAGGTCGCCGTGCCCGAAGCTGTCACCGGCCTCGTCGCCACCGGTGGTGAAGGCCAGGTCGAGCTCGCCTGGGACGCCAGCGCCACCGCCCTCGGCTACACCATCCAGCGCTCCCTCGTCGCCGGCGGCCCCTACGCCACCGTCGCCAACGTGGGCAACGTCACCAGCCACACCGACACCGGCCTTGATGGTTTGACGACCTACTATTACATCGTCCTGCCGGTGAACGCCGGCGGCAACGGGCCCGCCTCCGCCGAAGCCTCCGCCACCACCGAAGCCGTGAGCGCCACCGGCATCGCCGCATGGCGCCAGACCCACTTCGGCAGCCCCGACGCCACCGGCGACGCCCTCAACGAGGCCGACCCCGACGGCGACGGCGTGGCCAACCTCCTCGAATACGCCCTTGCCGGCGATCCGCTGGTGGCCGAACAGGATCTGCTCCCCGTGCAGGGCGTGGCGGACGGCAAGCTCACCCTCGCCTTCGACCGCATCTCCGACACCACCCTCACCTACGAGGTCCAGGCCTCCACCGACCTCGCCGCGTGGAGCACCATCTGGAGCAGCACCGGAAATGAAAATGTCGCCGGTCTCGTCACCGTCCCCGACACCGACCTCATCTCCGCCCACACCCGCCGCTTCCTCCGCCTGCGCGTCACCACGCCGTAATCGCGCGGCACCCGCCCGCCGCCGACCGAGTGTCATCGCATCCCGCGCGGACCCGGTCGGCGGCCTCCCTCGGGGCGATCTTGATCGCCCCTTTTTTCCCCTCTTCTGATTCGCCTTCGACTTTAGCTGAGATTGGCCGAGGACGGCCAACCCAACAGCAGCCGGTGCGAGCGCTTGTGTAGAGTTGGCCGTCCCCGGCCAACCTCCGAAACTCTGCCTCCTCTTCAAAGCGACTCGGAACTACCCCGACTCGGACTCCCCCCCCAACCAGACATCCCCTCCTTGGGCGGGATGCTTCCCTTCCAAGCTCACTTCGAGCCGACGCGAAGCTCCCGCCTTTTTTATTCCCGCCTCCGTCCCGTTTCTCCTCGTGCGGCTCCCTCTCCTGCCCTTCTTCCGTCTCCTCAGCGCCCTGTTCTTCGCTTCCCTCGCCTCCGGTGCCTCGGCCGCCGAGGCGCCCACGGCAAACGAGCGCCTCCACCTCTCCGGCACCGACAAAGATCACACCGTCCCCTGGGAATTCCGCGTCTCCGCCGGTCGCCGCGCCGGCGAATGGGCCACGATTCCCGTCCCCGGCTGCTGGGAAACCCATGGTTTTGGCAACTACGGTTACGGCAACGGCGGTCCCGACGAGGAGTATGGCGAATACCGCAAATCCTTCGAGTTGCCCGCCGCCTGGCGGAACCGACGGGTTTTCATCGTCTTCGAGGGCGCGATGACCGAGGCCGAAACCCTCGTCAACGGACAACCCGCCGGCGGAACCCCCGGTGGCAACATCCACCGCGGAGGCTTCTACGAATTCAGCCACGAAATCACCGGCCAGGTGAAATTCGGCGCGCCCAACCTGCTCGAGGTCACCGTCCGCAAATCCTCCGCCGACGCCGCCCTCAACGCCGCCGAACGCCAGGGCGATTACTGGAACTTCGGCGGCCTCTTCCGCCCCGTCTATCTCGAGGCCCGCCCCGCCACCCACATCGAGCGCATCGCCGTGGACGCCCGCCACGACGGCGCCATCACCGTCGATCTTTTTCCCTCCGGTCACGACCGGGCCACCGTCGCGGTCGCTCACATCAGCGGCCTCGACGGCGCGCCCGTCGGGCCGGAGTTCAATATCCCCGTGCCCGCCCGCAGCCCCGCCGCGCGCCTCTCCGCCACCATCCCGGGCGTCGCGCCCTGGTCGCACGAATCCCCCGCGCTCTACCGCCTCCACGTCGCCCTCCGCGACGCCGCATCCGGAGAAACCCTGCATACCCTCTCCCAGACCATCGGCTTTCGCACCGTCGAGTTCGTGGAGAACGAAGGCTTTTACCTCAACGGCCGTCGCGTGCGCCTCCGCGGCACCTCCCACCACGAATTCTGGCCCACCACCGGACGCACCAGCAGCCGCGCCCAGCACGCCGCCGACCTCGAGCTCATGAAGGCGATGAACATGAACATCGTCCGCCGGGCCCACTATCCCGCCTCGCGCGAATTCTACGAGGAGGCCGACCGCATCGGCATCCTCGTCATCGACGAGCTCGGCGGCTGGCAAAAAAAATACGGCGACGCCGACGCCGTCCGCCTCGCCCGCGAACTCGTCGTCCGCGACGTCAACCACCCCTCCATCATCGCCTGGGCCAACGGCAACGAGGGCGGCTGGAACACCATCGCCGACCCCGTCTTCGGCCAACACGATCCACAGGGTCGCATCGTCATCCACCCCGCCAACTGGGACCATGAGAAGAGCGGGCTAAAAACCCATCACTACTCCGACTACGCCAAAGTCCTCTCCTACCTCGGCGCCGGCAAGGCCGCCTTCATGCCGACGGAAAACCTCCACGCCCTCTTCGACGGTGGCGCCGGCGCCGGGCTCGACGACTACTGGACCGCCATCCGCAACGCCCCCAACGGCGCCGGCCTCCTCATCTGGGCCTTCATCGACGAGGCCCTCGTGCGCGACGACTGGGGCGGCACCGTCTTCGGCGTCGGCGACGCCGCTCCCGACGGCATCCTCGGCCCCTACCGCGAAAAAGAGGCCAGCTTCTCCACCCTCCGCTCCCTCTGGTGCCCCGTCCGTATCGACGCCTCCGCCCTGACCCAAGGCTCCCCCACCCTGCGCCTCGAAAACGACCTCGTTTTCACCGACCTCGCCCACTGCACCGTCCGCTGGTCGCTCGGCCGCTTCCCCGACCCCGGCACCGACACGGCCTCCTCGCCCGCAGACTCCACCGCATCCGCGAGCGAAACCTCCGCCGGCGATTGGATCTCCGTCGCCGACTCCGGCTCCTTCCCCGGACCCGCCATCGCCCCCGGCGCCTCCGGCTCCTTGCTCCTCGATCTGCCCGACGACTGGCGCGCGCAAGACGCCCTCCGCCTCTCCCTCACCGATCCGCAGGGCCGCGAACTCCGCACCTGGACCTGGCCCCTCCGCGACGCCTCCGCCATTCGCGACCGCATCGTCCGCGACGCCCCCGCCGAGCTCCCCCCGCCCTCCGCCGAACTCGCCGACGGAGTCCTCACCGTGCGCGCCGCCGGTCGCGCCTTCCGCTTCGACCCCGCCACCGCCCGCCTCCTCGACGCCGCCGTCGGCGACTCCGCCACGCCCCTCGCCGCCGGCCCCCGCCCGGTCGTCGGCGAGTGGAAGGTGGAAAGCGTCACCCACGGCCCCGACGGTCGCGACTACCTCGTCACCCTCAACCCCTCGCCCGACTCGCCCGACGGCTTCCGCTGGCGCGTGCGCCCCGACGGCTGGCTGCGGCTCGACTACCACTACACGCTCCACGGCGAACACCCCTGGCTCGGCATCACCTTCGACTACCCGGAAGATCGCCTCCGCGCCTTCCGCTGGCTCGGCCGCGGCCCCGAACGCGTCTGGAAAAACCGCCTCGCCGGCCCCGCCCTCGGCATGCACCGGAAAACCGCCAACAACACCAACACCGGCCAGCAGTGGGGCTACCCCGAATTTCGCGGCTATCACGCCGACCTGCGCTGGGCCCTGCTGGAAAACGACGGCCCCTCCGTCCTCCTCGTGACCGACACCCCCGACCTCTTCCTGCGCGTCCTCAGCTGGCCCGAGGCCAGCGCCACCCGCACCGGGCTCAACGTCCCCCCGCCTCCCGGCGACCTCTCCCTCCTCCACGGCATCAACGCCATCGGCCACAAATTCGGCGACGCCGCCTCCCTCGGTCCCCAGGGACTGCCCAACGTCGCCACCGGCCGCTACACCGGCTCCGTCGATTTCTTCCTCGGCCCCTCGCCCGCCCCCGCGATCCCCGGGCAAAACTAAAACCCGGCGGACAGCCGGCTCGCCCAGCCCCGCCGCCCAGCCCCGCCTCGCCTCCCCCACTTTCACCCCACCCGCCCGTCCGTCCCCCGCTTCACCCGCGCCCCTTCGCCTCCATGCATCCCCTCCGCACCCTGCTCACGCGCGTTCCGACGCTCTCCCCGCTGCTCCTCGCGCTCCCCGTCCACGCCGCCCTGCAACTCGGCAGCCCCTTCGCCGATCACATGGTCCTCCAACGCGAACGCCCCGTCCCCGTCTGGGGCACCGCCAACCCGGGCGAACGCGTTTTCGTCGCCTTCGCCGGCCAGATGAAGGTTGCCCTCGCCGACGCCGACGGTCGCTGGCGCGCGGAGCTCGATCCGCTGGATGCCAGCGACCGACCGCGCTCCCTCATGGCCACCAGCCCGGACAGCTCGGAAACCGTCCGGGTGGAGGACGTCCTCGTGGGCGACGTCTGGCTCTGCGGCGGCCAGTCCAACATGGAACGCCAACTCGGCCCCCGCTGGGGACAGAAGCCCATCATCGGAGCCGAAGCCGCCGCCGCCGCCGCGAACTACCCCCAGATTCGCCAGCTCTACGTCAACCAGCAGACCGCCCCCTCGCCCCAAAGCTCGGCCACCATGAGCTGGACGGTCTGCTCGCCCAAGACCGTCCTCGACTTCACCGCCGTCGGCTTCTTCTTCGCCCGCGATCTCCACCAGAACCTCGGCGTGCCGATCGGCATCATCCACAGCTCCTGGGGCGGCACCCCCGCCCAGTCCTGGACCAGCGCCGAGGGCCTCGAAGCCTTCTCGGACTTCAAGCCCCAGGTCCAGGCCCTCGCCGACGCCGTCGCCCACCCCGAGAAAGCGCGCGCCGAGCTCAACGCCCGCTTCGACGAGTGGTATTTCAAACACGACGCCGGCACCGGCTCGCCCGTCTCCTGGGCCGACCCGATACTCGATGCCGCCGACTGGAGCACCGTCGATTTGCCCACCTCGTGGAAGTCCGACTTCGACGGCGTCGTCTGGTTGCGCCGCCAACTCGACCTGCCCGCCTCCTGGAGCGGCGAGGACATCGAACTGCGCCTCAGCGCCATCGACGACGCCGACACCACCTGGGTAAACGGCGTCGAAGTCGGCCGCACCGACGGATGGGATGTTCCCCGCGTTTACCGCGTGCCCGGATCCATCCTCAAAAAGGAGGGCAACCTCATCGCCATCCGCGCCCTGGACGCCGGCAACAACGGCGGACTGTGGAACACCGCCCTCCCCCTCGAGGCCCGCGCCTCCGACGGCTCCTTCCCGCCCGTCACCCTGCGCGGCGCATGGCGGCTCCGCTACTCCACCGAGCTCCGCCAGATGGGCCAGCAGCCCCAGAAACCGGGCAACGGCCCCGGCACCCCGACCGTGCTCTACAACGGCATGATCGCCCCCCTCGCGCCCTACGCCCTCCGCGGCTTCGCCTTCTACCAAGGCGAGGCCAACGTCTGGAACTCCCGCCAGTATCGCAGCCTCCTGCCCGCCCTCATCACCGACTGGCGCAAACAATGGGGCGACCAGACCCTCCCCTTCCTCTTCGTGCAGATCGCGCCCTTCAAGGACATGTGGCCCGATATCCGCGAAGCCCAGCTCCTCGCCTGGCAGGCCACCCCGCGCACCGCCATGGTCGTCACCATCGACTGCGGCGACGCCGAGGACATCCACCCCGCCGACAAGGCCCCCGTCGGCGTCCGCCTCGCCCTCGCCGCCCGCGCCCTCGCCTACGGCGAGGCCATCGAGTATTCCGGCCCCGTCTATTCCGGCCTCGAAATCAAGGACGGGCGCGCCGTGCTCGGCTTCAAACACCTCGGCGGCGGCTTGGTCGCGAAAGACGGCCCGCTCACCGGCTTCACCATCGCCGGCTCCGACGGCGCCTTCCAACCCGCCGAAGCCCGCATCGTCGGCGACACCGTGGAAGTCTCCTCGCCCCGGGTCCCGCAACCCAAACACGTCCGCTACGCCTGGGCCAACGTCGCCTCCGGCAACCTCTTCAACCGCGCCGGGCTTCCCGCGTCTCCCTTCCGCAGCGACGTGAATTAATTCAGGTTTAGACTCATCGATCCGCGTCATTCTCGTTTTATTTCTGCTCTCCGTGCCTCCGTGTCTCTGTGGTTAAATAATTTACAGATTTTCACCACAGAGACACGGAGGCACGGAGAGTGACGAATCAAACTAATCTCAAAAGCGAATTGGAATTAAGCTAACAGGGTAGCTCAACCAGTCGTTGGACCTGCGACCACCGCGAATGGAATCGCACGCGGCGCTCGTCGCCCTCGTCGTCATCGCCGCCCACGCAACCCCGCATTTCCCCTCCCGCCCCCCGCTTCCCCACCTTGAAACCCATCCTCCCGCTCCTCGCCGCCACCCTCGGCCTCGCCGCCGTCAACGCATCCGAAGCCGCCGCCAACCGCCCCGTCGCCCCCGCGCAAATCAGCGACCCCGCCAGCTCCGTCCTCTGGTATGCGCAGCCCGCGCGCAGCTGGATGACCGAGGCCCTCCCCATCGGCGGCGGCTCGCTCGGCGCCATGCTCTTCGGCCTCACCGACGTCGAGCGCCTGCAGTTCAACCACAACACCCTCT
>CBINNW010000093.1:0-22154 GCA_966252115.1 uncultured Akkermansia sp.
ACGCGCCCGCGCCGCCCACAACAAGTAACGCTATTTGTCGGGCACTACAGTAGTAACCCTCGACGCCCACCTCGCGCGACAGCGGCGTGTCGGTGACGTAGAGCCAGCGCTCGATGTTCTCATTCCACGTATCCGCGGTTTCACGACAGCGCCGCGCCAGGTCGCCGTCGCCGCGTTCGTCGGCGATCTCGGCCGCCACCAGCAGGGCCGCGATGGCGGTGGCGAGGGTGTAGGGTGTGTAACCCTCGTTTTCCTCCCAGCGGTCCTGCTCCGTCACCGGGCCGGTGCGCAGGATAAACTCGGCCGCGCGTCGCGCGCCCGGCCAGGGATCGACCGGGCCGCAGTCCGCGTGGCGACGCAGCGCGCCGAGCAACAGCAGCACGCTCGCGGTCTGGTCGATCTGGTTGGCGGTCCAGTGGGCCGAGCCGTCGAGCCACATGTTTTGCATCCAGTTCCCGTCCGGGCATTGGACGCACATCAGGTAAAAGAGGGTCTGCTGGGCGTCCTCTTTTCGCCCGGCGGCGAGCAGGCCCATGGCGCCGTGGACCAGATCGCGCGGCCACACCAGATGGTAGCCGCCGATGTCCTGATCGCCGCGCACCTCGCCCCAGGGTATCGAGAGGCTGGCGATGATCCCGCCGTGGAAAAACTTGTCCTCGTGGCAGCGCAGCACCGCCGTGCTCACGCGATACACGTCGAAGGCCTCGCGCATGGGAGTCGAATCGGTCAGCGGCAGGCAGGTCTCCTGGTAGCAATGGCAGCCGCGCACGAAATCGCCCTGTGTCTCGTCGGGATCGGCCAGGAGTGCGGCCCGCGCCACGTGGCCGGCCTCCATCGGGCTCCCGCCGAAGCCGACCACGACGACGAATTCGCCGCCGCAGGCGGGCAGATCGATTTCGCCGGTGAGCGCGAGGTTGCCGTCGTGCGCGCCGGCATATTCGTGGCGCAACTCGCCGTGCGCGCGCACCTGCGTCCAGCCATCGCTCGTGCCGACGAAGCCGCAGGAACGTTTTTTCCAGCCCGCCGAGCAGCCGAGGGCGAAGGAGACGTGCGCGCGTTGCGCGTAGATGAGCGGCAGGCCCAGATAGTCGCCCACCCAGCCGTCGTTGCCCATGCCCTGATTGGCGATGTGCGGCGCGGCGAGCAGGTGGAGACGGTAGTTTTCCAGGCCGCCACGGCGCGGCTCGAATTTCACCCGCATCAAAAGCGCCGGCCGACGCGGGTCGGTGAAAATGATTTTGGTGATGCGGTAGCGCTCCTCGTCGCAGGTGTTGATGATGCGGTAGGCCGGCACGCCCTGCTCGATCGGCTCCATCACGTGGTGGGTATGCCGTTTTTCCTCCGAGAAATGCCCGTCGTCGGCGCTGACGAGAAAGCCGAGGTCGCGGGTGTTGGCGCAGTCGGGGCGCGGCGTCCGCCCTCGGCGGCGATGGCCTCGAAGTCGGCCTCGGAGGTCTCGCCCACGCGCAGGATCTGGCCGTCGTAGGTGAGCACCTCCATGGAGAGCACGCAGTCGGAGGTGCGCAGGCCGAGGCCGTGGTTGGCGGCGAGCAGCGAGTTGATGCCGCAGGAGTTGTTGCCGATCATGCCGCCGATCGTGCAGTGGCTGTGGGTGGCGGGGTTGGGCCCGAAGATGAGCTCGTGCGGGCGGACGGCTTTTTGCACCGCGTCGAGCACGATGCCGGGCTCGACCGTGACGGTGCGTCGTTCCGGGTCGATCTCGAGGACGCGGTTGTAGTGTTTGGAGAGGTCCATGACCACGGCGGTGTTGCAACACTGCCCGGCCAGGCTGGTGCCGCCGCCGCGGGTGAGGAGCGGCGCGCCGTGTTCGCGGCAGATGCGCACGGTGGCGAGGATGTCGGCCCGGTGGCGCGGGATGACGACGCCGATGGGCGGCATGCGGTAGTTGGACGCGTCGGTGGCGTAGAGCGCGCGGTCGCCGTCGCCGAAACGCACCTCGCCCTCGAGCGCGGCGCGGAGACGCTCCGGCAGGCTCGCGCCGTCGCGCAACGTGCGGCTCGCCGTGCGCGCGGCGGCGTCGGCGGAGGACGCGGACGCGGCGGGCGGCGAGGTGGAGGCGGGGGCGTGCGGGGCAGAGGATGGCATGGGGCCTGTGGTTGGGGGCCGGTAGTTGGTAGTTTGTAGTTGGTAATTGGGAGTTGGGGGCGGTCGCGCCCGGTCAGATCTGGTAGCGGGCGGCGTCCTGCCATTTGAAGGCGAGGCCGAGACCGGGGCGGCCGAGGTCGGGGTGGAGCGCGCCGCCGATGGGCTCGACCGCGCCGTCGAAAAACTCCCGCTCGATGCGCACGTGGTCGTGGAAATACTCGGCGTGACGCAGGCCCTCGGTCGCGCAGGCGACGTGCAGATGCAGGGCGGGCGCGCAGTGACAGGAGACCGGGATGTGCCAGGCGTGGCAAAGCGCGGCGGCGCGAAGAAAGCCGCTCACGCCGCCGCAACGGGTGGCGTCGGGCATGACCACGTCGGCGGCGTCGGCTTCCAGCAGGCGGCGAAAATCATCCTCGTCGGCGCAGTATTCGCCCTCGGCGATCTCCAGGCGGGCGGGCGCGCGGCGGCGCAGGTAACGCAGGCCCTCCAGATCGCCGGCGGCGAGCGGCTCCTCCAGCCAGCAAACGCCGAAGTCGCCCGCGAACTGCTCGGCAAACTGGAGCGCCTGCGAACGCGTGTAGGCGCCGTTGGCGTCCACGTAGAGCTCGGCCCCGTCGCCGATGGCCCCGCGGGCGAGGCGCACGCGGCGGTGGTCGCGCGCGGGCTCGCGGCCGACCTTCATCTTGAAACGCGTGACGCCCATCGCGGCCCAGCCGACGAACTGCTCGCGCAGGCGGTTTTCGGAATAGGAGGTGAAGCCTCCGCTGCCATACACCGGCAGCTCGGCGCGCACCTGGCCGAGCAGGCTGACCAGCGGCAGCCCGAGGTGTTTCGCCTTCAGGTCCCAGAGGGCGGTGTCCACCGCGGAGACGGCCATGGCGGCCATGCCGCCGCGACCGAGATTGCGCAGGCGGGCGCGGGCGGCGGCGGAGACGGCGGGCACGTTGAGCGCGTCGCGCCCCTGGATCTCCTCGGCGACGAGCTCGCGGATGCAGACCGCGACGCCGGCGTCGGCGTAGGTGTATCCGAGACCGGATTCGCCGCCGGCCTCGACCTCGACCACGACGAGCGTGGTGGCGGACCATTCGAGCGTGCCGTCGGATTCGGGGGCGTCGGTCGGTATTCGGAAAGCCCCTACACGCAGTTTGGCGACCGGGAGGGCGGCGCGGGGGGAGGTGACGGGATAGGTCATGGGCGAAACACCGGAAGGCGGGTGACGGGCGGACGCGTTTTTATTTTTCCCGGCTCGGTCTTTTTTCAGACCAGCTCGCGCACGCGGTCCTCGGCGATGGTGGTGGCGATCTTCATGCGCTCGGGCGTGCCGCGGGCGAGGGACTGGGCGAAGCGAACCGCCTGTTTGGCCTCGATCTTGCCCGGCATGGGCGGCTCGTGCGGATCGACGACGGCCTCGATGAGCACGGGGCCGGGAGTGGCTAGGGCGCGGGCGATGACGTCGCCGCAGTCCCTGGGATCGTCCACCGTGAAGCCGCTGCCCCCGCAGGCGCGGGCGAAGGCGGCGAAGTCGATGGGGTGCAGCTCGCAGACATACTCCGGGTTGCCGAGCATGACCATCTGCTCCCATTTGATCTGACCGAGGGAGTTGTTTTTCATCACCACGACCTTGATGGGCAGGCGGTATTTCACGGCGGTGGCGAACTCGCCCATGAGCATGGTGAAGGCGCCGTCGCCGACGAAGGCGATGCATTGACGATCCGGATACGCGACCTGCGCGGCGATGGCGTAGGGCACGCCGTTGGCCATGGTGGCGAGCGTGCCGGAGAGCGAATACATCTGCCCCTCGCGCACCGGCATCTGGCGGGCGAACCAGGTGGCGACGGTGCCGCTGTCGCAGCTCACGATGGCGCGTTGCGAGAGACGTTTGCCGAGCTCCCAGGCGACGACCTGGGGTTTCATCGGCATGTCCATGCGCGTGCCGCGCTCCTCCATGAGGTCCCACCACTGGAGCATGCCGCGCTGCGCGCGTTGCAGGAAGCGGCGGTCCTGGTGGTGTTCGAGCAGGGGCAACAACTCGCGCAGGCAGGCGCGGGCGTCGCCGGCGAGGCCGACCTCGACCGGGTGGCGCAGGCCGATGCGGGTGCCGTCGAGGTCGATCTGCACGGCGCGGGCCTGGCCGGGCTTGGGCAGAAACTCGATGTAGGGGAAGGAGGTGCCGACCATGAGCAGCGTGTCGCACTGCTCGAGCGCCTCCTGGGAAGGACGGGTGCCGAGCAGGCCGATGCCGCCGGTGGTGTAGGGCGAGTTGTCGGGCACGCAGGCCTTGCCGAGCAGGGCCTTGATGATCGGCGCGCCGAGGCGCTCGGCCACGGCCACGAGCTCGGCGCCGGCGTGGAGGGCGCCCTGGCCGGCGAGGATGGCGATCTTTTTGCCCGAGTTGAGCAGCTCGGCGGCGCGGTGCAGCTCCTCGGTCGGCGGCAGCACCAGACGGCGCGGGAAGAGGTCGCTGGAGCCGTAGCCCTTGACGTTGCGCGGCGAGGGATTGCCGGCCTTGACCGGGAGCGACTGGGTATCGACGGGGAAATTGATATGGGCCACGCCGCGTCGCACGAGGGCGGTGCGGCAGGCGATGTTGGTGACGGCCGACACGTGCTCCGGCCCCATGATGCGGGTGTTGTAAACCGCGACGTCCATGTAGATGCGGTCGAGGTTCACGTCCTGCTGCGCGTGGGTGTCGATCAGGTCGTGGTAGTGGTGGCCGGTGATGGCGAGCACGGGCTGCCCGTCGAGTTTGGCGTCGTAGAGACCGTTGAGCAGGTGGAGTCCGCCGGGGCCGGAGGTGGCGAGGCAGACGCCGAGTTTGCCGGTGTATTTGGCGTAGGCGCAGGCCATGAAGGCGGCGGCCTCCTCGTGGCGGACCTGGATAAACCGGATGCGGTCGCGGCGGGTGCGGAGCGACTCGATGATGCCGTTGATGCCGTCGCCCGGGATGCCGAAGATGACTTCGACATTCCAGTGGAGGAGGTTTTGCACGAGCACGTCGGCGGCGGTGGTGGTGGCCATGGGATGAAGGGGGGATCGAGGGAGGATGGACGCGGTGGCGGGAAGGATCGGGCTCCGCCTCGCTCGTCGGCGAAAGGGCGGGCCCCCGGGGCGGGGCGGCGGGTGGATCTGCGTGAGATTTGCGTGACGCTGTCCCAGTCTAGCCTCGGACAAGCGCCGCCCCCATCGGGGATGCCAATGCACCGACCGCGGGGCTCGCTCCGATGACCCGCGCGGGGCGCGGCTCCGGCGGAGCGCGGGCCGCTCGGCCCACACCCGCCGCCCGGGCGCTGGACTACGCCTTCTCCACCCCGTGCCCGGCCGCCACATGGGCCACCGAAATCCGCGAGCCCTCGTAGCGCAGGCCGCCCGCGAAGGGGTCTTCGGCGAAAAAGAGCGGCGTGTCCAAATCCGCGAAATCGAAACCGCCCAGCCCGGCGGCGAAGGCGGCCGAAAAACTCATCGCCAGCCGCGACTCCACGTTGCCGCCGATCATCAGTCCCAGTCCATGCGCGCGCGCCGCCGCGACCAGATCCTGCGCGTCGGCCACGCCGGATTTCATCAGCTTCACGTTCACCACTTGTGCCGCCCCGCTCGCCGCCAGAGCCGGCACGTCGGCCGCCGTGCGCGCGGCCTCGTCGGCGGCCAGACACCAGCCCGTCTCACGAGCCAGCGCCGCCGCTCCGGCGAGGTCCTCCTTCGCCAACCACTGCTCGAGCAGGGCCGGCACGATGCCCAGCCGCCGCAGGCCCGCCGCCAACTCCGCGGCCGCGGCGCGCGAAAGGCCGGCGTTGCCGTCGAGAATCAACGGCGAGTCGGGCGCGACCTCGCGGATAGCCGCCAGCCGGGCGAGATCGTGAGCCGGTCCGGCCGGGCCGCCGACCTTCACCTTTATCTGGCGAATGCCACGCGCACGAATCGCGCGGGCCGCCAGGGCCGACTCGGCCGGCGTGCCGGTGGTCACCGTCATGTCCGTCTCCAGCTCCGTGCCGGCCCCGCCGAAAAACCTCCACAACGGCAACCCCGCCCGCCGCGTCAACGCGTCTAGCAGCGCCATCTCGAAACCACACCGCGCCGCGCCCGAGCTTCCGTGGCCCGCCCGCGCGAGCTCGGCGGCGAAGGCCGCCGCGACCGCGCGCCAGTTGTCCAAACCCGCCGCCACTCCCCCACCCTCCGCCTCGCCACCACCGGCGAGGCCGCCCGCCGCCGCCACCCACTCCGCGCCCCGCCGCAGCGCGGCCAGCGCCTGCGCCTGCGTCTCGCCGTTGTAGGCCGGGAAAGGCGCCGCCTCGCCCAGGCCCACGGTGCCGTCGGCGAGCTCGAGCGACACGAGCACGTTGCGCGCGAGATCCTGCGCGCCCCCCGCGATGCCGAAGGGCGCGTGCAGGGTCAGGTCCAGCGGCTCGGCCGACAGACGGCGGATAACGATGCGGTCGTTCATACAAGCACCCATGCTGGACCGGCCGGCCGCGCGGCCGCGAGCGGCTTCCCCCCCCGGTCACCACGCCCTCTCACGCCCCTCGCCCCCCACGACACGCCTCTTGGCAAGCGACGCGCCCCTTGGTCGCAGGCCCTTGCGCACACCTTTGGCCAAGAACCGCGCAGTCGCTCCGCTCCCGGCTGGCTACCCTCGCCCCCGCCGCTCCCCCAAAAAATATCCCGCCGACGCCATGTCCGACCCCGCCCTCCTGCCCCTCGCCCGCTTCCACGCCTGGCTCGCCGACGCCCGCGCCCGCGGCCTGCCCGAACCCACCGCCATGGCCCTCGCCACCGTGGACGCCGACGGCTCGCCCGAGGTGCGCATGGTGCTGCTCAAACACGCCGACCTCGCCGGCTTCGTCTTCTACACCAACCTCGAAAGCCCCAAGGCCCTCGCCCTCCGCGCGCGCCCCCGCGCCGAACTGTGTTTTTACTGGAACCCGCCCGGCCGCCAGGTGCGCGTGCGCGGCACCGTGAGCACCGTCGCCGACGACGAGGCCGACGCCTACTTCGCCTCCCGCCCGCGACTCAGCCGCATCGGCGCCTGGGCCTCCGAACAATCCCGCCCCCTGCCCGGCCCCCACGCCCTGGCGACGCGCGCGGCGCAGTTTGGCCTGCGCTGGCCGATGGGCTCGGTGCCCCGCCCTCCGCACTGGGGCGGCTTTCGCGTGGCGCCGGAGCAGATCGAGTTTTGGGAGGAAAAACCCTTCCGCCTCCACGACCGGGTCCGCTTCACCCGCCGTGCCGACGGCGCCTGGGACGAGACGCCGCTGTATCCGTAGAGCCGAGACGTCCCGTCCGCGCCCGCCCCCGACCTTGGCCGGGGACGGCCAACGCCACGCGGCCGGCGCCCACGCGCGCAGGTTTGCCTTCGCCGCAGCGCCGGTCATTGGGTGAACGCCTCCCTCGCCATGGCCAAATCCACGCCCAAACGCATCGCCCGTTCCCATCCCGCCACCTACGTGCCGCCCTTTCTCGCCGAGCTGCTCGAAGCCCGCTCGCCCTCCGGCGAGGAACAGGAGGCCCAGGCCGTGTTCGACGCCCATGTGCGCGACGCCGCCGACCGCTACGAAAAGGACCCCCTCGGCAACCGCATCGCCACGCTCAATCCCGACGGCGACCCCGTGCTCATGCTCGCGGGCCACATCGACGAGCTCGGCCTCCAGATCAGCTACGTCAACAAGGACGGCTACCTCTATTTCAACACCATCGGCGGACACGACCGCGTGATGATCCCCGGCCGCCGCGTCGTCATCGCCACCAAAAACGGCCCCATCCTCGGCGTCACCGGCAAGCGCGCCATCCACCTGATGGACGAGGCCGACCGCAAGAAAGTGCCCGAGGTCCACGAGATGTGGATCGACATCGGCGCGAAATCGAAAAAGGAGGCGCTCCAGCGCGTGCGCATCGGCGACGTCGCCACCTACCAACCCGGCTTCGAGCTCCTCCACGGCAGCATCGGCGTGGCGCGGGCCTTCGACGACAAGGTGGGCGCCTACGTCGTCGGCGAAACCATCCGCCGCCTCGCGGCGCGGAAACAGAAACCGGCGGCGCGCGTCGTCGCCGTGGCCACCACCCAGGAGGAGATCGGCACCCGCGGCGCCACCACCGCCGCCTACGCGGTCAATCCCCACCTCGCCATCGCGGTGGACGTCGGCCACGCGACGGACCATCCCGACTGCGACCCGCGCAAATACGGCGAGACCACGCTCGGCGGCGGCCCGATCATCTGCCGCGGCCCGAACATCAATCCCTTCATCTACGAACGCCTCGTCGCCTGCGCCGAACAGCTCGCCATCCCGCACCAGTTCGACGCCGACCCACGCCCCACCGGCACCGACGCCCGCGCCATCCAGATGGGCCGCGGCGGCGTGGCGACCGGCCTGGTGAGCATCCCGCTGCGCTACATGCACACGCCGAGCGAACTCGTTGACCTGGCCGACGTGGAGCGTTGCGTGCAACTGCTGGTCGCCTTCGCCGAGAGCCTCAAGAAGGGCGAAAACGGCCACTGGTAAGCCGTCACCCGATCCCGGGCCGGGCGCGCCTCAGACGCCTCGCGCGGCCCGCGCCGCCGCGCCCCATTTTTCCAGCGCGGCGGTGAGCTCCTCGATCCGCACCGGCTTGGCGACGTAGTCGTCCATGCCGGCTTCGAGACACTTCTCGCGGTCGCCCTGCATCGCGTTTCCCGTCATGGCGATCAAACGCGGACGCGGGCCGCGCCCCTTGCCCGTCGCCCAGCGTTCCACGATCACGCGCGCCGCGCCGTAGCCGTCGAGCTCCGGCATCTGCACGTCGAGCAAGACCACGTCGTAGTCGGCCAGCTCGAGCGCCTGGAGCACCTCCAGCCCGTTGCCCACCATCTGCACGCCGTAGCCGAGCCGTTTCAACAAGGCCGCGCCCACCTTCTGGTTGACCGCGTTGTCGTCGGCCAGGAGCAGACGCAGCGGCAGTCGCTCGGCCATGCGCGTGTCGAAACGGCCCGACTCCACCCGGCGTTTCTCCTCCGTCGCCGCGCCCGTCAGCGCCTGACGAAGCGCGTCCGCCAGCGCCTGGCGACGCACGGGCTTGTGCAGGGTCCAGATGCGCGCGCCGTCCTCGGGCGGCTGCGCCGCGCGTCCGCGCCGATACGAGACCAGAATCATCGGACGCCCCACCGCCAGGCCGGTGATCGCCCCCGGCTCCTCCACGCCCGGCAACTCGCGGTCGAGCAGGATCAACTCCGCCTCGGCGGTCGGCACCGCGCGCGCCTCGGCCAGACTCGCCACGCCGCGCGCCCGCGTGCCGTGCAGGGCGCAGGCGCGCACCAGGGCCGCGCGCACCGCCGCGTTGTCCTCGACCACAAGGACGCGCCGCCCCTCGAGCTCGGGCACGCGCTTGCGCCAGCCCGGCAGCGGGAGATTCGCCGCGCTCGCGGGCGGCAGCCGCACCGTGAAAAAGAAGGTCGCCCCCTTGCCCGCCTCGCTCTCCACCCAGATGAGACCGCCCATCAGCTCGACGAGCCGCTTGCAGATCGCGAGGCCGAGCCCGGTGCCGCCAAACTGGCGCGTGGTGGAGCTGTCCACCTGGCTGAAGGATTTGAAAAGGCGGTCCTGTTTTTCCGGCGGGATGCCGATGCCGCTGTCACGGACCGCAAACTCGACGTAGGCCGGCGAGGCCCCGCCGTCGGCGCTGAAGGTGTCCTTGAACGCCGGATGCGGGCCCTCGACCGGCCGGACCGTGAGCTCGACCTCGCCGCGCGCGGTGAATTTGACCGCGTTGCCGACCAGGTTGACCAGCACCTGCCGCAGGCGCGTCACGTCGCCCTCCACCAGATCGGACAGCGCCGGATCGAGCGAGACCACCAGATCGAGCCCCTTCTCCGCCGCCTTCGGCGCCAGGAGCTCCACCGCCTCGTCCACCGCCGATTCGAGCAGGAAGGGATGCCGCTCCAGCTCCATGCGGCCGGACTCGATTTTCGAAAAATCCAGGATGTCGTTGATGATCGTGAGCAGGGCCTCGGCCGAGGAGCGGATGGTCTCGGAGTAGTCGCGTTGCTCCGCGTCGAGTTTCGTCTCGGCCAGCAAGGCGGCCATGCCCACCACGCCGTTCATGGGCGTGCGGATCTCGTGGCTCATGTTGGCCAAAAACTCCGACTTCGCCTGCGTGGCCTCGGCGAGTTTTTGGTTCAGCGCGATGAGGGCGGTGTTGCTGTCCACCAGTTGCTGCTGGCTCTCGCGCAGGGCCCGGTAGGCTTCGTCGCGCTGCCGTTGGTTCAGGTAGGCGCGCGAGTGCAGACGCACCCGCGCCGCGAGCTCCACCTTGTCGGGCAACTTCACGAGGTAGTCGTTGGCGCCCGCCTCGAAGGCCTGCCCCTTCACCTTCGGCTCCTCCTTCACCGACAGCACGATGATCGGCGTTTCAGCCGTGGCCGGCTGGGCGCGGAACCGCCGCACCAGCTCGATGCCGTCCACTCCGGGCATGACGAGATCCTGCAAAATCACCGTCGGCTTCACCTCGGCCGCCACGCGCAGCGCGTCGAGCGGATCCGGACAATAATGAAACGCGATGTCCGCGTGGCCGGCCAAACCGCGCCGCACCGCCTCCGCCACGATCGCCTGATCATCCACCAACAAGACCAGACAACCATAGCCGGGCACGGATGCCTGCGGGGACGACGCGGACGTGGAATCGGGCAAAATCATGGATGCGAGAAAACGTGGACCAGCCGGTTGGACAAAAAACCAAACCTCACCGCAAACGCCCGTCGAAGCCGCTGCGCAATTTCACTGCGATTTCGCGAAGGGGCAGGATCTGCCTCGCCGCGCCGAGCTCCGCCGCCGCCTTCGGCATGCCATACACCGCCGAGCTCTCCCGGTCCTGCGCGAAGGTCGGAAAACCCGCGCGCCGCAGCGCCAGCAAACCCTCCGCGCCGTCGCGCCCCATGCCGGTGAGCAACACGCCCGCGCCGTCGCGCGTCCAGTTGCGCGCCATGCTGGCGAAAAACACGTCGATGCTCGGCAGGTAGTTCAGCCCGCGCGGCTCCACGCTGAGCGCCAGCCTCCCCGAGGTGTCGATCACCAGATGCCGGTCGCCCGTCGCCACCCGCACCTCGCCCGCCGCGGGACGCTCCCCCGGCGTGACCGGCCGCACCCGCAGCCGCGACGCCGCGCCGAGCCAGTCCACCAGGCCCTGCGTGAACGCGGCGTCGATGTGCTGCACGATCACCACCGCCGGCCGGAAATCCGCCGGCAGTCCGCCCAACAGCTCCGCCAGCGCCGCCGGGCCGCCCGCCGAGGCGCCCACCGCCACCAGACAGTCGGCGCCCGGACCGTCGCCGAACGGATCCGGCGTGCCCATCACCGCGACGGGCGGCACCGTCGCCGGCGTGAAACGCGAGGCGAGCACGCGTTTTTCCAAGCCGTCGATCTTCACGCGCAACATCGCCGCGCCGCCCGCGCCGGCCGGCGTCTGCACCGCGTCGAGCGCACCCGCGCCGAGCGCCTCGTAAACCCGCCCGGAGTTGCCCTGCATCGTCGCCGTCACGACGAGGATCGCGCAGGGCGACGCCGCCATGATGCGCCGCGTCGCCTCCACCCCGTCCATCACCGGCATCACCAGATCCATCAACACGAGGTCGGGCCGGTCCCGGAGACATTTTTCCACCGCCTCCGCGCCGTCGCGCGCCATCCACGCGACGGTATGCACGCCGTCGCTCACCAGCGCGCGCCGGATGGCCTCGGTCGCGATCAGGAGATCGTTGACGATGGCGATCCTCATGCGCGCGCCCCTCCGACCGCGCCTCCGGCTCCACCACCGTCGGCCTCGCGGCCGCCGCCGTTTCCACCTCCGCCGCCACCCGCACCGTCCGCGCCTCCGCCGGCGCGCGTGGCGCCGGGCTCCTCCGATCCCGCCTCGGCCGGGCCGATCAGATCCAGCACCGCCTCGAGCAACCGGTCGTCGTGGAAGGAGCCTTTGGTAAGGTAATAATCCGCGCCGGCGTCGAGCCCGCGCCGACGATCCTCCTCCCGGTCCTTGTAGGAGACGATCATCACCGGCACCGACTTCAGCCGCTCGTCCGCCTTGAGCAGGCGCACCAGCTCGATGCCGTCCAGCCGCGGCATGTCCACATCGGTGACCACGAGATCGAAGTCGCCCTCGCGCGCCGCGTTCCAGCCCTCCATGCCGTCCACCGCCACCGCCACCTCGTAGCCGCGCGCCAGCAGGAGCTTTTTCTCCAGCTCGCGCACCGTCAGCGAATCGTCCACCACCAGCACCCGCCGTCGCCGCGTGCGCCCCGCGCCGCCCGCGCCTTCGCGATGCCAACGGCCCAGACGCCCTCCCTCCGCCAGGCGCTCGATGGAGCGCCGCAGATCCTCGACGTCGAGAAACAGGACCGGCGAGCCGTCCTCCAGCACCGCCGCCGCCGCCACGTCCGGAATCTTGCCCAGCCGCGGATCGAGCGGACGCGCCACCAACTCGCGCTCCCCGCGCAGCGCGTCCACCACCAGCCCGTGCAGTTCACCGCCCTCGCCGATCACCACCACCGGCCAGGCCTCCCCGCCGCCGCCCGCCTCGGGCAACTCCAACACCTGCCGCGCCGGGATCAGCCCCACCCGCGCCCCGCCCAGCTCGAAGTGCGCCCGCCCCTCGGTCGTCGCCACGTCCCCGCGCGCCACGCGCAGCACGCGCGCCACGCCCGCCAGCGGCAGCGCGTAGAGCTCACCGGCGATCTCCACCACGAGCGCGCGCACCACCGACAACGTCACGGGCAACTGCAGCTCGAAGGTCGTGCCCCGCCCCGCCTCCGTCGCCACCCGCACCGTGCCGCGCAGGGCCTTGAGCAGGCTCGCCACCACGTCGAGCCCCACGCCGCGGCCCGACACCTCCGTGACGGCGGACCTCAGCGAAAAACCCGGCAGGAACAAAAATTCCAACACCTCCGCCTCCGACATGCCCGCCGCCGTCCGCGCGGTGGTCAGCCCGCGCTCCACCGCCGCCGCGCGCACACGCTCGACCGGGATGCCCGCGCCGTCGTCCGACACGCTCAAATACAGCCGCCCCGCCCGATGCCGCGCATCCAGCCGCAGCGTGCCGGCGGGGGATTTGCCCGCCGCCGCGCGCGCCTCCGGCGTCTCCACGCCGTGGTCGAGCGCGTTGCGCAGCAGATGGGTGAGCGGCGCCTCCAAGCGCGCCAGCACGTCGCGGTCCACCTGGGTTTGTTCGCCCGTCACCACCAACCGCGCCTCCTTGCCGAGCTGACGCGCGAGATCGCGCACCATGCGCCCGAAAGGCTGCACGCCGTCGGCGAAGGGCCGCAAACGCACGCCGCGCGCCTCGCGATACAGGCGCGACGAGAGCCGCGTCGCCGCCCGGTCGAAACGCTCCATCTCCTCCAGCCGCGCGTCGAGCTGCGCCAGCCCCTCGCTCGCCCGCGCCTGCGCGTCGCGCAGCGCCGCCCGCGCCGGCTCGGACGCCTCCGAACCGAGATGCTCGGCCAGCTTGGCCAGCGAACGCGCGAGCGCCTGCTGACCCCGTTTCATGCGCAGCAGACTCCGGCCAAACGGCTCCAACCGGCGCGACTCCACCAGCGACTCGCCGGCCAGGCCCAGCAGGTGTTCGAGTTTTTCCGCCGTCACCCGCAGCACCCGGTCCTCCGGCTCCGCCGCCGCCGGCGACGATGTGGCCGAAACGGGCGCGGGCGAAACGGGCTTCGGCGATCCGGGCGCGGACGCGGGCGGCGGACACGGAGCCGACGCCGGCCCGTCAACGAGCATGGCGAGCTCGGTGACGAAGGCCGCCAGCCGCGGCTCGTGCGCGGCCGTCCACGCATCGACCTCGGCCTCCGCGAGTCGCGCCACCTGGTTCAGCCAATCCACGCCTTGCAGCAGGAGGTCCGTCTGGCTCGCGCCGAGCGTCAGCCGTCCCGTTTGCGCGGCGACAAAACAGTCCTCCAAGGCGTGCGCCACGCGCACCGCGGCGTCGAGCCCCACGATGCGCGCGGCGCCCTTGAGCGAGTGCGCCGCGCGCATCATCGCCTCGAGCGCGGCGGCGTCGGGCGCCCGGTTTTCCAGGGCCAGCAGGTGCCGGGTGAGCGTCGCGAGCTGTCCCTCCGCCTCCAGGCGGAAGAGCTCGATCATCGAAAAATCGCCCAGATCGCCGCTCACGCGATCCCCCTTTCCAGCAGCGGCCAGAGCACCTCGGCGTCGAGCAGGCCGACCACCCGGTCGCCCCAGCGGATCAGGGCCCGCGCGCAGGCGGGGCGGGAGGGCGCGGGCAGGAGCGCGGCCGCGTCGTATTCAAGCATTCCATACACCTGGTCCGCCTCGAGGGCCAGCCGCCCGCCCGGCGCGGCGACCACCAGCAAACGCCGCGCGCGGGAGGCGGCGGCGGACGGGCCGCCGGCCGGGACCGCGCCGCGCCCGGGCGCCGTCAGCCCGAGCGCGCGCTCCAGCCGCACGCAGGGCACGAGCTCGCCGTCGAGGTTGACCAGCCCGGCCAGCAATCCCGCGCGCCGGTGGGGCACGGAGTGGATCGGACGCGGCGTCGCCGCCTCGCGCAGGCAAGGGGCCGGCAGCGCCAGCCACTCGTCGCCCAGCCTGAAAACAAAGGCCCGCTCCGGCTCGCGCAGCGCGGCGGGGGGCGGCTTCGCGTAATGCTCCGCCCAGGCCTCGCGTTCGCCGGGCTCGGGCGCGCGGTCCAGGAGGCGACGCCGCGCCGCGTCGGGGGCGGCGGGTGCGTCGGACGACGACGCGGACGACGAGACGGACGGCGAGACCGGTTTCATGAGGCGTCGCCTCCTTTGCGCGCGGCGCGTGCGCGCAGGCGCCGGGCCTCGGCGGCCTCGCCGCGGCGTTCGAGCAGGGCGGCCAGGTGCGCCAGCGTGGCCAGGTGCGCGGGCGCGAGGTAGAGCGCCTTGCGATAGGCGGACTCGCCGCCGGAAACGTCCCCCGAGGCGTCGCGCGCGAGGCCGAGCAGGTAGTAGCTTTCGGCCTCGGGCCCCAGGCGTCGCAAGCGGGCCTCGGCCAGCTCGGCGGCGGCGCGCAGATCGCCCCGATCCGCCAGGGCGGCGATGAGATCGAGCGAGGGCGGCTCGGGATGATCCGGCGGCTCCGGCGAGAGCTCGGGCGCGGGCGCTGAAGGCCCGGGAAAAACGGTTGCGGGAGCGGGTGCGGGCTCCGGCGTCCACGGTTCGATCGAACCGGCCGACCAAAGCGCGCCCGTGGTCGCGGCGGCGGACGAGCCGGCGGTGAACGCGAAACTCCGCGCGACCGGCCACGGCGAGAAGCCCGCGCGCAGGGCGAGCGAGGCCTCGGCGTGGCCGACGAAGAGCAGGCCGTCCGGCGCCAACAAGGCGCGCAGGCGACGCAGCGCCTCCTGTTGCCGTTCGGGGTCGAAGTAGATCAGCAGGTTTCGGCAAAACACAAAATCGTGGGGCCCCTCCGCGGCGAGCGCGTCGCGGGCGAAGAGATTGGCCACGGCGAAATCCACCGACGCCCGCAGTTCGTCGCGCACGCGCCAGCGCCCCTCCGCCTCGGGCGCGAACCAGCGCTCGCGCCAGGCGCCGACGTCGCCGCGGAAAGAGTGTTTCCCATAGACGCCCCGTCGGGCGGCGGCGACCGCGAGGGCGCTCACGTCGCGCGCGGTCACGCTGAAATCCTTCGGCGCCAAGCCGGCCTCGCGGAGCGTGATCGCGATGGACCAGGCCTCCTCGCCGGTGGCGCAGGGCAGGCTGAGCACGCGCAGCGGACGCTCGCGCGGCACGCGCTTCGCGGCTTCGTCGGCCAGCACGTCGAAGGGCCGTCCGTCGCGAAAAAACCAGGTCTCGGGCACGACCATCTCCTCGATCACGCGACGCAGCAGCGCGCGGTCGGAACGCAGGCGCCGCGCCCAGTCGGCGGCGCCGGCGACGGACGGGGAGCCGAGCTGCCGGCGGAGGGCGCGTTCGAGCATGCCGCGCCCCACGCTCTCCACATCGAGCCCGATCTCCTCGCGCAGCAACGCCTCGACCGCGCCGGTGTTCATCTCGGCGCCTCCCCAGCCCGGGCTTCCTTGCCGTCGCCGGCGGCCTCGTCTTCGTCGGCGGCGGCGGTCTCCACGGCGGCGAACAACACCGCGCGCAGGTCGGGCGGCAACAACCCCGCCACCTCGACCCGCTGGGCGAGAGCGGGGCCGCGCCCGACGGTGTTTTCCCTTCGCCGGTCCGGGGAACCGGTCGGGGGCGGCGCGGGTGGCGGGGGCGGCGCGGCGACGTCGCCCAGCCAGGCGGCGGCCGGCGATCCGGCGGTTTCAAAGGCCTCCGCCGCCACGCGCGCCACGGTGGTGGCGCGTTCCACGATCACGCCGAGCAGGCGCGACCCGGCGAGCGCGGGGTAGTTGACCAACACCAGCCGGGTGCCGCGACGGAGCTCGGCCGGGCGACCCAGGGCGAGGCGCGGGAGGTCGAGCACGGGCACCGGTTTGCCGCGATAGTTGAGCACACCCGCCACGCCCTCCGGCGCCCCCGGCAGAGCCTTGAGCGCGGGCAGGGGCAGGACGGCCGCGACCTGCGCGACCGGCAGCAGGTAGCGGTCGGCGCCAAGCTCGAACTCGAGGTGCAGCGGGGCGGGCATGAGCGGGGCGGACATGCGCGGGGAGGGGCGGGGTGTCGTGCTATCTCACGAGGCTTTGAGCCGGAAGCGAGCGACGCCGTTTTGGAGGTCGCGGGCGGATTCGTTGAGCTGCTCGATGGCGACGCTGGAGTTGCGCAGCGATTCGGCGGTTTGCTGGGCGGCCTCGCTGAGCTGGGCCAGCGCCTCGGTGATCTGCTGGGCGCCGACCGACTGGGACTGCATGCCCTCGTTGACGGTCTCGAAGCGCGGCGCGAGCGACTGCACCTGCTGGATGATGCGGGCGAGCTGCGCGCCCACCTGGCGGACCTCCTCCACCCCGCGGCGCACCTCCTCGGAAAATTTGTCCATGCCCATGACGCCGGCCGACACGGCGGACTGCATCTCCTTCACCATTTGTTCGATGTCGTAGGTGGCGACCGCGGTCTGGTCGGCGAGGCGGCGGATCTCGGTGGCGACGACGGCGAAGCCGAGGCCGTATTCGCCGGCCTTCTCGGCCTCGATGGCGGCGTTGAGCGAGAGCAGGTTGGTCTGGTCGGCGACCTTGGTGATGGTGGTGACGACGGTGTTGATGTTGGAGGCCTTCTCGTTGAGCACGGCGAGTTTTCCGGAGATGCCCGAGGAGGCGTCCATGATGGTGCGCATGGTGCCCTCCATGCGGCCGAGGCCGGCCTGGCCGCTGCCGGCGAGGCGGGCGGTCTCCTCGGCGACCTGGTTGACCTCGCCGACGGCGCGCACGAGCTCCTTGGAGGTGGCGGCGATCTCGCGCGAGGTGGCGCCGATCTCGGTGGTGGTGGCGGCGATCTGGTTGGCGGTGGCCTGCTGTTGTTTCGAGGTCGCGGCGATCTCGGTCGCGGAGGTGTTGACCTGCAAACCGGCTCGCTGGACCGAGCCCACGAGGCCGGAGAGTTTCTGGATCATCTCCAGGTGGGCGGCGCCAAACTTGTCCTGCGGGGACTGGGGGGTGACGACCGCGGTGAGGTCGCCCTGGGCGATGCGGGTGTTGACCGCGGAGACGGCGGAGAGCACGCCGCTCATGCGGCGGAAACTGGCGGAGAGTTTGCCGACCTCGTCGTTGCGGTCGTCCGAAGGCAGGACCAGGTCGGGATCGCCGGAGGCGATGCGTTCGGCGGCGAGGGTGAGCAGACCGAGCGGTTTCGAGATCGCGCCGGCGATGGCGCGGCCGGCGAAGAAAAGCAGGAGCGCGGCCAGCGGGACGCCGATGCAAAGTTCGAGATAGAAGAGCCGCACGCTCTGATCGGCCGCCGCGGAGCGCTCGGCGAGCAGCCGCTCCTCCTCGTCCCGCATCTCGCCGGTGATCATCTGGATGCGGTCCATGAGCTCCTTGCCCTTGCCCACCTGAAATTCGGCGTGCGCGCGCTCGAAACCCTCGGCGCGCCGCAGGTTGCCCAGATATTGCACGCGTTGGATTTTCTGGTCGATGATGGGCATCAGCCGCTTCAGCCGGTCCCGCTGGTCGGCGCTGTCCGACAAAAGCGAGCTTAGCGCGTCGGTATGCACGGCGGCACGCTCGACCACGTCGGCGACACGGGCGGTGTAGGCCTCGTCCCCGCTGAGGAGAAAGCCGCGCTGGCCGCTCTCGGCCTGGCTGAGCACGAGCTCGAGTTCGTCGAGATGGCCGAGCACCGCGCGGGTATGATCCTGCCATTGCGAGGTGGTGACGAGACGGCCGATGTTGAGGAAAGCGACGAGTCCCAGGACGATCAGCAGGCCGATGGACAGGGCGTAGCCACCGAGGATTTTGGCGCGGATGGACCAGTTCATGGCCGCACACTGTGCAAAGGAAAGGCCTGTATTCGAATAAAATGACGCAGGACCGTGCCCTTCCCCGCCCCCTCCGGTGGTCGGCGGGCGACGCGTGGCGGGCCGACGGCGCCGGCCCCCGCGACGGCCCCCGCGTCGGCCTGAGCCACGTCGCCTCCGTCCGCTTTTGCAGCTTATTTGACGAGCGGTTTAAACGCGGGCTCCAAGGCCAAATTTCGCGCAGAAAAACCGTTGTCGGAGCCCCCCTTTTCCGATGCCTTTGACGCTTTGGTTCAACACCCGCCAGCCCTCCCACCGTCCCCCCGCCCATGTCCGACGCCCAAGACCCGTTGCCGCCCTCCGTTCCGCACGAGTTCAACCCCTTGCCCGAAGCCTCCAGCGCGGCCGACTACGATGCCTCCAAGCTGGGCAAACTCGAGGGCCTCGAGGCCGTCCGCAAAAAGCCCGGCATGTATATCGGCGGCACCGACGAGCGCGCCCTCCACCACTGCGTCTCCGAGGTGCTGGACAACTCGGTGGACGAACACCTCGCCGGCCACTGCAAACGCATCGACGTCGCCATCCACGTGGACGGCTCCATCTCCATCCGCGACGACGGCCGCGGCATCCCGGTGGACATCCACCCGCAATACGGCATCCCCGGCGTCGAGATGGTGCTCACCACCCTCCACTCGGGCGGCAAGTATGGGCAGGGCGGATACAAATTTTCCGGCGGCACCCACGGCGTCGGCGCCAAGTGCGTGAACGCCGTCTCCGAGTGGTTCGAGGTCGAGATCTCCCGCGGCGGGCAGGTCCACCACATGAAGTTCGAGCGCGGCAAGACGGTCAAAAAACTCGAGGTCATCGGCAAGGCCTCCGGCACCGGCACCCTGGTCACCTTCAAGCCCGACCCGGAGATTTTTAAACAGACCACGGTCTTCGTCGCCGCCACCATCGCCAAGCGCCTGCGCGAGCTCTCCTTCCTCAACTCGGGCCTCGAAATCCGCTTCACCGACGAGCGCCCGTCCACCCCCACGCCCGAGACCTTTCTCTACAAGGACGGCGTGGTGGAATTCGTGAAACAGCTCAACCAGGGCAAGGACGTCCTCCACCCCGTGCCGGTGCGCATCCACAAGGAGATGACCACCACCCTCGACGGCAAACCCATCGAGATCCACGTCGAGGTCGTCCTCCAATACAACGACACCTACAACGACCAGGTGCTCTGCTATACCAACACCATCCACAACCCGGATGGCGGCACCCACCTGTCGGGCTTTCGCGGCGCGCTCACCCGCACCATCAACGGCTTCGCCAAGGCCAACAACCTGCTCAAGGACAAGGACCCGCAGATCACCGGCGACGACGTGCGCGAGGGCCTCGCCGCCGTCATCTCGATCAAACACTCCGACCCCAAGTTCGAGTCCCAGACCAAGGTCAAGCTGCTCTCCCCCGAGGTCGAGGGCATCGTCGGCTCCCTGAGCTACGAGGGCCTCACCCAGTATTTCGAAACCAACCCGCAGGTCGGCAAACGCATCGTGGACAAGGCGCTCAACGCCGCCCGCGCCCGCGAGGCCGCCCGCAAGGCCCGCGAGACCATCCGCAAGGGCGCCCTCTCCGGCGGCGGCCTCCCCGGAAAACTCGCCGACTGCTCCGAGCGCGATCCCGAAAACACCGAGCTCTACCTCGTCGAGGGCGACTCCGCCGGCGGCTCCGCCAAACAGGGCCGCGACCGCCGCTACCAAGCCATCCTCCCCCTGCGCGGCAAACTCATCAACACCGAGAAGGCCCGCCTCGACAAGGTGCTCTCCAACGAGGAAATCCGCACCCTCATCACCGCCATCGGCGCCGGCATCGGCCAGGACGGCGACGCCATCGGCGGCTTCAACGCCGACAAGGCCCGCTACCACAAGATCGTCATCATGACCGACGCCGATGTGGACGGCTCCCACATCCGCACCCTGTTGCTCACCTTCATGTATCGCCAGATGCGCGGCCTGATCGAGCGCGGCTACGTCTATATCGCCCAGCCGCCGCTCTATAAGATCAAGCGCAAGAAGCGCGAACAATACGTGGACAACGACGAGCAGCTCAACCGCATCCTCCTCGAGCTCGGCTCCGAGGACCTCGTCGTCACCCGTATCCGCGACGGCCATACCTTCGAGCCCGCCCAGGTGGAGCAGATGGTCGAGAACCTCGCCCTGCTGGAAAAACTCGGCTCGGGCGTCACCCGCTACGGCGCCGACCTCTCCGCCTACCTCGACGCCCATCACCCCGAGACCCGCGTGCTGCCCCGCTACATCGCCCGCATCCGCGAGGGCAACAAGGAGGCGCACGAGTTTCTCGCCGACGAACACGCCCGCTCCGCCTTCCTGGAACGCGAAGGCATGGCCGCCGACGGCAACAGCGCCCCGGTCGCCGGCCTCGGCGACTCCGCCGCGCCCATCGTCCCCTCCGCCACCGCCAACCGCAACGGCCCCGGCGCCCAGCGCCGCGTCACCCTGCACGAGATTTTCGAGAGCACCGAGATGACCAAGTGTCTCGTCGCCCTCGCCCGCCTCGGCCTCGACGGACACCGCTTCGCCCGCACCGAGGAGCCGCGTTACCTCGTCACCGAAAACGCCGGCCTGAAGAGCGAGTCGAAAACGGAGCTCCACAGCCCGCTCGAGATCGTCGCCCACATCCGCGCCAACGGCCGCAAGGGCCTCGGCATCCAGCGTTACAAAGGTCTCGGCGAAATGAACCCGAAGCAGCTTTTCGAGACCACGATGGATCCGGAGAAACGCCGCCTGCTGAAGGTGGACATCGCCGACGCCGCCAAAGCCGACGCCCTGTTCACGTTGCTGATGGGCGACGAGGTCCCGCCCCGCCGCCAGTTCATCGAGGACAACGCCCTCAACGTCCAGTTCCTGGACGCGTGAGGCGGCGCAAAGGAGCCACCGCGCACTGCCATGAAACTCAAACCAGCGTCCAAGCCCGCCGCCGCCCGAAACCGCCGGAAGCCGACTCCCCGTGTGAAAACCCCCGCGACGGCGCCGGCTCCGGGCAAGGGTGACATCGCCCGGGCCATGTTTGCGCAATGGGACAACACCCATCGGGATCCCCGTCCGCTCGAGTGGGAAAAGCTCAGACGGACGCTCGAGGAAAATCGCCTGCGCGAATCGCCTCTGTTCAGCGAGTGAGCTCTCGCCTCATCATGCTCGACGCCGGGCCGCTCGGACGGCTCGCCCACGCCAATCCCACCCGCAACGTGGAGATCCGCGAGTGGTTCGCCGCGCAGCTTGATTCGGGCGCCGCCTTTTTTCTCCCGGAAATCGCCGACTACGAGGTCCGCCGCAGTCTCCTGCTGGAAAATCTCACCGGCTCCCTCGCCCGACTCGACGACCTCACCGCCGTGGCCACCTACGTCCCCATCGCCACCGCCGACATGCGGCTCGCCGCCCAACTCTGGGCGCGCTCACGAAAGACCGGCCGAAGCGTCGGCCATCCCCACGAACTCAACGCCGACGTCATCCTGGCCGCGCAGGCACTGCGCCTCGGCGCCGTCATCGCGACCGACAACGTGGGGCATCTCGATCAGTTTACCTCGGCCCGCCGCTGGACGGAAATTCCGGCCTAACCCAGCCCCTCCCCTTTCCCAACCGTGTTCGCCTCCAACGAAAAACTAACCACCGCCAACATCACCGACATCATGCAGTCGGCCTACATCGAGTATTCGATGTC
>CBINNW010000094.1:0-21847 GCA_966252115.1 uncultured Akkermansia sp.
ACGCCATCGACGTGCGCGCGGCCGGCGCGGACGGGGTGCTGTTCACCGGGGACGACGAGATGTGGCCGGAACACCCGCCCGGTGGTGCCGCAAGGGCGGAAAGAAACTGATTTCTCGTCGGCGATCTTGGGGCGAGTTGCCAAAGAGAGATTTTCGTCCGATCAAAGTGGTCATGGCGCGTGAAACGGGTCCGCTGAAACGGGATGGAAACGTCGGTGGCCGGATTACCGGTGGGTGTGCGGGGGCGTTGATTCTCTTGGGGATCACGGTCTTGGTCGGGTGGTTTTTGGGATGGAGCCTGTTGACCACGGTGATGCCCGGACTTCCGAGCATGAAGCCGAACACGGCTCTGGTGTTTATCCTCGCCGGGCTGAGTTTGAGACGGTTCGCGGAGGAACTGCCGGCCCCGCGCGATCTGTTGCTTTCGCGTTTGTGCGCGCTGGGGATGATCGTCCTGGGCGGACAAACCCTGTGCCAGCATGTGCTGGACGTGGACTGGCGTTGGGATGGGTGGTGGTTCTCCGACTTGCGGGCGGCGGGGGCGGGGAGGATGGCGCACGCGACCGCCATCGCGTCCGTGCTCGCCGGAACGACGCTGGTTTGTCCGAGGGGGCGGTTTGCGCGGGATCGGATTTCGCCCTGGGGGGCGGTTTGCGCGGGGTTGATCGGTTTGTTGGGTGTCGCCGGCTTCCTCTACGACGTGAGTCTGCTGCACGCCGTGACGGCTTATTCGTCGATGGCGGTTCACACGGCCGTCGGATTCGTGGTGCTGGCGATCGGGGTGTTGTTTGCGCGGGAGGGGGACGCGTCCTGGCAGCTCTTGCGCGGTCGAGGGATCGGCGGTGCCCAAGCCCGGCTGGTGCTGCCCTTTCTGCTGGGCACGCCGGTGGCGCTGGGCTGGCTGGTTCTGATCGGGTTTCGGGCGGGACTGTATCCGGCGGAGTTTGGTCTGGCCCTTTCGGTAATCGGGGCGGTGTTGGTGTCGGGGATCGTGGTCTGGGCCTCGTCGGGAGCGTTGGAGCGGGTGGATCGGCAGCGCTTGGATTCGCTCCTCGCCCTGCGGGCGAGCGAGCACGCGGCGCGGCAGACGGTCGAGGGATTGCCGCAGCTGGTGTGGACCTGCCGGCCGGACGGGCCTTGCGATTATTTGAGCCCGCAGTGGGTGCGCTACACGGGTTTGCCGGCGGCCGGCCAGCTGGGGTTTGGATGGTTGGATCAATTGCATCCGGAGGATCGACAGCGGGTTATAGACCACTGGCAGTCGACCGCCGCCAAGGGAGCGGTGTTTGAAGTCGAGTTTCGCATCCGGCGGCACGACGGGGAGCACAGGTGGTTTCGCACCATGGCGCAGCCTCTGCGCGATGAGCAGGGCCGGGTGGTGAAGTGGTTTGGGACCAACACCGATATAGACGACCTGAAGCGCGCGGAGCTTTCGCAATCGCGGCTCGCGGCGATCGTCGATTCGTCGGACGACGCCATCGTGGGCAAGACGGTGGACGGCTTCGTCACGAGTTGGAACCGGGGAGCGGAAAAACTTTTTGGCTACTCGGCCGCCGAGATGGAGGGGCAGTCGATCACGCGGATCGTGCCCGAAGACAGGGTGGACGAGGATCGGCGGATACTCGCGGAACTAGCCGCCGGTCGGCAGATCCGGCATTTCCGGACCTGGCGGGTGCGCAAAGACAAACGTCGCGTCGCCGTCTCCGTGACGGTGTCTCCCATCGTGGACGCGAACGGTCGGGTGGTCGGGGCTTCGAAGGTAGCCCGCGATATCACCGACCAGCTCGAAGCCGAGGACAAGTTGCGGAGGACCAACGATGATTTGGAGCTGCGGGTGAGGCGGCGCACCGCCGAGCTGGAGACGGCCAACGCGGCCCTGCGCGAGGGACGCGCGCAGCTGGAGGAGGCGCAGCGGGTGGCCCATCTGGGCAGTTGGTCCTTCGACGTGGTCACCGGCGAGGTGCAGTGGAGCGCGGAGTTGTTTCGTATCGTGGGATTGGATCCCGCCGATCGTCCACCCAACTACCAGACCCAGGAGGGCATGTTCGCGCCCGAATCGTGGAGCCGTCTGACCGCGGCCATAGATCGCAGCGTCCGCAGCGGCGATGGTTATGAATTGGAGCTGGAGGTGATCCGACCGGATGGGCAACGCCGGTGGGCGGTCGCGCGCGCCGAGGCGCATGTGGGTCCCTTGGGACGGGTGGACCGCTTGACCGGGACCTTCCTGGACATAAGCGCCCTGCACGCCGCGCGCGTCGAATCGCAGCGGCTCGCGGCGCGGCTGGAGTTGGCCACCCAAGTGGGCGAGGTCGGCGTTTGGGAGTGGGATGTGGTCGCCGATTCGCTCACGTGGGACGACACCATGCGACGACTTTACGGGGTCGCGGAGGCGCTCCGTTACCTGGACTGGTTGAATGCGGTGATCCCCGAGGACCGGGAATCCGCGGCGGCGGCGGTGACGGCCGCGCTCGAGGTGCCCGGACTGAAGTTCGACCACCATTTCCGAATTCGCAGGACCGACGGTTCCCTGCGCGACATCCACGCCATCGGCGGAGTCGAGCGCGACACGGACGAAAAACCCCTGCGCATGGTCGGGCTAAACCGGGATGTCACCCGCGAGCTCGACACGGAACGCAGACTCCGGGCCAACGAGGCCTTGCTCGGCCAGTTCGTGAAGCACGCGCCGGCGGCCATCGCCATGCTCGACGACTCCATGCGCTACCTCCAGGTGAGCGACCGCTGGAGGCTGGATTACAAGCTGGACGAGCAATCGTTGTCGGGGCGTAGCCATTACGAGGTGTTCCCCGATCAACCGGCATCGTGGCGGGCCATTCATGAGCGGGTCCTGGCCGGGGCGGTGGACCGCTGCGACCAGGCGCCCTTTCCGAGGGCGGACGGGAGCGTGGAGTGGTTGCGATGGGAGGTGCGGCCCTGGAGCGGGCCGGACGGATCGATCGGTGGTTTGATCATGTTTACTCAAGTGATCACCGAGCAGAAGAACCTGGAGTTGGAGTTGCGGCGGGGGCGGGCTGAGTTGGAACGCAGCAATCGGGAGCTGGAGCAGTTCGCCTACGTGGCCTCGCACGATCTGCAGGAGCCCCTGCGGGCGGTCATCGGCTGCGTGCAACTGTTGGAAGCTCGGCTCGGTGATCGATTGGAGGCCAAGGACCGGGAACTGGTCCGTCACATCGTGGATGGGGGCGCGCGGATGCAGCGTCTCATCCTCGACCTGCTCGCCTATTCACGGGTGGGCAGCGGCATGGTGAACGCCGCTCCGTTGGCCCTGGACGAGGCACTGGACGAGGCCTTGAAAAATCTCGCCCAGATCATCGCCGACAGCGGGGCGACGCTGCGTCGGTCGGAGCGCCTGCCGTCCGTGAGGGCGGATCGTGGGCAGATGGTGCAGCTTTTCCAAAACCTGGTGGGCAACGCATTGAAGTATCGCGACGTTTCCCGCGCGCCGGTGGTGGAGATCGCCGCCGCGTCCGGGGGCGAGCAGGAGGTCCGGGTGATGGTCAGGGATAACGGCATCGGTATCGAGCCGCGGCACCACGAGCGGATTTTCCTGATTTTCCAGCGGCTGCACTCCCGTTCGGAGTATCCCGGCACCGGCCTGGGCCTGGCGCTTTGCAAAAAGATCGTGGAGCGCCACGGCGGAAATATCGGCGTGGATTCGCGACCGGGCCAAGGTTCGACCTTCTTTTTTACCCTGAAACCCTGACTCCTCATGGAAAACGCCCCTCGTAAAAAGGTGATAGACATCCTGCTCGTCGAAGACAGCGAATCGGACCGCATGCTGGCGATGGAGACCCTGCGGGGCTTTCGACTGGCCAACTCGGTGCATTGCGTGGCCGACGGCGAGGCGGCGATGGAGTTCCTTCGCCGGCAAGGGAAATACCGGGACGCGCCGCGACCCGATCTGGTGCTGCTCGACCTAAATCTGCCGCGCATGGATGGACGAGAGGTGTTGGGGGAGATCAAGGGCGATCCGGGCCTGAGGCTTATCCCGGTCGTGGTGCTCACGACCTCTCGGGCGGACGAGGACGTGCTGGCGGCCTACGGCTTGCATGCCAACGCCTACATCGCCAAGCCCCTCGATTTTGGCCGATTCGCGCGGGTGGCGTCCATGTTGGAGAACTTCTGGTTCGAGGTGGTCACGCTGCCGCCGGCCGCGGTGGCGGGTGACGCGGTGGTGCGGGTAAACCCCGCGACGGACACGAAACTCGAACCGCGATCGGGTGCCGATCCGGCCAAGCCGTGCCGGGTTTTGGTCGTGGAGGACAGTCCAACGGACCGTTTGTTGCTGGCGGACGCGCTGGAGAGCGCGAAGCCGACCAAATTCATGGTCTCCGAGGTGGAGCGTATGTCGCAGGCGGAGTCCCGGCTGCGCTTGGAAGGTTTTGATGTGGTGGTGGCGGATCTGGGCCTGCCCGATTGTTCGGGCATCGAGACGGTGCGGAGGCTGCGGCGGGTCGCCGGACGCACGCCGCTGATCATTTTGACCGGTTTGGAGGACGACGAAACGGGCCTGGATATCCTGCGCGAGGGCGCCTCCGACTACTTGGTGAAGGGGCAACTCGGGGGGCGGGCCCTGGCGCGGGCCATCCGCTATGCGATGGATCGGGCCAACTTCGAGGAGCAGCTGCGCCATGCACAGAGAATGGAGAGTCTGGGGGTCCTGGCCGGCGGAGTGGCGCACGATTTCAACAACCTGCTGACGATCATCCAGGGGCACGCGCAGATGCAGCGGGACATGAGGCTGACGGAGCAGGCGCTGCGCGCGTCGGCATCGGAAATCGTGGCCGCCGCGGAACGGGCCGCCGGTCTCACGCGTCAGTTGCTGACCTTCAGCCGCCGCCAGCGGCTAAATCCCGAGGATCTGGAACTGAACCAGGTGCTGGGCGATTTCGTCAAAATGCTGCGCCGGCTGATCGGCCCGGCCATCCGGGTGGAGTTGCGGCTCACGGAAGAGGCCCTGCCCCTGTATGCGGACCGGGGCATGCTGGAGCAGGTCATCATGAATCTGGCGATCAACGCGCGCGACGCGATGCCGGCGGGAGGACGCCTTTCGCTGCACACCGGACGAGTCGTCGTGAACGAGGAGGAGATCGTGGGTGGCGGGATGGTTTTGGCGGCGGGCGACTACGCCGAGCTGGTGGTGAGCGACACCGGGACGGGGATAGCCGCCGAGGTTTTGCCGCATCTCTTCGAGCCCTTCTTCACGACCAAGGAGGTGGGGAGGGGCACGGGTCTGGGTTTGGCGACGGTGTTTGGTATCGTGCAGCAACACCAAGGCGGGATAACGGTGGCCAGCGAGCGTGGGCGAGGAAGCTCCTTTCGGGTGCGATTGCCACTGACCGTGCGCCAGGGGCCGGCGGCCGAGGAGCCGGCCAAGGTCGCGCCGAAGGTGGAGGCCTCCGTCATTCTTCTGGTGGATGACGAAGACATGGTTCGGGATCTGGCGGAGCAGGTGCTAAGGATGGACGGGCACGAGGTCCATGCCGCTCGAGGAGGTCCCGAAGCGCTCGCTCTTTGGCCGCAAATCGAGGATCGGGTTTGTCTGCTCGTGACCGATCTCATGATGCCGGACGGTATTTCGGGCCGCGATTTGGCCGAACGGCTGACCGTTCGAAAACCCTCGCTCGGGGTCATCTACATGAGCGGCTATAGCAGTGCCTCGATCTCCCGAGACATGTGCCTGACCGAGGGGCTGAACTTCGTGGCCAAGCCCTTCCGTATCGAGCAGCTGCAAGATGCGGTGCGGCGCGCCTTGAGCGCGAGCTCAGCCGGCGGGTAGGTCGGAGCCGTCTTCGCCGGAATGCGCGATACGCGCCCGGGCGAGCGCGTTGACCAGCTCTTCCTGACGCAGCGGCTTGGACAAGTAGTCATCCATGCCCGCGGCGAGGCATTGTTCACGGTCACCGTCCATCGCGTTGGCGGTGAGCGCGATGATCCAGGGACGCTTTTCCGGGGTCTGCTGCTTCCGAATCTGTCGCGTGGCAGTGATGCCGTCCATCTCGGGCATCTGCATATCCATGAGTATGATCGGGTAATACTGACGAGCCTGGGCCTCGACGGCCTCCGCGCCGTTGCCGGCGACTTCGGCGCGGTATCCGAGACGACGCAGGAGGTGAAGGGCAACGCGTTGATTTACCGGATTATCCTCGGCCACGAGGATGTGCTCGGGGTGGATTTCCGCCCTGTCGTCGGGGGGCGCGACCTGGGGCGCGACGTTTGCGTTCGGGACCGCGGAGACGGAACCAACCGCTCTGGCGAGCTCGGGCAGGAGGTGGTCGGGTTTTACCGGCTTGGTCAGGATGGCGCGAAAAAGTCCCGCCTGAGCCGGGGGCAATTGATGGCCGATGGAGCTCAACAAAACGAGCGGTGGCGCGTCGCCGCGCTCCGTCATGCGGGCGGCAAGGCTCGCTCCGTCCTGTCCGGGCATTTGCATGTCGAGGATGGCGACGTCGTAGCGCGCACCCGCGCCGATTTTTTCAAGAGCTTCGTCGGCGGAGGCGCAGGTGTCGGCCGCGGCCTCCCAGCGAGCGGCGAGATCGTGCAGGATACGACGATTGGTGGCGTTGTCGTCCACGATCAGAAGGCGTCTTCCGCGCAGGTCCGAGCGCGCGGTCAGGCCGATGCGGCGAGGTGAAGGCGGAAGCCAGGGGCGGGCTATGGTGAAAAAGAAAGTGGTCCCCTCGCCCAAGGCGCTCTCCAGACCTATGTCGCCCCCCATCATCTGCACCAGCTTGCGGCTGATCGCGAGGCCCAGCCCCGTGCCGCCGTATTTGCGGGTGGTGGAGGCGTCCGCCTGACTGAAGGGTTGAAACAGCCGTTTCTGGGCGTCCGGGGAGATCCCGATGCCCGAGTCTCGCACCGAAAAGAGGAGGCGGCGGTCGCCGCCTTTGTTGGCCGGAGCGGGGCGCACGCTGAGCAGAACCTCGCCGCGCTCGGTGAACTTGAAGGCGTTGCCGAGCAGGTTGACCAAAACTTGGCGCAGCCGCGTGGGGTCGCCTGAGATCTCGCGGGGGCAGCCGTCCACGATTTCGTAGAGCAGGTCCACGCCCTTGGTCGCGGCCACCTGGGCGAAGAGGTCGAGCGCGCTCTCGACGCACTCCGCCAGATCGAAGGGGCGATCCTCGAGTTCGAGTTTACCCGCCTCGATTTTGGAGAAGTCGAGAATGTCGTTGATCAGGCTCAGGAGCGCCTCGCCGCTGGTGCGGATAATCTCGGTGAATTCGCGTTGCTGGGGACTCAGCGGAGAGTCGAGCAGGAGGGAAGTCATCCCTATCACGCCGTTCATGGGGGTGCGGATCTCGTGGCTCATCATCGCGAGGAAGCGACTCTTGGCGATGTTGGCCTCCTCGGCGGCCTCGCGGGCGAGTTCCTGCTCGGTGATGTCGGCGATGGCGCCGAACCAGACGCGAGCGCCGTCTTTCCCCGCGTGGACGGACGAACGGGCCGCGACCCAGTGGATCCGCCCGCCTGCGGTGCGAACGGGGAAGGTGTGCCGCCATGGGGCCGCGTTTTCGACGGCGGTCAGGACCGATGCCATGACTTCGGCGCGGTGGGCGCGCGGCACCATCGTGACGAGACGCAAGGGGCGCCGCAAAAAGGGATCCGGGGCGCGTCCGAAAAGCTCCGCGAATCCGGCGCTCAGAAAGCGCATCTCGGGCCGGGCTCCGGGCCGGGTCTCGAAGTGAAAAAGCACCCCGGGGGCGTGGGTGGTGAGCGCGCGCAGGCGCTGTTCGCTGGCCTGCACGTCCTGCTCCGCTTGTCTGCGGGCGGTGATGTCGGTCTGCACCGCCATGTAGCCGCTGAGGTGGCCGTCGGGTTCGCGAAGAGGTTTTACCTCCAGTTCCACGAGATAGGCGGCGCCGGATTTGCGGTAGTTGAGCACCTCGGTCTTGAAGCCCTCCTCCCGGGAGAGCGCCTGACGCATCATGGAGCGGGTTTCGGGGGAGGTGGCGGGGCCTTGGAGGAAAGAGCCTGGACTGCGCCCCCTGACCTCGTCCAAGGTGTAGCCGCTGATGCGGGTAAATCCCTCGTTGGCCCACTCCACGTGTCCTTGCGCGTCGGTGATGACCACGCCGTTGCCGGTGGAGCTGGCGACCATCGCCAACCTCCGGGAGTTTGCCTCGGCTTCGCGCAGGCTGTCGGTCATCTGCCGGGCAAGATCGAGCGCACGATGGCGGCTACGGTCGAGGGCAAGCACGATGCCGGCCATGAGGAGGGTTATGGCGACGCCCCCGAGACAGGTCAGAAGAGGAATCGCGGTCTCCGTGCCGGACTCGAAGCCGGCGGTGGAGGTAAAGACGAGGGTCCAGGTGCGGCCGCCGACGGAGAGTCGGTCGATGCGGTGAAACCGGCGGCCGCCGAAGGGAATGGACGAGTCGCCGGCGGAAGCGGCGACGAGAGTCTGGTCGGCGTCGAGCAAAAGGGTATCCGGGGTGATTCGGTCTCCGTCAAATACCTCGACATCGAGTTTGTCCTCCGCCCCGGACATGATGCCCGCGAACAAGTCGTCGATGACAAGCGGGGCATAGACGAAGCCCACCAGCGCGGCGTCGCGCTCCTCCTCGGTCTTGGTCGATGCTCCGTTGCGATAGATCGGAACCAGATAGAGGAAACCCGCGCTATGGCGCGTATCCTGCACCAGACTGATACGCGCGGTCAGGCTGGGCTGCCCGGTGCGCGCGGCCCGTTCGCAAGCCTCGCGCCGGTGGGCCTCGGCACCGACATCGTATCCCTCGGCCGCCAAGTTCCTTTCCCTCGGGTAGATGTATTTGATCGGATAGAGCACCGCCAAGTCACCCGAGGTGCGGACCGTGAAGTCGGGTGCGGAGTCGGCTCGCGCTCCGGCGATGAAGGCGGGCAGGTCCTCCCTGGGGACGCGCTCGATGAAGCCAAAGCCGAGGATGCCGGGAAACTCGTCCGCGAGATCGCGCGAAGCCACATAGGCGGCGAATTCCTCCCGGGTCACCCGCTGGCTTGCGGCGAAGACCCCCCGTGCCCCGTGCATGCCGTAAACGGGCACTTGGACGCGGCGCCGGACCTCGCGGAACAGGTGGTCGGCCAAACGCCCGAAGTTCTGGTCCGCCTTTCCCTGATAGTGCTTCTCGACGAGGACCAGTCCCCACCACGACAGGCAGAGCCCGAGGGCTAGTATGCTCCCGATGAGCAACCAGGAAGCGCGAGGCGGGGAGGTCGGGCGTTGGGTTTCCACGTGACGTCGGTATGCATTAGGCAGGGATCAAGGCGGCTCGGCCAAGCCGTAAGCCGCCTTCAGGGTGCGTTGACAGATCATTCACCACCCCGAGGGGCGGCATGGCCCCCTGCTCGCGATGCCGGGGAGGATCGGCCGGCGCGGGGCGTTTAAAGGTTGCCGATGATGGCGTCGGCCATGGCGCGGGTGCCGACGGAGGCCTTGCCGAAGGCGATGTCGCCGGTGCGCACGCCGTCCTGGGTGACGGTCTTGCGCACGGCGGCCTCGATCTTGGTGGCGATGGCGTCGAGGCCGAAGCTGTAGCGCAGCATGAGCGCGGCGGAGAGCACCTGGGCGCAGGGGTTGGCCACGCCCTTGCCGGCGATGTCGGGGGCGGTGCCGCCGGCGGGCTCGAAGAGGCCGAAGGGTTTGCCGTGGGTGTTCATGCCGGTGCCGAGGGAGGCGCTGCTCATCATGCCGAGCGAGCCGCAGATGACGGCCATCTCGTCGGAGAGGATGTCGCCGAACATGTTTTCGGTGAAGAGCACGTCGAACTGGTTCGGATCGCGCGCGAGCTGCATGGCGGCGTTATCGACATACATGTGGCTGAGCGTGATGTCGGGGTGTTTCTCCGCGAAGTAGGCGGTGACGACGCGGCGCCAGAGCACGGAGGTTTCGAGCACGTTGGCCTTGTCCACCGAGCAGACTTTTTTGCCGCGGGACTTGGCGGTGACGGCCGCGACCTCGGCGATGCGCTCGATCTCGGAGGTTTTGTAAACCATCGTGTCGATGGCCTGTTCCTCGCCGTTTTCGAGGCGGGTGGTGGTCTTGGGCTGGCCGAAGTAGATGCCGCCGGTGAGCTCGCGGATGCAGACGATGTCGATGCCGTTGGGGATGCGCTCGGTCTTGAGCGGGGAGGCGTCGCGAAGATCCGAATACAGGAGGCCGGGGCGGATGTTGGCGAAGAGGTTGAAGGCCTTGCGCAGGGGCAGCAGGGCGGCGCGCTCGGGCTGTTCCTTGGGCGGGAGTTTTTCCCACTTCGGTCCGCCGACGGAGCCGAAGAGGATGGCGTCAGCCAGTTGGCAGAGCTCGAGGGTGGAGTCGGGCAGGGCCTTGCCGTGGTTGTCGATGCCGGCGCCGCCGACGTCGGCGATGGTGTAGTCGAGGGTGAGGCCTTCGTTTTTCGCGACGTGCTCGAGCACGCGGAGCGCCTCGGTCATGACTTCGGGCCCGATGTAGTCACCGGGGAGAACAGCAAATTTGAGGGTGGACATGGTGTGATGAACTGGGGGTGCGCGGAGGCGCGGGACGGAAAAAGAGGGGAACTTGGCCCGCGGGCGACGGAGCTGGCAAGACGGCTCTTGCCGGCGGGCGCGGCGTCGCGGGCGAAGGCGTTTTCCATTGGCGAGGCGCGGACGGGTCCGCAAAAGGTGCCGCCTCGCATGGCCCGCAAATCCTCCGCCCGTCCTGCCCGCTCCAAATCCGGCTCCGGCCGCTCCGGCAAATCCTCCTCCGGCCTCGGCAGGTGGCTGCGCCGCGGCCGCATCGCCCTCTGGGTCAACGCGGTGGTGGCCGTGGTGCTCGGTGGCTGGTATCTGGTGCAGACGCCCGCGCGCCAGGCCGAGGTTCGCCTGCTGGTGGGCAACGCCTTCGCGGCCAACAAACGGGTGGGGCCGCTCGATGTGGCCCGGGACATCTACCAACTCTACTACAGTCCCGATTTCGTGTCGGCGCCGCCACCGGTCGGCGACCGCACCCACCTCTACGCCGGGGCGCCGCGGGTGGCGGGCGAGGGCGACGCCATCCCGGCGGGCAAGTTTTTGCGCAACATCGGCTATCTGGTCGGCTACGACGAGGAGCTGGGGTCGCCGCTCTGGGCGGCCTATCGGGTGAAGGACATCGACCCGCTGCCCGAGGCGGCGGAGCGGCCGGAGCGCTTCGAGATCGATCCGCGCACCGTCGCCCGCATCGACGCCGACGCCTACACCTCGACCGGCTACGACCGCGGCCACCTCGCGCCGAACTACGCCATCGCCACCCGCTACGGCGCGGAGGCGCAGCGGGAAACCTTTCGCATGAGCAACATCATCCCGCAGCGCCACGGGCTCAACGCGGGCCTCTGGAAACAGATGGAGATGCGGGCCGCCACCAGCTACCCGGCGCGTTTCGGCGAGGTCTGGGTCCTGGCCGGGCCGGTGTTCAAGCAGCCCGATCCGCCGCGCCTGCCGGAGCGCTCCATCGGGGTGCAGCCGGCGATTCCGGAGGCCTGCTACATGATCCTGGTGGACGAGAGCGAGGGGCGGGTGCGGAGCCTGGCGTTTTTGTTTCCGCAGGAGCCGGCGGCGGGCGCCGAGCCGGAGGACTTTTTGACCACGGTGGACGAGATCGAGCGCCGCACGGGGCTGGACTTTTTTGCCGAACTCAACCCCGACGCGGAGACAGAGCTCGAGGCCCGACGCGCCGCGCGGGTGTGGTGAATCGGCCGGCCGGCGGAGACGGGGGGCTGACACCGATTCGCATTCCATCGCATAAATACAGACACCGCTCCGATGGAGGCCCGACCGCTGGGTCGGGCAGCCTGACCAGCGGTCAGGCCTACAGGCGACGACGGAACGCGAATTGGCATGAGCGGCCGGGAGTGCCGGCCGGGCGTCGGGCATGAGGCTGGCGCTCCCCGCTCAGCCGCCGAAGCGAGCGGCGAGGGCGGCGCGCAGGCGCGCCCACTCGGCCGGGGCGAGATCGTCCTTCCGGCCGGGGGCGATCTGGCGGTGGTCGGTCATGGCGTCCAGCCGCCAGCCGTGGCGCTCCCAGCGCGGCCCCAACCAATCGAGCGCGGAGGCGATCTGCGCGTCGGTCAGGGGAGCGGCATGGGTGTCGCCGGCGAAGGCCACGCCGAGCAGGAAGGCGTTGCAGCCCGCGCGCCCTTGAAAAACGGATACGCCCGCGTGCCACGCGACGGCGGCCTCGTCCACCAGCCGCGCGCGGGTGCCGTCGGCGGCGATGACGAGGTGGTAGCTGACGCGGCTCTCCGGGCGCGCCATGTGGGCGAGCGTTTCGTCGAAGGAAAGCACGGTGTGGTGGAAACACACGCCCCGCCGTTCGTGGGGCGTGTCCGACGAGAAGTTGGGCGACGGCGCGTCGATTTCACGAAAGGTCTGCACGGGTAAAGGTGCGCGCGGGCGTGAGCGGTGGGAGCGGGAAACCGGGCGCGGAAGCGGGCGGGGGACCGGGCGGGGAAGCGAGCCGGGCCGGGGCGGGCGGCGAGGCGACGATCAGAGCGCGCGCCAGGCGGAGCCGAGCATCGACACCATCAAGCCCATGCGCAGGGCGCCCTCGACGGTGAGGATGACCAGCACCCACTTGAGCCGGCAGTTGCTGCGCAGGGCGAAGCCGCAGAGCGAGACGAGCAGGAGGCAGGCGGCGTGGATGCGCGAGCCCGGTTCGGACAACAGCCACAGCAGCCAGCCCGCCTCGGAAACGATGCCCAGCACCCAGAGGGCCGACACCGACTCGCCAGGCCCGAGCTGGCGCGGGTCCACGTTGCCCTGAATCTGTTTCACCCCAAGGAAACGCTCCGCGTAAACGAGCTGCGCGATCTCGAAGAGCAGAAAAAACGGCGCGAGGAAAACAGCGGGCGACAACGAGGACATCGGCCGACAGTTTAAGCGACGCGCGCGCGCCGGGAAACGGTGAAGTTTTGGCGGTGAGTCGTTTATCCGTCGGGCACAGGTTGTGGCCCAGCCTCGGGTGATCTGGTTGACCTTCCGGACCACCGTCACCGCCGCTTGGTTGCGCGTGCGCACTTCCAGCACCTGCCGCACCTCGTCTCGCATCTTGGCCTGAATCTTCGCGCTGGGCTCCACGTGCGGAGAACGGGAACTCCAGCCATCTCGTTGGTAAACAATTTCCTATATAACACTCAACCGACGGACAGGTTTCGAGGCCGCAGGCCGACAGTCCGCCATGTCCGTCCTCCTCGGGCGGCCATTGGCCGAGTCTTCGAAATCGGTTCGGTTCGCTTCGCGAAACTCAGGCTTCAAACGACGCCCGTTGAGTCGTCGTTTTCGGGGTTCATTCATTATCACCCGCTGAAAACAGCGAGGAATCATCGTTCGGGAACGGCGGCGATGCGGTTTTCCCTGTCGGCTTCGTTCCGCCAAAGCCGCTCTTAGGGGCATGGGCCCTCCGCTCCGGCTGGGTCCACGAATGTTCGCACCCGATCCCACCACGTGAAAACCCCATCGCTCCTCCTCGCTTCAGCCCTGGCCTGCCTGCCCGCTTCCCTGCCCGCCGCCGGCGTCGATATCCGTGTCGATTGCTCCAAGGAGGCCGTCCCGCTCAGCCCGCACCTCTACGGCCTTTTCTTCGAGGACATCAACTTCGCCGCCGACGGCGGACTTTACGCCGAGTTGGTCCAGAACCGCTCCTTCGAATACTACTCGGTCAACGGAAACGACCAGAGAGGCCGCGCCTACCATCCTCTTTACGCCTGGCAAAAGGTCGCCCGCGGCGGCGCGAGCGGCGAGATCACCGTCTCCACCGCCACTCCGCTCAACGCCCAAAACCCCCACCACCTCCAGGTTCGCATCACCGAGCCGGGCTCCGGCTTCGGCGTCGCCAACTCCGGATTCGACGGCATCCGGCTCGATGCCGGCGCGCGCTACGATTTCGCCTTCCACGCCCGCGCCTCCGACTGGAGCGGCGACGACAGCCTCACCCTCGCGCTCGAGCTCCCCGACGGCACCCTCTGCGGCGTCGCCACCGTGCGCGGCGTCGGCGGCGAATGGAAAAAATTCGAGGGCGTGGTCACCGCCGACCGCAACACCGACGCCGGACGGCTCGTGCTCACCGCCACCGGCCGCGGCACCCTCTCGCTCGATATGGTGTCGCTCTTCCCGCAGGACACCTGGCAAGGCCGCAAATACGGCCTCCGTCGCGACCTCGTGGAGGCCCTGCGCGACCTCAACCCGAAGTTCCTGCGCTTCCCCGGCGGCTGCATCGCCCACGGCCACGGCATCGACAACGTTTACTCGTGGAAGGACACCGTCGGCGACATCGCCGAGCGCAAACCCAACTGGAACCTCTGGGGCTACCACCAGACCTACGGCCTCGGCTACTTCGAGTATTTCCAACTCTGCAAGGACCTCGGGATGCATCCGCTGCCGGTCGTGCCCGTCGGCGTGACCTGCGGCTTCCGCAAACCCTTCGACGTGGTGCCGATGGACAAGTTGCAAAAGTGGATCGACGACGCCCTCGATCTCATCGAGTTCGCCAACGGATCGGCCGACAGCAAGTGGGGCTCCGTGCGCGCCAAGATGGGTCATCCCGAGCCCTTCGGCATGGAGTTCATCTGCCTCGGCAACGAGGAACACGACAACCGCGAGATGCGCGAGCGTTTCCCCCACTTCGTCAAAGCCATCCGCGAGCGTTACCCCGACATCAAGATCATCGGCACCTCCGGCCTCGGCCCGGGCATCCCGATCTACAACCTCATGACCGAGCAGGAGGTTTACAGCTCCGACGAACACTACTACGAGCCGCCGGGCTGGTTCATCGCCAACCAGAACCGCTTCGACAGCTTCGACCGTAGCAAGCCCAAGATCTTCGTCGGCGAATACGGCTCGCAGGGGAACACCCTTTTCAACGCCATCGCCGAGGCCGCCTACCTCACCGGTATCGAACGCAACGGCGACATCGTGGACATGGCCTGCTACGCGCCGCTCTTCGCCAACGTGGAGCACACCCAGTGGACCCCCGATCTGATCTTTTTCAACAAACGCAAGGTCGTCCGCACGCCCAACTACTACGTCCAGCAGCTCTTCGGCCAAAACAAGGGCGACGCCTATCTGGCCAACACCCTCACGGTGCCCCCCTCCGAAGTGCCCCCCACCATCGCCGGAACGGTCGGCATCGGCTCCTGGGGCACGACCATCGAGGTCGAGGACATGCGGGTGAACGGTCGCAAAATCGACCCCGCCGGCCTGCGCGCGGAGCGCGGAAACTTCCGCTTCGAAAACGGCCTCTATCGCCAAACCGACGGCGGCGCCCAGCCCGCCCTCAGCATGGGCTCGGAAACCTTTTCCGGCGACACCGTCACCTACACCGTGCGCGCCCGCAAAACCGGCGGCGCCGAGGGCTTCCTGCTCCGATTCGGCAGCACCGACGGTCGCGACGGTTATTGGTGGAACGTCGGCGGCTGGGGCAACACCCGCCACGCCATCGAACGCTTCGCCGGCGACCTCAACAGCAAGAGCACCGTCACCGAAACCGCCGGCTCCGTGCAGCCCGGCGTCTGGTATAACTTCAAGGTCGAGCTCAGCCCCGGCCGCATCCGCTGCTACCTGGACGACAAACTCGTCCACGACCACGCCCTCAAGCCGCCCAGCATCAGCGTCTCCTCCACCTGGAACAAAGCCGCCCGCGAGGTCATCGTGAAGCTGGTCAATCCCACCAACACCGCCTTCACCGCCCACATCGACCTTCACGGCGTTCGGCAGGTCGCCCCCGCCGGCCGTCTCCTCGTCCTCGCCGGCGAGCCCGGCGCCACCAACTCGGTGGACAAGCTCGACGCGGTGAAAACCCGCGCCAGCACCATCGCCGTCGCGCCGAAGTTCAGCCACGAGCTCCCGCCGATGTCGGTGCAGTTCATCCGCGTGAAGCCCCTGCGCTGAGCCGCGGCCAAACTCGCGCCCCCCCCCCGGCCCCGTCCCGCCCCCGCGCGACGGGGCCTTTTCGCGCAGCCGTCGCGCGACGCGCCCGCCACGCGCGACAGTTTCACCCGTTATTTTTCCACGGGGCCTGTCGGGTCTTCCTCCGAAACCGCGTTTCATAGGGATGCATCCTCCAGCTTGGCTCCCCATGCCCCCATTTCGTCATTCGGATTTCGTCATTCGGATTTCGGCGGCCGCGCCGTGCCGCCGCCGCGCCGTCGCGCCGCGCTTTACGTTCTCCGTAACTTTTCCGGTCTCTCCGCTGGAAGTCCGCCCCGTTCTTTCCCACGTTTAGCCCCCGCTTCGCCGACGAGCACCCCTTCGCGCCCCTCCGTTCGTTCCCGCGTTTCCCCACTTTCCCCCACCCTTCCGGGGCTTGGCCCCCGGCGTCCCCGCGCTCGCTCCCCTCCCCATCCCCATGCATCTGACCAAGCTCCCGCTATCGGCGGTCTCGCTCGCGCTTGCCCTCGTCTCATCCACCGCCTCCGCGGCGCTCGTTCACCGTTGGTCCTTTGCCCAGTCCGCCGGGGCCGCGCCCGCCGGCACCGTTTTCACCGACCCCGTCGGCGGCATCTCCGCCGTCGTCCGCGGCAACGGCGCCACCCTCGACGGCGCCGCCATCACTCTCCCCGGCACCTCCACCGGCAACGTCGCCGCCACCTCGCTCTCCGCCTACCTCGACCTGCCCAACGGCATCGTCTCCTCCCGCACCCACCTCAGCGTCGAGATCTGGGCCACCCCGCTCTCCGCCCTGAACTGGCAACGCCTCTTCGACTTCGGCAACTACAACGGCGACGGCGACGGCCTCGGCCAGCCCGGCGAGTGGACCGGCCTGCTCGCCACCGCCCCCGGCGCCACCACCGCCGAGGACGAATTCGCCCTCACCCTCTCCGTCGGCACCAACGCCGGCCTGCACCGCCTGTATGGCCGTTTCAACTACAACGAGGCCGGCGCCCAGAACCTCTACGCCGAGTCCACCCTCGCGACCACCCTCGGCCAGCGTTACCACTACGTCGTCACCTACGAGAGCGGCGTCGGCTCCTTCGGCGCCACCGGCGGTCGCCAGTCCTGGTATCGAAACGGCGTCCAGGTCGCCTCGCTCGACGTGCCCTGGCAGCTCTCCCAGCTCGACGACGTCAACAACTGGATCGGCCGCTCCCAGTTCTCCGGCGACAACCTCAGCCACGCCTCCTTCGACGAGGTCCGCCTCTACGACCACGCCCTGAGCGTCGCCGAGATCACCGCCAACCGCGACGCCGGCCCCGACCAGATCGTCGAGCCGCCCGACCCCGAGCCCGCCCCCACGCCCGACCACCTCTGGGTCTTCAACGCCCAGGCCGACTCCTCGGTCGATTCCGGCCTCGCCTTCATCGACCCGCTCGGCGGCCTCTCCGCCACCCTGCGCGGCAACGGCGCCGCCCTCACCGGCTCCGCCCTCCGCCTGCCCGGCAGCACCAACGGCAACCAAACCGCCGGCACCATCTCCGCCTACCTCGACCTGCCCAACGGCATCATCTCCGCCCAACCCGCCATCACCATCGAAGCCTGGGCCACCCCGCTCTCCTCGAAAAACTGGCAACGCCTCTTCGAGTTCGGCCGCTGCGCCACCTCCCACGGCCTCGGCGCCGCCCCCGGCGAGATCATCGACGGTGCCAGCATCCCCGGAAACACCACCGGCTACGACAACATCGGCCTCACCTTCAACTCCGGCACCAACCTCAACAGCCAACAACTCGAGGGCCAATACGACGGCAACCCGCCCGTCTACACCAGCACCACCGCCGCCACCACCGTCGGCACCTTCTACCACTACGTCCTCATCATCCAGGACGGCGTCGGCACCCACGGCGACACCGGCTGCCAAGTCCGCTGGTATCGCGACGGCGCGCTCCAGAACTCCATGGATTTCCCCTTCCGCGCCCAGGACATGGAAGACGTGAACAACTGGATCGGCCGCTCCCTCTACACCGGCGATTCCAACTCCCACATGGCGCTCGACGAGCTGCGCATCTACCGCCGCGCCATCACCCCCGGCGAGGTGCTCGCCAGCTACGAGGCCGGCCCCGATCCCACCGTCGGCGATCCCGAGCCGCTTCCGCCCGCCCCCGTGCCCGCCAACCGCTGGTCCTTCAACGCCGCCGCCGGAGCCGCCCCCGCCGGCACCGCCCTGACCGACAGCTCCGGCCGCGAGGTCGCCACCGTCCGCGGCAACGGCGCCACCTTTGACGGCACCGCCCTCGTCCTCCCCGGCACCACCAACGGCAACCAAACCGCCGCCAACATCTCCGCCTACCTCGACCTGCGCAACGGCCTCGTCTCCGAGTCCCCGAGTCTCACCTTCGAGATCTGGCTCACCCCGCTCTCCTCGAAAAATTGGCAGCGCATTTTCGACTTCGGCAACAGCTCCATCACCAGCGGCGCCGGCGCCGCCGACGGCGAGATCATCGACGGCAACACCGCGCCCGGCGGCTACGTCGCCAACGACAACCTCTTCCTCTCCCTCAATAACAACAACACTCTCGGCTCCCACCGCCTCGCCGCCAAACTCGACGGCGGCGAAGAGACCGGGGTGAACACCAACCTCAACTCCGTCACCGTCGTCGGCACCGAATACCACTACGTGCTCACGGTCGAGGACCGCGCCGGGGCCTATGGTGCCGCCGGCTGCCGCGTGCGCTGGTATCGCGACGGCGAACTCCAGGGCTCCACCGACCTCGCCTACCGGCTCACCGACCTCACCGACGTGAACAACTGGATCGGCCGTTCCAACTGGGCCGCCGACATCAACTCGAACATGGCGATCAACGAGCTCCGCCTCTACCCGCGCGCCATCGAGCAGACCGAGGTCCTCGCCAGTTACCAGGCCGGCTCCGCCGCCAGCTTCCCGCCGCCCACCGCCACCACAGACGCCGTCACCCTCCACGCCGGGCAGAAGGCCTTGATTGACGTCCTCGCCAACGACACCGGCTCGCCCATCACCTCCAGCCTCGTCCTTGCCGCCGCGCCCTCCACGGGCACCGCCGAACTCCGCGACGGCAAGATCCTCTATGCCCATCCCGGCGGCTCCACCGCGCCCGTCACCTTCACCTACCAGGTGAGCAACGTCAGCGGCACCGCCGCCACCGGCACCGTGACCGTCACCGTGTCCGACCAGCTCCGCCTCACCAACCCCGCCCTCGCCATGCCGGCCGAGCCTCCGCCCAGCGTTTACCAGGTGGTGGACGCCATCCCCGGCGTGATTTTCAGCGAGCCCATCGTCATCACCCCGCAACCCGGCAGCTCCCAGCGGCTCTATGTCGGCGAGCGTTTGGCCAAGGTGCAGCTCGTGCCCGACATCACCGCCGCCGCCCCGACCAAAAAACTCTTCCTCGACCTCCAGCAGGTCGTCGCCGGCCGCAGCCCGAGCGAGGACATCGAGAACTGGTCCCTCGGCGAAAACGGCCTGCTCGGCCTCGCCTTCCACCCCCAGTATTCGACCAACGGATACTTCTACGTCGCCTACACCGTGCGCATAAACGGCGGCTCCTACTACGAGCGCATCTCGCGTTTCCGCGTCAGCGCGGGCGATCCCGACGTCGCCGACCCGGGCTCCGAACTCGTCCTGCTCCAGCAGCTCGACCAGGGTTTTAACCACAACGGCGGCGACCTCCACTTCGGGCCCGACGGCTACCTCTACTACGCCGCCGGCGACGAGGAAAACCCCAACGACTTCCGCCAAAACAGCCAGCGCCTCGACAAGGATTTCCACGCCGGCATCTTCCGCTTCGACGTGGACAAGCGCCCGGGCAACCTCGAGCCCACCCCGCACGACGCCATCCCCACCGACGGCGGCATCGCCCGCTTCTCCGTCCCCATCGACAACCCCTTCGTCCCCACCGCCCAGGGCGGCTCCTGGGACGGCTCCTGGAACGGCGTTCCCATCACCAACATGGCCGCCCTCCGCATGGAGTTTTGGGCCACCGGCCTCCGCCACCCCTGGCGCATGGCCTTCGACCCCCTCACCGGAAACCTCTGGCTCGGCGACGTCGGTCAGGATCGCTACGAGGAGATCAACTTCATCGTGAAGGGCGGCAACTACGGCTGGGTCTGGCGCGAGGGTTTGGAAAACACCACCTACTCCACCAACCCCACCCGCCCCGCCAACTTCACCTCCATCGACCCGGTCTGGGCCTACCCGCACAGCTCCGTCGCCGGCGCCGACCCCCAGTTTGCCGGCAACTCCGTCGTCGGCGGCGTCGTTTACCGCGGCCAGCGCTTCGGCTCGCTCTACGGCCACTACGTCTTCTGCGACTCCGTGTCCGGCCACATCTGGGCCCGTGATCCGGTCGGCGGCACCATCACCCGCCTCACCGGCGTGCCCGGCGTTTACGGCGGCCTCGTCAGCATGGGCGTGGACCCGTCCAACCAGGACATCCTCTTCGCCGACTACCTCAACAGCCGCATCATCCGCCTCGTCACCGGCACCCCGACCAACAGCTTCCCCGCCACCCTCACCGAGACCGGCCTCTTCGCCGACCTCGCCGACCTCTCGCCCAGCCCCGGCCTCATCCCCTACGAGCCCAACCTCACCTTCTGGAGCGACCACGCCCTCAAACAGCGCTGGTTCACCGTGCCCGACGCCGCCGATCTCATGACCTGGCGGCGCGACGCCAACTGGACCTACCCCACCGGCATGGTCTGGGTGAAACACTTCGACATGGAGATGACCCGCGGCAACCCCGCCACCAAACGCCGCCTCGAGACCCGTGTCCTGGTGAAGACCGATACCAGCACCTACGGCGTCAGCTACCGTTGGAACGAGGAGCAGACCGAGGCCACGCTCGTGCCCGACGAGGGCGTCGAGTTCGACCTCACCATCGTCGAGAACGGCACCCCGCGCATCCAGCGTTGGGGCATCCCCAGCCGCTCCAGCTGCCTCACCTGCCACACCCCGCAGGCGGGAGGTGCGCTCTCCTTCAACACCCGCCAGCTCAACCGCGAGGGCTCGATGAACGGCTTCACCGGCAACCAGCTCGGCCTGCTCCACGCCGCCGGCTACTTCGCCAACACGCCCGACTCGCCCAACGTCCTCCCGCGCCACGCCCGCCCCGACGAGGCCGACGTGCCGCTCGAGACCCGCGTGCGCTCCTACCTCGCGGTCAACTGCGCCTACTGCCACCGCGCCGACGGCACCGTGAACGGCGCCCACTGGGACGGTCGCCCCGAGCTCAGCCTCACCGCCACCAACCTCATCAACGGCGAGGTGACCAACAACCAGGCCAACCCCGCCAACCTCCTCGTCGTGCCCGGCGACCTCACCCACTCGGTGGTCTATAACCGCATCGCGGTGGAGAACGGCTTCACCCGCATGCCCCCGCTCGCGACCAACGAGCTCGACCACGCCGCCATCGCCCTCATGCAGTCGTGGATCACCTCCACCCTCCCCGCGCGGCAGGACTACGCCGCGTGGCGCCTGGAAACCTTCGCCTCGGCCGAGGCGCCCGAAGGCGCCGCCGACGCCGACCCGGACGGCGACGGCCTCGACAACCAGGCCGAGTTTATCGCCGGCACCGATCCGCTCGACCCCAACAGCTACCTCCGCACCGAGATCGCCGCCGGGGACGGCGCGAGCATCACGATCAGTTTCGTGGTGCCCGCCAACCGTTCGGCCTTCGTCGATACCTCGGCCGACCTGAACACCTGGACCTTGTGGAACGTGCCCGGCAACGACGGCATGCTCCGTCCGGCGGGCCAGGTGACGCTCACCGGCCCCCGCGTCGGCGAGCGCCAGTTCTTCCGCCTGCGTTTGCAGGAAAACTGAGCCGCGCCCCGTGTAGCGTTGGCCGTCCCCGGCCAATCTCCGTGATCGGATGGGGTCACGGGGATTGCGCCCCGTGCCCCTTCCACACCACCGGACATGCGGTTTTCCGCATCCGGCGGTTGGATAACAGAC
>CBINNW010000095.1:0-20960 GCA_966252115.1 uncultured Akkermansia sp.
ACTCGCCACGCTGGAGACCGAAATCCAGCAGGGCATGAAGGAGCTGGAGGGGATGTTGAAGTGAATGACCAATGTCCAATGACCAAGGACCAATGGCGGAAAGTCCGCTTGGACGAATGCACCGAGATTGTCGCGGGGGCCACCCCTAGCACCACCGTGGAATCGTATTGGGGCGGCGATGTCTGCTGGGCGACACCCAAAGATTTGAGTGACCTCGAAGGCGCCTACATCAGCGACACGCCGCGTAAGCTCACTCGCGCAGGTCTGGAAAACTGTGCGGCAACAATTCTGCCCGCTGGTTCGGTCCTATTCAGCTCCCGAGCACCGATTGGGCACGTGGCGGTGAACACCGTGCCGATGGCGACGAATCAAGGATTCAAGAGCTTCGTCCCAAAGGCAGACCTTGTCGTCCCGAAGTTCCTTTACTGGTGGTTGAAGGCCAACCGGGCCTACCTCGAAGGCCTCGGTAACGGAGCCACCTTCAAAGAGGTCTCCAAGACGATTGTCTCGCGCATCGAAATCCCCCTGCCGCCGCTGGCGGAGCAGCGGCGGATCGCGGAGGTGCTGGACCGGGCGGAGGCCTTGCGGGCCAAGCGCCGCGCCGCCCTCGCCCACCTCGACACCCTCACCCAATCCCTCTTCCTCGACCTCTTCGGCGACCCGGTGGCCAACGGCTGGACGATGACCACAGTTGCCGACGTCGTGAATGAAGCCGACGGCGGAATTCGCACTGGTCCGTTCGGGAGCCAACTACTCCATAGCGAATTCACCGAGGAGGGGATTGCCGTGCTGGGAATCGACAACGCGGTCGCGAATGAATTTCGCTGGGGCGAGCGTCGATTCATCAGCGAAGCAAAGTATCGCCAACTCAAGCGATACACCGTCCGGCCGGGGGACGTTCTTATCACGATCATGGGAACCTGTGGCCGTTGTGCCGTCGTGCCCGACGACATTCGAACGGCCATCAACACCAAGCATCTTTGCTGCATCACGCTGAATCAGGCGAAGTGCCTTCCGCTCTTTCTCCACGCATATTTTCTTCAGCATCCAATCGCGCAAAAATATCTCAGCCAGACAGCTAAGGGCGCGATCATGTCCGGCCTGAATATGGGCATCATTAAGCAGATGCCTTTCCCTCTCGCTCCCCTCCCCCTCCAACGCGAATTCGCCCGCCGGGTGTCTGCGGTGGAGAAGCTGAAGGCGGCGCAGCGCGCGGCGCTGGCCGAGCTCGACGCCCTCTTCGCCTCCCTCCAACACCGCGCCTTCCGCGGCGAACTCTGAGCCTCCCGGCCCGCCTCCAAACCAGGAATTTGTCTTTACTTTTAGCCGGGCTGGATAGGTTTACAGGCATCATCCCTTTGCTTCGTGGCTCACCCCCATGCGGCTTAGGTCCCGGGGCCTTGTGGCCCCGGGTTTTTTTATGTCCGACGAGCTTCCAACCAAACCCAAGTCACGAGTCGTTTTTTTGGTGGACGGTTTCAACCTCTACCACGCCATCGACGACTGCCCGCAGTTTCACGGCTCCAAGTGGCTCGATCTCCAGGCGCTCGCCCGCGCCTATGTCATGCCCTCGAAAGAGACGGTCGTGGCCGTGTTCTTCTTCACCGCCCTGCCCACGTGGAACGACGCCAAGCGGGCCCGACATCAGCGACTGCTCGATATCTATCAGGATCAGGGCGTGATCGTGAAACCGGGGCTCTTCAAACAAACCACCGCCACCTGTCGAGTGTGCGGCAGAGATTACCTCACCTTCGCGGAAAAACTCACCGACATAAACATCTGTATCGAGCTGCTCCGCATGGGTTCGGATGACATCGCGGACAAAATTTTTCTCGTCACGGGCGACAACGACCAAGCCGCCGCCGTCACCCGGTTTCGCGAGCTCCATCCCGACAAGGAAGTTATCGCGGTGCTGCCGCCTTTTCGCCAGGCGGCGGAGCTGCAGCAGGCGGCGTCATCCTCGCGCACCATCACCCAAGTTCAGCTCGGTCGATCCATCCTCCCCGATCCCTACCGATTTCGCGATGGCGTGAGGAGCTACCCGAAACCAGCCGCGTGGGTAAACGGCCCTCTCCCTGCGGGCTGGACCTTCCGCTGCGAGCACCGGCCGACCTACTGATCCAATGATCGGCACAAAACCCCGGTTTAAACCATGATCGACGTCCGTATCGCCCAGGAATTCGGCGCGCACCTCGCCGATGACCAAGCCCGCGCCTCCTGCGGCTCGCTCTGATATGGGCCTCTGGCACCGCTTCTCCTGTCCGAAGTGCGGCTACCAGGCCGAGGTCTCCGGCGGGCCGGACTCGGGCATCGATATCTTCACCACCACCGTCGTCTGCCTCGATTGCCGCAAACTCAGCGACATCACCATCGGCAAACGCGACAATCCCGAGCCCATCCCGCCGCGCTGCCGCCGCTCCAAACGCCACGCCATCGAGCCGTGGACGGACGGCGACCACTGCCCCCGCTGCGCCACCCCGATGCAGAACCAGGGCATGACCTGCATCTGGGATTGAACCGCCCCGTCGCCACGGCGACGACGCGACTAAGCTTTTGTCGCTCACGCGCGCCCGATTTTGAAACCCAAGCGGCCTTGTCGCTCACGCCTGCACGTCAAACGCCCTTGGTTTCCAAATTTCGGCCGTGGTGAGCAACAAACCGCTTCGAGGCTCATTTGTGAAATCCAAGCGGCTTTGTTTATCAAAAAAATTGAATCTTGGTAATCAAAGCGCCTGAATGGGCTGAAATCACGGGTTCATGGACATCGATTTGAGCAAAGCCGTGCGTTATCACGACGGGCAATTTCCGCCCGCGACGCTCGACTATGCGCGCCTGTTGCCGGCCCTGCTCGGCGCCACCGACGCCCTCGCGCGCTTCGACCAGATGCTCAAGGCACTGCACAACAACGAGATTTTCCTCGCCCCGCTGCGCAATCAGGAGGCGGTGTTGTCGTCGCGCATGGAGGGCACGATCAGCAGCCTGGACGACATGCTTCAGCTCGAGGCCGAATACGCCGATCCGTCCGCGCAGGCCGACGACGAGCGCCGGTCCGACACGGTCGAGACCTACCTCTACCAGCGCGCCTTGCGCACCGCCCAGCGCGAGATGGAGGAAGGCCGGCCGCTCACGGTTTCGCTGCTGAGGAGCATCCATCAGCAGTTGCCCGGTTTCGGACGGGGCGCGACCAAGTCGCCCGGCTCCTTCAAGACCGAGCAAAACTACATCGGCGAGCGCGGCCGGCGCGAGGTCACCTACGTGCCCATCGCCCCCGAGAAGTTGGACAGCGGTTTGGAGGCGCTCTTCGCGTTCATCACCGACAAGTCGCGACCCATCCTGCTGCGCGCCGCGCTGGCCCACGTGGAGTTCGAGGCCCTGCATCCGTTCAAGGACGGCAACGGCCGCGTAGGGCGCATGTTGATCACGCTTATGCTCTGGTCGGAGGGCGCCATCTCCGCGCCGCACTTCTACATCAGCCGCCACTTCGCCGACCACAAGGCCGACTACATCTCGACCATGCGCGAGGTCTCGGCGGCGGGCGCGTGGGACGCCTGGTGCGAGTTTTTCCTCGTGGCGGTGAAGGAGCAGGCCATCCACAACCTCACGGTGGCCGCCCGCATACGCGAGCTCTACGAGACCATGAAGCCGCGCTTCGCCGAGGTGTTGTCGTCCAAGTGGTCGGTCAAGGTGCTGGATTTCGTCTTCACCCACCCGGTGTTTTTGAACAGCCGCTTCACCGCCCGGACCGGCCTCTCGGCGCCCACCGCCGCGCGTTTTAACCGCCTGCTGCTCGACGCCGGCCTGCTGCAGATCGTGCGCGAGGCCTCGGGACGGCAGTCGGCCATCTATCGTTTCGAACCCCTGATGGAGCTCGTGCGCGTCTGAGTTTTCCCCGCGTCGAGACCAGCGCCTCCCGCACCCTCCACCCATGAGCCACTTCGCCTTCCTCGCCCTCGAATGGCCCGAGATCCACGAGGCGGCGACCCGGGCGGAGGCGGCCGCCCTGCCCGATCCGCGCACCGCCTGTTTCCACGCCCGGCGCGCGCTCGAGCTGCTGGTCCACTGGCTCTACAAATACGAACCCAGGCTGCGGCCGCCCTACGACGAGAGCCTGAGCGCGCTGATCCACGAACCGTCCTTCAAACAGCTCGTCGGCGAGGCGATCTTCGCCAAGGCGCGGCTCATCGTGAAATTCGGCAACGGCGCGGTGCACAACCGCCCGGTCGCTCCCGCCGACGGCCCGGCCGCCGCGCGCGAGCTTTTCCACGTCGGTTACTGGCTCGCGCGCACCTACGCGCAGGGCGCCAAACCCGCCGCCGCGCTGGCCTTCGATGCCGCCGCGCTGCACGCGACCGCGCCGCTCCCGAGACAGACCGTCGAGCAGCTGCAAAAACTCGAGGCCGGGCTGCGCGCGCGGGACGAAAAACTCTCCGCGCTCCGCGCTCGCCTCGCCGACGCCGAAACCCGCGGCTCCGCCCTCGACGCCGAGCTGGCCAGGGCGCGCGAGGAGGTCGCCGCCGCGAAAAAAGCCAACGCCGCGCAAGCCGACACCCACGACTACTCCGAGGCCGAAACGCGCGACGCCTTCATCGACCTGCTCCTGCGCGAGGCCGGCTGGCCGCTAGCCGCGTCGCGAGATCGTGAATACGAGGTCGCCGGCATGCCCAACGGCGCGGGCAAGGGCTTTGTCGATTACGTGCTCTGGGGCGACGACGGCAAACCGCTCGCCCTCGTCGAGGCCAAGCGCACCAAACGCGACCCGCGCGTGGGTCAGCGCCAGGCCGAGCTCTACGCCGACTGCCTCGAAAAACAGTTCGGGCGGCGGCCGATGATTTTTTACACCAACGGCTACGAACACTGGCTGTGGGACGACGCCGCGTATCCGCCGCGTCGCGTGCAGGGGTTTTCCAAAAAGGCCGAGCTGGAGCTCGTCCACCAGCGCCGCGTCACGCGCAAGCCGCTCGCCTCGGCCGCGATCAACGAGAGCATCGTCGAGCGTTATTACCAGACGCGCGCCATCCGCCGCATCGGCGAGGCCTTCGAGACGGACAAGGACCGCAAGACCCTCGTCGTCATGGCCACCGGCTCGGGCAAGACGCGCACCGTCATCGCGCTCTGCGACCTGCTCATGCGGTGCAACTGGGTGAAGCGCGTGCTCTTCCTGGCCGACCGCGTCGCCCTGGTGAACCAGGCGCTCAACGCCTTCAAAAAACACCTGCCGGAGTCGTCGCCGGTCAACCTCGTCACCGAAAAGGACGCCGAGGGCCGCGTCTTCCTCTCCACCTACCCCACGATGATTGGCCTGATCGACGAGACGCGCGACGGCGAGCGCCGCTTCGGGGTCGCTCACTTCGACCTCGTGGTCATCGACGAGGCGCACCGCTCGGTTTACCAGAAATACCGGGCGATCTTCGACTACTTCGACTCCCTGCTGGTCGGCCTGACCGCCACCCCGCGCGAGGAGATCGACCGCGACACCTACGGCCTCTTCGACCTCGAAAAAGGCGTGCCGACCGACGCCTACGACCTGAAGGACGCGGTCGGGGACGGCTTTCTCGTGCCGTCCAAGGCCGTCTCGGTGCCGCTCAAGTTTCTCCGCAACGGCGTTCGTTACGACGAGCTCAGCGAGGAGGAGAAGGAGGCGTGGGACGCGAAAGAGTGGGACGAGGACGGCGCCGTGCCCGACCACGTCGAGGCGGAGGCGGTGAACAAGTGGCTCTTTAATCAGGACACGGTGGACAAGGTGCTCGAGCACCTCATGACCCGCGGCCAGACGGTGGCCGGCGGCGACCGGCTGGGGAAGACGATCATCTTCGCGAAAAATCAGGCGCACGCGGACTTCATCCAGGAACGCTTCGACAAAAACTATCCCAAGCTCGCGGGAAAATTCGCCCGCGTCATCACCTTCAAAACCGAATACGCGCAGAGCCTGATCGACGACTTTTCGCAGAAGGAAAAAGCGCCGCACATCGCCATCTCGGTGGACATGCTCGACACCGGCATCGACGTGCCGGAGGTGCTGAATCTGGTCTTCGTCAAACTCGTCCGCTCGAAGACGAAGTTTTGGCAGATGGTCGGCCGCGGCACGCGCCTGTGCCGCGACCTCTTCGGGCCCGATCAGCACAAGGAGTTTTTCTACATCTTCGACTACTGCCAGAACCTCGAGTTTTTCAGCCAAAACCCCGACGCGGTCGAGGGCTCGCTCGGCGAGTCGCTGGGCAAACGCCTGTTCAAGGCGCGCCTCGAGCTGGTCGGCGCGCTGGATGATCGCGACCCGGGCAGCGCATGCCAGCTGGCCGCGCCCGAAGCCGAGCTGCGGAGCCACCACGTCGCCGCGCTCCACGGCGAAGTCGCGGCCATGAACCTGGACAACTTCGTCGTGCGTCCGAAGCGGCGACTGGTGGAAAAATACTCGCGTCCGGATGCGTGGCTCGACCTCGGTGCCGCGCAGCGCGCGGAGCTGGCCGCGGAACTCGCCGGGCTACCCTCCGAGCTCGATCCCGAGGACGAGGAGGCGAAGCGCTTCGATCTGTTGATGCTGAACCTTCAGCTCGCGGTGTTGCGCGCCGAGCCGGCCTTCAAGCGCCTGAGCGAGCAGGTCAAAACCATCGCCGGGTTGCTGGAGGAAAAGGCGGCCATCCCCATGGTCCACGCGCAGCTCGAGTGGATCCAGAACCTACAAAACGACGAGTGGTGGCGGGACGTCACCATCGTGATGCTGGACGCCGCGCGCCGCCGCCTGCGGTCCCTCATAAAGCTGATAGACAAAAAGCAGCGGAAGCCGATCTACACCGACTTCGCGGACGAGATGGGCGCCGAGACCGAGGTGACGCTCGCGGCCTTCGTCACGGCGGACGGTTTTGAGCGTTTTCGCGAAAAGACCCGGGCCTTCCTCCGCGGGCACCTGAACCACTTGAGCATCCAGAAACTCCGCCTCAATCAGCCGCTCACCCCGCTCGATCTCGCCGAGCTGGAGCGCATGCTGCTCGGCAGCGGAGCCGGCGCGCCGGAGCATTGGGCGAAGGCCAAAAACGAGAGCGAGGGGCTGGGCGTCTTCGTGCGCTCGCTGGTCGGCCTGGAGCGCGACGCCGCCAAGCAGGTGCTCGGCGGCTTCACCGCCGGAAAGGCGCTGAGCGCGAACCAGATCGAATTCGTAAACCTGATGGTCGAGCACCTCACCCAGGACGGCGCGATGAAGCCGGAGCTGCTCTACGAGAGCCCCTTCACCGACCTCGCCCCGCAGGGGCCGGACGAACTGTTCGGCTCCGGCCAGGCGGACGAGCTCGTCGCCCTGCTCGCCGAGATCCGCGCCCGGGCGACCGCCTGAGCGCCGTCCTTTCGGTCCGCGCGGGGCGCGAATCCCGCCGGAGGCGATTGCGAAAGGGCGCGTGCAACCTTTGCTGCGCGGCACCGTCGCTCCTCCCATGCCCAGCTCCGTCGCCGCCCCGTCCGCCTCCGTCCCTCCCGCCGCCGCCCCGACTTCCGCCACGCCCATCCTTCGCGTCGAGAAGGTTGGCCGCACCTACGCCACCGCCGCCGGGCCGCTCACCGTGCTGCGCGACGCGGACTTTTCCCTGCTCCCGGGCGAGTCGCTCGCCCTCGTCGGCCCCAGCGGCAGCGGCAAGACCACCCTGCTCGGCCTCTGCGCCGGGCTCGACCAACCCAGCACCGGCACCGTCACCCTCGCCGGCCGCGCCCTCGGCGGGCTCGACGAGGATCAACGCGCCCGGGTGCGAAACGAGTTCACCGGTTTCGTTTTTCAGAACTTCCAGCTCATCCCCTCGCTCACCGCGCTGGAAAACGTCTGCGTGCCCCGCGAATTGCGCGGCGAACGCGGCGCGGCGGTCGAGGCCGACGCCCGCGCCCTGCTGGAACGCGTGGGCCTGGGCGGCCGCCTCGACCACTATCCGGTGCAGCTCTCCGGCGGCGAACAACAACGCGTCGCGCTGGCCCGTGCCTTCGTATCCGAGCCCCGAATACTTTTCTGCGACGAGCCCACCGGCAACCTCGACGGCGCCACCGCCGAGCTGGTGAAGGAGCTGATCTTCGGGCTCAACCGCGAGAAGGGCACCACGCTCGTCCTGGTGACCCACGACCCCGAGCTCGCGAAGCGCTGCCACCGCGTCCTCCGCCTCCGCGGCGGCGAGATCGTCGGCCACGAGTAGGAAAAGATTGGGCTGCCCACGAAACACACGAAAGGACACGAAAAGAAACCTATGAATGAAATTGTCCTAAAAGAAGAGTGTTACCGGGTTATGGGAGCCTGCTTCGAGGTGTATCGGGAGAAGGGCTGCGGTTTTCTCGAAGCCGTGTTCCAGGAGTGCCTGGAGCTGGAACTGGAGTTTCAAGGCATCCCCTTTGTCTCCCAGCCCGAGCTAACCCTGAACTACAAGGGGCGCCCGCTGAAGCAGACCTACCGACCCGACTTTGTCTGTTTCGACAGCGTGCTCGTCGAGATCAAGGCCGTCTCCGCGCTCACCGACGAACACCGGGCGCAGGTCATCAACTACCTCCACTCCACCGGACTCCGCGTCGGTCTCTTGGTCAACTTCGGCCACTATCCGAAGGTCGAGTGGCAACGCTTGGTGGTCTGATTTTCCGCGTTCCGGCTTTTCGTGTCTTTTCGTGTGTTTCGTGGGCCCCTTCCGATGAATTTCCTCCTCCGCTTCGCCTGGCGCGACGCCCGGGCCTCCCGCGGGCGCCTGCTCCTCACCGCCCTCGCCATCGTCGCCGGCGTGGCCGCGCTCGCCGCCATCGGCTCGCTCGGGGCCAACATCCGCGCCGCCATCGACAACCAGGCTCGCGCCCTGCTCGGGGCCGATCTCGTGGTCGAGTCGCGCAGCGCCCCCGACGCCGAGGTCGAGACCTACCTCGCCGGCCTGGGAGGGGAACGCGCCCGCGAGCTCGCCTTCGCCTCCATGCTCGCCGTGCCCGACGCCTCCGGCACCGGCGTGCGCGCCTCGCGCCTCGTCACCGTGCGCGCCGCCGATCCGGCGTATCCATTTTACGGTGACGTCGTCAGCTCCCCGCCCGGCGCCAAGGCCGAACTCGCCTCGGGCGAGGCCGTGCTGGTCGAGGAAACCCTGCTGGAGCAGTTCGGCCTGCGCGTCGGCGACGCCGTGCGCCTCGGGCAAAAAACCTTCCGCGTCGCGGGCGGCCTGCGACAGCTGCCCGGCGAGTCCGCCGCCGTCGCGCTGCTCTCGCCGCGCGTGCTGGTGGACCGCTCCGCGCTCGACGCCACCGGCCTGCTCGGCCCCGGCGCGCTCGTGCGCTACCGCACCCATTTCAAGTTTCCCGACGGCACCGACGTCGATGCGCTCGCCCGCGACGAGCGCTCCCGCATGCGCGAGCTGCGACTCAACGAGGACACGGTAGGCGAACGCAAACGCGAGCTCGGCCGGGCCATGGAAAACGTGAACGCCTTCCTCAGCCTCACCGGTCTCGTCGCGCTCCTGCTCGGCGCCATCGGCGCGGCCGCCGCCATGCACGCCCTCGTGCGCCGCAAACTCGCCGTCGTCGCCACCCTGCGCTGCCTCGGGGCCGGGGCCGGCCTCGGGCTCGGCGTCTTCCTGCTGCAAGGCTTCGCGGTCGGCGTTTTTGGCAGCGGACTCGGCGCCCTCGCCGGCGCCGGCGTGCAGGCCGCGCTGGTCGCGCTGGTCCGGGATTTCCTGCCGGTCGAGGCGGGTGAATTCGGCGTGCGCTGGCTCGAGGTGGCGCGCGCCGCCGGCATCGGGGTTGTGTTGACCACGCTCTGCACGCTCGTGCCCCTGCTCGCGGTGCGACGCGTGTCGCCGCTCGCCGTGTTGCGCGCGGTCGAGCCGGAGTCCGGTCACCGCGACGGCCTGCGCTGGGTGGCGGTCCTGCTCCTCGCCGGCCTCGTGCTCGGGCTCACGGTCTGGCTGGCCGACGGTTGGCGCCGCGGCCTGGGATTCGTCGGCGGTCTGGGGGTCGCCGCCCTGCTGCTCGCGCTCGCCGCCTGGCTGGTCATGACGCTCACGCGCCGCGCCGCCCGTCGGCTGCGCGCGTTGCCCTTCGCCGCCCGCCAGGGACTGGCCAGCCTCTATCGTCCGGGCAACCGCACCGCGCGGCTCGTCGTCGCGCTCGGCCTCGGCGCCTTCCTCCTGCTCACCTTGGCCTTCTCGCGCGGCGCCCTGCTCGGCCAGATCCGCTTCGCCGGCTCGGAGGGGCGGCCGAACCTGTTGTTCTTCGACGTGCAGGACGACCAGGTGGATGGACTCCGCGAAACGCTCGCCCGTTCCGGCGCCCCCGTGCTGGCCGAGGCGCCGATCGTCACCATGCGCATGAGCAAACTGAAGGGGCGACCCGTCGAGGAACTCATGCGCGACCGCTCGGCCGGCGTGCCCGGCTGGACCCTGCGGCGCGAATACCGCTCCAGCTATCGCGGGGCTCCCGCCGACACCGAGAAGGTCGTCGCGGGCGAATGGGTTTCCGACTGGGAATCCTCCGCGCCGGTCGGCTCGCCCGAGGCGGCGGACGAGGCCGTGCCCGTCTCGGTGGAAAAGGGACTCGCGGCGGATCTGAAGGTGGAGCTCGGCGACGAGATCGAGTGGGACGTGCAGGGCGTGCCGGTGCTGACCCGCGTGGCGAGCCTGCGCGAGGTGGAGTGGCGACGCATGTCGCCCAACTTTTTTGTGCTCTTCCCACGCGGCGTGCTGGAGCCGGCGCCGAAGTTTCACGTGCTGGCGGCGCGGGCCGAGGCGGCCGAGCTCAACGCCGCCGTGCAGCGCGCCGTGGCGACCGCGTTTCCCAACGTCTCGATTCTCGACCTCGGATTGGTGATCTCCTCGCTCGACGCGGTTTTCGCCAAGGCCGAGCTGGCGGTGCGGTTTATCGCGCTCTTCACCCTCGCCACCGGCGTGGTGGTGCTGGCGGGGGCGCTCGCCGCCGGACGAGAACAACGGGTGCGCGAGGCGGTGCTGCTGCGCACGCTCGGCGCCAGCTCGGCGCAGGTGCGCTGGAGCCTGGTGGTGGAGCTGGCCGCGCTCGGACTGATGGCCGGCGCGACCGGAGCGGTGCTCGCCCTCGGCGGCGGCGCGGCGGTGGCGATCTGGGGTTTCGAGGTCGCGCCGGTGCTCCCCTGGACGCCGGTCGTGGTGACGACCGCGCTCGTGACAGTCTTGACCGTGGCGACAGGTCTGCTGACCCAGCGCGGCCTCGCGCGCCGCCCGCCGCTGGAGGTTTTGCGGGCGGAGGGTTGATCGCCGGATCGCGAGGTCTTCGTGTTGAGGTGTGGAGTGCGGCGACGTGTCGCCGCCGTCGAGGAGCCGACAAGTCGGCTCCCCACGGACCTCGTCGCATGTCGGTTCAGCGACCATGGTCCGCCGGGCTCCGGGCGACGCGCCAAGGCTCGTCGTCAAAAGCGGCGTCCTGCCGCCGCACTCCAAAAATGCCGCCACGGACTGTGCTGGAGCGGTGACAGACCGCCCGCCAAACACTTTTCCCTTGCCGTCCCATCTGTCCTAGTGCAACTAGGACGGCATGCTTCCGTTCACCGTGGAAATCAAAGCCGGGCAGCCGGTCGCGGAGCAGATCCTCTACGCGGTCAAAAAGGCCGTGGTGGCGGGGCAGCTGCGGGCGGGGGATCGGTTTCCCTCGGTGCGGGTGCTGAGTCAGGAGCTGCGGATAAATCCCAACACCGCGCACAAGGTCGTGGCCGCGCTCGTGGCGGAGGGCGTGCTCGTCACGACGCCCGCGGTGGGCAGCGTGGTCGCCGAGCCGGCGGCGGGCGGTGGCCGGGAAAAGGCCGAGCTGCTCGGCCCGGAGCTGGAGCGCCTGGTGGTGGAGGCCAAACGGCTCGGCCTCGATCTCTCCCAGGTGCAGGCGGGGCTGGAAAAACATTGGCGGCGGCTGGGCGGCTGAGCCTCCGGGCGGGAACACCCGGCGGCGAAACGCCGACGCCCGCGCCGCGCGTCGAAACCCATTCTGAAGTTACCCATGAACATCATCGAAACTCGCGGGCTCACCCGGACCTTCGGCCGCGCCGAAGCGGTCCACGATCTCGACCTCCAGGTGCCGGCCGGCGGCGTCACCGCGCTCCTCGGCCCCAACGGCGCCGGCAAATCCACCACCATCCGCATGCTCATGAACCTGCTGCGCCCGAGCGCGGGCGAGGCGCGGGTGCTCGGGGTGGACGCGCGGCGGCTCGGGCCGGCGGAGTTCGCCCGCATCGGCTACGTGTCGGAAAACCAGGAGCTGCCGCGGTGGATGACGGTGCGCGGTTTTCTGGACTACTGCCGCGGCTTCTACCCGCGCTGGGACCGGGAGCTGGAGCGCACGCTGCGGGCGCAGCTCGACCTGCCGGAGGACCGGAAACTCGACCACCTTTCGCGCGGCATGTTGATGAAGGTGAACCTGCTCTCCTCTCTGGCCTACCGGCCGGAGTTGCTGGTGCTCGACGAGCCCTTCGCCGGCCTGGATCCGCTGGTGCGCGAGGAGTTCGTGCGCGGTCTGCTGGAGGTGTCGGGGCTGGGCGACTGGAGCGTGTTTATCTCCTCGCACGACATCGAGGAGGTGGAGCGCTTCTGCGACCGCGTGGTCCTGCTCGACGCGGGGCGCAAGCAGGTGGACGAGGAAACGGACGCGCTGCTTGGGCGTTTCCGGCGCGTGGACCTGACCTTTCCCCCGGCCGGCGGGCGCGGGCCGACCGAGCCGCGGCCGGAGACCTGGCTGGAGTTCGCCGAGGAGGGGCGGCGCGCGAGTTTCGTGGCCTCGCGGCATCGGCCCGGGGAGACCGAGGCCGCGGTGGCGCGGCTTTTCCCGGGCGCGGAGGCGTCGCTGCGTCCGCTGGCGCTGCGGGAGATTTTCCTCGTGCTGGCCCGCGCCGGGCGGGCCGCGAACCGGACCGCGGTATCAACCTCATGAATACGGTGCTTCATCTCGTGCGGAAGGACCTCCGCCGGCTCGCCGGGCCGGTGGCGCTGTGGCTGGCGCTGGTGGCGGGCAAGGCGCTCGGGCTGCTGCTCTACGCCGCGGGCGACCTGTCCTGGCCGGGCGAGTGGATCGGCCCCGCCGTGGCCTACGCCAACGGCATGGAGGCGGTGATCGGGCTGCTGCTGGTGGTGATGCTGGTGCTGGAGGACGCGCCGACCGACCCGCGGGCATTTTGGAAAACGCGACCCGTCGCCGGCGCCCATCTGTTGGCGGCGAAGGTCGCGGGGGCCCTGTTGATGTTCGTCGCGCTGCCCGTCGTCGCGCTCACGCCGATCTGGATCGCGGCGGGTTTCGGCGCGGGCGAGGTGGGCTGGGCGGCGCTGGATTGGGCGCTGCTGCGCGGCACCTTGACGCTGGCGGTCCTCGCGCTCGCGGCGGTGGCCGGGGGCTGGAGCCGGACGGTTTTCGCCGGGCTGTGGCTGGCGCCGGTGGCGCTGATCGGCGCCATGGCCGACCGGGGCGGCGAGGCGGGCCGGGCGGGCGTCCTCGGTGCGGCCGCGACGGCGGCGGCGCTGTCGTTGGTTTTTCAATACGGAGCGCGGCGGCGGCTGCCGGCCGCGGTGGTGCTGGCGGTCGGCCTGGTGGTGTCGGCGTCGGGCGTTCGCCGGCTGGGCGAGGCGCGCGGAACGGTGGACACCGCGGCGTTTGAGAGGATCGAGCCGGGCGCGCCGCTGGTGGCCGGCGCGGGACAGGAGACGGCCGCCGGTTGGACGCGGGTCACGGCGGTGGAGCCGTGGGAAAAACAGGTGCGCGTGACGCTGCGCGAGCGTGGCTTCGACTCGGTATTGTTTCGCGGAGTCCGGGCGCCGGACCCGGTTCTGGGCGGGAGCGCGGCGCCGGCCTCGCCGGAGAGCCCGGCGGCGACGGTCGGCCGGCGAGGAACGATCCGCGCGGCATCGCTGCGGGTGGTCGATCGCGCGGTCACGTTGTCAGCCGAGGCCGCGGCGACGGCGACCTGGCAGGGTTGGAGGCGGCGGGCCGACGCGGAGCGGGCGGACGGGAACCGCGAATGATTTTTACCCCATGAAACTGATTTTTCATATCGTGCGAAAAGACGCGGCGCGGCTGCGGCCCCTGTGGTGGGCCTGGCTCGGGTTGCAGGTGGCCAAACTGGCGTGGGCGGGGGTGATGCTGCATGGCTCCGTCTGGTCCGCGCAGCGGTTTGGGCGGGGCGGTCTTGAGCGGATGGACTGGGCGCTGGGCGCGTTCGACGCGGTGTTGGTTTACCTGATGGCCGCCTGGTTGGTGTTGGAGGACGCGCCGACGAATGCGCGGCACTTCGTGCGCACCCGGCCGGTGTCGCGCGGCCTGTTGCTGGGCGCGAAGGTCGCGGGCGCCGTCGGGTTGATCGCCCTTCCGTCGGTGCTCCTGTGGCTGCCCTGGTGGCTGTATTGCGGATTCACGACGATTGATGTGATGGCGGAGGCCGGCGTGGTGGTGGCGGGGCGGGCCTTGTTGGTGCTGGCGGCGTTTTTCGTGGCTTCGCTGGTGGACTCGTTTCGCCGTCTGTTCCTGTGGACTCCGGTGGCGTTGGGCGCGCTGGTCGTGGCGATGCCGATGCCGCTCGTCTGGATGATCATGCGTTCGGTGGGGGCGCGCGGTCCCGGCCACGATCCCGAGCTGCTGGGGCTGTGGCAGACGCGTTTCCTGCTCGCCGGTTTGTTGCTGGTGGGCGGGGCGGCGCTGGCGGTGGCATGGCAGTTTTGGCGACGTCGGTCGCGCGAGGTGTTGATCGGCGCCGCGCTCTGGCTGGGCGGGGTGCTGGCGACGACGATGTTGGCGCCGTGGAATTTTTGGCCGGTTGAGGACGAGTGGGCGGAGTGGCGGGCGGAGCGGGTGAGCGGGGTGGAGGTTTCGCTGGAGCGGGCGGTCCTGTGGCCGCCGCTCGTGGGGCAGGGCGGTCCCTCGAGCTTCGACGCATTCCGGCTGGGGCTCGGCTGGCGGGCGGAGCCGACGGGAGACTGGGAGATCCGGCCGCTCCGCACCCGCACCAAGCTCGCCGGCGACGGCATCGGCTGGGGCGCGGACGGGAGGTGGGTGAAGGAGAACCATTATCCGGAGGATTGGTTCATGTATGTGGATCTGGAGGATGTGTTGAGGCGGGTCTCGTGGGCGGAGGGAGGGGCGAGCGGGGACGGAGGTTCGGACCCCGTCGGGGCCGGCGAGGTCGCCGGCGCGGGTGCGGCGGGGTGGGGGCGCTTCGAGTGGAGCCTGAATTTTGGGCGTGCGACCGCGCCGCGGTTTGCCCCGGAGGACAAGGTGCGGGTCGATGCGGAGATGCTCCTGGCGCGGGTGGAGTTCGATGTCTCGTCGCCGCGGCTCGCGACGCAGGGGGCCTGGTCCTTCGGGTCCGGGCGAAGAATCTTCCCTCCGGTGGTCGAGCATTTGGGCCAGCGGAAGTGGGTGCGCGTGGCCGACTGCCGCCGGGCGCGTTTGTTTGATCGTCGCTGGGCGGAATTTTTGGCGCCGCTGGAGGCGTTTAAGCGAACGAGATCCTTGGACGCCGACGGGCTGCTGTTGTTGTCAACGCCGGTCGGTCAAGCACCGGGCAGGGACGAGATCGTGGAGCGACGATGGTTGAGCCGGAGCGGCCCGGTCGCGGGGGGCGTGGCGCTGCGGCAGATCGTCGCCACGGGAATCGGAGGCGAGGCCGACATCACAGACATCACAGACGGAGAGCGGCTGGAGGGGCTCTCGGTCGTGGCGGTGGAGCGCCGGGAGACGGCCCGGTTTTTCCGCACGGTGTCGGTGGATCGTTTGCAGGTCGAGCACCCCGAGGCGGCGCCGTAGCGGAGCGGTGCGCGCGGCGGGCGGGGAGGGCGGGAGGGCGGGGCCGGTTCGGCCCGGCTCAGGCCGAGGCGCCGGTCGCGTGGGGGGCCGGCGTGGGCGGGCGGTGCCAGTAGCTCGGGTAACGATGACGGCGGGTGGCGCGGTGGTAGAAGACCGCGATTCCCACCAGCACGACGGCGCCCGCCAGCGTGGAGAGCAGCAGGAAGCCCCAGCTCGGCTTGGCGAGAAAGACGATGATCGCGTTGGAGCCGGCCGGCGGATGCACCGTGCGGGTGGCCATCATGGCGCCCACCCCGAGCCCGGTCGCCAGGCCGACGGCCCACCATTGCGGACCGAAGAGCGCGAGGCAGGCCGCCGCGATGAGCGAGGCGAGCAGGTGTCCGCCGATCACCGAGCGTGGCTGCGACAAGGGCGCCTCGGGCAAGGCGAACAACAGCAGGGAGGAGGCTCCGAACGATCCGAGCAGCAGCAGGCCGCGCGTGGTCATGGCGACGTAGGAGAGCGAGGACACGGCGAACGCCGCTCCGGCCGTGGCGAGAAGGATATGGGAAAGGCGGAAGGACGGCGGCATGCGGCGGTGTGAGGGGTGGATGAATGAAATTCATCCTTTGGCCGGCCAGCCTAAATTTATCGTGCTACGATATGAATGGCGCCGGGAAGTGCCGGCATGGTTCGATCCTCGCAACTGGGAGCGCCGGCGTCCCGCCGGCCGTATGTCTGGAAAGCCGGCAAGATGCCGGCGCTCCCGGTGGATGGGCGGATATTCCTTTCCGGCTTTCCGGCCAGTGGCGTCAGTCCTCGGGCTCGGGCATCGCGCAGGCGGGGCTGGCGAAGCCGATGGCCGGAGGCTCCGCGCCCTCGGGGGTGGAGGCGCGGCGCAGCAGGGCGATGAGCTGGGGTCCGACGGAGCGCAGTTCGGCGCGATGCACGCGGTAGAGTTTGCCGAGGATTTTGAGGCCTTTGGCGGTCAGGGAGACGCGCACCCGGCGCTGGTCGTCGGGGCAGGGTCTGCGCTCCACCAGTTGCAGCGCCTGCATGCGGTTGACCAGCCCGACGGCGCTGTGGTGGGCGACGCGCAACCGGGCGGCGAGTTCGCCCACCGTGACCCACTCGCGGCCGGGGAAGCCCTGGATGGCGAGCAGGGCCTGGTATTGCATCGGCGTCACGCCGTGGTCGGTGGCGGCGGTCTCGCTGAAGCCGAGAAAGGTGCGCAGGGTGTGGCGAAACTCGGCGAGCAGCTCGTAGTCGGCCTTGGTGAGGGCGGCGGAGGATTTGTCGGCGGCGGCGGGCGGCATGCGAGGGAGCCGGCGAGGGTGCGGGCGACGCCCGCGGGGCGCAAGGCGGGGCGACTCACACTCCCGGTGGTGGCGGGCGGCCGGGCGAGTCCGGAGCGTGCCCGGTCGTGGCGCGCGCCCGGTCAGGTGCCGAAGAGGCGGTCGCCGAAGTCGCCGAGCCCGGGGAGGATGTATTTGGCGGGGCTGAGCTCGCGGTCGAGGGCGGCCGCGTGGATGGGCAGGCCGGGGTGGGCGGCGTGCACGGCGGCGACGCCCTCGGGTGCGGCGACGATGACGACCAGCGCCAGGTCCTCGGCCCCGTTTTTCCGCAGGAGGTCGAGCGCCGTGATCGCGCTGCCGCCGGTGGCGAGCATGGGATCGACGCAGAGCACGCGTTTGCCGGCGAGCGGGGGGAGTTTGCAGTAGTAGCTGCGGGCGACGGCGGTCTGGTGGTCGCGCTCCAGGCCGACGTAGCCGACCGATACGTCGGGGAAAAGATCGAGGTAGGGCTGCACCATGCCGATGCCGGCGCGCAGGATGGGCACGATCACGAGCGATTCGGCGAGGATCCCGCCGGTGTGCGGCTCGAGCGGCGTATTCACCGTGTGGTTACGCGTGGGCAGGTCGCGGGTGGCCTCGAGGGCGAGCATGAGGCCGACCTGGTGGGCCAGGGCGCGGAAGGTGGCGGGCTGGGTGTCGCGGTCGCGCAGGTGCGTGAGCGCGTGCTCGGCGAGCGGATGGGAGAGGAGGCGGAGCATCTCGGGGGAAGGCTGAAGGCGGAAGGCGGAGGGCTGAAGGCTGAGGGCGGAAGGACAGAGCGACGGAAGGACGGAGCGACGGAGCGGCGGAGGGGGGCGGGGGGAAGATGGAAGGGCGGATGGACTCGGGGGGGGCGAGGGGTGGTGGCTGTTGTTCTTCTGAATTCCGACTTCTGAAACCTGACTGCATTTCTCCGATTCAGAGCAGGTCGCGGCGGACTTTTTGCTCGAGGAGTTTTTCGAGGTCCTTGCGGAGCTTTTTCTCGTTGCCGCGAAAGCCGGGCATGAGGGCGAGCCACTGATAGACCTCCTCGCGCAGGTGTTTGGGCATGGCGGGCTCGAGGCGCGCGGCGCGGTCGAGGCCGCGCACGGCGAGGGCGGCTATCTGCTCGCACATGGTCTGGGCGGTGGCGGAGCTGTGCTGGCCGGCGAGGCGGGTGACGTCGTCGAGCGCGGCGCGTTTGGCGGCGGCATGGGCTTTTTTGTAGAGCGCCATGCTGTGGACGGGCACGGAGATGGTGCGGGGATAAAAGCTGACCATGAGGTTCCACGGGTCGCCGCCGGGCTGGTCGCCGGCGCTGCGAAAATCGCTGCGGAGGATGACGCAGGGGATGTCGGCGAACTTGGCGAACATGAACTCGACCACGGTGCCGCTATCGAGCTCGGGTCCGTCGAAGTTGAAGAGGGCGAGGTCGCACTCGAGCAGGCTGCGGATGTCCTTGTCGCGGATCTGCTGCGGGTGATGGCCGCGCAGTTCAAAATCCTGGGGCAGGCGGCAGAGGTAGCGGCCGTGGGATTTTTCGTGGATGGCCTCGGCGAGGTAGGCGTTGCCGACGAGGTGCTTGGCGCTGAAGAGCTCGCCGGCGAAATAGACGGTGCGGCTCGGTGCTGGTTTGGGTCCGGGCATGGGGGCGATGCGAGAGCGGAAAATGGGCCATCGCAACGGCGGAGGCCGGTGGGAATGCGCGCAGCGCGGCACGGGGAAAACGCCGGCTCGCGCCTTCCTTGGAGCGGTGGTGGCGGCGGCGTGCCGGCTCCGGGGGAGAGAAGGGCGGCGGGGCGGAGGAGCCCGGGTCGGGTGGAGCGCGGAGCGCGGCGCTCAGCCGATGAGTTTGCTGAGGCGGGTGCGGTAGCGTTTGGAGAGGGCGATGTTGGCCTCCATGCCGCCGGGGATGTTCTGGCTGGTGACGAGGGGGAGTGGATGGCCCTGGTCGCGCAGCCAGCCGAGGACGTCGATCATGAGCAGGTTGAGCAGGGTGCAGCCGATGAGCGTGGAGGTGGGGCCGGCGAAGCGGCCCGGGGTGACCTCGGTGATGGCGTCGCCGGTGACGCCGAGGTTGTCGAGGGTGTGGTGGGCGATGGCGTGCAGGTTTTGCCCGCCCGGGTGGACGGTCGCGGCGGTGGAGCTCATGGCGACGGAGGTGAGGCCGACGACGGTGAGGCCCTTTTGTTTGGCGTAGAGGGCGACCTCGATGGGCGAGGCGTTTTTGCCGGAGTTGGAGATGACGATGACGGTCTCGCCGGGGAGGAAGCCGTAATGGTGGTCGTGGCGCTGGGCGAGGCGTGTGCCGTAGCCGACGATGTTTTCCGAGAAGCCGTAGCCGGGGTCGAAGAGACCGGTGACGGGCATGAGGCCGCCGGCGCGGCCGATGATCTCGCGGGCGATCATCTCGGAGTGGCCGGAGCCGAAGGTGTGGAGCACGCCGCCGGCGGCGATGGAGGCGCCGATGATGGGCACGAGCGCGGCGATGGTGGCGGCGTTCTTCTCGCGGGCCTGCTCGAGCAGGGCGGTGGCGGTGGCGTAATAGGTGTCGGAGAGAGGCATGGCGGCGGAAGCGAGCGCAGGGAGCGCCGCCGCCAAATGACGAAGGGCCGATGACGAAGGGCGAATGGAAAATGGGCCGGTGGGACCACGCTGGCGTCGTTTCGTATAGGTTGCCCCGGTGTGGGGCGGGCCCGCCGCGGCGATGACGGACGGGGTGGAGACGCAAACTTGAAAAACAGACAGGGCGCGGAGACGTTCGCCCATCATGGGCGGCAGATCACAGAACAATTTTGCGCGACGCGGGCCCGGGGTGAAATTGGCCGGGCCGGCGCCTCTGTCGGGCGAGGAGGAACGGGCGATTTTTGCGGTGCTGGATCGCGCGGTTTATGTGGCGGGCCGCACCTCGGTGATGATGGCGCTGCGCGGCAGTCGGGCGGAGAAGGTCAAGCGACTGGGCTTGGTGGACGGGCCCGGGCACGGGCACTTCGCGGGCATGCCGGAGGCGGAGGTGCTGGCGAAGATCGACACGTTTTTCCACCGGGGCTGGTTGCGGTTCGAGCGCACGCGGGAGGGCCTGCCGTTGCTGGGCTACACCGACGCCGGTCTGGAGCGGGCGCGGAATTATGCGGCGGATTTGTGGCTGGAGGAGGTGCGCGGGCAGGTCGGGCCGGTGGCGGCGGGACGGGAGCTGACCTTGTCGTTTTTGATGACGAACGGGCAGCAGAGGAACAACGACACGGTGCTCCTGTTGGTGGACCGGGTGGAAGGTGAGGCCGACGCGACTTGGCTGCCGATGCTGCGGGCCTGGTGCGCCGCGGAGACCAAGCGTCTGCGCGGCCGGCTGCGGCCCTTGATCGAGCGTTTGGCGGGGGCGAACGGCAAGGCGGCCGGGGACGCGCAAACAACATCGTGAAGCGATGCGCAACGCGGGGAGGTCCTCTCCGGGCGGCCTGGGCGGGCGGGAATCGCGGTTAGAATTTAACCACGGAGGGCACGGAGCACACGGAGTGGCCGGAGAAAGAAAAGGCCGGGGGAGGGGCGTGAAAGGGGCGGATGCGAGCGGCGATCTCGGTGGACGATGGCATGCGTAAACAGGTTGTGCGTCCGGCGCATGCGCGGGACGAAGCGTTTGGCCGGGCGATGCCGTGCGGTTGAGCGGAACGCTTCGCGCGAATGGAAATCTGGCGGTGGCGGTGTTGGCACGGAACGAAACTGTGGCGCGGAATGAAAAGACGAGGGCTCGGAACGAAACGGCTCCGCCGTTCCGCTACGGTGAGGCGGCTGGTGGGCGGTGCGGAAGGTTTGGCGGCGGGCGGGGATTATGCCTCGGGCAGTTCGCCTTCGAGCTGGGCCACGAGGCCGGCGACGTAGTCGTGGAAGCCCCAGCCGACGGGGCGGGTGATGAATTCGACGTGGTCGAGGCGG
>CBINNW010000096.1:0-20659 GCA_966252115.1 uncultured Akkermansia sp.
TGCCCTTGTCCGTGCAAATCCAGCGGCCTGTCTCCGTGAGAAATTCCTGACCGACTTTGAACTGATCGTGCGTCATCCCGACCGGCTTGAAGGCGTTCGCCACGAGTTCGCGGTCGATGATCGTTTTGCAGACGTTGACGCAGGACTCGCAGATTTGAACGCCGGGGCCGGCGATGATTTTTTTAACCTCCGCCTGCTCTTTCCCACAGAACGAGCAATAGACGAGCTTCCTTGGTTTCGTTTTGGGTGACGCCATGCGCTGACCAGCAAGAGCCTGCGAAGCGATCCGTTTCAAGCTAGACCACGCGGCCCGCCGCATCGGCGTGTGGGAATGGGCCTTCCCTCTGGACGCCCTATCTTATCACGCCGGGCAAGGTAGTGCGCTGCGCGCCTCCACCACGCCGGGCCGGACAGTCGTCCGGCCCGGCTTTGCCTCGGCGTGAGCGCGGGGCGCGAGATCGGGCTGACCGGACAACCCGGCACGTCGCCGGAGCCGCAAGCAGCGCGATTTCGCGTTCACCATGCAGGTCTATGAAATCACACCGCAGTATCACCTTGTCCGACTCGGCAACGAGGAGCCGTTGGATCGCCCGGATCAGATCGTCCGCTACATGGAAGGTGCGTTCGCCGCCGAGCCCACCGTCGAGTCCGTTTGGGTCATCGCCCTGAACACCAAGTTCCGGCCCTTGGGTCGGGTGAAAATCAGCAGTGGCACCCTGACTTCCTGCCTCGTTCATCCTCGCGAGGTGTTCCGCGCCGCGATCATGGCCTCAGCGTGCAGCGTCGTGCTGGTTCACAACCACCCCTCCGGCGACCCCGCTCCATCATCCGCCGACTGCACCATCACCCGGAAAATCCGGGAGGCGGGACAAGTCATGCAAATCGAACTAATCGACCACGTCATCATCGGTTGCCCGACCGACGACCCGCTTGGTATGGGCTTCTACTCGTTCCGCAGCGGCGGATTACTATGAAACCTCGTTTCGGTGTGTATTCACGATGCCGGTGACTCGTCGTCAATCGGCGCACTAACAGAATGTTGCCTGACCGGAATTACGCGAAACCCGCCTCTCCAGTCTCGCCATGCAGCACGATAGGAATCTAAAAAATTCCGTTAATAGATGAACGAAGCCGACACTTGCCGCACCTATGTCGTCCCCAAGCTCCAAGCCGCAGGCTGGGACGCGGCTCCGTATGGCATCGCCGAACAGCGCACATTCACCAATCCCAAGGGCCGTGTTCGCATCGTCGGCGGCAAGATCGTGCGCGGTAAACCCAAGCGCGCCGACTACATCCTTCGCTACCGAAACGATTTTCCCATCGCCGTGGTCGAGGCCAAGCCCGACTACAAAACCCCCGACGCCGGGCTCCAACAGGCCAAGGACTACGCCACCTTGCTCGGCCTCAAATTCGCCTATTCGACCAACGGCACCGGCATCGTCGAATTCGACTTCACCACCGGCCTCGCCACTTCGGTCAACGCGTTCCCTTCGCCGCCAGAACTCTGGGACCGGCTCAACACCCGGACCCCGCTGAACGATTACGCGCCGCTTCCCCCCGCCGCCCAGGAAAAACTCGTCACGCCCAACCACCCGGACCCGGATCGCCCGCCGCGCTACTACCAGCAGATCGCCATCAACCGCGCGCTCGCGGCCATCCTACGCGGCCAGTCGCGCATCCTCATCACCATGGCGACCGGCACCGGCAAGACCGTCGTCGCCTTCCAGATTTGCTACAAACTCTGGCAGGCTCGCTGGAACCGCTCCGGCGACCCCGTGCGCCGCCCCAAAATCCTCTTCCTCGCCGACCGCAACGTCCTCGTGGACGACCCGAAGGACAAAACTTTCCGCCCCTTCGGCGAGGCCCGGCACAAGATCGAGAACGGCGAGGTCGTTCAGAGCCGCGAGATGTATTTCGCCACCTACCAGTCCATCGCCGAGGACGAACGCCGCCCCGGTCTCTACAAGGAGTTCGCCCCCGATTTTTTCGATCTCATCATCATCGACGAATGTCACCGGGGCAGCGCCCGCGACTCGTCCTCTTGGCGCGAGATTCTCGATTACTTCGCGCCCGCCGTGAAGCTCGGCATGACCGCCACGCCCCTTCGCAAGGACAACCGCGCCACCTACCGCTACTTTGGTAACCCCATCTACCAATACAGCCTTCGCCAAGGACTCGCCGACGGCTTTCTCGCACCCTACCGCGTCCACCGCGTCGTCACCTCCGCCGACGCCACCGGTTGGCGCCCGACCAAAAAGGAACTCGATGCGCTTGGCCGCGAGATTCCCGACGAGGAATACCACACCGCCGACTTCGAGAAACGCCTCTCCCTCCGCCCTCGATCCGAGGCCATCGCCAAGCACCTCACCGAGTTCCTCCGGCAGACCGACCGCTTCGGCAAAACCATCGTCTTTTGCGTGGACCAGGAGCACGCCCGCGAAATGGCCGGCCTCCTCGGCAACCTAAACGCCGACCTCGTAAAGCAGCACCCCGACTACGTCGCTGTCGTCACATCCGACGAGGGCGACACCGGCAAGGGCCACCTGAGCAAGTTCCAAGAACTCGAAACCGACACCCCCGCCATCCTCACCACCTCGCAGCTTCTCAGCACCGGCGTGGACGCCCCCTTGGTCAAAAACGTCGTCCTCATCCGCATCATCGGCACCATGACCGAGTTTAAACAAATCATCGGTCGCGGCACCCGCCTGAACGAGGAAAACGGCAAACTCTTCTTCAACATCCTCGACTACACCGGCACCGCCACCCGCCACTTCGCCGACAAGGAGTTCGACGGCGACCCCGAGTTCATTGCCGAAACCCGGATCGACGAAAACGGCGACGCCACCGACACCACCGTCATGGACCCCGGCCCCGCCTCCGCCGACGACGAGGACGAGACGCCTCCCGCCACCGCCCACGCCGACGATTTTAGCGATACCGTGGACGAGTCCGGCCCCTCCGACACCATCGAGCCGCCGCAGCCTCCGCCCCAACCGCGCAAATACTACGTGCGCACCGGCCAGGCCTCCGTCGTCACCCACGCCACCCAAGACCTCGATGGCGAGGGCAAGAAACTTCGCGTCACCGAACTCCGCGACTACACCCGCGAGACCGTCCGCTCGCTCTTCCCCGACCTCGCCACCTTCCGCCACGATTGGTCCAACCCCGACCGCCGCGCCGAGACCCTCGACTCGCTCCGAGAGCACGGCATCGACGCCGCCGAGGCCGCCGTCGCCCTTGGTCAGCCCGACGCCGATCCCTTCGACGTGCTTTGCAACCTCGCGTGGAACGCTCCCGTGCTCACCCGCGCCCAGCGCGCCGCCCGCCTCCGCGCCAGCCGCCCGGACTTTTTCGCCACCTACGGCGACGCCGCCCGCCAGATTCTCGACACCCTGCTCGCCAAATACGCCGAACACGGCCCGGCCGAATTCTCCATCCCCGACTCGCTAAAAGTCCCCCCGCTCTCCGACATCGGCAACGTATCCGAAATCACCGCCCATTTCGGCGGCACCGATCAGTTCCGCGCCGCCGTCACCCAACTTCAGCAACACCTTTACGCCGCCTAAGCCCGGCCCCACACACCGTTCATGCCCAAGTCCGCCGCCGTCTCGCCCGAGAAAAAAACACGCCAGAAAAAAGCCGCCGCCCCCGCGCTCACCACCGCCCAGCGCCTCGGCGCGCTCATCAAGTCCGCCCGCCAGATCATGCGGAAAGACAAGGGCCTCAACGGCGACCTCGACCGCCTCCCGCTCTTCACCTGGGTGCTCTTCCTAAAGTTTCTCGACGACATGGAGCTGGCCGGCGAGCAGGAGGCCAAGCTCGCGGGCAAGAAATACGCCCCCGTCATCACCGCGCCTTACCGCTGGCGCGATTGGGCCGCGCCCGCCGACGGCATCACCGGCGACGAACTCCTCAAATTCATCTCGCAGGACGAGACGCTCCGCCCCGACGGCACCAGGGGGCCCGGCCTCTTCGCCTACCTGCGCGCCCTCTCCTCCGAATCCGGCAAATCCCGGCAGGACGTCATCGCCAACGTGTTCAAGGGCGTGAGCAACCGCATGGAGTCCGGCTATCTCCTCCGTGACGTGCTCAACAAGGTCACCGGCATCCACTTCACCGCCAGCGAGGAGATGCACACCCTCTCCCGCCTTTATGAAAACATGCTGCGCGAGATGCGCGACGCCGCCGGCGATAGCGGCGAATTCTACACTCCGCGCCCCGTGGTGAAGTTCATGGTCGAGGTCACCGCCCCCCTCCTCGGCGAGACCATCCTCGACCCCGCCTGCGGCACCGGCGGCTTCCTCGTCGAGACCTACGACCACCTTGCCGCGACCTGCAAATCCGTCGCCGACCGCCGCGTCCTCCAGCGCGACACCCTCTTCGGCCAGGAGGCCAAGCCGCTCCCCTACATGCTCGTGCAGATGAACCTGCTCCTGCACGGCCTGGAGTATCCGCAGATCAAATACGGCAACACCCTCGCCCAGAAAGTCACCGAGATCGGCGACGGCGACCGCGTGGACGTCATCCTCACCAACCCGCCCTTCGGCGGCGAGGAGGAGCGCGGCATCCTCGGCAACTTCCCCGCCGACAAGCAGACCGCCGAGACCGCCCTGCTTTTCCTCCAATACATCATGCGCAAGCTCCGCCGCCCCGTGCGCGGGCAGGCCCCCGGCCGCGCCGCCGTCGTCGTTCCCAACGGCACCCTCTTCGGCGACGGCGTCTGCGCCAAAATCAAGGAAGAGCTGCTCAAGGACTTCAACCTCCACACCATCGTCCGTCTGCCCGAGGGCACCTTCGCCCCCTACACCGACATCCCGGCCAACCTGCTTTTCTTCGACCGCTCCGGCCCCACCAAGACCATCTGGTATTACCAGGTCGCCGCGCCCGAGGGTCGCAAAAAATACACCAAGACCATGCCCATGCAGGTCGAGGACATGGCCGCGTGCCAGGCATGGTTCACCGCCAAGAAACGCGTGCCCACCGACCAGGCGTGGCCGGTGGATTTCGCCACCCTGCGCGAGCAAGCCGTCGCCGCCGCCACCCCGCATTGGGAAGCGGCCAAGGCGGCGGGCGAGCGCCTCCGCAAACTCGAAGGCGAGTTTCGCGCGACGAAGGACAAACTGCGCGGCGAACCCGATAAATGGAAAAACGAGTTGGAAAACCTGCTCATCGACCTCGAGCGCCGCATCGCCCAAGAGCGCAAAAGCCAAGCCGAGGCCCAAGCCGCCGGCGACGCCGCGTATTGGCCGATCTACAACCTCGACGCCAAAAACCCCAGCGCCGCCGAAGCCCTCGACCACCGCCCGCCAGGCGAACTTGTCGCCGACATCGTGAGCAAGGAACGCGAAATCTTTCGCCTTATGGAGGAGATCAAAGCCGAGGTGGAGGCGCTGGCATGAAGCCCGGTTGGACCGAGGCTACGCTAGGGGAGGTGCTCGCGCAGGATCGGAATTATGTGAGAGCTCTCGAATCGCGGACCTACAAAAAGCTGTCCGTTAAACTCTACGGCAAAGGCGTCTCGCTGGATGCTTCGGTTCACGGCGACGAGGTGAAGATGGAGAAACACCAATTCGCACGCTCCGGCCAGATCATAGTCTCCGAAATCTGGGCCAAAAAAGGTGCGCTCGGCATCGTTCCCCCCGAAGGAAACGGGGCGCTCATCACGAGCCATTTTTTCCTTTTCAACATCGCCTCTCCGTCGCTTTCGCCCGCTTGGATGAAGTGGATGCTTCGAGGAAATTACTTGGAGCGTCAGCTATCCGCCGGAGCTTTCGGAACTACGGGCTACGCGTCCGTGCGCCCGTCGAAATTTCTCGAAGCCACCATCCCGCTCCCGCCTCTCGCCGAGCAGCAACGCCTCGCGGCCCGACTCGACGCCATCGAAACCCGCCTCACCCGCGTCCGGCACCTGCGCGAGGAGCAGACACAAAAACTCCAGTCCGCCCTCCGCACCACGTTTCATCGCCTCGTGGAGTCCGCCGAGTGGAAACCGCTCTCCGAAGTGGCACCCTTGGCGTGGCGACAAATCGCCATCGAGCCCGAGACCAGCTACACCGAGTTCGGCGTCCGCAGTTTCTACAAAGGCGTTTTCCTGCGCCGCAAAGTGCCCGGCTCGTTCTTCGACTGGCAGGAACTTTATCGGCTCAAAGCAGGCGACATCGTTTTCAGCAACATCATGGCGTGGGAAAAAGCCATCGCCGTCGCCGGCCCCGAGCACGACGACTGGGTCGGCAATCACCGCATGTTGATCTGCGAACCGCGCGAGGACGTCGTTCTCGCCAGTTGCCTTCTTCATTACTTCATGACCGAGGAAGGTTTCGCAAAAATCCTCAAAGCATCCCCTGGGACCGCCGCGCGCAACAAGACGCTCAAGGCCGATCACCTCATGGCGATTGAAGTCCCCGTCCCCCCGCTCGCCGCCCAGCGCGAGTTCCAAAAACTCCTTACCCTGCAAACCCAAGTTCTAGCCCGCGCCGCCGAATCCGAAGCTGCCACAACTGCCCTCCTCCCGTCCCTCCTCGACCACATTTTCAATTAACCAACCTCACACTCCCATGACCAAACATCTTCTCATCACCGGCGCGGGTGTGGATCGGACCCGAGGTATCGACTTCCCCTTAGCCGCTACGCTTCTGCCCGAAATTGCCGCCTACTTGGAAGGCGAGGGGAAGCCGGTTCACGAGACGCTGAGGTCGATGTTGCCAAATCTGCGTTTCACATTTGCAAGCACCTTGGCCCGAGCCGTCGATGTAATCACCACACGAGGCGTGGAGTCCCAGCGTCAGATGGTGCGACGCGTCGAGGAGGCGATCAAAGATCTGCCCGACGAGCGGGCGTCCGTTCGCAGACACGGAGAGCTAATCATTCGCCTCTTCAACAAACTTGTCGTGATCTCCGAGGCTGGTGAATTGGACGACGAAACTATGGAGCTCATTCACGAGGTATTTCCTCAAGATGCGGATGAGATGATAGATTCCGACTCCATCCTCGACATCCATAAGCTCTCGCTCTCCGACACATTCAAGACCGTCCTTAAAAAGACCTTGCGAATGGGTCTCCAAGCGGACCGCAACGAAGTAGCCGCTGCTCTCGGTGCGGACATGCTCAATATCGAAAATCTCCTCGTTGAGAAATTTCTCGGTTTTTACAACGAGGACGTCCCTAACATCAAAAACTACCTCTACATCGCGTGGGTGCTTTGGGCCTACTTGGTCACTAAACAGCAGCAGGTGATTCGGGCGCATCCCGATGGAAATCTACCGTTCTACGGCAGCCTGCCGACCGATTGTCACGCCATCACACTCAACTACACCTCATTTCTTGAAACGCGACTCGGGCGCGACCGCGTAATCTACTTTCACGGCGGCTTGCCCGAGTATGTGAGCATGGCCACTCGCGAACTCGTCCCCATCGACGGGGACATGATGGACGTGGACCCGAACGCGTTTCTCCAATCGCAGCGGGATAATTTTCACTTTGATACGGACCAACCAGCGACCAACCGCCATGTCATTCCCGCGTTGGTCCCACCCCTTCGGCTAAAGCCAATTCTTTCGCACCGTTACATCGAGGCGTGGCACAAAGCATCAGTGTGGGTGAAGCAAGCCGAACATATCGTCGTAGTAGGATACTCATTCAACAACGCCGACGAACACTTCAACGACATCCTCCGCCAAAACCTCAACGGCAAGACTGTGACCATTGTTGGTCCACACGTTCACTCGGATTATTTCCTGCAACGCATGGAACAGGTTTTTCACGTTCCCCTCCGAAATTGGGTGACGACAAAAATCCAAACGCATCCCGCGAAAACAGCTAACCACATCCGGCTTATCCAGTGCTACGCCGACAAAGTAAATGTCGCACAGCTGTTTAGCCCCTGATCCAAGCTGAGCCCAAATCCAGACTTTCATCTAGAAATGCGTTTGAACCCCGCCTAGCGTTTTTCCATGGCTTCTGCGGACCAAGTGCGCGCCCTTGTCCAAAGTCACTTCGACGGTGACCAAGGTCGTTTCATGTCCGTCGCCATGCAGGTCGCGGCGGGCGAGGCGAGGAAAGGCCACACCGAGTTTTCCGACGAACTTCGGCGGATGATCGAGAAGGCCAAGAACCGCCTCGTCCCCCAGCAGACCGCCGGCGAGACGATCCCCTTCGCCGCCGCCCGTGGCGAACTCAGCGAGCTTTTCGCCGTTTTTCACCCGCAGACGAAGCTGGCCGACATGGTTCTTCCCGCCGCCATGCAAGGGCGCATGGCGCGCATCGTCGGCGAGCACCGCCAGATGGCCATGCTCCGCGGGCACAACCTGCACCCGCGCCAGAAGCTGCTTCTTTCCGGTCCTCCCGGCTGCGGCAAGACCATGACCGCCCACGCCCTCGCGGGCGAGCTGGGGCTCCCGCTCTTCGTCGTCCGGCTCGATGCCCTGATGACCAAGTTCCTCGGCGAAACCGCCGCCAAGCTCCGGCTCATCTTCGACTCGATGGAGAAGGTTCGCGCCGTGTATCTCTTCGATGAATTTGACTCCATCGGCACCGAACGCGGCACCCCCGGCGACGTCGGGGAAATGCGCCGCGTCCTAAACAGCTTCCTCATGCTGCTGGAGGGCTACCGTGGCACCAGCCTCGTCATCGCCGCCACCAACCACGGCCACGCGCTCGATCAGGCGCTCTTCCGCCGTTTCGACGATCTGCTCGCGTTTGCGCTCCCCACCAAGGAACTCCTCACCGAAACCATTCGACGCCGCTTGGCGATGGGGCCGGTGAAGACAACGGTCGCGCTCGCCAAGGTCGCCAAAGCCGCCGAAGGGCTCAGCTATGCGGAGGTCGTTCGCGCCTGCGACGAGGCCATAAAGCTCCTGCTGCTGGAGGGCCGGTCCGACCTGAAAACCCCGGATCTCCTGCTCGCGCTGGAAGAGCGGCGCACCTTTTTGAACCGCCCCTCGATCTAAACCATGCCCGGCGAAAACGACCGCAACCTTCCCCACGTTTTTGTTAGCGGCAGAGTCGAAGGCATAGGATTTACCAACCCCAACGTAGGCGGGCAGCGCGGTCCCACCTTCCCGCCGCGCGACCGCGCCCAGCACGCGGCCAAGCTGCTTCGTCAGCTCGACACCTTGCGCCAGGCCGATGCGGCCGAGCGGCAAACGCGCACGGCCCGAGGCCTGCCGACCGACTACGGTATCGCAGTCGAATTTGCGTCCGGTCCGGGATTCAAGCTGAAGACCGACAGGCTGGAGCGGCGCGGCCAAGGCATCGAACTGCTCAACATCCGCGAGCACACCGTCGTCCAACCCGACGGAACCGACCACATCGAAGAGTTTGCCACGGTGCGCGTGCCTTCGGGCAAGCTGGAGGTTTTCGAGAGCCTCATCGCCCAATATCGCGATGAACCTACCAAGCAGGGCGGCGACGTTCCGAAGCATCAGCCGCTCGTCGCATCTATCGACGACATCCGGCAGGCCGCCTTCGAAGCGTTCTGGACCGCGCCGACCGACATCCCGGCTGCCGGTCAAAACGTGCCGTGGGAGGCGTGGTTGCGCGCCGGTGACTCCGAGGAAGAACGAGTTGAAATCCTCACCCGTTTCCGCGCCGCCGCCGAGGCGGCGGGCGTCCGCCTCATCGGACGCCCGCTCGATCTTCCCGAGTCCACGATTCACTTGCTCCAGGCAACGCGGGAGCAACTTCAAGGTTCGGTCGGATTGCTCGACTGTCTTTGCGAGTTGCGGGCGCCGGCCGTGGGCGTCGCGGAGTTCGACGAGCTGACGCCCGAGGTGCAGCGTCAATTCGTGGACGACACGGCGGCGCAGCTTGTCCCCCCGTCTGCCGACGCGCCCGCCGTCTGTTTGCTCGATACCGGGCTAAACGACGGCCATCCCTTGCTCGTCCCGGTGGTCGCCCCAAACGGTCTGCACACCTACCTCCCAGCTTGGGGCACAAACGATGGACACCGGAACGGCCAGGGGCATGGCACCCAGATGGGAGGCTTGGCGGCCTTCGGCGATTTGGTGGACCCCTTGCTCGCCACTTCTCCCGTCGTGGCCACGCATTGGCTGGAATCTGGCAAAATCCTCAACGACGCCGACCCTCAACCCCGCGACGAATGGGGCAACATTGTTCGCGACACCGTTGCCGCCGTGGAGCAGGCCGCGCCGCTGCGGAAGCGCGTTTTCGCGCAGCAAATCACGGCGAGAAACACCTGTCTCGACGGCCGCCCGACCGCATGGTCCGCCGCCACCGATCAACTTTGCGCCGCGCGCGGCGAAGACCCGGTGGTGCCCAGGCTCATCTTTGTCAGCGCTGGTAACAACTCCTGCGCGCTGGCGAGCGATTACCCCGCGATCAATCGCGCCTGGTCGGTGCAAGACCCGGCGCAGGCGTGGAACGTCGTTACGGTGGGAGCCTGCACCGCGAAAGACCATATCCGTGACCCTCAGCTCTCGCAAAAACGGACTGTCGCACCGCGCGGCGCACTCGCGCCCATGTCCACGACTTCGTGCGCGTGGGACAAGGAATGGCCGGTGAAGCCTGACATCGTTTTCGAAGGCGGCAACCGATTCATCGAGACCGACGGAACGCTTTGGGATCACGCCGACCTCAAGCTGCTGACGACCAATGCCGCCTTCATGCAGCGGCTTCTGACCACCACGGACGGAACCAGCGCCTCGTCCGCGCAGACCGCCCGTTTGGCGGCGATCATTCAAAAAGAATATCCCAACGCATGGCCTGAGACGATTCGTGCTTTGCTCATCCACAGCGCCGAATGGACCCAAGGCATGAAAGACGGGCGGCAGCTTCGGACCAAAGACGACGTGATCGACCTGATGCGGCACTACGGTCACGGACAGCCGAATTTGTTGACCGCGCTCAAAACCGCGAGAAGCGCCGTCACCCTCGTCGTGGAGGACGAGTTTCAGCCTTTCAAAAAGGATGGCACGGTCAAAACCAACGAGATGCGTTTCCACGATTTGCCGTGGCCCAAAGACGTCTTGGAGTCGCTTGGCGAAGCACCGGTCGAAATGCGCGTCACGCTGTCGTATTTCATCGAGCCCAATCCCGGCACCCGGCTAACCACCGAGCGTTACCGCTACGGCTCATGCCATCTACGCTTCGAGGTGCAACGCCCGCTGGAGAGCGAGCAATCATTCCGGGAGCGAATCAATCGTGCGGATCGTGCGGTTCCGGACGAATACGACGCCGCAGGCGAATCCGAATCAAACGATTGGATGATCGGATCGAAGTCGCGAAATCGCGGCTCCCTTCATCAAGACACATGGAAGGGGACGGCGGCCCAGCTAGGCAGCAAGTCCCGAATCGCCGTCTATCCGGTGACGGGCTGGTGGCGTCTTCGTCCGCACCTCAAGCGTTACGAGGATCAAATCCGCTACTCGTTGGTCGTGTCGCTGCGCGCTCCGGGGCAGGCGGTCGATCTCTACCAGCCCATCGTGCAACAGCTCGCCGTGCCGATTCCGGTCCCGGTTCCACTTGCCTAATTCAGGCGTCTTGGTCCGTGACTTTGCCGCCGCCCAGGATGATCGCGTGATATTCGTCCCAGGTCTTTGGGCGGTAGCCCCGCATGAACCGCGTCGCGCCCAACGTGGAACAAACAAGCTCGTGTATGCGGGGCCATGTCGTGCCGAACGCCGTGATGGGGGCCTGCAACGGAGGATACCCCAGAACCTTCTCGATGACGTTGCTCGCCTGCGCGGGTGAGAACCGACGTTTATCCCCGTATTTCTGTTCGGTGAGACGACACTTGATGTAGCGCTTTCTCAAATATTCGAGGTAGCCGCGTTCGGTCGCATGAGCGCCGATGCTATCCGGGGCGGGCGCAAGCGCGGGTTTCTTTTTGCCCCGAAAATCATTCACGATCTTCTTGGCCGACTGAACCGTGCCGTGGTTGATTCCGATGCCGATATTCCCGGTGCCGGCAGGTGCCGCTTGATGCTGATCGATTCGCCCTAATCGTGGATGGTGGCCGGCGAGCAGCATCTTTTTCCAGAGATCGAGGTCGGCCTCGCTGATAAGGCTTTTTTCGGCACGGGTATGGCAGCTACCGCACAGCGCGATCAGATTGTTTTCGTCGTTGTTCGCGGGGTCGCCGTCTCGATGATGTATTTCAAGAACGGATACGCCGACTGCGGCGCAAACTGGGTTGGGGCAAACGCTCCGGACCTCATCAAAAAGCTTGTTGCGAAGTATTATGGACAATTTCGGGCGAGATTTGGCCATGCCCCAAAGTCGCCGAGATGAAACCCGAAACCAATCAAAAACCGGAAAAACAGCCCTCAGCGGCTGCTCATCTTCTCCGGGAGTTTCCTTCGTTCGAACGGTTCGCCCGACCGGGATGGCCTGCCTGCTCGAACATTCCGCCTGATGCCATGCCGCGTGCAAAAACGGCGAATGTCTTTGGTGCCAACCTCGATTCCCAATTCGGCCAGATGTGCGCGGAAATCTCGCGTGCGGTAGGACTCACGCGGGTGTCGCAGCATGTAGAAAAGCACGTTCAGCTTCCACCAATCGGTATGACCAAACAGCCCGCTACGTTTCGGGGCTTTTTCGAAGGATGCCAGAAATCGCAGCGTTTTCCCGACATGTCGCAATAAACGCGTATCTCCCTCGCGCACGACTTGGCCGAACCACTCGACTGAGGCCAGAGTGAGGCGTGGCGACTTTTCGGCTGAGTCTTTTTCGCGCCGCCATTCGTTCACCAGCAGGAACGTCCCGAGATCGAGTTTCCCGGCCTGATAATGCCTCACCAGACCCTCGACCTCGCTCCATGTCAGACCGCCGTAGATGCGTGCGGGCATTTTTTCACGGAGCGCGGCTGCTTCAATCCGAAGCGAGCGACTTTCCACAGAAAACACCGACGCGTCATCTCCCGTATCTTCCCGCGCGAGCGCCGAGGCGAGTTTGGCCCGAGTTTTGGGTTTCCGGGCAAATTCCTCCCAGAGCCATTCACGGAGAGCGGGTGACGCCCGGCACAACCGGGTGAAGAGCCGGAAGGCTCCATCGTCATCGCTCTCCGTGAACGCTCGTAGCGCCGCCAGGGAATCGGAGCGTGGGGCGATCTTCTTCATGGCCATTTCTTTTGGAACTCCATGCCGCCAAAAAGTTCACCCCAACCGGCTCAGTTTTCAAACAAGGCGCGCAGCCGTTCATACAACGGGCGCAAATCGCCTTGGTAGGTTGCCCGATGCCCCGGCGTCATCAGCGCGCAGGTTTTCGGAGAGCGCAGCGTCCGAACCAGCTTGGTCGCCAGACTCACGTGAGGAGGCAAGCGGCCCAACACCACGGCTTCGCCCCGACGTTTGGGTTCCGTCGCGATGCCCAAGCGCTCGTAAGCCTGCCGCAAGCTGAGGCCGCGCACGAAGCTGGGATCGGTCAGGGTTCGCGCCAGGCGCATGTAACGCTGGGCGGTGCGCGGGGTGCCTTGGAAATTGCTTTCCAGCCATAGCAACCACGCGCCCTTTCCCATCGTGTGCCGCACCCGCTTCTGCTCTTCGATGAGGAGCCCGCCGGCCTCCCACGCGGCCTGGAGGGCCGCGTTGAGAGCGTTGCGCGAGTCGGCCTCTTTTTCCGTGACCTCGGCGTGCAGCCGATTGATCCGCTCGGCGGTGGATTCAGTCATGGTTACGGAGTTCATGACCGGAGCCCCGTGGTTTCGCGGAAGTCGGCGGCGAGCTTAAAAATGCCCTGCCGACTCATGCCGGAGCGTTCGCCGATTTCTTCGAGCGTGATCCCCTTGAGCAGGTCAGGGCGCACACAGTAGAGCGCGACCGTGGCGCGAAGCCCGCGATCCTCGACCGTGGTGCCGTCCGCGATCCAGATCAGGAGGCGGCAGATGACTTCCAGCGCGAGCGCCCGAGCCTCGGCACGAAGGTCAACGGGTTCGTCAAAGAACGATTGGTCTGTTTTGTTTTTCATAGGTGGTTTTGGGTTCGAGGCCACCTTACGCCCGACGCGTTTTTTCAAATAGGCCCTGCGCTCGTGGCAGGCCGCTGCCCCTATTTCCGAAGCCCTGAAATTCGCCGCATAAACGCGCCGGAAACACTTCCGCCCACACGGACGCTTTACATCAACTAGGGAATAGCCCCAAGAATACATCATTAGAATACTCTCTTTACACTAAGCTTTAGCTTACTTTTCTCTAGGAGAATGACCGCAAATGAAGTGAAGCAAATCCGTGAGGCCTTGGGTTTAACTCAAGTGCAACTGGCCCAACTCATGGGGTTGCATCCCATTACCGTCAGCAAGTGGGAGCGGGGAGAATCCGAACCAACACCCTATCAAGTGAACCTCTTGAACCACTTTCGCGAAGGGGCGCGAACGAAGGAGGTAAAAGAGAACCTTGTTCAAGTTCTCCTAGGTATGGGCGTAGCAGTCGCTTTGGCGCTACTGCTGAAACATCTTTTATCCAAAAAATGAATACATCACATCCGGCATTCAATCAGAGCGCGTATTTGAGCGTGGGCGACAAGATCGTCGTCACCAAGTTCGGAGGGGTAAGACATGTCGGCATTTTCGTTTTCAATGGCGTGCTTCATGACAGTCCAGGTAAAGGCGAGCACCTCAGCACGCTGGACGAATTCACCAAGGGGCAAGTTCCCGTCATAGAGAAAACCAACGCCACCCCGTGGTTGGTCGAACAACGGGCAAATGAAATTCTGCGAAATCCTCGACCCTATGATTTGATGAATCGGAACTGCGAACATACCGCCCACGATCTCCTGACATCGAGGCCGGAAAGCCCGCAGCTCGTCGCTGGTCTGCTTGCGCTTGGTGTCGCATTGATCGGGGCTCTAATCATTGTGCCAAATGCCCAAAAGGCGTAATTAAGTAAGCTACCCATACGCGTCTAAGCCGGAGCACATCGCTCCGGCTTTTTGATGCTCGCTGCGCTCGAATTCTTCTAGCGGGGGCCGCTCCGGAGAGATGCCAAGGCTAGCACCTGCGACGGCTGGCGGGCCAGCGGCGCAAGCGCCTCGTCCCGTCCGCGCCTCAAGGAGTTCTCGGGCTGCGCCCTGCGCTCCTCCTTGCGCTGCCGGTGCTTGCCGGAGGCATCCCTCCGGGACGGCCTTTTTAAAGGTTTGGCCTGACAGGGACCGCGCGGCGCGGCTCGCCGTTCCAATCCGCGCCCTCGTTGGGGCGCACGAAGCCCAAATCCCATGCGTGACTTATCCCGTGATCCGGTTCCTCAACCCGGCGACATTATCAATCAGCCCGGCCACCCGTTCGACGGGTTCGTGGTCGTTTCCGTTTACACCCGTGCGCAGGCCATCGCCGACGGCGTCATTGTTGACGCGACCGGCGGCGACCTGGCCGCGATCTCCGCGCAGCACTTCCCCGGCGTGCATGTCGCCATGACGGCGGCGGTGGCGGCACTCATCCAAAAGGCCGTTGACCACCCCGACCACGGCAACGACTGGCGCGGCGTGTGGTTTGACGTGCTGTGGATGTCCCGCGTTGCCCCGGTGAAATCCTTTCCGGGCGGGCGCCTGTTCAAAGTCGTTATCACCGGCACCGGCCGGAAGCGGCTGCACACGCTTAAGCTCCAAATCCACCCCGGCGACAAGGGCGAGCCCTGCGCAACGATCATGCTACCGGAGGAGGATTGACCCACCGCCAAGCCCGGCGCAATTTCACCTCCGCCTGGCTTGTATCAATTAAATGGATACGCAAAGGTTGCCCAAAGGTTGCCCAAACCTTTGTTTTTTGCTTCACATTCCCACACTTTCCTGCATCTTAATGCTTTTTCTAAATCATTAACCATCAACTAAGTCCGCGTAATTTAGCGACTTAGCTCCACGAGGCGGCAGAGGTTCGAATCCCTCCCTCTCCGCCACTTGCGAAAGCAAGCGAGCGGCCTCCCAAGGCCGTCCCCGAAAGAAGAGAGGGAAGGACGCAACGAATCGAAGCCTCGCCGTCCCCCGCCGTGCCGACAGGCCCAGCCCGCAGGGCCGGCGCCGCCCCCCTCCCCTATCACCGCGTCCGCGCGTCCCGGTCCCGCGTGCCATCCGGCTCCTGATCCGCCTCGTCCACGCCCAAGCGCTTCATCAGCTCGGCTTCGTCGATCACCTCGATCCCCCGTTTCCTCGCCTCAGCCAGCTTGGCGCCGGGCTCCTCGCCCACCACCAGCAGGTCGGTCTCCCCCGTCACCCGGTCCCGCACCGTCGCGCCCGCGCCCCGAAGTTTCTCCGTCGCTTCCGCCCGGCTCCAAGGCCCCAGGCTGCCCGTCAGCACCACCGTCTTCCCGGCGAGCGGTCCGCCTCCCCCTCGGGGCGCGCCCCCGCCTCGCCAGCTCGCGCCCACCCCCGACGCCAGCCAACTCGCGCACTCCTCGCGCCACAGCGGCCCCCGGAGATACTCCGCCAAATCCCGCGCCGCCACCGCGCCCAAACCCGGCCCGCCTTCGGCCGACACCCGCCGCAGCGCAGCCTCGTCCGCCGCGCTCAGCTCGGCCAGACCGGGAAACGCGTCCGCGAGTCGCCGCGCCGTCCCGGGTCCCACCCCCGGCAGACCCAGAGCGCTTAAAAAACGCGCGCCATCCGACGCCGCGCGCGCCCGGCTCTCCTCGATCTCCCGCATCAGTCGCCCCGCGAAACGCCCACCGACCTGCGGCAGAGACCGCAGACCCGACTCCGTGTCCGCTTCCCTCAACCGATATAGATCGGCCGGCGTGCGCACGCGACCACTCTTGACCAGCGCCTCGACCAAGCTCGGCCCCAGCCCTTTCAGCCCCATGCCGGCCGGAGACGCGTAGTGCTCCAGCCTCCGCGCCAAACGCTCCGGGCACCCCGCGTTCACGCAGCGCAAGTCACCCGCCCCCATCCTCGCCACCGCACCCGCCGCCGCCTTCGCCCCCTCCTCCGTCCCCGCCGCCGCCCCCTCACCCTCAGCCGCCCCCCGCCGCACCGGCGCGGCGCAGCCCGGACACCGGGTCGGCGGCACCGGCGCGAGATTGCCCGCCTCGCGGCGCGCCAAGTCCACGCCGGCGATTTGAGGGATGATCTCGCCCGCCTTTTCCACCCACACCCAATCGCCGACCCGCAGGTCGCGGCGCGCCAGCTCCTCCGCGTTGTGCAAACTCGCGCGCGTCACCGTCGCCCCGCCCAGCTCCACCGGCGCCAACTCCGCCACCGGCGTCAGCACGCCCGTGCGTCCCACCCGCCAGCTCACCCCCAACAAGCGGCTCGCCACTCGCTCGGCCGGAAACTTCCGCGCCACCGCCCAGCGCGGCCCCTCCGTCCCCAGACCGAGCATCTCCTGATCCGCCCGCCGTTCGAGCTTCACCACCACCCCGTCGGTGGGAAAACCCCCGCGCGCGCCCGCCCCCCGCATCTCCGCCACCGCCGCGCGCAGCTCGTCGCCGCCCACCGCCCCCCGCGCTTCCGCCACCACCGGCAACCGCCACGCCGCCAAACGCTCCCGAAATTCACGCAAAGTCTCCGGCCTCGACCCCGCCGGCTCCCATGCGCCCCACGCATACACCACCAAACTCAAACTCCGCTCCGCCTCGCCGACGCCCCGCGCATCCGCGTCCCCTGCACCATCGGCGTCCGGTCCGCCATCACCCGCCGCGCCCGAAGCGGCCGCGCTCGCCGCATCCGCCGCCCACTCCCCCGGCGCGTCCGTCTCCGCGCGCCGGCGCACCAAACCCACCGCCAGGGTTCGGGGATGGGAAAACACCTCCGCGCCCGCCGCCTCGCGCTCGGCGTTGATCCGCCCGAACTCCGACCACGACAGAAACAACTCGCCCCGCAGCTCGCACAGCTCCGGCACCCACCCGCCCACGAGCTCCTCCACCACGCCCGCCGCCCGCGCCCGCAGCTCCGCCGTGATGTCCTCGCCCTCGCGTCCGTCGCCGCGGGTCAACGCCCGCACCAGACGTCCGTTCTCATAGGTGAGACTGACCGCCAGCCCGTCATACTTCGGCTCCACCCGGTAAACGACATCCTCGTGCCCCAGCCGCGCGGCCATCCGGGCGTGAAACGCCCCCAGCTCCTCGTCCGAATACACCTTGGCCAGGCTCCCCATCGGCGCGCGGTGTAGTCGCGTTTCAAATACACCCGAGCGGTCGTCGCCCACCGCGAGGCTCCCGCCGCCGGCACCGCCCACCGAGTCCGCCGCGTCGTCCTCGCGATCGCCGAAACGAGCCTCCAGGTCGCGCAACTCCCGCTTTAGCCGGTCATACTCGTCATCGCTGATCACGGGCGCGTTTTTGCGAAAATACAGCTCGTCGTGCCGCGCGATCTCCCGCCGAAGCTCCGACAGTCGCGCCCGCCCCGCCTCCGCCACCTGCGCCGACACCCCCGCCTCGGCCGCCGCCACCGCCCCCATCCCGTCGGCCCCGGCTCCAGCTCCGACCGACAGCCCGCAAAAAACGCACAAGACCCACGCCAGCATCCGATAATTCATCGAGCCGACTCTATCGCCACGGGATTGCGAGCAATCTCCAAGTCACGACCCGATCGGATAATTTCCCCCGACCAGCCATCATCACCGCCCACCACCCTCGCCATCCACACGCCCGGTTCAGCCCACCGCTCGGCCACGATTTCCCGGTCGCGCCGCGCCCGCCGGATTCCTTACCTCCTCGGCCGATCATGTCCGACGTTTCCGCCGAGCTTTTCCATGCCGTCATCGACGACCATCGCCGTCGTCCGCGCAACCGCGGCCCGCTCCCCGGCGCGCACCGCGTCGTTCGGCGGGAAAACCCCGCCTGCGGCGATCTCTGCACGCTCCAGCTTCGTTTCGACCCCGCCCCTCCCCTCGCGCCCGACACACGCATCGCCGGGGCCGCCTTCACCGGCGCCGGCTGCGCGCTCTCCCAAGCCTCCGCCTCGCTCGCCACCGTCGCGCTCGACGGCCGCCGCACCGCCGAGGCGCGCGCGCTGATCGACCAGGTGGAAAAACTCGTCCGCAGCGACGCCGCCCCTCCGTCCACCGAGCCCGGGTCGTTCCCCGCCGCCGACCTCGGCGATCTCGCCGCGCTCGGCGCCGCCCGGGCCTTCCCCGCCCGCCACGCCTGCGCCCTCCTCGTCTGGCAGGCCGCTCGCGAGGCCTTGAGCGAAACCGCCGCGCCGTCGCCCTGAACACCCCGCAAACCGCCGCCCGGGCCCGCCGGTCCCCGGCCCCGCCCGCCGATGGTTTTCCGCCATTGGTCGTTGGACATTGGCCCCCGGACATCCAGCGTGGCGCCATGCGTCCCGGTCTCGAAACCCGACCCGATTTCCCCGTCCTCGACCAGCAGGTGAACGGCAAGCCGCTCATCTACCTCGACAGCGCCGCCACTTCCCAGAAGCCGCGCCAGGTGCTCGCCGCGCTCGAGGCCTACTACCTGCGGGACAACGCCAACGTCCACCGCGGCCTGCACGCGCTCTCCATGCGCGCCACCGAGGCCTATGAAAAAGCGCGCGCCCGCGTCGCCCGCTTCATCGGCGCCGCCGACCCGGCCGAGATCGTGTTCACCCGCGGCACCACCGAGGCGATCAACCTCGTCGCCCACTCCTGGGCCGCCGCCCGCCTCGCCCCCGGCGACGTCGTCCTGCTCACCGAGATGGAGCACCACTCCAACCTCGTGCCCTGGCAACTCGCCGCCGCCCGCGCCGGCGCCACCATTCGTTACCTCCCCGTGCTCGGCGCCGACGCCGAGGGCGGCCTCGACCTCTCCCGCCTGGACGCGTTTCTCACCCCGGAGGTGAAGCTTTTCGCGTTCACCCACCTGTCCAACACCCTCGGCGTTCTCAACCCCGCCGCCGAGCTCTGCGCCCGCGCCCGCGCCGTCGGCGCCGTCACCGTGATCGACGCCGCCCAGTCCGTGGGACACGAGACCATCGACGTCCGCGCCCTCGGTTGCGATTTCCTCGCCTTTTCCGGCCACAAGATGTGCGGCCCCACCGGCATCGGCGCGCTCTACGGGCGTAGGGAGCTTCTGGATACGATGCCTCCCTGGCAGGGCGGCGGCGGCATGATCGAGAACGTCGAGTTCTCCGGCTCCACCTGGAAACCCGCGCCCGAGCGCTTCGAGGCCGGCACGCCCGACATCTCCGGCGCCATCGGCCTCGCCGCCGCCTGCGATTACCTCGACGGCATCGGCCGCCCCGCCATCTCGGCCCACGACCACCACCTAGCCCAGCTCGCCCGCGCCGCGCTCGACGAGTTTTCCGGGCTCCGGGTCCTCGGGCCGCGCTCCGGCTCGCCCCGCGCCGGCATGGTCAGCTTCGCCCTCGACCACATCCACGCCCACGACGTCATCACCGTCGCCGACCAGCAGGGCGTGGCGCTCCGCGGCGGCCATCACTGCAACATGCCCTTGATGAAAAAGCTCGGCCTCCCCAGCACCGCGCGCGCGAGTTTTTATCTCTACAACACCGAGGACGACGTCGCCGCCTTCGCCGCCGCCCTGCGCAAGGTCGTGAAATTTTTCGGCTGAGCACCGCCGGCGACGGCCGTGACAGGAAGCGATGCCACGGCATGGGTGGCAACAAGGGCGGGACCGCCGGGCTCGCCGCGCCCGCCCGCGCGTTTCGTCACGCTCTCGGCGCGCCCGGCGGTCGCGCCCTACCCTCCTGAATTACGGAGAGAATTGCGGAGAGCTGACATCGATTCCGGTTACACCGTGCGCGCGCCGCGACGCGCTCGCAAAGGCTTCCGCGGGCGCTCC
>CBINNW010000097.1:0-19947 GCA_966252115.1 uncultured Akkermansia sp.
GCGACATAGGTCGCGCTTCCTCTCAACCGCCGGATGCGGAAGACCGCACGTCCGGTGGTGTGGAAGGCTCACGGGGCGCAATCCCCGTGAGCCCATCCGATCAGGTTGCCATGCCGGGCTTGGGCGGTTCTCATTCTGACTTCTGAATCCTGAATCCTGGATTCTGACTCCTGAGTTCCAGATTCAACCGCATGCGGCCGCTTTCGGCTGCGCCTTTGACAAGCTCCGCCACCCCTCCCTTCGTTGCGCGCATGTCGTCCCTCGCCGACTTGCGCAAAGATTACAGCCTCGCCGGGCTCCTCGAAAAGGACCTCGCGAAGGACCCGTTTCGCCAGTTCGAGAAATGGTTTCAGGAAGCCGAGGCGGCCAAGCTCCTCGAACCCAACGCCATGGTGCTCTCCACCGTCGGCCCGGACGGCCGTCCCGCCTCCCGCACCGTCCTGCTCAAGGGCTTCGACGGGCGCGGCTTCGTTTTCTACACCAATCACGAGAGCCGCAAGGGTCGCGAACTCGCGGCCAACCCGCGCGTGGCGCTGCTGTTTCCCTGGCTCGCGCTGGAGCGTCAGGTGGTCGTCGAGGGCACGGCCGCGCGTGTCTCGCGCGAGGAGAGCGAGGCCTATTTCCACTCCCGCCCCCGCGCCAGCCAGCTCGGCGCCTGGGCCTCCCGGCAGAGCAGTGTCATCACCGGCCGTGCACCGCTCGAGGATGCCATGAAAACCCTCGAGCAAACCTACGCCGGCGAGGAGATTCCCATGCCGCCGGCCTGGGGCGGCTACCGCGTGGCCCCGGAAAGCGTGGAGTTCTGGCAGGGCCGCCGCAGCCGCCTCCATGACCGCCTGCGCTACACCCGCGACGCCAAGGCCGGCGCGTGGATCGTCGAACGCCTCTCACCGTAGGAACGGGAGCCCGGCATGCTGCTGCACCTCGTGCGTCACGCCCACGCCTTGGCGGAGTCGGAAAACCCGTCCCGGCCGCTCAGCTCGCGCGGGCGCTCGGAGGCCGCGCGGCTGGCGCGGTTTTTCGCCGCCAACGGCTGCTTCCGCCCCGCCCAGATCTGGCACAGCCCGCTCCTGCGCTCGCGCGAGACGACCGACGAGCTGGTGCGCCGTCTCGGGTTGGGCGAGGCCGTCATCGTCGAGACCTCCGGCCTGCTCCCCGAGGACGATCCCCACGAGCTGGCGGAGCGCCTCGAGCTCATGCCGAAGGATCGCGGCGACCTGGCCCTGATCGGGCACGAACCCCACCTCTCCACCCTCGCCGCCCTGCTGGTGCGCGGAAAGGCCTCCGCCGATCTCTTCAAGCTCCGCAAATGCGCCGCGCTCGCGCTGGAGTCCACCGGACGCACCCACAAGCGCGACGGTCTCCACCGTTGGCGCGTGCGTTGGCAGATCGCCCCCGAGCTGCTCCCCGCCACCGTCGTCCCCGTGTCGCCGCCCCGCCCGGCGCCGTGGTCGCCCTCCGCCGCCACCGCCTCCGCGTCCGCGGTGGCGCCCGCTCCGTCGTCCGCCCCGACCACGCCCAACACGCTGGGCGCGCCGGGCGCCCTGTCGCCCGCGATTCCGCCGCCCGTGTTGACCGCGTTGCCCCCCGTGCCGACACCGCCGCCCGCTCCCGCCGCGCCGCCGGCTTCGGCCAAACCCCTTCCCCCCGCATGAAAATCCTCCTCACCGGCGCCTCCGGCCTGGTCGGCGCCGCCTTCGCCGAGGCCGCCCATCGTCGCGGCCACCAGGTGGTCGGCGTCGTCGGCCGCGCCACCTTCACCGTTCCCGGACTCGCCGAAAAACGCGTGCTCGATCTCTCCTCCCCCGAGACCGTGACCTCGCTCGCGCTGGAGGTCTTCCCCGACGCCATCGTCAACTGCGCGGCCGTCTCCGAGCCCGGCGCCTGCGACGCCGACCCGGCCCTCGCGCAGGCGCTCAACGTCACCCTGCCCGCCACCCTCGCGCGCCTCGCCCATCACGTCAGCGCGCGTTTCGTCCACATCTCTACCGAGCAGGTTTTCGACGGCACGCGCCCGCCCTACGCCGTCGGCGACGCGCCCCGTCCGCTCAATCTCTACGGGCGCCAAAAACTCGAGAGCGAGCGCCAGGTCCACGCCGCCGCGCCCGATTTCGCCGTCACCGTGCGCGCCCCCCTCCTCACCGGCAACAGCCTCGGCGGCGCGCGCAGCCTGCACGAACGCCTACTGGCCGACTGGGCCGCCGGCAAGACCCCTCGCCTCTACCGCGACGAGGTCCGCCAGCCCTGCACCGCCGGCAACCTCGCCGAGGCGCTGCTCGAGCTCTGCGAACGCCGCGACCTGCTGGGCGTCTTTCACTGGGCCGGGGCCGAGACGCTTTCGCGTGTCGAGCTCGCCCGGCGCATCCGCGCGCATTTCAAACTCACCCCCGAGTCCGCGCCCATCCGGGAGGCCGACCGCGCCGAGGACCCCGCCGCCACCGCCCGGCGCCCCGCCCATCTCGGGCTCGATCTGAAACCCCTCGCCGGAAAACTGAAAACACCCATCGAAACCTTCGACGCGCAGCTCGACCAGCTCGTCCTGCCGGTGCCGGTGCGCGAGTGGTATTTTAAGCAGTGACCCCGCCGTGAAGCCCGGCCCGCGTCCCTCGTTTCCTTCGGCCCCCGTCGGCGTCTCCACGGCCGACTCCCCCGTCTCCGCCGGCGCGGGCCTTGGCTTAGCCGGCGCGGGCCCCGTGCCGACCGTGCTGGACCTGTTGCCGAGCCGTTCCGATTCGGCCGCGGCCAACATGGCGACGGATTTTCTCCTGCTGCGTCGCTACCCGGCCGCGCGCCGCGACCACGCGCGTTTCCGCGCCTACGGCTGGCATCGCCCGTCATGGACCTTTGGATACAGCCAGAAGATCGCCTGGGTGCGCGGGCAACTGCCGCCGGAGGCCGACGGCGCCGATCTGGTGCGGCGCCCGACCGGCGGCGGCGTGGTGGACCACCGCGAGGACTGGACCTACGCGCTCGTCCTGCCGCGTGGTCACGCCCTGGAGGCCGCGCGTGCGGCGGAGAGCTACCGCGCGGTCCACGCCGCGCTCGCCTCGGCGCTCGGCGCCTGCGGCCAGGCGGCGATGCTGAAGGAGCGTTGCGACGCGCCGCACGAAGCCGCGTCCGAAACCGCGGCCGCCGAGGAGCCGGGTGGCGCCGCGTCCGAAACCACGGCGGGTTGCGCGGCGGCCAAGGGGCCGACGGTGTGTTTCACCCGGCCCGAGCTCTACGACGTGATCCATCCCGACACGGGCGAAAAAATCGCCGGCGCCGCGCAAAAGCGCACCAAGGAAGGCTTGTTGTTCCAGGGCTCGATCTGGAGGCCGGCGGCGTCGGCCGTGCGGGATTGGGACGCGTTTCAAGCCGCCTTCGTGGCCGAGCTGGCCCGCGAACTCGGCGCCGAGCCCGAGGAGACGCCCTGGCCGGAGTTTGCCGAAGCGGAGCTCGACGGGCTGACCGAGCAATACGCCTCGCCCGAGTGGACCGGGGCGCGCTGAGGACCGACGCCGGCCAAGCGGCGAGGTGGGGTCGCGCATTGTTGGTGTAGTGTTGGCCGTCCTCGGCCAATTCCCGGGCGTGCTCCGACGCGAACGAGAATCGGAATCCCCCGAAACGGTAGGGCGGGAAAAGGTAGGCCTGGAAAGTAGCGCGCTCACTCCGTGAGCGCCGCAGGAGCGCCGGCTTGGTGGCGATCCCCCTCCATCCTCCGTGGCGTGCCCCGCCGCCCGGCCCGAGGCGGCAGCCGCCCCGCTACCCGCCCGTGGCGCCTCGGGTCGGCTCCGTCTCCGCCGCCCCCACCCCTGCGCCCGCCCCCGCTCCCGCCTCCGCCCCCGCCCCGCGCGCCTCGATCGCCGGTGTGCCCAGGCCGTCGGGCCCGGCGATGCGTTCGCGGGCGGCGCCGAGGGCGAGGCTGACGTCGTATCCGCTCGGCGTCTGGAAGACCCGCAGGCCGAACTGGCCGACGATGGCGAGCAGGTGGTCGAAGATGTCGGCCTGGATGCCCTCGTAGATCGCCCAGCGGGTGTCGTTGGTGAAGACGTAGATTTCCAGCGGCACGCCCTGCCCGGTGGGCTGGAGCTGACGCACCAGAAACGTCATGTCCTGGTGGATACGCGGGTTGGCCTTGAGGTAGGCGACGCAGTAGGCGCGGAAGGTGCCGAGGTTGGTGAGGCGACGGCCGTTGCCCAGCACGCCGAGGTCCTCGCCGCGGCGCGTGTTTTCCTCGGCGATTTCGGCGAGTTTCTCCGCGAGGTAGGGGCGGAGCAGGCGGATTTTTTGCCAGGCGGCGAGCTGGCCCTCGGTGGCGAAGGCGACCGTCTGCATGTCGATGAAGAGGGAGCGTTTGATGCGCCGCCCGCCGCTCTCGAACATGCCGCGCCAGTTTTTGAAGGAGTCGGAGATGAGCGAGTAGGTGGGGATGGTGGTGATGGTTTTGTCCCAGTTGCGCACCTTCACGGTGGTGAGGGAGACGTCGATCACGTCGCCGTCGGCGCCGGCCTTGGGCATCTCGATCCAGTCCCCCACGCGGACCATCTGGTTGACCGAGATCTGGATGCCCGCGACGAAGCCGAGCAGGGCGTCCTTGAAGACGAGCAGCAGGACGGCGGTGAGCGCGCCGAGGCCGGAGAAGAAATACACCGGCGATTTCCCCATCAGCGTCGAGAGGGTGAAGATGCCGGCCACGAGCGTGGCGATGAGCATGATCGCCTGGGTGAAGCCCTTGATCGGGATGCGCGCGCCATGGGGGGTGCGGCCGACGATGCGCTGCACGGCGGTGAGCAGGGCGCTGAGCACCAGCAGCGAGATGAAGATGAGGTAGAGCGTGGTGGCGTTTTCGAGGATCAGGATGGCGGCCGGGCTGTCGCCGAGGGCGACGGGGCCGAGGGCGTCGATCACGAGGGCCGGGGCGAGATGGGAGAGGCGGGTGAAGACGCCGGTCTCGACGAGGATGTCGTCCCAGGTGATGCGGGTGCGCTGCGTGATGGCGCGCAGGCCCTGGAGGATGATGCGTTTCGCGACCCAGTTGGCGGCCACGGCGAGGCCGAGGGTCAGGGTCAAGGCGGCGGCGCGGGCCAACGATTCCGACCAAACCGGATCGACGCCGCGCGATTGCAACCAATCGGAGAGCTGGAGCAGCAGGGTTTCCATGGGACAAAAGGGCGCCGACTGTTGGCGCCGCTCCGCCCCGATGCCAGTTTTTGTGCCCACCCGGAACTTCCGGAAAGTAGCGCGCTCACTCCGTGAGCGCTTTTTTGGGGGGAGAAAGATTTCGCTTCCGAAAAGTCAGCCCCGCGCTTCCGCCGAGCGCGCCGGTCTTTTTTCTTGGGGGGGGGCGAACCCCTTCCGTTTGCCGCGCCGATTCCGCGCCCCGCCCCGCCGTGCCGTCCGCCAGTGTAGGGTTGGCCGTCCCCGGCCAATTCCGGGGAGGGGCTTCGCGCCTACTTCCGGAAAGTAACGCCCTCACTCCGTGAGCGCAGGTTTGGGAGGCGAATGATGTAGAGTTGGCCGTCCCCGGCCAACTTCCGAAGTAGGCGCCGAGCCTCCCCGACCTGTTCCGAAAAACCGCCGCTCTTGGACGGGAGCCCTGTCAAGTCGCTCCGTTGGCGCCCGGGCCGTCCGCCCCAAGCTCGTCGTTCCGAGGCCTGCGCAGGGCGGCCCGCCCGCCGACGGCGGCTGGTCGGGGATGAACTGGCATCACGTCCTACCGCGCGAAAATAGGGTGTAATCACTAATTAAACTTGCCCGCCGGCTCCATCGTCGGTGCGACTAAGTATTAAACCGCACGACCCCCCCACCTCATTCATCGCCATGAAACCTTCCGCACGGCTGCTCCTCCTCCTTCTAAGCCTTCCCCCGATGGCGCAAGCCGTCACGATTCGGGAGGGTGACACCACGGGGAACACCCCCGGCACGGACGCGATCGACATCCAGGCCAAGCGCACGGCCGCGACGCAAGCGGCTACCGGGGCGGAAAGCATGGCTGTGGGTCATTCCAACACGGCTGCGGGTGCGTCCTCGGTGGCGGTGGGATCGCTAAATTTCGTCAGTTCTGCCGCGACTCTCGGCCTTGCCTTTGGCGACGAAAATAAGGTCTATGCTCCGGGTGCTTCGGCCTTCGGCTCCGGCATCTCCAACTTCGTCGCGGACTCCTTGATGATCGGTCCGTCGGATTCGGCGAAGATCACCATATTGCCGGATGGAAAGGTGGGCATTGGCACAGCCGCTCCCGCATCGAAGCTGAATATTGCCGGTGGGCTCTTGATTGGTCGTAACAACACGGCAGTCGGGCAGCCGGCGGCTTCCGGGGCGTATATTTCGAGTCGCGTTACTCGAAATGACAGCAGTTATTCGGGGTCGGCTGCTTGGTATAAGTTTGCGTCGTTGCCGCCATCGAACAATGGCAATGGTCCGCTTCTCCATATCGACTTTGTTGGGGGTTCGTATTCGTCTTTCAATAAGCATGTGTTTAGCGCCATGCTGGGGACCAGAAACGGGGTGATTGCGAAAATCACGCATGCTGCCGGTGACAAAAGCTTCGGAATGGGGGCCAGCGGCGTGGTCATGTATGAGGAGCGCAATCCCGAGGGTGTGATCACGGGCTACAGCCTATACATTAAGTTGTCCGCCTGGCGGTTTTCCGGCGGCCAGGTTTCTGTCACCGACGGAAGCTGGAGTTACGGGGCGACCTTCTATGATATTGAGAACGGCAGCCCCACGACCACGACTACTCCTCCGGGCGATCTTGTTTTCGATAGCACCGATGCCACTGCATACAGAGGCATATTTGTGGATTACAATATGGATAGGGTTGGCATAGGCACCGCCGCGCCGGCGGCGACCTTTGACGTCAAAGGTGACGCCAAAATTACGGGTGCCCTTTCCGTTACAGGAACCTTCACCCCGGCGGGGCCCATCAACATGGCCGCAGGCCAGACGCTCAGTCTTCCCTCCGCCGGCAAAATCAGCGTCAACACCACCGCCACCATGGGCGGCGTCCACGTGGTGCCTACCGGCACGATCGGCTTGGGCGATGGGGACTTCACCGCTGCCGCCTTCTCGACCGCAACCTCGGACGGAGTGCAGAAACTTGGCATAGATCCCAATCAGATTGTAAATGCGGGTGCTGATCTTAATATTCAAAGCACAAATCGTGGCATACGCTTGAATGCGGCGAGCGCGAATCCCGACACAGCTGGCGACGATCTTGTCATCACGGCCGACGGCAACGTCGGCATCGGCACCACCACCGCTCCGCAGGCCAAGCTCCACGTCGCCGGCGCTGCCCGTATCGAGGGGCCGATTTCCACCGCCGCCATTCCCAATGTGGTTCCGATTGTCATTCGGGGGAGCGATTGGCGACATGCCGATCAAGGGGGCTCGGGGGACATTCTTAAGATAGGGAGCACGAATTTCTCATACGCGGGGGGGGTTGGCCTTGCTCTCACGGTTGTCAGCCGGGCCGACTACAGCATAATATCCCGCGCTCGGTATAATACCTATGGCAGCGCTGCTGCGTCGGCTGATTTGGCTGCGGCGCTGAATGCCTTGGATAAAAGCCAAATTGGCATTCTCACCTCCCGGGATGCTTGGGAGAATAGCGTAACCACCGACCTTCGTGCGGCATTTGGGCGCCTGGGCCTCACCAAGGCGCAAGCGGTTAAGTCGGGCTCCAGCTCCCATCATCGCCACCCCTACGCCGCCATCTTCGACGGCGCATCAAACGGCAAGGCCGGCGGCAACGTGATCGAGGTCATGCAACCGCGTGACGACGCCGACCAGCCCTACGCCGAGATCCGCGGCTGGTTGATCGACGGCGCCTTCGCCGTCACGCCGACCACCAAGATCAACTCCCTCCACAGTCCCGCCGGCGACACCCAGGCCCTCCGCGTGGCCTACAACGGCGACGTGGACGTGAAGACCACCCTCCGCGTCCCCCAGCGCGGCGACATCGACATGGGCGCCTTCACCACCGGCCCAAATCCGGGCAACTGACGCTCTTCCGCGTTTACCGGCTTAACTTCCGCCACATCATGTTCCTCGCCCGCACCTTTCGCGGCTTGGTTTCTTGGCTTGTCTTCTCGGCCACGGCCGCCGTCGCCTCGGCTGGTTCCGTCCCCGCTGATAAGCCGTCGGATTATCCCGCTTGGTGGTTTGAGCGGGATGTGATCGTTCGCTTGCCTGGCGCACCCACCCGGCCGGGCGGGCCCTCTTGGGCTCTTGGCGACTATCCCGGCTCGGATGACTTCGCGGTGGCGAATGCCGGCCAGTTGAAAAACTTGGCCAAGGGCGCCTACGAAAGCATGAAGGCCAAGGGGCTCATCGGCCCCTCCACGGACCCGGGCCACCCCTTGGTGAGCATGTGGGATTCCGTCGCTGCCGGAACCGACAACTTTGCGGTCATCAATCTTGGGCAGCTCAAGTTTGTTGGCAGCCACTTCCACGAAAAACTTTTCGATGTCGGGCAGGTCCACACCCTTCCGGAGTGGCTTCTGTTGCCCGGCTCGGACGATTTCGCCATCGCCAACCAAGGGCAGCTTAAAAGCGTCTTTTCGTTCGACCTGCAAAACGCCGCCGCGCTGTCGGCCTCCGCTTTGGGGGTGCCGCCCGTGGACGGCGTGGACATGGCCTCCTGCGTGGCGTGGTTCCGGGCCGACCAGGGCGTGGTTCGTTCCGGCGAGCTGGTGACGACTTGGCAAAGTCAGGTCGGCGGCGTGTCGCTTGTGCCTTACCCCGCCGGAGGGGCGTCCGCTCCACGCTGGGTGGAGGCGGAGAACCAGATACGCGCGGTGCGAATCCAGTCGGGGGTTTCGGGCACCTATCTCAAAACCGGGGCGTCGCCCTTCGGCACCAAGCTGAACACCCGCTTCACGATCCTCTGTGTGGTCAGGCCGTCTCCGGCGACGGCTGCATCCGAGTCACCCCGGTTTGAGATTGCCGGTGGAGACAATGGTTTCCGGCTCTGGTCCGATTCCTCCGACGGCAACGAGCTGGTGGCCTCGCTTGGATCCGGCCGCCTCCTGAATCACGGCTCGGACGGAACGGTTTCCGCCGACCGTTGGCAGCATTTCGCGCTTACCTTCGACGCGGGCCGCGCCTGTCTTTACAAGGGCGGTAGGCTGGTGGCCGAGCACGCCTTCCCGTCCGGGGCGCTCTCGTGGCCCGATCTCCGGGTCGGTCGGGATTCGTCGGCATTTTTCGCGGAGCTCATGCTTTTTGATCGAGTGCTGTCTCCGGCGCAGGTTCTGGCCCATGCGGAAAGCGCGGACCTGCGTTATCGGGCGGTGCTTCGCCCCGGGCTTGGTTCGGTGGTCGCCCCGCTCCAGGCGCCTCCGGCGTATTCGGCGTCGGGTGCCTCCTTGGACGGGCAACCGGTCACGGTCACGGTCACGCGGCCGGTCAACGGCCAGACTTTCTAATTCCAGCCTCTACCATTTTTAGCGATGAGAATTGCACTGCTGGCGGCCTTGTTGGCCGCTCTCCCCTTGCTGGCCCTCGGCCAGGTTGAATTTGGCGAAGAGCAAATCGGGATCGAGGGCTTGCCCACGGTTCGGGATCCCCAGATCCCTGCCCCGCTCTGTTTCCGGGTGGACGACAGGGGGGAGATGCACCCGGTCGCCGAGTTTGAGACGCTTCCTCCGGGCACGCCGGTGGTCTTTGTCGTCGAGAAGGCGTCGATGCCGGCCTCCGCTCTGGATGGCGGTTCAGAAATTCGGTTATACCGGGGCCATTGGCATCTCGGCAATATGCGCTGGGTGCCCGAGCGGGACCGTTGGGAGCTCTGGGGGTTGAGTGGCGCTCCCGTGGTGCATACGCCGATTATCAGCCCGGACTCCCAGTCGGGAAATTTCGAGGGGGAGTGGACGGGCGCGCCGGAATACCCCTCGCTCCCCTCCGGGATTGTTCGCCCGCCGCAGAAGTGGAATTATTACAATAGCGAAAATCCCTATGGCCCAACCGGAACCATTCAGCACCGTTTCGCCTACGGGTGGCAAAAGGAGCTTGTGGGCGTGACGCAGGTTGCCGATTCCGGAATGAGCGGGGATGGCTGCATGCGGGTGGTTAATAAGCTTCCGGATTTACTTTATCGAATCTACTTCCCGGCCGGAACCAATGTCACCGGTGGGCTTCCGGATGTGTTTGCTGACCCGGCCACCACTTCGGGGCCGCAATCGACGTGGAAGGCGAAGCCGAATCTTTCGTTGTCCAACTTCGGGGGACGGACTTGGCTCTTTACGGAATACGATCATATGGACCATCTCTATGCTCGTATAAGCCTCAAGGCAAAGCATGATTCTACCACTCCGTCTGCCGCGCTTAATATCGGGACACATTGGACGATGTGGATGAACTGTTTGCCGGTGGGGCCCTTGGTGGAGGGGCACTCGGCACCCTTGGCGCCCGCCTCCGGGCGGGCACTGGACAACGGGTGGCGCCGCTACCAGTTTTTTGGCAAACTGGACCGGTCCCAGTATTCGGCCGACAATAGCCCCTCCAACTCCAACAGCGGTGATGTCATCAACGTCGTCCCCGGCTACCGGGGATCGACTTGGCTGCTGGATGACTTGGAGATTCAAGCGATCAGTCCTTCCGGAGCTGTCTATGTTGGTGTCGGTCCCGCAAGCGGGGCGGTGACCTATTCCGACGTCTTCCTCGCCGGCATGCGGATTGAATCTCCGCTCGCGCGTGAAATCAAAACGAAAGATTTTTTTGGGGCGCTTCGTCCTCCCGAGTTTCTGGAGGAGCAAAGTGCATCAAAAAAATCGCGAGACTATGCCCTGGACCTCGTTGCCGAGTCCGCCGTGGCGAATTTTCGAGCTACCGACCAAGCGTCGGAATTTCGGGATCATTACCAATTGGATCGCTTGTTGGCCCGTTATAATTTCGATCCGCTGGCGCTCGCCAACTATGTCTATAACGAGATTCAGCTCGTCGAGCCCTACGGCTGGAACTGCGAAAGCGGCAGTCAGGCAAGTTCCAAGATGTTCTGGACCGGCGGATTGACCCGGTCGGCGCTCCAAACCTATCTGGATGGCCGGGGTTCGCCGATTGAGCAATGCGCGTTGTTGATCTACCTGCTTCGCCGCTGCGGTGTTCCCGCCGCCTATGGTTGGACGAATGATGAGAAGGGCCTGACCCTGAGCCGGGAATATTATAGTCAGCTTATCGGAGTGGACCTTACCGAGATCAGCGCCTACAAGGGGGCTGCCGACGCCAAAATAACGGTTCGGTATCCGTGGGTTATGGCTTATCTGCCTTCTCAGGGTTTAGCGGGTTTTCTTCAGCCCATTGCGCTCTTTCCGTGGATGAAGGATGTTCAGATCAAGCAGGGATTGAGCCTTTGGGACCACCTTCCGGAATACAATGACAGTCCGGGGGAGTTCTTGGAGTATTATTTGAGGAGAGGTAGAACCTCCAGGATCTTGGAAATGGAGCAGATGGAGGGGGCCATGTGGCCCGTGTGGAAAAATCATAGCACCAGTGAATATAGGATGCCTGCGATCGTTCAGGATCCAGATGCGTCCGGAGGCGCCCTTTTGCTTCAGTTATTGACTAGCTGGGATTTTCATAATAAATACGAGAGTTTAAAAGTAAATTTTTTCGGGGTCAGTCGAGGGTCTTATTCAGTCAAGCTGCGCTACAAGACGGGGCCCAATCGATGTGCTCTTAAAGTGTTTGCTAATTACACCCCGCTGGAGAAAGTGGTGCAGCAATACGCATCCGTCGAGGAGTTTCGGACCGAAGATCTTGGCCGGTTCGATCTGGAGGTTCCAGGCTCGTTGACTTTTACGTTCAATCGTGCTGATAATATCGAGGGACGGACACAGACTGCGGTCGATAGTATCATCCTTACGCGTTTGAATGACACCGAGACGCCGGACGTCCTTTTCGATCTGGCCAAATCGGACCGCCCCCTTGATTTGATACCCCAGATTTTTGAGCGTGAGATTCGGAAAAATAATCTGCGGCTTTCCTTGTCCGATATCGGCATGCGCCGGATTGAGCGGAAGCGCTACCTCTCCGACTGGGGCGACTTTCCGGCGCCTGCGCTCGTCGGTTACCCCGGTCCGGACTACGCTTATACCGTCTGGCCCGACCTCCGCTCCGAAGGCCTGTGGTATAACACCGCCAAGTTGACGATCACCTCCGGGGGGCAGACGGTGAGCACGGGTGAGCTCCCTTGGTGCGACCTGCTCTCGCGGCGGCTCTTTGTGCAAACGGCGTTCAATGGGCAGCGGCTGTTTTATATGGGCGCCTTGGACTATACGCGCGACACGGTTGCCGGCCGAACCAAGTCGGGCGTCCTGGCCCCGCTTTATGAAAATTCGCTGCCGACGAACGGATATGGCATGGGCGCTTCCTTCAATGACTCCGCATTGTTTCAGCAGATTTCAAAATCCGCCAGCAAACAGCTTCCCGCCGGCACGGGCTCGGCCTTCGGGACGATCAGGCTGTCGCTCAAAACCGGGCGTATGGCCCTGAGCAGGTATCTGGGCGCCTCCCCCTCCAATACGTTTGATACGTCGGCAGGCATGTCGAGGACGGAACTGGGGAAAATCGACGGTGCGATGGACGTCCGCTCTTACATGGAGCCCGAGGCTCTCATTGATTACAGATGGGATCCTTCCGACGCGTTGGTGCATGTGGGGGTGAACGGGGCCTTTGCATCCGAGTCGTCTTACGCCACCTCGCTGGACGAGTTTCTTTATTTCGATTCCCAGAGTGCCACGGTAAAGGCTTCATCTTATGCCCTTGCTTGGCGCGTAGGGACCAGTGCGCACGCCTTGTCGGCCTATTATGGCTGGAAAATGAACAGCGCGGCGCGTGGCCTCATGCCTTTGTCCGGAGCGGCCGAACCCTGTTCCGAGTGGAATTTCGGGCTCTTCGGTTACCAACTGTTTGGGGCGGATTATTTTCCTGTCGTGGACATATCTCTTTCGAGCCCATGGCGGGTGCATTCGCATCTAAATGTAGGCAGGTTTAATGAAAGTGGAATTTCCTCGCAAGAATTGGACAAGCGGGATCGCAAGGGCGCTATCGATCTCCTGTGGCTGCAGGGCTCGGCGGCCGAGCATGATACCCTCCGCACCGTTCTTGGGGCTCGTGAGGTGCAATCCTCCATATCCATCCTCCAGGCCGCCGCCGCTTCGGATTTTAACGACGTCCTTCGTTTTGATATAAAGGACTACCTCTTTAGTCCTGCGGTGTTTAAGGAGGTGGCTGATCGGGGAAGCCCGACAGTGTGGGCCTCTATTGATGAATTTATAAGAGAAGATAGCAACCACGCCGTTTTCTTTCTACCCCGCAAGCCGATCCCCACCGCCGCTTGGGCGAACTACGGATGGCTGGAGGTCTTGCCGGGCGGCAGCTTCGGTTCTTGGATCACGCACTCCAACTCGACGGTCGCCATCGGCGGTGGCAGCGGCGAACCCGGCAATCCATCCACGGCCAACCCCACCACCGGGGGCGGCGAGGCGGGCGGCGACAAGAATGGCACCTCCGGCAGCCAGAACGCCGAGGCCCAACTCGCGGAGGTAGCAAGTGGCGATGCGTCCGCCGATCAAGAAGCAGCCGCGACGGATCAAGCCAACAAAGCCAATCTCCCCACGGCGAAGGAGGGCGCGACCCATGGCCTGTCCAGTGGCACCACCACCACCGGCGCCGCAACCTCCTCGCAGGGCAATCAGGATAAAGTGTCCGACCCGGTGGACGTGACGACCGGCGCCCTCCTTGCGAATGAACAGGACATCGCCTTCACCGGCCCGATCCCCCTCGGTTTTGGCCGAAACTACTCCAGTTTTAACCTCCAATACGGCCCGGTCGGCTACGGATGGACCTACTCCCTCAAGCCCTTCTTGGTTTCGGTGGACATCGACCAGCACGAGAACTCCGACGCCACCCCGTCCGAGACCGATGACGAGGACCAATTCTACGTCACCCTGCCCGACGGCAACGAGTTCCTGTTTTCCCGGGTATCCGGCACCTTGGACCAGTGGCGCGCGCTTCCCGCCGACAATCCCGACGCCATCAACCCCAACGGTGCCGCCTTCGCTTCCAACATCTTCGCGGCCACCCTTCGCAAGGAGGGCGCCCGCTACACGCTCCTGCTTCAGAGCGGCTATCGTTTCATCTACGAGACCCGGACCTTTCCCATCTACAAAGATGACGGAACCCTTCTCGTCGATCGTTCCCGCCCCTACCTGCGCTCCATCGAGGATCCCTTGGGCGATGGCCTGCAATTCTTCTACTACGGCGAAAAACTGATCGCCGGGACCAACGGCGCCGACTTTGCCCGTGACTCGGACACCGGCTGGGTTCGTTATGAGTATGTCGCCCCGTCGGATCCCATTTGCCTGACGAATTCCTTCGGCGAGTTGATGGCCATCCGCGCCACGAACGGCCAGCGCGCCAACTTCACCTACAGCAGCCAGGGCAACCTCGCCTCCATCGAATTTGGCGACTCGCGGGTCGTGCGTTACGAGTATGATGAATTTGGCGACCTTCGGGTCGTCACCCGGCCGGACGGCACCCAGGTGCGTTATGATTACGTGTTGCTGGATCCCGATCCCGCGACCGCCACGGCGACCAGCCCCGCCACGCCCGTCTCCACCCACCTCCTTCGCCGCATCCGGCAACCGGATGGTCGCGTGTTGATAAACGCCTACGCGAAAACCGATTCCGCCGCCTGGGGCGAGCAGGATGGACGTTCCGAGCTCTGTCACTCCTTGGCCGATGCCTCCACGCCGCATTCGTTCCACTTTGATCGCGCCAACCGCCGGGTCCTCATGCAGTGGGCCACCGTCGGCGACGATCTTCGCCCGGTGCGCAATGCGACCTTCGTTTACCTCAAGGCCGACGGCACCGCCTCCACCACGATCGAGGACATGCGCCGGACCTTGGTCTATGACGCCTTCAACTCCCCGAGCACCAATCCTTCCGCGGACAACCACAATGCGCCCTTGGGCAGCCGTCCCACCGTCTATTCGCACTCCCAGGGCATGATCACCGGCATCATCGATCCGCTCGGGCAGGCCATCGTTCAGGAGTGGTATTCCACCACCGACCCCGCCGCCGGCGCCTACGTGAAGAGTCTCAAGCGCCAGGTGGACAAGCGTGGCTTGGTCACCACCTACAAATACGACGCCAACGGCAACGCCGTCGAGACCAGCGTGACCGGCGACTTCGACGGCGACTCCGGCACCGCCGCCCAGACGCGCACCGTCAAGACCTGGTATAACGCCAACAACCGCCCAACCGTCATCCAGTCCGTCGGTGACGCGCTGATCGGCTCCGGCCCCGCCTCCACCGCCGTGGATCGTGTCGTGGTTTTCACCTACGCCGGCTACTCCCGCACGGTGGACGGCTCGAGCGTCACGGTCGGCGCCGGTTTCCTGCCCGATACTCAGACCACTTTGGTCAACGCCTCCGTCAACGCCGCCGGCCAGGTGTCCGGGGGCACCGTCATCGCCCATCGCAAGATCGAATACGAAAGCCGGGTGGCGGCCTCCACGCTCCTGCACAGGGACGCTTTCGCCCACGGTCTGGTGAGTCGCGAGGCCCTCGCCGCCGACAAACAAAGCGCCTCCACCGCCTATTTCACCACCTTCGAAAACGACGCCTTGGGCTTCGTTCGCTCCGCTCGCGCGCACGCCTCCGAAAGCGCCACCCTCGCCACGCCGCCTTCCGACGCCCCCGAGGACGTGGTCGGCAGTTTCCTCTACAACCAGCGTCACGAACTCGTCACCGAGACCGTCGTCGGGCGCTTCCAAAAACGCTACTCCTACGATCAGGCGGGCCGGCCCACCGTCGTGCAAACCTACAGCCAGCCCGCGTCCGGCTCCCCGGCCCTGCTCGCCGATTCCGCCACCTACTACAACGACAACGGCGAGGTCGCCTGGGCCGACGGCCCGCGCAAGGGGCCCGCCGACGATCTCGTCTTCCGCGACTACGACGGCGCCGGCCGCGTCATCGCCGAGGTGGTGTGGCGTTCCGAGGCCAAGGCCGACGGCACCGGCGTTCAGGCCATGAACGATCCCTCGCTTCCCATCCTCCGTGCCTCCGTCAGCCTCTTCTACTACGACGCCTACGGTAACCAGATCCGCGCCGTCGATCCCGAGGGCAACTACACCGTGCGCCGCTTCGACGCCATCGGACAACTGCTCGAGGAAACGATCTACGACGGCGACACCGACACCGCGCTCACCTCCGTCGGCTACTCCTACCAGGATGCCTCGGGCCGCTACGAGGGCGGCGGACAGCCGATCACCATCACCACCTCCAAGGGCGCCGTCACGACCTTCACCTACTCCCAGGACGGACGCAAACTGTCGCAGCGCGCGCCCGATGATACGCTGACCACCTGGGCCTACTACCTCGACGGCCGCCTCAAGCGCGAGACCCGCCCCAACGGCTCCTACACCCTCGTCGCCTACGACGACGCCGCGCGCACCGTCACCACCCGCCTCTACGATTCCGACGCTCGTCTCGTTGCCACCGACTCCGAAACCCGCGATTTCCGCGGGCAGATGGTCTCCACCTCGCATCAGGAAGCGGGACAGGCCGCCGTCGTGGCCACCGCCACCTTCGACGCCTTTGGCCGGCTGAAGCAGACCGTGGGAGCCCCCGGCGCCACCGCCACCGCCGACGCCGGCGGTTCCGCGCAACGTCGGGCCTTTTACCGCTACGCTCCCGACGGCAGCTGGACCCTCCTGGCCACGCCCGCCCAGTTCGACGCCGCCGGCGCGCCCACCGGCTACGAGGTCGCGGTCACCACCTATGATTCGCTGGGACGGGAGGCGGTCGTCGCCACCTACTTCCACGGGCAGGCCAATCCCCCGACCGCGCCGCCCCCCGCGGGCACCGTGTCTCTGAGCAAGACCTCCTACAGCTACGATCCCAACCACCACTTCGTGGAACAGGTCACCGGCACCGGCGAGACCGGCCAGGGGACCCGCCGCCGGGTTTACAGCGATGTGTCGGGCCGTCCGGTGCTGGTCTGGCACTTCTCCGGGGCGACCTCCACCACCCCCCAGGCCTACACCCGCACCGTTTATGACCGTAGCGGATCGGCCATCCAGATTTTCGACGAGCTGAAGCGGGTCACCACCATGACCTACGATGGTCTCGGCCGTCCCGTGCTCACCACGCTGCCGGACGGCGCCACCACCCGCCTCGGTTACGATACCGCCGGCAATCTCACGTCCCGTCTCATGCCCGGCGGCCTCCACTGGCAGGCCGGCTACGACCCCGCCGGCCGCAAGGGTTGGGAAAAACTCGTCGGCACGGACGGCTCGGTTTCCCGCCACTTCACCTACGCCTACCACGGCGCCACCGGGACGCGCGCCGGCCGCCTGCTCCGCGTCACCGACGAGTTGCGCGGCATCGCCGTCACCTATCCCGCCTACGATGCGCGCGGTCGGGCGCTGAGCGAGACCGCCGGCGTGGATGCGGCCCGTTCCCCCCATGTGGCCCCCTATCGGCGCTCCTACGTTTACGGCGGACTCACGGGAGGTCTCACCCGGGTCGAGCTTTCCTACCCGGGCGGGGAACATCCCGCCACCGCGGTCGAATACACCCAGGACGCCTACGGACAGGTCCTGCGCGAGCTCACCTCCTACGGCGGCGAGGTTCACGCCAGCTGGAGCCAGTCTTGGGATGGCGCCGGCCGTCGTGCCTCGCTCCGCCTCGGCGGGGTGGCCGCCGCCACCTACACCTACGGCTACGGCTACACCGATTCCCGTCGCTCGATGACCATCGGCCTCGGCGGGACCACCCGCACCCTGGCCTACTCGCGCCAGGGCACGTTGGACTCCGAAAGCGGCGGCGTTTTCTCCTCCAAGCAGACCTACGATTGGCGCGGCCGCCTCGTCTCGCAGAATTGGAAATTCGCCTCCACCGGCACCGGAGCGGGGGTGGACCTGTTTGCCCAGGCCCTGGCCTACCACGAGGACAACCGGCTCAAGACCCTCACCCGCACCGGCACCGCCGGTCGCACCCATACCTACACCTACAATCCGCGCGGCCAGCTCACCCGGGAGCAGCTTGGCGCCAACACCTACGATTACGGCTTCGATTCGGCCAAGCTTGGCGTCCGCACCTCCTTCGACGGCCCCGGCCAGTCCGGCACCCGGGTGCTTGGTGGCGACTACGATTCCTTTGGCCGGGTCCGCGCCGAGGGCGTCGCGCCCTCGCCCCTCGTGGCCGAAGGCACCGTGACCGGGGCCTCGGAGGTGGAGCTGGAACTGTCCACCCCCCGCGCCGGCGCGCCCGGCGAGTGGGACACCGCCTCGATCACGCCCGTGCTGCCGACCGGCGCGCCCGATGCGACCACCGGCGCCGCGCCGTGGGAGCACGGCTTCGCCCTCGCGGCCGGCGACTACCGCCTTCTGGCTTTCGCCCGCGACCCGAAGCTGGGCCGCCTGCCCAGTCCCTTGGAGACGCGCCAGTTCTCCATCGCGCCGGGCTCGCCCTACGCCGCCGGTCAGGTGGTGCGGAGCGACTATGACGCCGCCGGCTTTCTCACCCGACGACTGTTCTCCGACGGGCGCACCCAGAGCTTCTTCTGGGATGCGATGGGCCGCCTCCTGAGCATGCGCTATCTCAACTCCATCGGTGGCGGCACCGAGTGGCGCGCCCGCTACGACGCGGTCGGTCGCCGCATCCGCACCGAGCAGGCGAGCGTCACCACCTTCGAGGTGCTGACGCCCACCCACCACACCGTCAGTTGGTTTGATCCGCTGGGCGGCTATCTGGAACTCGGCGTTTCGCGCGCCGGCACGGGCATCACCGCCGAACGGGTGTGGAAGCTCTACGGTGCGGATTTGAACGGTTCCTACGCCGGCCTGCACGGCATCGGCGGTCTGGCGGCCGTGGCCAGGGAAAGCGGCGCCACCTTGGTGGAGTGGACTTGGCTGGCGGACGACGCCTTGGGCAATCTGGTCGGCACCGCCCGGCACAACGGCACCGCCTACGTCTATACCCCGTCCGGGACCGAGGTCACGGCCTACGGCCCGGCCAACCCGGCCGACGCCGCCGACGAAAACTGGGCAACCACGGCTTCCACCGGTCTGGCGCAGGCGACCTTCTGGCGCGGTTACCGCATCGACCCGACGGGTTTTTACTGGATGGGCGCCCGCTACTACGATCCCAAGGGCGGTCGCTTCATCTCGCCGGACCCGCTCGGGCACGGGGTGAGCATGGATCTCTACAATCTGGGCAACGGCGACCCGGTGAACTACGTCGATCCTACGGGTAAGGGACCACAAGGGGCGAGGACCACATCTTCGTCAACGAATCCGGTTTCAAGCGGCTTTGCTGGTTGGGTGTCTGCCGTGGTGGATTGGGTGGGTAAGAATGTTAGGACGGTAGGGTCGATGTCTGCCTCAGAGCGGGATATGCACTACATGAGTGTGGAGGAGGCAAAAGCAGCCAAAGCGGCCGAGTGGCTGAACACCGATTACGATCTCCTACTGGCAACGCTTAACGGTGACGTCTCTTCAGCGGATTTTGAGGGGCTGTTTTCGGCCCAGTCTATTTATGGGGGAGATATGCGGATAAATCCTCCTCGAACTGGGCAGGAACTTATTTGGCAAGGTGGGTTTGCTGGAATGGGACTAATGGACATGCAATATGTGCCTCTGACTGCTCAAGAGGCGGCGCGGGTATTGGTGGTTCTTCGAATGCCGATTCCTGAATCTGACGCCTTGGCGATTGCCAAGGCTCGAATAGCTATCTTTGGGGCCTACAATGATAAGGGGAGGCAATACATTGAGGTTTACAAGGCGATGCTTTTTGTTTCGGCCTCAACATATATGGAGGTTGCGCCTATGTCGGTTGGAGTCTCGGTGGGGAAGTTTACCGGCCTAACTGCAAGGCTCGCTATTGAGGGTCGATTGTTTAGCGCCGCAGAGAACGCAGTCCCTCGGACAGTGGGCCAAATAGTAGGCGACGCGCACC
>CBINNW010000098.1:0-19716 GCA_966252115.1 uncultured Akkermansia sp.
CAACATGGATCACCTCATCCCATTTGGCTATAGTTTTATTTAAAACGCTCTAGGGGTCAGACCGGCGGGGACCCCGCTGCGGCCGGCTGAGCGGGCGCCCCCTCAGCCGCTCGCAGCCGGTCCGGTCTCACGCCCGCCCCGCGCGGCGAGCGGTGGCCGGTTTGCGGATGAACCCTTGAGCCCCGCGCGAGCGCAGAGGGGCCACATGGCCCCCCGCTGCGCGAAACCGTGGGCTCGCCCCGGACAAGCCGGGGCGTTTATCCGCCCCCGGTTCCCCGTCGGCTCGAACGCCCGCCAAGGGGGCGGCGGGCGAGCCTCCGCGCCGTCAAGGCGCGGCGAGGCCGAGCCGAAGGGGTCAGGGCGGGGTCAGGGCCGAATGGCCGTGCTCACTCCGGCGCGGGCTGGGAGCGAATCGCTCGGCTCGCCCTTTCGTCGGATCGGCCGTGCTCGACTCCTCCAAAAGGCACGGAAGAGTCCGCCCCGGTTTCATCCGGTTCGGTCGAGACGGGATGCAGGGTCCGCCTGACCAAACGCCGCAGACGCCGCGAAGACACGCGAAGATTCAAGGTCACACGCCAGAACCCGCGGTTGAGCGGATGATGGGCAAACTCGTCCGCCTCCGCGAAGTATTCCCGAAATCGTCGGAGCTGGCCCACGCTTTGAACAAACTCGATGTCGGCAGAAAAAAACGCGGGGCTGAGCAACTTCAGCAGCGGAGCGACCATTCGTGCGTGCGGATAGAGCGTTTCGGCCAGGACACGGGCCGGATACTGCTCCGCTGTCAGTCCATTGGTTTCGCAATACAGTTCCGCAAACGTGCGGTCGTGGAGCCTGCTCATGATTTTTGGGGTGAGCGAAAAACAGGCGCTCACTTCGGGGTTGGGGTGTAACCATCATCGGGCAAAGAGCCATGCACGGCGATACTTTTACTCGACTCCACGTCGGCGAAAAACACTTAGCGTAACGATGCGGCGAAACAGGTCGCCGCATCGCAGCTCAGCCTGCGCGCCGGGACTGCGATGTTCCGGTCGTTTCCGCACGGGGCGGGCGGTGCTTGGTTTTGTGCGGGGCGGGAGACCCCGTGGCCCCGTCCGATCTTTTCGAAACGCTCCGTTTCGGCGCGGCGCGAGAGGCGTCAGCGCGGGTCGGCGGCCCTCAGCACCTCGGCGCGCACGCGGCCGAAAGTTTCCTCGTCGAGCACGGGCGCCGAGGGCCGCGCCGCCGGATCGCCGAGCGGCAGCTCGATCCAGGATTTGCAGCCGCCGACATCGACGCCCGGCGGCAGCGGGACCGGCACGACCAGCCGACGCACCCGCACGACGAGCAGGTGAACCCCCTCGGGGCGCGCCCACTCGAAACGCTCCCGCACGGCGGTTTCGGTCCAGAGATGGAAGGGCGCGAGGGCGGCGAGCGTGGGCCACGCACCGATAAAGCGGTGGTCGCTCAGCTCGGCGAAAAATTCGAACGCCTCCGGCACGGCGGGCGGCGGGGGGACGGGGAAAAACCGCGCCGCCGCCGGCAGGAGTTTTTCCCGCTGGGCGTGAAACGCGGTCGGGTGGAGCCAGAAACGGCGGGCCCGCGCGGGGTCGAAACCGCCGCGCCCCTCGGCGATGCCGCCCTTGCGGAGGATGATCGTCTGGGCGCCGGCGCCGAGGGCGGCGATCACCGCCGCCCACTCCTTGAAGGCTGGAAAAGGCGCGGCGTCGGCGGCCGGTGTGAAAGCCGGGACGCCGGGAGCGGCGTCGGCGGAGGCGGAGACCGGTGCGACGGGCGCGCGTGTGGGAGGCCGGGTTTCTTGCTCGGACATCGGGGAGGGGCGTTTGTCGGCGCGTCAGGCGCGTAGTTTGAGGGTGTGGCGCCGGTCGGGCGCGTGGCCGAGCTCGAGGTGGAGCGCGGAGGCGGGCAACCAGTCCGCGACCCGGGACGGCCACTCGACCACCAGCCACCACGGCGGCACGAGGAAATCGTCGATCATCAAATCCTCCAGCTGGGCGCCGTGGTCGAGGCGGTAGGCGTCGAGATGCACGAGCCGGCGCGTCTCGCCCGCCGGGCCCGCGCCGCGATGCAGGGTGAATATGGTGAAGGTGGGGCTCGTAATGCTTTCCTGGATACCGAGGCCCCGGGCGAAACCCTGGGTGAAGGTCGTCTTGCCGGCGCCGAGGTCGCCGTGGAGGGCCAGCACCGTGCCCGCCGGGCAGGCCTCGGCGAGGCGGGCGGCGAGGGCGCGGGTCTCCTCGGCGGAGTCGGTGCTCAGGCCGGCGCGCAGTTCAGCGAAAATGTTCGAAACCATGGTAGGCGGAGAGATCGAGCGCGCCGGCGGCCGGTTCGGACGCGGCGGCGAAGCGGCCGATCACGGTGAAGGGCGTGCGGGGGAAGGCGTGCGCCCACTCGGCGGCGAGGCGGGCGAGCGCGGCGGGTTTGCCGCGCAGGGTGAAGAGCAACTCGTAGTCCTCGCCGTCGGTGAGGGCGGCGCGCAGGTCGCAAGCGCGGCGGCGCGGGACGAGGTCGCCGAAGAGCAGGGGCCGCGATCGCGCCGGGGCGAGGGCGTGGAGGTCTTTGGCGAGCCCGTCGCTGAGATCCATCATCGCGGTGACCTCGCGGCGCGCGGCGAGCCAGGCGCCCTCGGCGAGTCGCGGGGTGAAGCGCCAGTGATGGCCGGAGGCGAGGCTGCCGCCGAGCACGCCGGTGACGGCGATGAAGTCGCCGATCGCGGCGCCGGCGCGGGTGAGCGCCCGGCCGGCGGTGGTCTCGCCCAGCAGGGTGAGGGAGGCGACCAGGCCGCCGCGGTGGGTGGCGACGTCGCCGCCGACCAGGGGCACGGAGTGGCGGCGGGCGGTGGCGGCGAGGCCGCGGTAAAACGCCTCGAGCCAATCGACGCGGGTGCGGGGATCGAGGGCGAGGGCGAGCACGGCGGCGCGCGGGCGTCCGCCCATGGCGGCGATGTCGGAGAGGTTGCGCGAGAGGAGCTTTTGGCCGGCGGCGCGGGGCGACACGGCGTCGTCGAAATGCTCGCCGTAGATCACCGGGTCCACCGTGACGAGCGGGGCGGGCGGCGAGGGGCGGCGTCCGCCGGCGGCGCGGGCGCGCGGGGCGGCGGGGACGGGGAGCACGGCGCAGTCGTCGCCCATGCCGTGCGGGGCGGGCGGCATGGCCGAGCCGAGCCAGCGGCGGATGCGCGCGAGCAGTTTTTGTTCACCGAGACTGGCGATGGTGAGGGCGGGATCGTCGGAAAAGGGATGCACGCGCGGAGTCGGGAAGGTTGCGGAAGGGACGGCTGCGGGGGGGGCGGTGGGCGAGCGTGGCCGGCCGAGCTAGACCTCCAGGCCCGCGAGCAGGAGCAGGAGCGTGTTCAGGTTGAACAAGGCGTGGGCGGTGATGGGCACGAGCGGATGGCCGACGCGTTCGTAGGCGAGCGCGAGGTGCGCGGCCAGGGCCACGAGCGGGACAAAGGCGGAGGTGCTGCCATGGAGCACGGCGAAGGCCGCGGCGGGCAGGAGCAGCGTGAGCGCCCGCCCGGTGCGGCCGCGGAGCCAGCGGAAGAGCCCGACACGGAAGATCAGCTCCTCGACCACGGGGGCCACGAGGACGGCGAGCACGATCATGCTGGTGATCGCGGCCTTGTCCTCGCTGGCGGAGAAGAGCTTCACGATTTCCTGCGGACCGGCATCGACGCCCACGAGTTGAAGGAGCGCCTTCCAGAGGAAGCCGGCGGCAAAAACGATGGGCAGGGCGGTGAGGAAGGTGAGCGCGCCCTCCAGGAGGGCGGTGGCGAGCGGAACGACGGCGGGCGGCCGGGTGATCGGGTCGATCATCGGCGGAGTCGCGAGCGGGGGCGGCGGCGGAGTCGCGTGGAGGCGGCGGCCGGGGCGCAGATGCCAGAACCACGCGTGGCCGAGGCCGGCGAGAAGGCCGAGCTGGAAGCTGGCGCCGACGACGATGTCGGAGACGCCGAGCCGCCCCTCGGCCTGCGATGGCAACCAGCGCGCCACCACGGAGGCGACGAAAACCTGGGAAAGCACGGCGCCTCCGAAGGCGAAGCCGGCGGCGAGCATCACCTCGAAGGCGGAGTAGGGGGACGGCGCGAGGGCCATGGGCGCCTCGCCGCGCAGGCGGGCGAGTCCCCGGGGGGCGTGACGCAGGAGCAGGATCGCGCCGAGCAGGATGAGCCCGAATTCGCAGGTGAGGAGCGCGAGCAGCCGGGGAGATTCGGAGGAGACGGTTTCGGGCGGAAAATCGGGCACGGGCGAAAAGACGGAAGTCGCGGAAGCTTTGGCAACCATGGCCTCCGGGGAAGCCGCAAAAACGACGGCGCCTCCGAGAACCATCCCAATATCGATAAAAGCTCCTCGCTGTTTTCCGCCTAGGTTCAGTGGGGGATGATGAATGAACCACTAAAACGACGACTCAAAGAGCGTCGTTTGAAGCATGTGTTTCGCTTCGCGAAACAGAGCGGTCAATTCCGCCGGCGACGTATCCACGGGAAACAGCCAAGAGACTCGATGGGCGGACTAAGCGATTACAAACAAACGAGTTAAAACGCGGATTGGCCGCCCGCCGGAACCGGGATTTCAGGAAAAACGAGGCCGGGGTTTTCTCCTCAAGTCCTCGCCCGACGCGCCGATACCCGGGGTTAGTTTGGACACCACCCTGTCATCCTCGACCAAGCTCAACGGAGGCGCGCCGGCGGCCGCCGCCGGACCCTGTCCGCCCTCGACCGTCTTGCTGGTGGAGGACGACCCGCTGAGTCAGCGGCTGGCGTCGATGATTTTCACCAAGGCCGGGCATGTCGCCGCGGTCGCGGATTCCGTGGGGGGCGGCTGGGAAGAGGTGACGCGCAATCCCATGGTGGACCTGGTGGTGATCGACAACCACCTCGGCGTGGAGAGCGGCTGGCGTCTGGCGGCCGAGATCCGCCGTCGGCCCGCGTTGCAGGACCTGCCCATCGTGATCTACACCGGCTCCCGCGACCGCGAGGTCGTCATGCGCTACGGCGAGCTGGGGGTGCAGGCGTTTCACCTAAAACCCTTCAAGGCCGAGATCTTGTTGAGCGAGCTGGCGCGCGCGCATGCCGGGGGGCGGCGCGACCGCACGTGGGAGACCCCGGCCAGCGCCTGCCGCCGGCTTAAGATCGGCGTCGAGCAATACTGGGGGTTGGTCAACACCGGCGCCAAGGTGCTGGAGGAGAGTTGTCTGATAATCCGCCGGCTCATGCTTTCGCCCGGGGACCAGCGGGTGGGCATGGCGTTTCGGGCGATGAACCAGCAGCTCCCGCAGATCGGGGTGAACATCGTCACGCGGCTGAGCCGGCAGGCGGAGTCCGAGCTGGAACGCGGCGACTACGCGGCCTGCGCCGAGACGCTCGGCATGATCGACCAGGTGGCGGCGGAGTTGCGTCGGCGCGCGATGAAGGGGCTGGAGATGGGCGACGCGTTGGTGAGCGACACCGCGTCCGAGGCCGCCGATGCGGCGGAGCCGGACGCAGCGGCCGCGGTCGTGGACGCCGGCCTGCCCGCCTATGCGCGCGCCATCCTCGCGCGACCGGTCGGCGCCTTTGTCGGCGGCGGCCCGGGTGGGGAGCTTGCGAAGACTTTGACCGAAAAGCCGTTTGCCGGAGGTGAACTCTCCGCGGCGGCGCGGGGCTGGGCGCGACTGCCGGGGGCGGACGATTGGTTCGAGATGATCGCCTGGATCGAGCGGGCCGACACGCTCACGGAAGACGCGGTTTTGGGGGAGTTGTCCCGTCCGGGCATGGCCGGTTTTGACGAGGTGATGGAGCGCGTGTTGACCCGCACCGGCGCCCTGGGCGCCAGCCGCAGTGGTCGGGCGGAGTGGTCGCGCGTGATCGAAAAGATCGGGCTCACCAAAACGGCGGTGCTCGCGGCGAGCGGTCGGCTCTGCGAGGCCAAGATCGCCGGCCCGCTCCCGCTGGCGCCGCTGCGGCGGCATGTGGTGACGATGGTGTTGCTGGGTTTCGAGCTCGGGCGGCTGCTGCGGCTCACCCATCCGCACAAGCTCTCCGCCGCCGCGCTGGCGCGAAACGCGGGGATCTGGACGCTCGCGCAGGGGGCGCCGCTGTGGACGGCCTTCGCGCTCGCCTGCGGGGGCGGCGCCGAGGCCCGGCGAACGGCGCGACGCGAGTTGCTCGGGCTCACGCCGGGCGAGGCAGGGGCGAATTGGTTGGCCGAAAGCGGGGCCGATCCGCTGCACCGCGACGCCGCGCTGGGGCGCAGCACCTACGCCGGCAGCGAGCTGACCTGCCTCGTGGTCGAGCTGGCGGAGGAGCTCGCGCATGCGGTCGCGAGCACCGATGCGAAGGATCTGGAGACGGTGGAGAAAAACCTGCGCGCGACGAGCCATCCGCTCTGGGAGGCGCTGCGTCGCCAGGGCGCGCAAACCTCGGCGGACCCGAACGAGCTGGCCGGCCTGGTGCCGCCGCTGGCACGCTCCGCGGGGTGGATCGCCGGCGAGATCAGCCGCCCGCGCGCGAGCTCGGCGTAGGCGGTGGCGGACGCGGAGATCGCGAGCGCGGGGGAGCGCCTCGCCCGGCGGCGCGTGTTGCATCGGGTGACGCGAGTTGCCCCCGGGGGAGCGTGCTGTCCCCGGGTGGAGCGTGTTGTCCCCAACACGCTCGGTTTGTGCGGATGGGGCTCCGCAGCCGAACGCGTTGGGGACAACGCGTTCCACCCCGCTCCGGCTCAGCGCAGGGCGCGTAGTCGGTGGCGGCCGCGGAGATCGCGAGCGCGGTGGGGCGCTTCGCCCGGCGGCGCGTGTTGCATCGGGGGGCGTGAGTTGTCCCCCCGGGGGAGCGTGCTGTCCCCGGGTGGAGCGTGTTGTCCTCGGGTGGAGCGTGTTGTCCCCAACACGCTCGGTTTGTGCAGATGGGGGCTCCGCAGCCAAACGCGTTGGGGACAACGCGTTCCACCCGATCCGGCTCAGCGCAGGGCGCGTAGGCGGCGGCGGACGCGGAGATCGCGAGCGTGGTGGGGCGCCTGGCCCGGCGGCGCGTGTTGCGCCGGGTGGAGCATGAGTTGTCCCCGGGGGAGCGTGCTGTCCCCGGGTGGAGCGTGTTGTCCCCAACACGCTCGGTTTGTGCAGATGGGACTCCGCAGCCGAACGCGTTGGGGACAACGCGTTCCACCCCGCTCCGCCTCAGCGTAGGGCGCGCAGGCGGTGGCGGACGCGGAGATCGCGAGCGCGGTGGAGCGCCTCGCCCGGTGGCGCGTGTTGCACCGGGTGGCGTGAGTTGTCCCCGGGGGGAGCGTGCTGTCCTCGGGTGGAGCGTGTTGTCCCCAACGCGCTCGGTTTGTGCGGATGGGGCGCCGCAGCCGAACGCGTTGGGGACAACGCGTTCCACCCCGCTCGGGCTCAGCCAGGGCGCGTAGGCGGCGGACGCGGAGATCGCGCGTGCGGTGGAGCGCCTCGCCCGGTGGCGCGTGTTGCACCGGGTGGAGCGTATTGTCCCCAACACGCTCGGTTTGGGCGGATGGGGGCGCCGCAGCCGAACGCGTTGGGGACAACGCGTTCCACCCGATCCGGCTCAGCGCAGGGCGCCGAGCGCTTGTTGGATTTGCTCGTAGAGCGCGGGCGTCCACTCGGGCGTCGGCGGGCGCTCGGCGGGGAGCGGGCGCTTGCGAAAATCGAGCGGACTGAGGATCACGGTGATGGCGTCGAGGCCCGCGTCCGCCGACAGCACAAACAGTTCCTCGATGGCCGGATCGCCCATCGCGAGGCAGCCGGCGGAGACGGCTTTCCCGTGGATCATGATGTCGGAGCCGAGCCGCCGTCGCCCATCGCGCGCGCCCATTTCCCGATCAAAGGCGTTGGGATAGTTTACCCGCAGCGAGAGGTGGTAGCTGCTGTTGGGGTTGAGGGATTCGATTTGGTAGATGCCTTCCGGCACCTGCCGGTCGCCTTCGGCCAGTTTGGGGCCGAGCGTCCCGCTCGCCGCCTGGATCGGGTAGGAACGGAGGTGCCGCATCTCGCCGGCCGGGCCGGCCACCCAAAGCTCCAGCAGGCGTTCGTGTTTCAGTCCCACCAGGCAGACGCGCTTCGGCGGATAGGGCACGCCGATCCGCTGAAACGCCGGCCGCAGGCGCCCACGCGCGTCCTCCCCATATTCGTCGAGGCGGTCCTCGACGGTTTTCGTCTCCTTGCCGATCCGGGCAAGGCTCACCCCGGCGGCGAGGATTTTGCCGCGAAAGGGGATGAGGCAGACGGCCAGCCCCAGCAGGGCGACGAGCAGATGGAGACGACGAAGTTTCAACGTCGGACGAGATGACCAAACGGGTCGCTTGGCGGGGGTGGCGCGGGCGGGGCGGTGCGATCAGACGGCGGGGCGGCGCGATCAGGCGGCGACGCGGAGGACGGCGTAGGATTTTTTGCCCTTACGGAGCAGGACGTATTTGCCGAAGAGCAGGTCCGCCTCGGAGAGGGCGCGGGCGGGCTGGGCGGGATCGCTCTTCAGGTTGTTCACGTAGGCGCCGCCGGCCTCGATGGATTTGCGGGCGTTGCCCTTGGAGGTCTCGAGCGCGGCGAGGACGAGGGCCTCGGTGAGGGGCAGGCCGGGCGCGGCGAGGCGTTCGCGGGGCAGATCGACGGTCGGGATCTCCCCGGCGACGTCGAGGAAGGTCTCCTCGGTGGTGTCGCCGACCTCGGCGCCGAAGAGGATGGCGGAGGCCTTGAGCGCGGCGTCGAGCGCGGTCTCGCCGTGCACGAGTTTGGTGACCTCGCGGGCGAGGGCCTTGTGGGCTTCGCGCGCGCCGGGGTTGGCGGCGTGGGCGGCCTCGAGCGGCTCGATCTCGGCGCGGGAGAGGAAGGTGAACTTGCGCAGGTATTCGCAGACCTTCGCGTCCTCGGTGTTCACGAAGAACTGGTAGAGCTTGTAGGGGCTGGTGCGGGTGGCATCGAGCCAGACGGCGCCGGAGGCGGTCTTTCCGAACTTTGTCCCGTCGGACTTGGTGATGAGCGGAAACGTCCAACCCCAGGCGGTGGACTCGTGGCCGAGTTTTTTGCGGATGAGGTCGGTGCCGGCGGTGAGGTTGCCCCACTGGTCGGAGCCGCCGATCTGGAGCTCGCAATCGAGGGCGCGGCGCAGGTGGTAAAAATCGTAGGCCTGGAGGAGCTGGTAGCTGAACTCGGTGTAGCTGATGCCGGCGTCGCCCTCCATGCGGGACTTCACGGAGTCCTTGGCCAGCATGACGTTGAGCGAAAAATGTTTTCCGACGTCGCGCAGGAAATCGAGGAAGCTGAAGGGCGCGATCCAGTCGGCGTTGTCCACGAGGCGGGCGGGGTTGGCCGCGACGGTGAAGTCGAGCAGGCGCGAGAGCTGGGCCTTGATGCAGGCGATGTTGTGGGCGAGCTGTTCGCGGGTGAGCAGGTTGCGCTCGGAGGAGCGGCCGGAGGGGTCGCCCACCATGCCGGTGGCGCCGCCGGCGAGGGCGATGACGTGGTGGCCGGCGCGCTGGAAACGCGCGAGGGTGAGCTGGCCCATCAGGTGGCCGACGTGGAGCGAGTCGCCGGTGGGATCGAAACCGCAATACACCGTGATCGGCTTGCCGGTCGCGAGGCGGGCGCGGAGGCCGGCGAGGTCGGTGCAGTCGGCGAGCAGACCGCGCCATTGGAGATCGTCGATGAGGTCGGTGGCGGTGGTGGACATGATGAAATCTGGAGAGGCGGAGCCAGGGATGGCGGGAGAGCCGAGGGGGCGGAAGAGGCGGAAGACGGTGCGAGGAGGGATGGCCGGCGGGCCTTGCGGACGCGGGATCGGCGCGCGCAAGGGCGGGAGGTGCGCAAAAAATATCCGGCATGGCAAAACCGGATTGCGCGGCGAGGCGGAGAAACGGATCCGCGCGCGGCACCCGCTCGTTTCCGGCGTGCGGCGGCGTCCGATTCGTCCCGTTCCCTGCTGTTGGCCCGCGCGCTCAGCGGCGGACCTCGCGGTGGGCGGCGCGGAGGGCGCCGAGCAGGAAACGGCGGCGGTTTTCATTGAGGCCGGAGCCGAAGCGCAGTCGCTCGCGACCGGCGAGCAGGATGGTCCAGCCGTGGCCGCCGGGATGCGATCGGATCGTGGGCTCCTCGGTGATGCGTTCGATCTCGGCGAGGTCGAAGCGCCGCGTCCAGCCGAGCGAGCCCACGCCGGTGAACACCTCCCCCTTCGCGCCGCGCAGACGCAGCTCGACCTTGCCCGCCAGGGCCATCGCGGTGCAGCCGATCAGCGCGATGCTGCCGACGAGAAAAGGCAGGCCGAAGAGACACAGGAGCGGCTCCAGTTTTCCGCTTTTGATCTGCGAACCGTAGATGCCGCCGAGCGAACCTCCGGACCAGACGAGCGTGAAGGGCAGGAGCATGAAGGCCACCCCGTGGCGGGTGGTGGCGCCGTAGCGGCGGACGTCCATGGCGATCTTTTGCCAGGCGCCGGGCGGCGGCGTGGAGGGCGGGAGGGCGTCCTGTTCGGTCTCGTCGGAGAGGTCGGAGACGCGTGACAGCTCGCCGCAGGCGGCGCAGAGCGCGAGGTCCGTCCGGACGTTGATCTGTTCGGCGGGCAGGGCGGCATCGCAGGCGGGGCAGCGCAGTTTCATCGGCGGGTGGCGGCGGAGCGGTCGGAGGGTGGGGGAGTGAGCAGCTCGCGCAGGGCGGCGAGCAGGAACTCCCGCCGCGCCTCGGTGAGGCCGGAGCCGAAGCGGAGCGGCTTGGCGCCCTCGAGCTCGATCACGAGCAAGGTCGTCACGGTATCCGAGTCTTCGCCGCGGCTGATTTTCTCCTCGGTGCGCACCGCCCGCACGCGGTGGGGCTCGAAACGGCGGGTGCGACCGAGCGGGCCGATGCCGGTGAAGAGGGTGGCGCCGTCGGGCGAGACCATGAGCTCGGTGCGCCCGCCGAGGGCGTTGAAAAAGCCCCAGACAAAGGTGGCGCCGATCAGGATAAACGGGGTGAGGAAGAGCCAGAGAAACACGATCATGCCCCGGCCGGGCGGGCCCGACTCGCCCTCGAAGTGGATTTTCTCAGCCACGGCGGGCAACTGGAAGCCCAGCAGGAGCAGGGTGCCCGCGCTCGCGAAGAAGACGAAGACGGACACGATGCCGTTCCAGAAGAGGCCGAGGCCGAGCAGGACGAGCGCGGTGCCAAGGGAGCGGTGGGTGGCGCCGAGATAGACGCGGTCCGCTTCAAAGCGGCGCCAGGCCCCGGCCGGCGCTTCGGCCGCGAGACGGCGGGTCTCCTCCGCCTCCGCCCGCTGATCGACCTGCGCGGCGAGCTCGGAGAGGCGGTGGGTGCCGCCGCAGGCGGGGCAGGGGGCGAGGTCCTCGCCCACCCGCGCCAGGTCGGCGGGGAGCATGGCGTGACAGGTGGGGCAGGGCGGCAATCGCATATCAGACCGGCTCCTTCGTCTTCTTCACCGCCGACGACGCCGACGCCACCGCCGGGCCGGCGGGCGAGGGGGCGGGCGCGCCGTCGTCGGGGTCGTCTTTCGGGCCGGACTCGGCGATCCACACGGCGAGGCCGAGCAGGGCGAGGCTGGCGAGCAGGCGGGGCAGGGGAGCGGATTCGCCGAAAGCCAGCAGGCTCACCAAGACGCCGAGGGGGATTTTCGCGTTGTTGAGCACGGCCAGGGTGCCGGCGTTGACCCGGGCGAGACCGAGATTCCACAGGAAAAAACCGCCGCCGCTCGCGACCACGCCGAGAAACACGAGCACCAGCCACTGCACGCCGCTCGGGGCGAAACCGGACAGGGAAAAATCCAGCGCCGGCGCGGCGACCAACGCGGTCGCGACGAAGCCGCCGAGGCCCAGCCACGCGAAGAGTTGCGCGTCGGTGCATTTGGTCAGCGCGGGGCGGGTGCGTTTGTAGGCGATCTGCCCGGCGGCGAAACAGAGGTTGGCGCCCTGCACGAGCATGAAGCCGATCATCACGTCGGGCGTGCCAACACGTCGTTGCAGGATGATCGCCGCGCCGAGCACGGCGACGAGGGCGGCGGCGGCGTGGCGCGGGCGGAGTTTGTTCACCAGCGCCGCGTCGAGCAGCACCACGTAAAGCGGCGTGAGGATGGTGAACAGATAGACCTCGTGGCTTTCCAGGTGATTGAAGGCCTGGATGTAGAGCAGATACATGAGGCCAAACTGGATGGCGCCGATGCCGCTCAGCCAAAGAGCGGTGCCGCGGGCCACGAGGCCCGGTCGCAGGAAGGGGGCGAAGACCAGGAAGGTGAGCCCCAGCCGCACCGTCGCGATGGCCGGCGAGGGCAGGCCGGCGAGGAAGTGTTGGATGAGCCCGGGAGAGAAAGCCCAGAGCAGGGAGACCAGGAGGAGGAGCGGCATCGGCGAAGCAGGTGGGGTTTTTGAACAAGGACGCGCGCAAATGACACGGCTAAACCCGCGCGCCCCGCGCGCGACGGCGGAGGCGTCCGGTCATGAATTGGCCGCAAAGAACGCAAAGAGCGCAGAGAGAGGAGCCGCCCAGGAAGCGGGAGTCGTGGAAGGCTTGGAGCGAGGGCGCTGGCGCGCCAAGGGGGCCGGGGCGGGGCGGGACCGCCGGGCCCGCCGCGTTGGAGTGGCGAACGCCGAGAGGCACTGCGGCGCGCCCGGCGGTCGCGCCCTACCGCGCGGCTACGACTTCTCCTGAAACGCCCCAACCCTACACCCGGAAGATCGCGCCGAGCTTTTTGCCGAGGACGAGGCTCAGCCCGACGATGCAGATGCCGAGGAAGGCCATGGCCCAGACGCCCAGCGCGCTGGCGATGAACTGGCCGTCGCCCAGCAGTTGGAACAGTTCCAGGATCGCCTTGGTGATGGGGTAGAAGGCCTGCTTCTGCGCCAGTATCAGGGAATCGGATACCTCCAGCATGGCGAAGGCGAAGGCCAGCAGGCCGCCGGCGATCAGGTTGGCCGCGATCAGGGGTAGGGTGATCTTGCGCAGGGCCTTGAGCGGGGGGCAGCCGAGATTCTGCGCCGCCTCCTCCAGCGTCTCGCTCGTCTGCTGGAACCCCGCCACCGCCGAGCGCACCACGTAGGGGAGGCGTCGCACCGAGTAGGCGATGATGAGGAGGATGGTGGGGTTTTCGACCGGGTTGATAAAACTGAACAGGCGCCCCTCCTGGCTCATCGCCAGATAACCGAACGCCACCACGAGGCCGGGCACGGCGAGCGGCAGCATGGAGAGCACGTCGAGCACGCCGCGGTAGCGCAGCTTCGAGCGCACGATCACGTAGGCGATGGCGATGCCGAGCACGATGTCGATGAGGGTGGAGGCGGCGGCAAATTTCAGGGAGTTGCCGATGGCCGACACCGTGAGCGGGTGCCCGAGCGCGAGCTCGAAGTTTTCCAACGTGAATCCGCTCGGCAGGATGTTCGCATACCAGTCGGTGGCGAAGGCCATCAGCACCACGCCGACATGGGGCATGACGGCCAGCGCGGTGACGCCGCCGAAGAGCACCGTGCAAAGCAGCGCCCGCCCGGTCGGCAGCGGCTTCGCGCCGCCGGTGGAGGATGCCTTGGCCATCATCGCGTAGGCCTGCCGGCCGAAAAGCCCCTTGCCCAGGAGGTAGAGGGTGGTGGTGCTCAGCAGCAGCAGCGTGACCAGCGCGTAGGGCGCCGGGTTGCCGCCGATGTCCTTGAGCCCGTAGAAAATCTGCACGGACGTGACCCGCGAGTAGTCGAAGATCAGGGGCACGCCCAGCTCGGTGAAACCGGCGATGAAGACGATGGTGCCGCCGGCGAAGAGGCCCGGTTTGATGAGCGGCAGCGTGACGCGGCGGAAGCGTCGCCAACCGGTGCAGCCGAGGTTCTGGGCGGCCTCCTCCATGGCCGGATCGACGTTGGCCAGGGCCGCCGCGCAGTTCAGATAAACGATCGGGTAGAGGGAGAGCGCCGAGACGAAGGCGACGCCCCAGAAGGGAGCGACGGCGAACCAGTCGAAGGTCCAGCCCTCGGGACGCAGTCCGAGCTGGATGAGCAGCGAGTTGAGCGCGCCGTATTGCCCGAAAATCTGTTTGATGCCGATGGCGCCGACAAAGGGCGGCAGGATCATCGGCACGAGCACCACCGAGGCGAGCGCCGCCTTGCCCGGAAACTCGAAGCGGTCGCTGATGAAGGCCAGGGGCACCGCGATGGCGAAGGCGATGGCGGTGGTCGCGAGCCCGAGGCCGAAGGAGTTGGCCAAGCCTTGCCGGTAAAGCGGGTCGGCCAGCAGCGCGACGAAGGTGCGGAGGGTGAAGTGGCCGTCCGCATCGACGAAGCCCCCGCGCAGGATCTGGAAAATCGGCCAGAAGAAGAACGCCGCGAAAAACAGGAGCGTAAAAACGAAAACGGAACGCGCGAAGGTCTGCGACATGCGGCGGGCACGGTGCAAAAATCGCGCCGCCCGACGCCACGAAAAAGGAGCCGCGAGACGCGGAGTTCACGGAGCGCGCCGCCCCGCCCCGGCAAAGTGGCGGGAGCTTCCAGCTCCCGGGCCCGGGCATTTCCCGACACCGGTTCCCGACACGGGAGCAGGATGCTCCCGCTACTGGTTTGCCGTGTTTCCGCCCTTGCAGGACGGAAGCGGGCGCGGTGTGTTGGCCGCTTTCTCCGCATCCAGCCATGTCCGAACTCGACGTTGTCAAAGCCCTGATCCCTCACCGCCCGCCGTTTCTGTTTGTCGATGAGATCGTTTCGGAGAGCCCCGAGGGCCTCGTGGCCAGGCGCACCTGGCGCGCGGAGGAGAGCTTTTACGAGGGACACTACCCGGGCGCGCCGATCACCCCGGGCGTGTTGCTGTGCGAGTCGGTGTTCCAGACCGGAGCGCTCTACATGGCCCGCCAGGCCCAGGCGGCCGGAGCCGCGCCCGGAAGCGGCGTGCCCCTGCTCTCGAAGATCAACGACGTGCGTTTCCGCACCCCGATTTATCCCGGGGACACGATCCTCATCGAGGTGAAGAAAAAGGATGTCGTGGCCGGCTTCACCATGATGGCGGGCTCGATCAAAAAGGCCGACGGCACCCGCGTGTTGACCGTCGATTTCACCGTCGCGTGGAAGACCCCCGAGGGCCAGGTCGCGCAGCCCGCGCAGTAAGTTTTCACGCCCCCTCGCCGCCTCCGCCGCCCCCCCTCTTCCCGCCGCCCCGCCTTGTCCGCTCCGATGCCCGACTTCCTCCAACTCGCCGGCAAAACCGTCCTCGTCCAAGGCGTGGCCAATCGCAAAAGCGTGGCCTGGCACGTCGCCAAATCGCTCGAAGAGCAGGGGGCGCGCGTGGTTTACGCGGTGCGCTCGGAGGCGCGGAAAAAGTCGCTGGAAACCCTGCTCGCCGGCCGGCCGGTCTTCGTCTGCGACGTGGAGGAGGAGGGCGCCGCCGCGCGTCTCGCCGCCGAGGTCGCCGCCGCGGGTTTCGCGCCGCTTCACGGCTTGGTGCACTCCATCGCCTTCGCGAACTACTCGGAGGGTTTTAAGCCCTTCCACGAGACGAAGCGGAAAGACTTTCTTCAGGCCACCGCCATCTCGGCCTTCTCGCTGGTCGAGCTCGCCAACGCCTTCAAACCGCACTTCGCGCCCAAGGCCTCGGTCGTGACCATCGGCATCTCATCGCTCCTGGTCACGCCCGACAACTACGGCTACATGGGCCCGATCAAGGCCGCGCTCGAATCGTCCACGCGTTTCCTCGCCAAGAGTTTCTCCGCCGTCGGTGGCGACGGTGCCGAGGTGCGGTTCAACGTGATCGGAGCCGGACCGCTCAAGACCAGCGCCTCGGCCGGCATTCCCGGCTATCTCGAGAGTTATCTGTATTCCGAGAAGCTCACCTTCCGGAAACGCAACCTCTCCACGCAGGAGGTCGCCGACCCCGTGCTCTTCCTGCTCAGCGAACGCAGCAGCGGCATCAACGGCACCACCCTCACCATCGACGCCGGGCTGGGTGCCAACTACTTCGACCAGGAAATCATCCGTCTGGCCATGCGCCCGGAGATCAAGGCCCGCCAGGCCTGAGCCGCCCGCACGATGCGTTTCGCCCACACCTGCATCGAATCGCTCGCCGTCGCGCTGCCGGACGAGGTCCTGAGCTCGGCGGAAATCGAACGCCGCCTCGCGCCGCTTTACCAACGTCTGCGCCTGCCCGAGGGGCGCCTCGAGCTGATGACCGGCATCCGCGAGCGTCGCGTCTGGCCGGCGGGCACGCGCCCCTCCGACGCCTCGGCCGCCGCCGGCCGCGCCGTGCTCGCGCGCTCCGGGCTGCGCGCCGAACAGGTGGAGCTTTTTGTCCACGCGGCCGTGTGCCGCGACATGCTCGAGCCGGCGACCGCCAGCTTCGCGCACCGCAAGATCGGACTGCCGCCGAGCGCCCAGATTTTCGACCTCTCCAACGCCTGCCTGGGCTGGCTCAACGCCCTCACCGTCGCGGCCTCGATGATCGAGAGCGGCCAGATCCGCTGCGCCCTCGTCTGCTCGGGCGAAAACGGCGGTCCGCTGGTGGACCAAACCCTCCGGACCCTGCTCACCGCGCCGCTCGATCGCCACGGCATCAAACCCTACTTCGCCAACCTCACCATCGGCTCCGGCGCGGTCGCCGCGCTCGTGTGCCACGAGGACCTGCTGCCCGCCGGCGCGCGCGCCCACCGCCTGCGCGGCGGCGTGGCCCGCGCCGCCACCGCGCACAGCGAGCTCTGCCAGGGCGACACCCATGGCGCGGACGCCCTCGCCATGCAGACCGACAGCGAGGCGCTGCTGGTGGCCGGGATCGGGCTGGCGCGGGAGACCTGGGCCGCCTTCACCGCCGAGTTTGGCGACGGCTTCGACCGCACCATCTGCCATCAGGTCGGCAGCACCCACCGGCGAAAGCTCTACGAGGCGCTCGGACTCGATCTGGCGAAAGACTTTTCGACCTTCGAAACCTTGGGCAACACCGGCTCGGTCGCGCTGCCCGCCACGCTCGCCGCGGCCGTCGCTGCGGAGGCGGTGCGCCCCGGCGACCGCGTCGCCCTGCTCGGCATCGGCAGCGGGCTGAACTCGCTGATGCTGGCGCTGGAATGGTAAACGCACACCCGTCCCGAGCCCGCCTTTTCATCTCTCCCGACTCGACTTCATGAGCGCCGTTCCCGACTGGCTGCAGCCGCTATATCCCTTCACGCCGCGCTCGTTCACGACGCCCGGCGGCGCGCGCATGAGCTACCTCGACGAGGGTGGCGGCGCCGGCGGCGTCCCGGCCGGCGACTCTCCGCGCGAGGCGGTGCTGATGCTGCACGGCAACCCGACCTGGTCCTTCTACTACCGCGACCTCGTCAAAACCCTCTCGCCCAAGCTGCGCTGCATCGTGCCGGACCACGTGGGCATGGGCCTCTCGGAGAAGCCGCAAAACTATCCCTACACCCTGCGCCAGCGCATCGACGACGTGGAGGCGCTGGTCGATCACCTCGGCCTGACCCGCGTGCATCTGGTGGTGCACGACTGGGGCGGCGCCGTCGGCTTCGGCCTCGCCGCGCGCCGGCCGGAACGGATCGGGCGTATCGTGGTTCTGAATACGGCGGCCTTCCCGTCGCGGCGCATCCCGAAGCGCATCGCCCTCTGCAAGACCCGGTTTCCGGGCACGGCCCTGGTCCGCGGGCTCAACGGCTTCGCCGGCCCGGCGGTGTGGATGTCGATGTCGCGCCGCAGCCTGACCGGCGACGAGCGCCGCGGCTACCTGCTGCCCTACGACTCCTGGGCGAACCGCGTGGCGGTGGACGCCTTCGTGAAGGACATCCCGATGGATGCGACACATCCGACCTGGCCGACCCTGATCGCGACGGCGGAGGGCATCGGGCGGCTGCGCGCCAACCCGGTGCTCATCGTGTGGGGCGGGCGTGATTTTTGTTTCAACGACGGCTTTTATTCGGAGTGGCGCGAGCGCCTGCCGGAATCGGACGCGCTCTACCTGGCGGACGCCGGCCACTACGTGCTGGACGACGCCCGCGAGGAAGTGCTGCCGCGCCTGGCGAAGTTTTTCCGCATCCGATAAGCCGCGCGGCATGACGTTTTGAGTTGGGCGCCCGCCGGAAAGGTAGGGCGCGACCGCCGGGCGCGCCGAGAGCGTGACGAAACCGCGCAGGCAGGCGCGGCGGGCCCGGCGGTCCCGCCCAGGGTCCCAATCCGTCCCCAAAAACGGGTCTGATCGGGGCTGATATGGCTCACCCCGCCGCGCGACCGTAGAGCTGGCCGAGATCGCGCAGGTAGGGGGCGGAATGCCGCTCGAGCGTGGCCAACTGCGCCGCCGAGTAGCGCCATTGCCAGTTTCCGGCCGCGACGCCGGGGGTGTTGAATCGCGCCTCGCCGCCGAGGCTCATGAGGTCCTGCAAGGGGATGATGGCGAGGCGGCTGACCGCGGCGTAGGCGGCGCGGATGAAGTCCCAGCCGATCTCCCGTCCCTCCACCCGCAGGTAGCGGCGGACGTGGTCCTGCTCCTTCGGCGTGGCGGCGGCATACCAGCCGAGGCTGGTGTTGTTGTCGTGGGTTCCCGGATACACGACCGAGTTGGCCGTGAGATTGTGGGGGAGGTAGAGATTGGCCGCGTCGCCGCCGAAGGCGAACTGGAGGATCGTCATGCCGGGCAGCCCGCAGGCGTCGCGCAGTTCGCGCACGCTTTCGAAGAGCTCGCCCAGATCCTCGGCGATGAGTTTGGCGGAGGGCAGGGCGGCGCGGACGGATTCGAAGAAGGGGAGGCCGGGCCCGTTTTTCCAGGCGCCGGTCTTGGCGCTTTTCGCGTCGGCGGGGATGGACCAGTAGGTGTCGAAGGCGCGGAAGTGGTCGATGCGCACCACGTCGCAGAGCTCGAAATTCGCCCTCAGGCGCTCGATCCACCACGCGTGGCCGTCGGCCGCGTGTTTTTCCCAGGCGTAGAGCGGATTTCCCCAGAGCTGGCCGTCGGCGGAGAAATAGTCCGGCGGCACGCCCGCGACGGCGAGCGGCAGACCCGTTTCCTGGTCGATCTGGAAGAGCTCGGGGCGCGACCAGATGTCGGCCGAGTCGCGCGCGACGAAGATCGGCGTGTCGCCGATCAGGGAAACGCCGCGTTGGGCGGCGGCGGCGCGCACGCGTGCCCATTGACCGAAGAAAAGGTATTGGAAAAAGGCGTGCGCCTCGGCGCGGGTGCGGACCGGGGCGGGCAGGGGACTGCGCGCGGCGCGGGCGTGGAAACGGTGTTCGCTCGGCCATTCCCACCAGGGGCGGCCGTCGTGGTGGTCCTTGAGCGCGAGGAAGAGCGCGTAGCCGTCGAGCCACGCCGCGTGTTTTTCGCGGAAGGCGGCGAAGTCGCCGTAGGGGAGATGGGCGAATTTTTTCTTCCTGGCGGCGTCGAAGGCGCGGAAGAGCGCGGGCCATTTGGTGACGTAGAGCCAGCCGTAGTCCACGTGTTCGCGCGGGAGGCGGCGGAGTTCCGCCAGATCGCCGTCGACGAGAAGTCCGGCGTCAACGAGCGGGCGGAGATCGATGAGGTAAGGGTTGCCGGCGAAGGAGGAGAAACACTGGTAGGGCGAGTCGCCGTAGCCGGTGGGGCCGAGGGGGCAGACTTGCCAGTTGGTGATGCCGGCGGCGGCCAGGTAATCGAGGAAGCGGTCAACCTGTTCGTCGAGCACGCCGACGCCTTGGTCGCCGGGAAGGGAGGTCGGGTGCATCAAAACGCCGCTTTGGCGGGTTCTGAGCCAATCGAAAAGGGGAGCGGACTTTCCAACCGAAGCCGCCTTCGGCGGCAGATCTTGATTAGACATAATATTCATTGTGCGAAAAA
>CBINNW010000099.1:0-19433 GCA_966252115.1 uncultured Akkermansia sp.
CGGTTACACCGTGCGCGCGCCGCGACGCGCTCGCAAAGGCTTCCGCGGGCGCTCCCCGTCCGCGCGTCACCGGCCAAAGCTTTTCCTTGGCCTGCGCGTCATCACTTCCACACTCCGCCGTGACATGGATTCTCTTGCCCACCTCTTTGCCCAGAATCGCGCCTGGGCCGAGTCGATCACGCAACGCGATCCCGAGTTTTTTCTAAAACTCTCCCGCCAGCAGGCCCCCGAGTATCTCTGGATCGGCTGCTCCGACAGTCGCGTGCCCGCCAACGAAATCATCGGCCTGCTCCCGGGCGAGGTCTTCGTCCACCGCAACATCGCCAACGTCGTCTGCCACACCGACCTCAACTGCCTCTCCGTCCTCCAGTTCGCCGTGGACGTGCTGAAGGTGAAACACGTCATGGTCGTCGGCCACTACGGCTGCGGCGGCGTGCGCGCCACCCTGCGCTGCCAACGCGTCGGCCTCGCCGACAACTGGCTGCGCCACGTGCAGGACGTGCGCGTGAAACACCAGGCCTGCATCCACGGCCTCAACGGCGAGGCCACCCAGGTCAACCGCCTCTGCGAGCTCAACGTGCTCGAGCAGGTGCTCAACGTCTGCCAGACCACCATCGTGCGCGACGCCTGGGAGCGCGGGCAGGACCTGACGATCCACGCCTGGATCTACGGCCTCAAGGACGGCCTGATCCGAGACCTCCACATGGACGTCTCCGCCTCCGACCAGATCGAGCCCGCGATGGAAAAAGCCATCAAGGACGTCTGCGCCTGACGCCGACGCGCCCGCCCCTCCCCGCCCCATAAAAAAGGCGCCGGCCCTCCCGCCGGCGCCTCGCTTTTTCAACGCCCCGCCCACCTCCGCTCGGCGAGGCCGCTCGCCTCGCCCGCCCCGCCGACGACCAATCGCCGGGCGTCGGGCTCCGGGCCGCCTCACGCGAGTCGCATCAGGCTGCCACGCAAAACAAAGGCGTGTCCGACAGCGCCGCCCGGAGCCGCTCCTCGGCCGCCTGACTGGCCTCCGGCCGGGCCTCGGGAAACACGATCACGGCCTCGAAATGGGGCCGCTCCGTCTCGCCCAAAAGACTGCGGGTGGACGCATACCAACGGGTCTCCACCACATCCCCCTCGGCGGCGAAACGCGCCGACACCTCCTGCGCCTTCGCCTCCGTTCCCGCCACCACCGCCAAGACTCGCCGGATGGGACCGCCGGCCACGGATTCTGACTGGGTATCGTGTAACATGGGTAAAAAAATTGTTGTCCCATGAAGTTACCCGAAACGGCGCCGCTTTACACTCCTGTGAACGCCGCATTCCCGACGAGGAAACACCCCAGAATCTCCGCGCCCGCCTCCCGGCTGCGGGCATCCGCCCCTCGGCCGAGCTAAGCGCGCGTCCCGCCCAGCGCCCGCGCCACGTCCTTGGCGAAATAGGTCAAAATCAGGCCGGCTCCGGCGCGCTTGATCGCGAGCAACGACTCGTCGCGCGTGCGTTCCAGATTCAGCCACCCCAGGCGCGCCGCCGCGTGGATCTGCGCGTATTCGCCCGACACCTGATACGCCGCGAGCGGCTTGTCCGAACGTTCGCGCACGTCGCGGATGATGTCGAGGTAGGCGCCGGCCGGTTTGACCATCAGGATGTCGGCGCCCTCGGCCGCGTCCAACACGGCCTCGGTGAGCGCCTCGCGGCGGTTGGCGGGATTGAGCTGATAGGTCGCCTTGCTGAGGAGCTTGGTGCCCGCCGCCTGCGCGCTGCCCACCGCGTCGCGGAAGGGCCCGTAGTAAGCGGAGTTGAATTTCACGGAGTAGGCCAGGATGCCCACCGACTGAAACCCGGCCGCATCGAGGGCCGAGCGCACCGCGGCGATGCGACCGTCCATCATGTCGCTCGGCGCCACGAAATCCACGCCCGCCCGCGCCTGCCGCACCGCCATCGCGGCGAGACGCGCGACCGTGTGATCGTTGTCCACATCGTCGCCCGCCGGCGTGAGCACACCGTCGTGACCGTGGCTGGTGTAGGGATCGAGCGCCACGTCGGTGATGACGATCAGCTCGGGCACGGCGGCCTTCACCGCCCGCACCGCGCGCAGGACGAGACCGTCCTCGTTGAGCTCCTCCGTGCCCTCCGCGTCCTTGAGCGCGGACGCGAGTTTGGGGAAGAGGGCGACGGCCTTGACGCCCAGCGTCCACAGCTCGCGGCATTCGGCGACGAGGTCGCGAATGTTGCGGCGAAACTGCCCCGGCATCGAGGCGATCTCCTCCGGCGGCGCGTCGCCATCGACGACGAAGAGCGGCGCGATCAGATCGGCGGCGCGAAGCTGCGTCTCCTCCACCATCGCGCGCAGCGCGGCGTTGCGGCGCAAACGACGCGGACGAACGGGCAGATCGAGTTGGAAAGCGGCGGACGAGGACATGTGCGGCAAAAAAAGAACGATGCCGCCGCCCTCGCGAGTGCTTTCGCGCGCCGCGCGCCCGATCCGAAGCGCGCCCAAAAAACTCCTCCCCGCCCGTTACGCGCCCCCTATGCGCGCCGTCTCACCGGGCAAAACCGGATCGGCGCGGGTTTCTTCACCTCGGGCACTAATATTTGGGCGCTTCGGGTGTAGTCCCTTCGGAAGCCACCCTCCACGCCCCAAGCCAATGCGCCACCCGCCCTTCCCCGCTTTCGGACTCACCCTCGTGGTCAACCACGCCTGCAACTTGCGCTGCACCTACTGCTACACCGGCGCCAAGTTTCAGGCACCCATGCCTTGGGAGCTGGGCTGCCGGGCCATTCGGCGCGCCCTCAACAGCATCGCCGACGGCGGTCGGCTCCATCTCGGGTTCTTCGGCGGGGAACCCTTGCTCGAAGCCACGCGTATCCGCGAATGGATGGACTTCGCCCGCCAAGCGGCCCGAGACGTCGGCAAGACCGTGGAATTCAATCTCACGACCAACGGAACGCTCGGCGATGGCGACGCCCGCGCGGTCTTGTTCGCCCCCGATCTGGAACTCGCCGTGAGCTGCGACGGCGCACCGTCCACCCACGACCGCCACCGCCGCGATCCAGGAGGCCGGGGAACCTCGCTCCGCACCGAGGAAACCCTGCGGGAATTGATCCGGGCCCGCCGCGAGTTTTCGGTGGTGGTGGTCGTCCGTCCCGACACCTTGGCCAACCTACCCGGCGGCCTGCGGCACTTGCACGAACTGGGCGTGCGGCGATTCACGCTCTCCCTCGATCTCTGGACGGGTTGGGACCCCGTCGCACTCGGCGAATTGAGCGAAACCGTGGTCGCCGTGGCCGATCTCTGGCGGCGTTGGCTACCGCTCGTGAGCATCGATTGGTTCGATAGCCGCATCGCCACGCTTGCCGGCCTTCCCCGGGCGGGCGCCGACACACGCTGCGCATTCGGCCGGGGCGAGGTGGCGGTGGCGCCGAGCGGCGGTCTCTATCCCTGTGAACGACTGGTGGGCGAGGATCTCCCCAACCACCCGATGCGCCTCCCGGGGCACGCGCTCGACGGGCACGATTTTCTGGAAATCCGGCCATGCCCGCCCCCCTCCGCCGGAGACGGCGGCGGCTGCGCCTGCGGCAACTTCATCCGCACCGGCTCCCCCCATCGGGAGGACACGCTGATCCACACCCTTCAACGGGCCGTCCAGCGCGAGCTGGAACGCCTGATCACCGAAACCCTGCTCGCCACCACCCCGCCTCACCATGCCCCCGAAACCGCCCGCTGAAGAGTTCGATCCAGAACAATCCGAGGAGTCACTGCGTCGCCTCCACGAACGCGAGACCCGCATCCGCGGCCTCGCCCAGGCCGCGTCCACCTTTCTCCTCATCGCCGGCGGCGCGACCGTTGCCGCCACGGTGCTAATGCCCACCCGCGTCGCCGGCGCCTCACGCAGCGCCCGCCTGGAATGGCAGGCACGCCAGGAGGAAATAGACCTCGCCGCCGCCCGCGCGAACGGCACGCCACCCTGCAGCCCCGGCGCCTCCGACGCGACGTCCGCCGTCCGGCAACATTCGCTCCCGACCACCCTGGGCACCCCCGCGCCGTGAGCCCCGTCTCGGCTGGATCGACGAAGGGAACACCGTGCCCGCCGTGGCGCCGCCGCTTCGTCCGGCTCGGCCTGAAGGCGACGGAGCGCATCCTCGCCGTCATCGGCCTCTGCACGCTGCTGCGCTTCGCCATGCTCGACGTCTCCGTGATGGTCTCGGGCTCGATGTCCCCCACCCTGCGCGGAGAAAACGCGGAAACGGGCGACTGGGTGTTGAGCGAAAAGCTGAGCCGCCGGCTGCGTGCGCCCCGGCGCTGGGAGATCCACCAGTTTTACAACGGCGAGGGCGTGCTCGTCGCCAAACGGATCATCGCCCTGCCCGGCGAAAGCGTTTCTCTGCACGACGGACGACTTTTCATCGATGGCCGGCCCCTCGCGGTTCCCGACTCGATCGCACACATTCGCTACCTGGACTACGGCAATCTCGGTTTCGGCAAGGAAGTCACCTGCGCCGAAAACGCCTACTACGTCCTCGGTGACGATTCGCGCGACTCCATGGACAGTCGCTTCGAGGGCACCATCCCGCGCGAACGCTTCGTCGGACGCGTGATCTATGTCCTCGCGCCGGCGGAACATCGCGGCCGGGTGCGTTGAAAAACAGCCCCCGATTCGGGCCTGCGCGCCCTCGTGGGGGCAATCCTTTGACGCGGCAATCGTGGACGGGGCGATCGCGGCGCGGCAATCGGGTCTTGAATGCGGAGTGCGGAGAGTTTCCATTTCCGGCTTCCACGCTCGAAATGCGTCCGCACGCCACATGCCACAGCACCGTTTGCGCCCGGGAGGTCGCCACCTGGCGAACTACGGGCCCGCGTGCCGCCGTGTAAGCGCCCTCTGCCCCTCCCCGGCGGCCCATCCCCCCCCCCCCTGCGTAGCGGAACGACGGAGTCGTTTCGCCGACCCTGTTTCGCCGACCGTGTTTTCGCGCCTCCGCCCGACCCGCTTCCCATCACCGTCACGTCATGCCGATTCAACTTTTCGACTCCCTCGACCGAAAACAAAAGCCCCTCGCCCCGTCCCAAGCCGACGGCGTTTTCCGTTTCTACAACTGCGGCCCCACCGTTTACGCGCCCGCCCACATCGGCAACTTCCGCACCTTCGTCGTCAACGACCTGCTCCGCCGACTGCTCGAGCTCGAATTCGGCAAGGACAAGGTGAAGCACGTCCGCAACATCACCGACGTGGACGACAAGACCATCCGCCGCTCGCGCGAGGAGGGCCGCCCGCTCGCCGAGGTCACGCAAAAGTGGACCGACAAGTTTCACGCCGACTGCGACGCGCTCAACTGCCTGCGCCCCCACGAGGAGCCCCGCGCCACCGACCCGCGCTACATGCGCGAACAGGTCAACATGATCGACGTGCTCCTCGAAAAAGGAAACGCCTACCGCGCCGCCGACGGCTCCGTGTATTTCAAGGTGTCGTCCTTCGACGGATACGGCGCCCTCTCCCGGGTGAAGGAACGCGAGCTCAAAATCGGCAGCGCCCTCGCCGGCAAACCCCAGGGCCACGACGCCGACGAGAAGGAGGACGGCTCCGACTTCGCCCTCTGGAAGGCCCACAAACCCGAGGACGGCGAGGTCAAATGGCCCGGCCCGCGCGGCGCCGCCGAAGGGCGTCCCGGCTGGCACATCGAGTGCAGCGCCATGAGCAAAGCCATCCTCGGCGACACCATCGACCTGCACACCGGCGGCGTCGATCTGCTCTTTCCCCACCACGAAAACGAGATCGCGCAGAGCGAGTGCTGCAACGGCACGACCTTCGCGCGCCACTGGTATCACAGCGAGCACCTGCTCGTGGACGGGAAGAAGATGAGCAAGTCGCTGGGCAACCTCTACACCCTCGACCAGCTCAAGGAGATGGGCCACAGCCCCGCCGCCCTCCGCTACGCCCTCCTCGCCGGCCACCCGCGCAAGCAGCTCAATTTCACCCTTCAATCGCTACACGCCGCTGAAAGTGCGTTACGAACACTTCGTATCTTCCGCGCCGGACTAGTTGAAGCGGTGAAGGGCCAAACCGATCCATCGTGGGCCACTCACATGCCCTCCCCCCTGTTTGACGACGCTTTCAACGACTTGAGGGACGACCTAAATACTCCGGGATGCCTCGGACACATTTTTCTTAAAGTTAATCACTTCAACTTAGCCAGTGCCACGCCCATAGATTTAGCAGCTTTCGACCGCGTCCTCTTCGCCCTCGGCCTCGATCTCACGGAACCCGCCAAGCCCAAGGTCGAAACGCCCGCCGAAGTCACCGCTCTCGCCGAGCAGCGCTGGGCGGCCAAGACCGCGAAAAATTGGCCCGAGGCCGACCGCCTCCGCGGCGCCATCGCCGCCCTCGGCTGGACCATGCTCGACCGCAAGGACGGCTACTCCCTCGAACCCGCAAAAAAATAAGATCCGATCCGAGATTTAACCACGGAGAACACGGAGGGCACGGAGCTCCATCATCCCCATCATCCGCGCCTGGTTTGGGATTTCCTCCCCTCTCTCCGTGACCTCCGTGGTTCAAAACTTCAGCCCTTGCCCCGCCACGCCCGCCGGTAATACATAGTATTACATCATGATCAAAACCATCACCAAGGTCGGCAATTCCCAAGGCATCATCTTCGACGCCGCGCTCATGGACCTCGCCCGCCTCAAGGTCGGCGACCAGGTCAACGTCACCGTGCATGAAAGCGGCGTCATCAACCTCACGCCCATCCGCCCCGTCGTCTCGCCCGAGGATGTCTCCCGCGAGATCGGAGCCGTCATGCGCGACTACCAAAAAACGATGCGTCGTCTCGCATGAGCGCCACGCCGGAAACCTGTTTCCATCTCACCGTCGCCATCGTTCGGGAGATTCATACCGCCGCCATCGCCGACTTCGGCGGATCGGACGGCTTGCGCGACGAATCGTTGCTCGAGTCGGCGGTGGCCGCACCGCAGGCCACCTTCGGCGGACGATCCGTTTACGCCGACCTCATCGAAGTCGCCGCGGCCTACCTTTTTTACCTCTGTCGCAACCATCCCTTCGTGGACGGCAACAAACGCGTGGCCTTCGGCGCCTGCCTGCTCTTCCTCCGCCTCAACGGCGCCAAGCCCGCGCCCGACGGCGACGCCTGGGAATCCCTCGTCCTCGACCTCTCCGCCTCGCGCCTCGACCGCGACGCCACCACCGCTCGCCTCCGCGCCCTCGTCTCCTGACTTTTTCATTCCCGCCCCGCACCACCTCTTCCGCCGCGCCGACTCAAACGCCTCCGCGACCTCCGTGTCCGCGCTCCGTGTCCTCCGTGGCAAAAAAATCCGCCCCCCCGCCCCGCCCCCGTCTCCGACCTGCTCGCTACCCGCTACCCACTACTCTCTACTTTTCCTTTCCACCATGTCCATGACTCCCCTCGACGAGATCCGTCACTCCTGCTCGCACATCCTCGCGACCGCCGTCCTCCGCGTCTTCCCCGACGCCAAGCTCGACATCGGTCCGCCCACCGAGACCGGCTTCTACTACGACATCGACCTCGACCATAAACTCACCACCGAGGACCTCGCCAAACTCGAGGCCGAGATGAAGAAGGTCATCGACGAAAACCAGCCCTTCCGCCGCAAGGAAGTCTCCCGCGAGGAAGCCGTCGCCATCATCACCTCCCGCGGCCAGGAGCGCTACAAACTCGGACGCCTCGCCGACATTCCAGAGGGCGAGGCCATCTCCTTTTACGAGAACGGCGAGTTCATGGACCTCTGCGCCGGCACCCACGTCCGCTACACCAAGCAGGTCAAGGCCTTCAAACTCCTCTCCATCGCCGGCGCCTACCACCGCGGCGACGAGAAAAACAAACAGCTCCAGCGCATCTACGGCACCGCATTCGCCTCGAAGGACGAGCTCGCGCAATACCTCGAGCGTTTGGAGCAGGCCAAGCTCCGCGACCACCGCAAGCTCGGCAAGGACCTGCAACTTTTCCACATCGACGAGGACGTCGGCCAGGGCCTCATCCTCTGGACCCCCAAGGGCGCCATCCTCCGGCAGGAGTTGCAAAACTTCATCTCCGAGGAGCTGCGCAAACAGGGCTACTCGCAGGTCTTCACCCCGCACATCGGCAAGCTCGCCCTCTACAAGACCTCCGGCCACTTCCCCTACTACAAGGACGCCCAGTTCCCCGCCATCATCGAGCCCGACCAGCTCGCCAAAATCTCCTCCGAAGGCTGCGGCTGCGCCGAGATGACCGCCCGCCTCGAAGCCGTGTCCGCCAGCTTCGCCGCCGGCATCAACGAGCGCGCCGGCAAGACCGTGATCGGTGACGAGCGTATCAAGGATCCCACTACGCTCCTCGACGGCTTCCTGCTCAAGCCGATGAACTGCCCGCACCACATCAAGATCTTCGCCTCGCAGCCGCACTCCTACCGCGACCTGCCCGTGCGCCTCGCGGAGTTCGGCACCGTTTACCGCTGGGAACAATCCGGCGAGCTCAACGGCATGACCCGCGTGCGCGGCTTCACCCAGGACGACGCCCACCTCTTCTGCACCGAGGAGCAGGTCGCCCAGGAGGTCCTCGGCTGCCTCAGCCTGGTCAAAACCGTGCTCAGCACCCTCGGCATGGCCGACTACCGCGTGCGCGTCGGCCTGCGTGATCCGGATGGCAACAAGTTCACCGGCGACCCCGCCAAGTGGGACATCGCCGAAAACGCCTGCCGCCAGGCCGCCGCGACCCTCGGCGTGCCCTTCACCGAGGAGCCCGGCGAGGCCGCCTTCTACGGCCCCAAGATCGACTTCGTCATCAAGGACGTCATCGGCCGCGAGTGGCAGCTCGGCACCGTGCAGGTGGACTACGTCCTCCCGGTCCGCTTCGACCTCCACTACATCGGCGCCGACGGCGCGAAGCACCGCCCGGTCATGATCCACCGCGCCCCCTTCGGCTCGATGGAGCGTTTCTGCGGCGTGCTCATCGAGCACTTCGCCGGCGATTTCCCGGTCTGGCTCGCGCCCGAACAGGTGCGCATCGCCCCGATCTCCGAAAAAGTGGCCGACTACGCCAAGGCCATCTACGACCAGCTCCGCGAGGCCGGCGTGCGCGTCGCCCTGGACAACGACGCGGACAAGGTCGGCGCCAAGCTCCGCCGCGCCGAGCTCGCCAAGATCCCCTACATGCTCGTCGTCGGACAAAAGGAGGCCGAGGCGCAGAGCGTGTCGGTGCGCTCCCGCGCCAAGGGCGACGAGGGCGTGCTGCCCTTCGCGAGCTTCATCGAACGCGTGAAAAACGAGATCGCCACCCGCGCCCTCCCGGTGAAGGCCGAGAAAAAGCCGCAGGCCGACGCCCCCAAGCAAGGCTGAGCGGCGCCGGCGCCCAAGGAGGACGGACATTCCTGTCCGTCTGTCCGAATCCTCGACCGGCCATACAGACCGACCAGACGGACAAGAATGTCCGTCCTCCCTGTGTTGGCGTTATTTGGCGAAAATCAGCCCCCCAAGCGCGGCCTTCGGGGGCTCAAGGCGCGAGCGGCAGACGCAGACGCATCGTCGTGCCGGCGGGACCGGTGGCGTGCAGCGAGATGTCGCCGTGGTGCGACACCAGAATGCGTTTGGCGATGGCCAGTCCGAGCCCCGTGCCGTCGGCGCGACCGGTGAGGAAACTGTCGAAAATGTGCGCCGCCAGCTCGGGCGGCACGCCGCGGCCGGTGTCGATGACGTCGATCAACACGCACCGGGCGCCCTCGTGCGTGTCCGCCTCCACCTTCACCGTGATCGAGCCGCCGTGGTCCATCGCCTGGGTCGAGTTGAGCAGCAGATTGAGCAGGACCTGCTGGATCTGCCCCTTGTGCACATCGACGTGCAGGGTCCGGGCGGGCGGGTCGAAACGAAGCTGGATTTTGCTCTGCGCCAGCTTGAGCCGGATGAGCACCAGCGTGTCGGAGACGAGGTCGGCGATGCTCCAGCGCGAGTGCATGGACGAGGGCGCCTTGGCAAACTGGAGCACGCGCGAGACGATGGCCTCGAGCTGGTCCAGTTTTTCACCGATGACGCGCACGTCCGTGCGGCGCGGATCGTCCTCCGGAAAATCGAGTCCCAGGTAGCCGTAGAGCAGTTTGATGACCGTGAGCGGATTTCGGATCTCGTGCGCGATCTCGGCCGCGAGCAGGCCGAGCGTGGTAAGCTGTTCGTTTTTGCGGAGCGTGTCCTCGCTCTGGAAAACGCGGGTGTAGAGCCGCGAATTCTGGAGGGTGACGGCGGCGAGGCTGGCGAAAGCCGAGAGCAGGCGTTTCTCGTCGTTGTTGAAGCGGTGCGGATGGTCGGTGAAGACGGCCAGCACGCCGACCGCCTCGTTTTCCCAAAACATGGGAACGGCGAGCAGCGAACGCAGGGCGGGATCGCGCGGCAGATCCACCACGTCGAGAAACTCCGGCGACCGGATGTTGATGAATTCGAGCTGCCGCCGCGTGGCGAGGGTGCCGGCGACGAGGCTGGTCTCCAGCGGCAGATCGCCCTCGGGCAGACGGACGCCGGGCAGGCCGTCGATCGAGACCGCGCGCAGGCAGCGCCGCGCCGGCACGTATTCAAAAAGCAAACACGCCCGCGCCGACAGGAGGCGGCGGGTGTCGCGCGTGATGGCGTCGTGCAGTTCCTGACGCTCGAGCTTGGTGACGAGGGTGAGGCCGGCGTTGACGAGGTTTTCCAGTTGGCGGGCCTTGCCGCGCAGATGCTGGAGTTGCCAGAGGCGGAGCAGGACGGAGGTGATCTCCCCCGCGAGCGTCACGAGGGCGTCGAGATGGGCGGGGCCGAAGCCCTGGACCACGTCGCTGTCGAGATTGATGACGCCGAGGATCTGGCCGTTGTCGGGGATGAGCGGGGCGGTGATCTCGGCCCGGACCTCGGGCCGCACGGGGATGTAGCGGGAGTCGGCCCGCACGTCGGGCACGAGTTGCGGGCGCCCGTGAAAGGCGACCCAGCCGGTGATGCCCTGCCCGGGGCGAAGCGCGACCTCGTCGATGTCGGCGGGCATGCCCTGGTGGACCTCGACCTCGAGTTTGCCGGTGTCGGGATTGAGGAGCGAGATGGTGCCGGACGAGGCGCCGAAATGGACGATGGCGAGGCGCAGGATCTCCTCCATGGCGGTGCGCGGACTGTCCGCGGTGGCCGCGAGCCGGCTGACCGCGTGGAGCAGGGCGGGATGGGCGAGGGAGCTCGCGTCGAACGGAGAAGGAGGCGATGCCGGGGAAGCGGGCGGGGGCGGCGGGATGGATTCCACGGCCGGGAAGCTGCGCGCGCGAACGACGGTCGTAAAGCGCGCGCAGCCGCTCCGCCCCGCACAAAGCCCCATAAATCTCGGAGCCGAAATCGGGTTTCCATTTGCCAAGCCGGGGGAGGTTTTTGCTTATGCCCACCCCGTGGCGGGAGCTTCCAGCTCCCGTGCTCCCGTCCGCATCCATCGCCTAAACGCCATCGTCCGAACGCCCCCGCCGACCGCTTCCGCCGCCCTCCGCCCCCCGCCCCCTTTTTCCGTCTTCGACGAACATGATCGCCCCAACCCTCGCCCGCGCCGGCGACTCTATCCGCTCCGGCGCCGCCCTTGCCTGGCTGTTTTGCCTGCTGCTCGTCCTCGTCGCGCCGGCCGCCCTCCGAGCCGAAACTTACACCATCCCGGACACCAACATCACGCTGAGCTACAGCATCGGTGGCACTCCCGCCACCGCCACCATCACCGGCTGCAACTACGATGCCGTCGGCGACCTCGTCATCCCCGACACATTGGGCGGCGTCAGCGTCACGGGAATCGGTGATAGCGCGTTCCGCAACCGCACCAATCTCACCAGTGTCACCATCCCCGAGCATGTCACGATGATCGGGGAGGATGCGTTTATCTTCTGCACCAACCTGACCGCCATCTCCATGCCCGACAACGTCATCTCCATCGGGCGGCAAGCGTTTGCCTACTGCGCCAACCTGACCAGCGTGCATATCCCCGCCGGCGTCACCGCAATAGGCGAGAGTAGCTTCCACGGCTCCGGTCTGACCAGCGTGACATTCCATGAAGGCATCACCTCCATCGGCGCTTTCGCGTTCGCAACATGCACCCACCTTACTCAAATAAGCATCCCATCTAGCGTTACTTACATCGACACCCACGCATTCGAATATTGCATCGGCATGGTCGAGATCCAAGTCGCGGCAGCGAATCCAAACTATGCCAGCAGGGATGGAGTCCTGTTTAACAAGGCTCTCAATACTTTGCTGCAAGCCCCCAGAGGCATTTCCGGAGCCTATTCGATACCCGCTTCGGTAACTCTGATCGACTCTAGAGCATTTGGGTCCTGCATCAATCTTGTCAGCGTGACCATTCCCCATAGCGTAAGCATTATCAACGACTTGGCATTCTCCTACTGCATCAATCTAGCCAGTATCACGGTTGACCCGGCCAATCCCAACTACGCCAGTGCCGGTGGCGTGCTGTTTGACAAAGGTCTTCGCACTTTGATGCAGGCGCCCGCCGCCCTTTCCGGCGACTATCTTGTCCCCGACACCGTCACCGCCATCGGCGACTATGCATTCCAAAACTGCTCCGGCTTAAGCAGCGTTACCATTCCCAACAGCGTAACCACCATCGGCGACTATGCGTTTTCTTTCTGCAGTAGCCTAAGCGACATCGTCATCCCCAATGGCGTTACCTCGATAAACTATGCCGTGTTTGCCGCCTGCGCCAGCCTTGAGAGCGTCACCATTCCCGAGGGGGTAACCTCAATCAATGACTGTGCTTTCAAAGAATGCACCAGCCTGAGCCACGTCACCATACCCCACAGCGTCACCTCCATCGGCGACTACGCATTCTACCGTTGCATCAAGCTTGGCGCCATAAACATCCCCGGCAGCGTCACCTCCATCGGTAACTACGCATTCAACGGCTGCGTCGCTCTGGATGCGATCAGCATCCCGGACAGCGTCACATCAATCGGAGATGCCGCATTCGCCTACTGCAGCGGCCTGACCAGTATCACCATTCCCGATAGCGTGACCGTCATTAGCGGTGCCACGTTCGCCAATTGCACCAGCCTAAGCGCCATCACCATCCCCGAAAGCGTCACCTCCATCGACGGTTCAGCGTTCTCTGAGTGCACCAGTCTTGGCGGCGTAAACATCCCCGCCAGTGTCATCTCGATTGGCAACTCCGCCTTCTTAGGTTGCTCCAATCTAACGAGCATTTCCTTTCCCGCCAGCATTACCTCCATCGGCCATTACGCGTTCGCCTACTGCACCAGCCTGACAAGCGCTACATTTGAAGGAGACCCCAAGATGGGCGTCGATGTGTTTCTCTTCCCAAGCGTTGGCTTCAGAATTCACTACCCCTTCTGGTCGAACGTCTTTTCAACCCCGACTTGGCAGGGACACCAAACACAGCCCTACGACGACGGCCGAACCGCGCAAACCATCAATTTTACCCAACCGGCGAATCGCGGCTATGGCGACGGCCCCTTCACTCTTTCGGCCGACGCCAGCAGCGGGCTACCCGTCACCTTCAGCGTCGTTTCCGGTCCAGCCACCCTTTCCGGCTCTCTTGTCACGCCAACCAGCGGTGGCATCATCACCATCCGCGCCATGCAAATGGGCGACAGCACTTGGGCACCGGCGCGCTTTGTCGACCGGTCCTTCACAGTGAATATCTCGGTCGCAGACGTCATCGAGGCAATCGACCAACCGGGCGCGGACGGCGCCGCATACGGGAGTTGGAATGTGGACACCACGACCCCCCATGACGGCGTGGGCGCCGCCCGGAGCGGCGCCATCGCCCACAACAGCTACGGGGTGCTCACTCTGGAGGTCTCCGACGCCACCTCAGTCAGCTTCTGGTGGAAAGTCTCATCGGAGTTCGGCGGCGACCGGTTGCAATTCTCGGTCGACGGCATCCCGCAGGCGTCCATTTCCGGTGAGGTGGATTGGAGGCGACAAACCCATCTGCTCGCGCCGGGACCCCATTATATCCAATGGTTTTACATAAAAAACTCCAGCATTTCACAGGGCGCGGATGCCGGCTGGGTGGATCAAGTGGTGCTCTCGCCGGAGGTGACCACGTTCGAAGAGTGGATCACCGTCGCGGGCCTTGCGGGTGCCGATGCCGCTGTCACCGCCGATCCGGACGACGACGGTTTGCCCAATCTGCTCGAATACGCCCTCGCCACCTCGCCCACCGAGCCCACCGGCGCCGCGCGGCGCCCCGCCGTCACCCTCGAAATGGTCTCCGGTCAGCCCACGCTCGTCCTCACCCACCGCCGCCGCAAAATCGGCGCGCCTTCCTACGCCTACAAGACCTCCACCGATCTCGCGGCACCGCTTGCCAACTGGTCCTCGGCGGCGCTCACACCGTCCATCGTGGACCCAGACGCCGATGGCGATGGTCGCGTGGAAATCGTGGCGGCGCGCCTGCCCTTGAACGGCGCGCCGAGACGCTTCCTCACGCTGAGCGTGAGCGAGTAGCCCCGCCGCCGCCCCCTCACCCGGCGGCGACGGCCGGGGCGGGGGCGATGATCGCGTGGATGGCGTCGCGCAGGCGGCCGAGGCGGACCGGGTCGGACGCCTGCTCGGGGCGCGCGTTCTCGATGTAGAAGCTGTCGATGGCGATGTCCCGCTCGGTGCCGATGCGGGCGAAAATGATGTCGAAACCGTGGTCGCTGATCAGCTTGGCGAGCTTGAAGAGCAGACCGATCTCGTCGCGCGCCTGCACCTCGACGATGGTCCGCTGCATCGACAGTTCGTGGTAAACCTCGACGGAGGGCGGGAAGCTGGCGTGCGGGCCTTGCGCCTTGTCGGGGAGGAAGCGCGAGGCGCGCAGCTTTTTGGCCTGCGCCACGATGTCCGGGTAGAGGTCCTTGTTGGTGACGAGGGCCTCCTCGACGGTCTTGGCGAAAATCTCCTGCGCGCGGGTGGACTGCACGATCCCGCGGCCGGGCTCGACCACGTAGAAGGTGTCGATGGCGATGTGGTCGTTGCGCGAGATGACCTTGGAGGAGAGGATGGAGAGGCCCGCCACGGAGAAGGCGCCGGCGAGCTTGTAGAAGAGCCCGGCGCGGTCCCAGGTGACGATCTGCACGACGGTGAGGGATCGGTTGAGGTCGTCGTGCCACTCGATGACGGGTTTCAGGCTACCCACCGCGTCGGCCTGCGTGATCGAGGTGAGCAGGCGGTTGACCATCTTGATGTGGAGGGCGATTTCGTCCGCGTCGGTGTGGATGAAATAGCGCTCGGGCAGCAGATGGAAATGGGCGGTGATCTCGTCGGCGTTGATGCCGGGGATCTTCTTGGCCACCAGGTCTTGATACGTGGACTGCATGAGGGCGTTGTTGCGGTCGGCGATCTGTTTCGACCCGTGGGTCAGGTGGTCGAGCGTGGCGCGGTAGAGCGTGCCGTGGAGGGTGTTTTTGTAACTGTTCCACAGACCGGCCGCCGTGCCGCGCGCGTCGCAGAAGGTGTGCACGTAGAGGTAGCGAAGGCGGTCGGCATCGGGCACCATTTCGGCGAAAGCGGAGGCGGAGGCGGGATCATCGACATCCCGCTTTTGCCAAAAGCGTGCCATGATCAGGTGGTTTTTTATGATGAAGGTCACAATCTCCCGTTCCGCCGCATCGACTTCCATGCGTTCGAGCAGGGGCAGGGCGATTTCCACGCCGTAATCGGCATGCCCCTTGATGCCGCGAGCCTTGCCGATGTCGTGCAGCAGCAGGATCAAATAGAGCAGCGTGGGATTGGCCGTCTCGTGCAAAACATCCCGGTAGTTGGCCGCCAACGGATCGGAGCCGCCAAAGACGTGATCCAGCTCACGGATCGCGTTAAGCGTGTGAATATCAGCCGTATACCTGTGATAGAACTCGTGTTGAACCAGGCAGGTGAGGCCCTGGAACTCGGGGATGAACCGCGCCAGCACTCCGAGCTCGTGCATGAGCGCGAGGGTCGGATGCACGGCCCCGGCCTCGCTGAGGATGGTTTTAAAACTGATATTGGCGTCGCGGTCCTCGGTGACACGCCGGGTGAGCAGGGGGAGCGATTCCCGGATAAGCGATTGGAGGGCAAACTCGGGTTGGGCGTTGAGGGATTGGCAGTGGCGAAAAACGCGCACCAGACGTCCCGGGTCGTCGCGAAAAACCAACGAGTTCTCCGCCATCAACTCCGAACCGCGCAGGATGAAGCCGTCGATTCGCTTGGTTTTTACGTGGCGATGAGCACGCACCGCCTCCCGAAAGGAGATTTTTTTGTCCGCCGTGGCGTCGAGGGTCAGGGCGAGGCGGTTTTCGACCAGCTTGGAGGTGCGGAAGATCGTCTGCGCCGCCCGGTAGTAGTCGTGCATGAACTGCTCCACGCGTCCGAGCGGATCCTGGTTGGTGTAGCCGATGCCGAGCGCGATGCGCGGCTGGGCCTCGAGGTCGAGCAGGTCGGTGGGACGCTTGCTCTGGAAGTGAAGCTCGTTGCGGACGCGGAGCAGAAAGTCGTAGCCCCGCATAAAATCGCGCAGCTCGTTGCGCTTCAGGTAGCCCTGGGCGACGAGCTCGTCCATGGAGCCGATGCCGAGTTTCACCCGCGCCATCCAGAGGGTGTTTTGGTAATCCCGCAGGCCGCCGACGCCGTTCTTTATATCCGGCTCCTGGAGAAACACCGAATCGCCGTATTTGGCGCGACGCGTCGCCTGATCCTCGAGGCGGGCCCGGATATAGCCCTTCGCGTCCTCCTGGGTGTAGTAGCTGCGGTAGGCGGCGGCGAAGCCGTCGAAGAGCGGCTGCGTGCCCGAGACGAGGCGCGCCTCGAGCAGGGCGGTCTTGGTCTGGATGTCCTTCTTCGCCTCGGCGAAGACCTCGTCGATGGTCCGGGTGGAGTGGCCGACCTTCAGACCGCAGTCCCAAAGCACGTAGAGCACCTCGTCGATCAAGTGTTGCTGGAGCGGCTGGATGAGCCCGTGGCGGATCTTGGCCGGGAAAAGAAACATGATGTCGATGTCGCTCAGCGGGCTGAGCTCGCCGCGCCCGTAGCCGCCGAGCGCCAGCAGCGCGCAGCCCGCCGGCAGCTTGCCCTGCGCCCGCTCGAAACCGGCCAGAGCGTGCTCGAAAAGATGCGACAACATCACGTCCACCATCGCCGCCCGCGCCTGCGCCACGGACTGGCCCGATTCGCCGCCGTCATGACGCATGCGGATCATCGCGCTTTCGAGACGGAGAAAGGTCTTGCAGGCGGCGAGACGCTCGGCCCGCGGCGCATCCGGCGCGAAGTCGAGACGTTCGCGGGCGTGTTTCTGAATGCGGCCGATGAAGGGAGCGGTGCTGGACATGCGCGGAGCGGAGAGCGGTGGAGCGGCGAAAACCCATGACCGTGGGCGGAAAGCCCGCCCCGCGCAAAGCGCGAAACAAACGCCCCCCGTCCGCAACCCCCACCCGCAGCCCCCCACCCTCCTCCGTCATCCTTCATCCCTCCGCCCTCACCCTTCATCCCTCCGCCTTCCTCCTTCATCCTTCCGCCTCCGCCTCCCTGCTTGCTTCGTCCGCCCGCGCCCGGTTGCTTCGACGGTTTCCGAAAAAATTTCCCGCCATGCCCGAGATCTCCAAGAGCTACGAACCCCGCGATGTTGAGTCCAAGTGGTATGCCGCCTGGCAGGAGGCGAAGTGTTTCGCCGCCCCCACGCCGGCCCCCGGGCAGGAGCACTACACCATCGTCATCCCGCCGCCCAACGTCACCGGCATCCTGCACATGGGCCACGTGCTCAACAACACCCTGCAGGACGCGCTCATCCGCCGCGCCCGCCTCGAAGGCAAGGCCGCCTGCTGGATCCCCGGCACCGACCACGCCGGCATCGCCACGCAGACGATGGTGGAAAAGCACCTCAAAAAAACCGAGGGCAAGGGCCGCCGCGACCTCGGCCGCGACGAGTTCCTCAAACGCGTCTGGGCCTGGCGTGGCGAAAAGGGCGACCACATCCTGAAACAGCTCCGCGAGCTGGGCTGTTCCTGCGACTGGGACCGCACCCACTTCACCATGGATCCCGGCTACTCGAAGGCCGTGCTCACCTCCTTCATCAAGCTCTTCGAGCAGGGCCACATCTACCGCGGCAAACGCATGGTCAACTGGTGCCCGGTCTCGCTCACCGCGCTCTCCGACGAGGAGGTCGAGATGCGGCCGACCAAGGGCCACATCTACCGCATCCAGTATGAGCTGGTGGAGCCCTCCACCCACAAGGACACCGAGGGCAACGTCGTCCCGCTCACCCACCTCGTCCTCGAAACCACCCGCCCCGAGACCATCGCCGCCGACGTCGCCGTCGCCGTCCACCCCGACGACCCGCGCTACACCCACCTCCTCGGCAAGAAGGTCTGGCGCCCGCTCGGCGAGCGTATCCAGATTCCCATTATCGCCGACAAGGCCGTGGACCCCGCCTTCGCCGCCGGCGCCCTCAAGGTCACGCCCGCCCACGACAAGGTGGACTTCGAGATCGGCCAGCGCCACGGCCTGCCCGTCATCGACTCGATCAACGCCGACGGCACCATGAACGAGCTCGCCGGTCCCGAGCTCGCCGGCATGGAGCGTTTCGCCGCCCGCAAAAAAGCCGCCGAGCTCCTCCAGGAGCGCGGCAATCTGCTCGAGGCCAAACCCTACGAAAACAACGTCGGCTACTCGCAGCGCGCCGGCGTGCCCATCGAGCCCCGCCTCACCCAGCAGTGGTGGCTGCGCTACCCGCGCGTCGAGGAGGCCAAACAAGTCGTGCGCGACGGCCTCATCCGCATGCACCCCGAACGCTGGTCCAAGGTTTACCTGAACTGGCTCGAAAACATCCAGGACTGGTGCATCAGCCGCCAGCTCTGGTGGGGCCACCGCATCCCGGTCTGGTATGCCAAGGGCGTGGACCGCGAGCACCTCACCGAGGCCGACCTACGCGACCCGACCAAGATCCACGTCTCCCTCGAAGGCCCCGCCGACGTGGAAAACTGGATACAGGAGGACGACGTGCTCGACACCTGGGCCTCCTCCTGGCTCTGGCCCTTCGCCACCCTCGGCTGGCCCGAGGCCGAGGCCCAGGCCAAGGCCAACTTCTCCCACTTCTACCCCACCACCACCCTCGCCACCGGCGCCGACATCATCTTCTTCTGGGTCGCCCGCATGATCATGGCCGGCCTCGAATTCGCCGCGCCCGGCGCCGCGCTCGAACAACGCATCCCCTTCAAGCACGTCTATTTCAACGGCATCGTGCGCGACAAGCAGGGCCGCAAGATGTCGAAGACCCTCGGCAACTCGCCCGATCCGCTCGATCTCATCACGAAATACGGCGCCGACGGCCTGCGCTTCGGCCTGCTCCAGATCGCGCCCCTCGGCCAGGACGTGAAGTTCGACGAGGACCGCATCGAGAGCGGCAAAAACTTCTGCAACAAGCTCTGGAACGCCTGCCGCTTCCGCCAGATGAGCGGCCCCATG
>CBINNW010000100.1:0-19371 GCA_966252115.1 uncultured Akkermansia sp.
CGCCTGTCCGGTTCGGAGGGAGGGGCAGGTTACATCCCTGTCCCTACCCCTATCCGCCTTCAGCCCTCCGCCTTCGTCCTCCCTCCGTCTTCATCCTTCATCCTTCTTCTTCATCCTTCTTCCCCCATGCGTATCGATTGTCACGTTCACGTCGTCGGCACGGGCAAACACGGCTCGGGCTGCTGGTATCGGCCGCGTGGCTTCACGCGTGTCGGCGAGCCCATCCTGCTGCGGGCGATGGGGCTGGCGGCGTCGGCGCTGCGGGAGGATTTTGAAACGATCTACGTCGCCGCGCTGCTCGGCCAACTGCGCGAGGCCGGGCTGGATGCGGCGGTGATCCTGGCGCAGGAGGAACCCTATCGCGAGGACGGCACGGTGATCGCGGACGCGGCCTCGTTTTACGTGCCCAACGACTACGTGCTCGGGTTGGCGCGGCGGCATCCGGAGTTGTTGCCGGCGGTCTCGATCCATCCCGGCGCGGCGGGACGCCTTGGCGGAGCTCGAGCGCTGTATCGCGGGCGGCGCGGTGATGCTGAAGTGCCTGCCGAACTGCCAGAACATGGATTGGAACGAGCGGCGCTACCGTCCCTTTCTGGAGCGCATGGCGGAGGCGGGGCTGATCCTGCTCGCGCACACCGGCAGCGAGCGGACGATGCCCGTGCTCCGGCCCGATCTGGCGAGCCCGCGCATGCTCACGCAGGCGCTCGAGGTGGGCGTGACGTGCATCGCGGCGCACTGCGGCACCGGCATGATGGCGCTCGATCCCGACTACTTTGACGAGTTTGTCGCGATGACGAAGCGTTTCCCCCGGCTCTACGGCGACAACAGCGCGCTGGCCGGGCTGAGTCTGCGGTTTCGCCCCCGGCAGATGCGGCGCATCCGCGAGGACCCCGAGCTGGCCGCGCGTATCCTGCACGGCAGCGACGTGCCGGTGCCGTCGAGCGGTCTGGTGATGGCGGCGCTGGGCATGGTGGGGTGGGGGGACTATCTCGCGTCGCGCCGCCACGGGGCGGCGATGGCGCGCGACGTGATGTTGAAGCGCGCGTTGGGCTTCGCGCCGGAGACGGAGACGCGACTGGCGGGGCTGCTGCGCCGGCGGTGAGGAAGGGGCGGGGGCGGGTAGGGGATCCCGAGCGGGGACGGGAGACCCGGGGATGGCGGGGTGTTTCCCGGGGATTTGCCGGGAGGCGGGCGGGCGGGCCGTTGCGGTCTTGTTTCGTGTCAAAAGCCTGTTTCCTTGTCGGCACCTCGCATGGCCTCGCCTTCCGTCCTCCCCGTCACCGTCAAGGGTGTTATGCCCACCGCCAACGGCTGCGCCGTCTTTCTCGGAGACGACGCCAAGACCTTCGTGATCTACGTCGATCACGCCGTGGGCAACGCCATCCAGATGTCGCTGGACGGGGTGAAAAAAGACCGGCCGCTCACCCACGATCTGATCGGCCACATCCTCACCGGTCTGGGCGCGACGCTGGAGCACGTCGTGATCAACGACGTCAACGAGGGCACCTTTTACGCGCGTATCCTCATAAAGATGCGCAACGAGTTGGGGCAGAAAATCGTGGAAATCGACGCGCGCCCCAGCGACAGCACCGTGCTGGCGCTCTCGCACCGGCGCCCGATCCTGGTCGCGAAACGCGTCTATGACGTGGTGGAGGACATGTCGGAGATCCTCGAACGCGTCCTGCGCCAGCAGGCCGAGAGCGACGCCGAACAGGCGGAGTCGGAGGAGTCGGACGAGCCCGAGGAGAGCGACGACGATCCGGACTTCGACGATCCGGAGAACGAGGACGACGAGGGGAAAAAGTAGGTTCTTCGCCATTCCCGGACGCGGTCGGATCCGTGGAGGGGAACACGGACATTCCTGTCCGTGGGTTCGAATCTTCGACCAGACCGTGTATCCAAACCCGACGGACAAGAATGTCCGTTCTCCTTTTGTTTTTTCGTGACCATCCCGTCCAAAGCCCTCCCGTCTCCCCACATCGCCGGCCAGGCGCTCACCGCCTTGGCGCCGATGCAGGATGTCACCGATCTGGCCTTCATGGGTTTGATCGCGCGTTTCGGGGCTCCGGATTACTACGTCACGGAGTTTCTTCGCGTGCACGGGCAGTCGCGGCCCGAGGCGCATATCGTGCGGTCGATCGACGAGAACCGGACGGGGCGCCCGGTCTTCGCGCAGCTCATCGGCGAGGATATTTTTCATCTGGAGCGCACGGTCGCGCTGCTGCTCAAGCACCCGGTCGCCGGCATCGACCTGAATCTCGGGTGCCCGGCCCCGAAGGTTTACAAGAAAAACGTCGGCGGCGGCCTGCTGCGCGATCCGGAGCACGTGGACGCGATCCTGGGCGCGCTGCGGGCCTGCGTGCCGGGGCTGTTCACAGTGAAGATGCGTATCGGTTTCGAGGATACGCGAAACTTCGATCGCATCCTGGCCTCGGTGGCGCGCCACGGGGTGGACCTGCTGGCGGTGCATGGGCGGACGGTGAAGGAGATGTATCGCAGCGAGGTTCACTACGAGGAGATCGCGCGGGCGGTGCGCTCGGTGCCCTGTCCGGTGATGGCGAACGGCAACGTCACGAGCGCGGCGGCGGCGGAGCGCATCCTCGCCGAGACGGGCGCGGCCGGGGTGATGTGCGGGCGGCACGCGATCCGCAACCCCTGGTTGTTCAGGCAGATTCGGGAGCGGCTGGCGGGGGCGCCGGTCTTCGCGCCGACCCTGGGCGACGTGGCCGGGTATATCCGCGATTTGTTCACCGCCACCGGCGCGGGTTTTTACGAGAGCGGCGGCCCCGGGCACGGCGACGCGACGGCGCGCGAGCGGGCGCATGTGGCGCGGATGAAGAAGTTTTTGAACTTCGTGGGGCAGTCGGTGGACCCGCGCGGGGAGTTTTTGCACGACATGCGCCGGGCGATGACGGAGGCGGAGCTGTTCGCCGTGTGCGATCGGCATCTGACGGCGCCGGAGCGGGCCGGCCTGCCCTTCGCGACCGAGCCCTACGCGGGCGTCGTGGCCCGGCCGAATTGCGAAACGCCCGAGGCGGACGGTTGTTCGCTGGCGAACGTGACGGCGTGAGCGCGATGGCGGCTTGGCCGAAACGGGAGCCGGAGGGCCACGAGCGCTGATCCGGAATGGTGGCCGTTGCCCTCCCCGGCCAAGGCCACCCCGGGGGACGGCGCCCCCGACCACGGGAGGGGGGGCGCCGCCTGCGGATTCGCCGCGACCGCTCTTGGGTTGGCCGGGGACGGCCAACACTACAGCGGCGGGCGCTTTAGGCGTTGGCGCCCACGCGGGCGCGGCGGCGGGTGGCGGCGAGGCCGAGGATGGCCAGACCCGCGAGCGCGGCGGCGGAGGCGGGCTCGGGGATGGCGCTGGCGGCGACTTCAAAACGGTATTCGAAGACCCCCGATTCGCCGAAGGTGCCGCTCTCGTCGGTGAGTTTGAACTGGGCGGTGTAGAGGCCGGCCGTCGCGGAGGCGTCGGTCCAGAACACGGGCGTGAAGGCGAAGTCGTCGCCGAGGTGGATCTCGTCGCCTGCTCCGCTGACGAGGTCGAAGTTCGCGCTGTCACCGACGTGCAGGCCGGCGCTGAGCGAGACCAGTTCCAGATGCACGTCGGCTCCGGCGATCGAGGCGGACCAACGGCCGGAGGACGAGTTCAGCAGGATGTCCTCGGGCGAGCCGGCGCCGAAACCGCTCAGCGAGTCCACGTCGGCGATGGTGGTGAAGCTGAAGGCGTAGCTGCTGTCGGAGGGGGCGAGGGGGTTGCTGACGAGTTTTCCGGTGTAGAATCCGGTGCCGAGGCTGAGCGTGATCGGCGGGTTGGCGCCCTCGGGAACGTAGTTGGAGGGGCTGACCTGCACGACCGGCGAGGAGGGCGTGGAGTCGGGATCGTAGCGGTAGATGGCTTTGCTGTGGTAGTGGTTGCTCGCGGGAGTCACCGGGTAGGTGTGGGCGAAGAGAAAGGTGAGGCGTTGGTAGTTGGGATTGGCCATGCCGGCGAAGGTGCCGGAGGCGATGGTGGACAGGTTGTCCACGCCGACGATGTAGGACGGGATGTCGAGGTCGTGGGCCGAGGCGGCCGAGATGGAGGTGAGGAGCGCGACGGCGGCGAGGCCGGCGCGGACGGGACGAAGCGAGCTGTGCATGGAGGAGGTTGTTATCGTTGGTTGGTGTTGTGTGGTCGGATTTGGCCGCCGCCGGACAAGGCGGCAGCCGGCCCCGGCCGTTGAGGGCCGGGGAAAGGGAGGAAACGGGCATGGCAAAGCCCCTGGGTCTCGGCGGCTTGGCCGAAACGGGAGCCGGAGGGCTACGAGGGCTGGTCCGGAATTGTAGCTTTGGCCGTCCCCGGCCAAGGCCGCCCGAGGGACGGCGCACCCAAGCACTGGAGGGGCGCCCGGGGATTTACGGCGAACGCCCTCGGATTGGCCGGGGACGGCCAACGCTACAACGGGCGGATCGGCCGAGGACGGCCAACGCTACAAAGGATGGTTCAGGCTTTGGCGCGGGCGCGGCGGCGGGTGGTGGCGAGACCGAGGATGGCCAGACCCGCGAGGGCGGCGGCGGAGGCGGGCTCGGGGATGGGCGTCGTGCCGACCGCGAAGGTGAAGGTGGCCGTGTCGGTGATCGGCGAGATTTCTCCGACCACCGTGCCGCTCACGGTGAAGGTGAGCTCGTAGAGGCCGGGCGCGGTGAAGCCCCAGTTGTAGTGGTCGTGGCCGCCGGTGATGACGTCGAAGGCGTCGGTGCCATCGAAGCTGGAGAGGGCGACGAGCGGGTTGCCGAAGCCGTCGGTTTGCCAGAGGGCGAAGTGGCCGGGGCCCGAGACGGAGTCGAGGTGGAGGCTGACGGTGTTGTCGGTGAAGGTGCCGTCGGCGATCTCCTCCGAGCCGATGCCGAGGAAAATCACGCCGGCGGTCTGGCCGGCGGGCGCGAGGTAGAGCGTGCCGCCCGCGGTGGTGCCGGTGAAATCCCACTGCGCGCCGGCGGGGCGGGGGAGGGTGGAGGACAGCGGGATGAAGGCGAATGCTTCATCGGGGGCGTATTCGTTGCCTCCTTCTTCGTCGTGCCAGTGGAGCTCGAGCGAGTCGTCTTCGAAACCGATGCCGAAATCGACGTGGTCGTCGGGCAACTGCACTTGGGCGAGGGCGGCGGCGGGCGCGAGGACGACGATCAGGGCGCTGGAGAGGAGCGCGGATTGGATGCGGGTGGTCTTCATGTTTGTAGGTGGGTTGTGGGTGGGGGGAAAGGGGGCGTGGGACGGGGGGGCGAATGACCAAGGACCAACGGGGGCGCCGCGGGCGTCGGCCGGGGCGGGGGCGGGGATGTGGTAGGGCCGGACCGCTGGGCCGGCCGCGACCTTGGGCTCATGTTGAAGGCGAACTGGCCTCCGGACCGGCCGCTTACTCGACGAGGCCGACGCGCAGGCGCAGGAAGCGGCGGGGCTCGGCGGTGGAGAGCGGGGCGGGCGCGGGCACGGTGAAGGGACCGGCGAGGTTTTCCTCGCGGGTGCTGGTCCAGATTTCCGCCCAGCTTCCGGAGAGGTCGGCGGCCGACTCGACGCGATAGACGAGCAGCGGATCGGACAGCCGTTGGAACGTGAGCGCGGGCGTGGCCGAGGCGGGCGCGAGCGAGAGCGCGGGCTCGCCGGACGCGGAGTCGGCGACGCGGGGTTCGGTGGCGAAGGCGTATTCGAGCAGGTTGGGACGCCCGTCGGCGTCGGGATCGGCGAGCGGGCCGCCGATGTCGCGGTCGGCGCGTTCGGCCTCGGTGAAACGCTCGCCGTTGCGGCGCCACTGCTCGTAGAGCGGCAGCGGGCCGACGGCAAAATCCACCGCGAACTCGCGTGGCTCCACCGGGGTGCCGCCGATGCTGCCTTCGAGACGGAGGTGCAGGCGGTAGTAGCCGGGGCGGCTGAAGCCCCAGTTGAAATGGATGTGCTGGCCGCGGCGGAGGCCGAAGACCTGCGGGGCGGTGGTGCCGGGGCGGTTGCTGAAGTAGAGCGTGGGCGAGCCGCCGGAGCCCACTTGCCAGAGGGCGAAGTCGGCGCCGTCGGGCGTGGTGGCCGAGAGGAACCGCACGCGGATGGCGGGCACGGTGTCGCTGCCGGTGAGCTCGGGGATGGGGTCGAAGGCGTCGAGATCGGAGGCCGGGGCGCCGTTCGAGCCGGCGAGACCGTAGCCGCCGAAGCCGACCCACGGGACGGTGGCGGGCGGGTTGTTTTGCGGGATGAGCCAGACGTCTTCGCCGGACTGGCCGAGGAAGGGGAGGATGCCGCCCGCTCCGGCGTAACGGCCGCCGGTGTCGGGCACGAAGAAGACGGTGTTGTCCACCGGTTCGTCCACCGTGGCGCCGCCGGCGAGGGCGGAGATATGGTGGGCGTAGAGGCCGAAACCGTCGGTGGCGGCCGGGCCGGCGGGCGGCGCGGCGGGCGCGGTGTAGGCGGCGTTGAGGTCGATGTGACCGGAGCTCAGGTAGAGCTGGGCGCGCGCGGCGGCGGCTCCCGCGCCGAGGAGGGCGAGGGCGAGGAGGAATCGGGGGAGCGACATGGTCAGCGGGGGAGGGCGAAGTTTTCGCCGGCCGCGATGCGGCGTTTCAGCTCGGAGGCCTGAATGACGGTGACGTGACCGTCGGCGAAGAGGTAGGGCGCGCGTCCGCCGGAGTGGTCCGCGACGGCGGGGCCGGAGCGGTAGCGGTCGGGGGCGATGTCGGCGGTGACCTGGCTCCAGTTGCCCACCCATTCGCGGGCGTGGATGTGGTCGGACGAGATGTCGAGCGCGAGGGTGTCGGCGCCGACGAACACGGTGGGCGTGCGTGCGGGATCGCGCAGGTTCTGCATGCGGGGCACGGTGCCGGCGGCGCGGCCAAAGGCGTCGAAGTAGGTCTTGGCGTCGAGGTAGTCGTTGAGCACGAAGCTCGACAGGCGGAGCTCGCGGCGGGCGTCGAGCTGCGGGTCGAGCGGGCAGAGCCGCACCTCGTCCACGTTGCCGAGGAAGGGCTTGAGCGTGTAGATCCAGGACACCTCCTCGAGGTTGCTGACCGCGCCGTGACTCGTCTCGGGAAACGCGCCGCGGTGGACCTCGGCGTAGGCGGCCAGGGCCACGCCGACCTGCCGCAGATTGGATACGCAGGTGGCCTGTTTGGCCTGCACGCGCACCGCGCCGACGGTCGGTATGAGGATGGCGGCGAGGATGCCGATGATCGCGATGACCGTGAGCAGTTCGATGAGCGTGAATGCGCGGTGGCGGAGGCGGAGGAGCGGGCGGACGCGGACGCGCGGACGGAGGCGGATTGGCGGACGTGACCCGGGCCGCGGGAGCGGACACGGATACGAACGCGAACACGCCAGGGCGGATGAGAAGGTGAAAATAGACGCGGACATGGTGGGCCTGATTTTGGCCGTCGCTCCTCTGGTCGAGGCTGGGCGAGGGCGGGGGGCTATGGCGCGGACGGCAATCGTCCGGGCGTCGCGTGCCAGGGGGGGGCGTGTCGGCCATGCGGGCCGGCCGGCGCGGAAAAACGCGCACGCGAGTGAAACGGGCAACGCCGACCGTGGTCGGTGCCGTCTCCACGGAATATCAGGCGAGGGCGGGAGGTCCGCAGGCGCGTTCCGGACCGCGCAGGGTCCGGGACAGCAGTAGCTCGGTGAAGCTGGCCACGCCGACGGCGTTTAGCGTCGTGGGCGGGCAGAGGGAAAAGACGGCCGGGGTTTCGCAGCCGGCCGCGAAGAGCGTGACCGCGCAGACGTGGTTGTCGGCGGCGGTGGAACTATCGAGCGGGTGGGGCGCGCCGTTATGCGATGGCGCCTGTCCTTCCGTGCTGGCGTGCGCACCGAGTGGAGCGAGGAACGATCCCGACTCTTGGTCATCGCAGTCCGCCGCCTCGTGGTGGTGCGCGTGGATCGTGCCGCAGAGGGCGGCGTGAAGCGAGGGAGCCTGCGTGGCCAGGCCGAGCAGCAACACACACGCCGCGAGCAAGGCGGCGAGCAGGTGGCGGATCGGGGTGGAAAGGCTCATCGGGGGGCGGGAAACGAGTGGATCAGCGGAGAGCCTAACAAACTCGTCAAGGGGCATTCGTCGAGGTGTCGCCGGGAGTTTTCGGGAAGCTCGAGATCGGCGGCCGGCCGCAGACGAGTCGCGTCGAGGGAGACTTCGCCCACCGAGCCGGACTTGTTTCGGAGGGGCCGCAGCGAGTTGTCTTCAGAAAAGACAGATCGGGCTCGATGAAGGGCTCGAACGCTTCGGTGTGCGGCGGTGTAACACGATCGTCTGTTTTTTGTAACACATGGTGGCTGGCTTAAGATGCTTTGGGCTAGGCTGTAAGGGTGGGTTGTAACCCTTGCTCCATGAATGTTTCGCCCGAAATCACGGCGTCGTAACAATTCCGCCATCAAATCGTAACATTCGGCTGGGATGATCGGGTCCGTCACTCGCGACGCCTCCTTTCGGAAGCGTTCTGACCACCAAGCAAACGTCCAACCGACACCATGATCACCCGTTCCACCCTCGGCCGCCTCACCCTCGGCGCGGCTCTCCTCGCCGGCGCGGCCACCGCCGCCTCCGCCCAAGACAGCGGTCCGCTCATCGACGCCCTCGTCCGCAAGGGCATCCTCACCGACCAGGAAGGCGAGGAGCTCCGCGCCGACCTGCTGCGCGACTTCGGCGCCACCTCGCCCGGCAAGGTGGACCTCGCCACCCAGGTCACCCGCTTCAAAATCTCCGGCGACATCCGTCTGCGCCAACAATTCGAGACCCGCAGCTCCACCGCCGCGCCCGATGTCTCCGACGAGCGCAGCCGCACCCGCATGCGTTTCCGTCTGAATGGCGATCTCACCCTTCAGAAGGGCTGGAGCGCCGGTTTTGCTCTCGAGACCGCCCCCTCCGCCGACTCGGGCAACCAGACCTTCGAGAACGGCGCCGACGATTACGGCATCTACCTCGCCCGCGCGTATGTGGGCTACGAATACGGCGACTTCACCTTCGTCGGCGGCAAGCAGAAGAACATCTTCTACACGACCGACCTCGTCTGGGACTCCGACATCAATCCCCAGGGCCTCACCGAGCAGTATCTCTGGACGCTCAACGACCAGACCGCCGTCACCTTCCGCGCCGGCCAGTTGTTGATGGATGACAACAACGAGTTCAGCGGCCCGACCACCAACGCCACCGACGCGTGGATGTTTTACCAGCAGGCCGAATACGCGCAGAAATTCAGCCCGACCTTCAACTTGCGCGTCGCGCCAGGCTTTTTCCTCTACAACGCCTCGACGATAGCGTTTCCCGCCGGCACGGGCAACGAGGACGCGTTCAACGGCACCACCGAGAACCTCAAGGTCATCGTGCTGCCCGGCGAACTCTCCTTCGCCGATGTCGGCGCCCAGGGCTATGGGCTCAAGTTCTACTGGGACCTCGCCTACAACACCGCCGCCGACGACCGCGTGACCGAGGCCTACGGCGTCTCCTCCACCGTGGACGAGGACCCGCTGGCTTGGTTGGTCGGTCTCAGCTACGGCTTCGGCTCGGGCAAGATGGCCGGCGACTGGAAACTCTCCCTCGACTACCGTGAGATCGGCCTCGGCTCGATCGATCCCAACATCAACGACTCCGACTTCGCCTTCAGCAACCTGAACCAGAAGGGCTTCAAATTCGGCGCCTCCTACAACCTCACCGACTTCGCCTCGGTGAACGCCACCTACATCCAGACCGAGGAAAAGGACGACCTGCCCGGCAGCGGTCCCGGCGTCGCCAATCTCGACTCCTCCGACCTGCTCCAGCTCGACCTCAACGTGAAGTTCTGAGCGCCGTTTCCGCCACCTCGCGCCCACCTCACCGCATACCCGTCACGCAAAAGTAACACCTCCGGGCCTGACTTCCGGCCGTCGCCGCTGTCTCGCTCCCAAGCCCAAACCTCTCCCATGAAGAAACTGTTGTTCGTCACCACCGCGCTCCTCGCGACCGTCGTCACCGCCTCGGCCCAGAAGCTCGTCATCAAGGGTTCCGATACCCTCGGCGCCAAACTCGTCCCGATGCTGGCCGAGGAATACAAGGCCAAGCACCCCGGCGTCTCCTTCGAGATCGCCGCCGAGGGCTCCACCACCGGTATCACCGCCATCACCTCCGGCACCGCCGACGTGGGCATGTCCTCCCGTCGCGCCAAGCCCACCGAGATCTCCGCCGCCGCCGCCAAGGGCGTGCGGCTGATGCCCACCATCGTGTGCTTCGACGGCATGGCCGTCATCGTGCACAAGGACAACCCCGTCGCCGATCTCACCAAGCGCCAGATCGAGCAGATCTTCACCGGCGACATCACCGACTGGTCCGCCGTCGGCGGCACGCCCGGCCCGATCTCGATCTACACCCGCAACACCTCCTCCGGCACCTACTCCGACTGGAAGGACCTCGCCATGAAGAAGCGCGACTACGCCGCCTCCTCCCAAAAGATGGCCGGCAACGAGCAGATCGTCTCCGAGGTTTCCAACAACCCCAACGGCATCGGCTACGTCGGCCTCGCCTACATCAAGGAGCCCGGCATCAAGGTCGCCACCGTCGAGGGCCACTTCCCGACCAAGCAGGAGGTCATCGAGAAGAAGTATCCCTACGCCCGCCCGAACTTCTACTACACCAACGGCGAAGCCACCGGCGAGGCCGCGAAGTTCATCGAGTTCACCCTGAGCCCCGAGGGCCAGGCCATCGTCGAGAAGGTTGGCTTCGTGCCCGCGGTCAAGTAAGCCGCCGGTCGGCGTAGCGGAACGGCTGAGCCGTTTCGTTTTGGCTCCTGAACGAAAGCGCTCCGCGCTTGCGCCACCCAAAGCAAATCCATCCCGCTCCGCCACGCGCTCGTAACACCACGGTCACCCGACCTTTGCCGAGGCCCGCTTGACGCTCAGTCGGGCGGGCCTCTCCCTTGGCTCCGTTTTTCGCGTTTCGTCCGCCGCTTCCGTTTCAGCCTCGCCTCCAGCCTCCACCGTTTTCCGCATGCCGCCCGAGCCCTCCGCGCCGACCCTCACCGTCGATTCCGCCCCGGCCTTTCGTATCCAGAAAGCCAGGACGCGCTTCCTCGGGCTCACCTTCGACGAGTGCATCCAGGCCTTTTTCGGCGGCAACGCCTTCGTCGCCGTGATCGTGCTCGCGCTCATCACGCTCTTTCTCTTCCGCGAGGGCTCCACCTTCTTCGGTCAGAACCGCGACAACCTCACGATCTACCGCCAGGCCGGCCTCGAATACGTGGACTTCATCCGCGCCCAGGAGGACGACCACACCGCGCTCAACCGTTACTTGAGCGACCTCCGGCTGCGCACCGTCCGCCACTACATGGAGGATGGAAAACTCGAGGCCGCCGCTGCCAACGCCCGCCTCGCCGCCTTCGACGAGTTCGCCGGCCGTTTCTCCGACGCCGTCGAGCCCATTCGCGGTCTCCGCTCCGATCTCGGTGACGTCGCCGTCGCGATCAAGACCCGCCACCAAAACAACCTTAACCGCCTCGAGGAACGCGCCCAGCTCATCGCCGAGGGCAAACCCGACGAGGCTGCCGCCGTCGAGACCGAGGTCATCGATTTCAAGACCGAACTCGCCGCCATCACCGGCATCCAGGACTACTACGCCGAGACCAGCGCCGCCTTCGGCGAACAGCTCCGCGAGATCGTCGCCACCCCGCCCGAACTGCCCACGCCCGCCCTCGCCGAGCGCATGGAGCGTTTCCAGAAACTCACCGCCGACTACGTCGCCGGTTTCCCCGCCATCCTCGAGTCGATGAAGACCTGGGACCCCTTCGCGCCGGTCGCTTTTTCCGAATCCTTCACCGCCTTCGTCTTCGGCCGCGAGTGGCTGACCGCGAGTTTCTGGCAGGACTGGTATGGCGTGGTGCCGCTCTTCACCGGCTCGCTCCTCGTGTCGATGATCGCCCTCGCCCTCGCCGTGCCGCTCGGCGTCGGCGCCGCCATCTACATCAACCAGCTCGCCACCCCGACCGAACAGCGGCTGGTCAAACCGACCATCGAGTTTATCTCCGCCATCCCCTCCGTCGTGCTCGGCTTCTTCGGCATCGCGGTTCTGGGCGAGTTCCTCCGCCGCGCCTCGGGCTGGGACTGGTTGTCCTGGTTCCCCGGTTTTCCCTTCCCCGAACGTCTCAACGCCCTCACCGCCGGCTGCCTGCTCGGCCTGATCGCGGTGCCGACCATTTTCACTCTCGCCGAGGACGCGATCAACAACGTGCCCCGCGCCTTCAAGGAGGCCTCCTACGCGCTCGGCGCCACCCGCCTGCAGACCATCCTGCGCATCATCGTGCCGGCCTCGCTCTCCGGCATCATCTCGGCCGTCCTGCTCGGCCTCGGCCGCGTGATCGGCGAGACCATGGTGGTGCTGCTCTGCGCCGGTAATCGCATCGCCATCCCCGACTTCAGCCAAGGCCTCGCGGTCGTCACCCAGCCCGTCCACACCATGACCGGCATCATCGCCCAGGAGATGGGCGAGGTCGTGCCCGGCAGCATCCACTACCGGGCGCTCTTCGTGGTCGGCCTGCTCCTCTTCTTCATCGCCCTGCTGATCAACTTCCTGGCGCAAAAAATCGTGCGCCGTTACAAAATCTCCATCGGCTGAGCCGCCCCAGCAACAGGTCCGCCATGAATCCTCCCGCTTCCGTCATTCGCTCCGCCGCCGCCGAAGCCGTCGCTCCGAAAAATCCCTTCGCCCCGCGCCCCGGTCCGGCGCGTCGCGCCGAAAGCGCGGTGGCGTGGATCTTCCGCATCGCCACCTACTTCGTCATCGCCTGCGGCCTCTTCGTTTTCGTGAAGATCATCTGGGACGGCGCGCCGACCGTCCTGCACGGGTTCAAAACCACGGACAGCTTCCCCTATGTGACCAACACCTTCCTCTTCGAGGCGCCGGAGACGCTCCACGTCTTCACCCACGAGGGGCAAAAGATGGAGATGGGCGACACCGAGTATCGCGCCTTTCGCGAGGCCGAGGAGGCCAAGGCCGCCGCCGCCGGCCAACCCGCGCCCAAGTTTGAGTCGCGCAGCTTCGTCTATGCGGCCGGCGGCATCTGGCCCTGCATCGTCGGCACGGTTTTGCTCGTCGTCGGCTCCATGACCATCGCGCTCCTCCTCGGCGTGGCCTCGGCGATCTTCCTCAGCGAATACGCCAAGGACGGCCCCTTCGTGCGTTTCGTGCGCCTCGCCATCCTCAACCTCGCCGGCGTGCCCTCCATCGTCTTCGGCCTCTTCGGCTTCGCGATGTTCGTGCTCTATTTCGACTGGAACGTCTCGCTCCTCGCCGGCTGGTTCACCCTCGCCTTCATGGTGCTGCCGGTGGTCATCACCGCCTCCGAGGAAGCGCTCAAGGCCGTGCCCAAGGGTTTCCGCGAAGGCTCCCTCGCGCTCGGCGCGACCAAGTGGCAGACCATCCGCAAAAACGTGCTGCCCTACGCGCTGCCCGGCATCCTCACCTCGTCCATCCTCGGCATAGCCCGCGTGGCCGGCGAGACCGCGCCGATCATGTTCACCGCCGCCTACGTCGTGCGCGACAAGCTGCCTTGGGAAGTCGAGAAAGTGGGCGACTTCTTTTTCCAGGGCGTGATGGCGCTGCCCTACCACATCTACGTCGTCTCCTCGAAAATCCCGCAGAACGAATACACCCAACGCGTCCAATACGGCACCGCCTTCGTTTTCCTCGGCATCGTCGCCCTCATCGCCGCCAGCTCGATCATCCTGCGCAACAAACTCCGCGGCCGCTACAAGTGGTAGCTTGGAGGATCGGCCCGGCGGCTCGGCCGGGCCGATCCTCCAAGCCGTCGCAGGTCTGAAAGTCTCAAGTCCAAGGTCACCACCGCTCGCTCCGCTCGCCACCGTAGTCGTCTCCACTTTTCCCTCCCGCTGATCCGATCTCCGACATCTGGCCTCCGGCTTCCGGCCTCCGGCCTCTGATTTCCCTTCGCCCCCGCCATGAGCACCGCCACTCTCCCGCCACCTTCGCCCAACGCCCGTTCCCACACCGCGCCCATGGATTCTTCCGCCGCCGCTCCGCGCCCCCGTCCCCTTGCCACCCCGCCGCCGCCCGCCGCCGCGGCCGACGGTGCGCGTGAGGTCACGCTCATCGACATTGCGAACCTCGACTTTTTCTACGGCGCGAAACAGGCGCTTTTCGACATCAACCTCCGCATCCCCGACAAGCAGGTCACGGCCTTCATCGGTCCCTCCGGCTGCGGCAAGTCCACCCTCCTGCGCTGCCTCAACCGCATGAACGACCTCATCGACGGCACGGCGGTGAAACGCGGGCACATCAAGATCCGCGACATCGACATCTACGGCCGCGACGTGGACCCGATCGAGCTGCGCAAACGCGTCGGCATGGTGTTCCAGAAATCGAACCCCTTCCCCAAATCCATCTACGAAAACATCACCTACGGCCTCCGCATCCAGGGTGTTTCCAACAAGACCAAGCTCGACGAGGTGGTGGAAAAATCCCTACGCGGCGCCGCGCTCTGGGACGAGGTGAAGGACCGCCTGCACGAGAGCGGCCTCGGCCTCTCCGGCGGCCAGCAACAGCGCCTCTGCATCGCCCGCACCATCGCGGTCGAGCCCGAGGTGATCCTCATGGACGAGCCCTGCTCGGCGCTCGACCCCATCGCCACCGCCAAGGTCGAGGAGTTGATCCACGAGCTGAAGACCCGCTTCACCATCATCATCGTCACCCACTCGATGCAGCAGGCCGCCCGATGCAGCGACAAGACGGCCTTCTTCTACATGGGCAAACTCATCGAATTCGACGAGACCCGGAACATCTTCATGAACCCCAAGAACCCCCAGACCGAGGCCTACGTGTCCGGACGTTTCGGCTGAGCCGAAACGTCCGGAAGTAGCGAGTAGCGGGTAGTGGGTAGCGGGCATCCGGCCGCGCCTCCCTTCCGTCTTCTACTCGCTACCCGCTACTCACTACCCGCTACTTCTTCCGCAGCCCATGAAACGCTTCTTCGACTCCGAACTCGAAACCTTCCGCTCCGATCTGCTCCGCATGGGCGAGGTCGCCGTGCGCCAGGTGCGCGACGCCATGCAGGCGCTCGTCACCGGCGACGTGAAACTCGCCGAACGCGTCATCGCCGCCGACGACGAACTCGACGACCTCGAGAAGCGCATGGATACCGAGGCCATCCGCTACATGAACCTCCGCTCGCCCATCGCGACGGAGCTGCGCCTCGTCATCGTCGGCATGAAGGCCTCGCACGATCTCGAGCGCGTGGGCGACGAGGCGACCAACATCGCCAAACGCGCCATCCGCCTCGCCGCCGAGCCGCCGCTCAAGCCCTACGTGGACCTGCCTCGCATGGCCACCATGGCCATCGAGATGCTGCGCGAGGCGCTCGAGTGTTTCCTCCACGCCGACAACGCCAAGGCCGTCGCCGTGGTGAAGCGCGACAAGGAGGTCGATGCGATCAACAAGCAGCTCTACCGCGAGCTCAGCAGCTACATGATCGAGCAGCCCGGCACCATCAGCCGCGCCCTCGAGCTCATGTTCATCAGCAAGGGCCTCGAGCGCATCGCCGACCACGCCACCAACATCGCCGAGGAGATGGTTTTCCTCAGCGACGCGCAGGACATCCGCCACGACGAGAACCTGAAAAAGTCGCCCCGCGTCTGACGCGTGGCGCTATGGAGTGCGGCGACATGTCGCCGCCTTTGACGAGCCGACACGTCGGCTCGCTCCCGCCGCCGCTCCATTCTCCGCCCCCGCCCGCGGCAGCGACTTCCCGTCCACCCACGAGCCTTTGATCAACAGCTCGCGCGGGCGCTCGGGCACGCCGCGCTCGTGGCTCTCGATCAGCGAGATCAACTGGAGCGCGCCCATCCGGCCGATCTCCTCCGCGTGGGTGAAGATGCCCGCGTCGATCGGGCAATCCAGCACGGTCGTCGCAGCCAACGCCACGTCCTCCGGCACGCGCAGCCCGATCTGCGCGAGCATCGCCGGCAGCTCGGATTTGTCGGTCAGGATCGCCTCGGGTCGGGTCGTCTCGATCCACTCGCGAAAGGCCCGCCGATGGCTGCGCCAGTTTTGCCCGGGAAACAAAAACGGCGGCAGCCGCAGGCGCGCCGGCAGCTCGCGTTGCGCCCAGAGAAAACCCGCGCCGAAGGTCTGCCGCCGCCACGAGTCCGCCACCAAGCCGATGCGTCGGTAGCCGAGCTCGCGCATGCGGTCGAAGGCCGCGACGGCGTTCGCCGTCGAGTCCGGCGCCACCAGATGCGCCGCCGGCTCCGTCAGCGAATAGCCGAAACGCACCACCGCGAAGCGACTCCAGTCGAGTCCGCTCCAGTCCACCGTCGCCCCGCCCGCCGGCGGCAGCAGGAGGCCCTGGATCCCGCGCGCGATCAGGATGGTTTCCAGCCGCTTCGCGCTGAGGCCGCCCGCCATGGCAAACTCCTCCAGCCGGTAGCCCATGCGCGCCGCCGCCTGCTCCGCCCCGCGCCAGTAGCTGTCGAACTCCCGGTAGCCGCGCAGCCGCGCCGGCTCGGGCCACCAGTTCACCCAGGCCAGCCCGGCGGCCAGCTCCCTCGCGTCCCGGTGGTGCCGGTGCCGCGACAGGGCGGAGAGCATCGGGTCCGGCCGGTAGCCGAGCTCGCGCGCGATCGCTTGTATCCGTTCTCTCACTACGCGTGAGATGCGCGGATGGTCGCGCAGCGCGAGCGAGACGGTGGACTGGCTCAGGCCGACCGTCTCGGCGATCGCGCGCGTGGTGACGACGCGGGGCGGGGTGGGGTGGGGCTCCATCGAAAACCGCCGGGGTGGGTGGGGTGGGGCGGCGTTCGCACCCTGCGACGGCGCGACGGCGCGGGCAAGGTTGGTCATCAGTATGACCGCCGCCGCCGTGGCGCCACCACCCGCGTGTCGGCAGCAAGGGAAGCGCCCTCCGCCACACCCCCTTGTCAGCCGGCGGCCCTGGCCTGCCCGGTGCGGAGTCACCCCGCAACCCCACCCCAACCCCATCCGCATGAGAACCACCTCGTCCTGTCGCGGCCGTTTGCTCGGCCTCTCCGTCGCCTTCCTCGGCGGCGCCCTGCTGCAATCCCTGCTCGCCGCCGTTCACCCCGGCATGCTCCACACCAACGCCGACTTCACCCGCATGGCGCAAAAGGTGAACGCCAACGCGCAGCCCTGGAAAGGCAGCTGGGACCTGCTCGTCGCCAGCACCAACTCCCAGAGCACCTGGAACGCGCGTCCCACCGCCACCGTCATCCGCGGCGGCTCCGGCGACAACGCCGCCCAGCTCTACAACGACGTCCACGCCGCCTACCAAAACGCCCTGCGCTGGAAAATCTCGGGCAACGTCGCCCACGCCAACAAGGCCGTCGAGATCATGAACGGCTGGTCGGCCTCGCTCACCAGCATCGGGGGCAACGCCGACCGCTTCCTCGCCGCCGGCCTCTACGGTTACCAGTTCGCCAACGCCGCCGAGATCATGCGCGGCTACTCCGGCTGGGCGTCGGCCGATTTTAACCGGTTCAAGACCATGATGCTCACCGTGTTCTACCCGATGAACAACGACTTCCTGCTCAATCACAACACCGCCCACATCCAGAACTACTGGGCGAATTGGGATCTGTGCAACATGGCCTCCATCCTCGCCATCGGCATCCTCTGCGACGACCAGGCCAAGATCGATCAGGCGGTGAACTACTTCAAAACCGGCGGCGGCAACGGCTCGATCAACAACGCCGTGCCCATCCTGCACTCGCCCACGCTCGGCCAGTGGCAGGAGTCCGGCCGCGACCAGGAACACGCGCTGATGGGCGTGGGCCTCATGGCCGCGATCTGCGAGATGGCCTGGAACCAGGGCATCGATCTCTACGGTTACAACAACAGCCGTTTCATGGCCGGCGCCGAATACGTGGCCCGCTACAACAACAACGAGGATGTCCCCTTCGCCCCCTATTCCTGGCGCAGCGGCCAGGGCGGCACGCCCAACACCCACACCGTCGTTTCCAACGCCGGCCGCAACGCCACCCGTCCGATTTGGGACATGATCGTCGGCCACTACGCGCAGCGCCGCGGCCTCCACATCGGCGACGTCGAGCAGAAGGCCGCCTCCACCCGCCCCGAGGGCGGCCCTCAATATGGGGCGCACGGCAGCGCCTTCGACCACCTCGGCTTCACCACGCTCACCCACTACCGCGATCCCGTCGCCACCACCGTGCCCGAGGGCACCTACTATCTGCGCAATCGAGCCAGCGGACGCTACCTCGACAACCTCGGCGCGACCGCCGACGGCGCCGAGGTCTCCCAGTGGAGCTACAGCGCCAGCCCCAACCAGAAATGGCACATCGCCCCCGCGCCCGCCGCCGGCTATCTGCGCCTCATCGGCCTCACCGGAGGCAAGGCGCTCGACAGCATCAACCACACCGCCGACGACACGACCGTCGCGCAGTGGGGGCTCGGCGGCAGCCAAAACCAGCAGTGGACTATCCCCGCCGCGGCCGACGGCTACCGCAAGGTGCTCAATCGCGCCAACGGCAAGGCCCTCGACACCGGCGGCGCCAACGGCAACGGAGCGATCATGGAGTTCTGGTATAGCAACAGCAGCCCGAACCAGCAGTGGTTCCTGACCGCCGGCTCCACTGTCACCCAGCTCGTCTCGCACAACTTCCCCACGCGCACCCTCCGGCACAGCGGCTACCGCGCGCAGATCGACGAAAACGTCTTTCCCGCGCAGGACGGCGAATTCCGTGTGGTCCTCGGCCTGAGCGGCTCGACCGGCGTCTCGCTGGAGTCGATCAACTTCCCCGGCCGTTTCCTGCGTGTGCGCGCCAACGGCGAGGTCTGGGTGGACACCTATGAAAACACGGCCGCCTATCGCGACAGCGCTACCTTCCGGCGCGTGGCGGGCCTGGCGGATGCCGCCAAGTCGTCTTTCCAGATGTGGACCGATTCGACCCGTTACCTGCGGCATTCGGCCTACATCCTCCACGCGCAGACGATTTCGGGCTCCGCCGCCCAGGCGGACGCCACCTTCGCCGAGGTGGTGTTCAACTGAGCGGAAAACCCGTCCGGAGCTTATAAACCCCCACCGCCGTCGGCTCCCGTTTCCCCTGCGGATGCCGACGGCGCTTTCGGTTTTTTATGTGGAAAGCTGGAAAGCAGGAACCGAAGCGCCCGCGAGGAAGGATCGGCCGAAACCGTCGCTGGATTGTTTTCCCATTTTCCGGCTTTCCACATCGGGATGCGAGAGGAGTGGGACGCGCGCCAATCGGGTTTTTATGTGGAAAAGCTGGAAAGCAGGAAGGAAGAGCCCGCGAGGAAGGATCGGCCGAAACCGTCGCTGGATTGTTTTCCCATTTTCCAGCTTTCCACATCGGAGATGGATCGTTTCGGAGGGCTGCCAGCCGCCTTTCCTTAT
>CBINNW010000101.1:0-19116 GCA_966252115.1 uncultured Akkermansia sp.
CAACAGGCACCGCTAAGAGCCCAAGAAAAGACGCTTTCGATGCGCCCCAGGTCGGGGCGCGTTCGATGCGCTTTTCTTGTCCGGTCCGAAGTTAGCGGTTTCGTTGTTGGACAGCAGCCGAAGCTACGCGAAAGAGATGTGAGGTATCAGCTCAGTGAATACGGGCGGAGGCGGTGTTGGCGTGGTGGGTGAAGTGGACGCGAAAAGGCGTCCAAAAGGCCCCCGGCGGCCCGGCTGCCGGGGGTGGTATGCAACGCATGCGCAACCCCCGCCGCTGTCGAGCCTCGTTTTTGCGCATGCGGTGGAAGGGGCGCGCGGGCAGATGGCGAGACGTCGCCGAGAGGCGGGGGGTGCGGGCGCCTCGGGAGATGAATGTGGAAAGCTGGAAAGGAGGAATCGGAGGGCGAAGGCGCTGCGGCACCGTGGCGCTGGTTCCAGGTTTCCCGCTTTCCACATCCCCTGTTCCGCATCCGGCCGCCTCCGTTGTGGACGACGGTTTGGTCTTTGTGCTCTCCGCGTTCTTTTGCGGCCAGTCCGGCTCGAAACGGGGCGCGGTTCGATGGTGCTACGCGCCCCACGCCTCCCGGCGGCGGCGCTCCTTGGGCGTCACCAGGCGTAGGTGATCGACGCGCGAGCGAGGCGGGGCGGGGCGACGTTGACCACGTCGGCGGTGGTGCGGCCGGTCTCGATCTCGGCGTCGAGGAGGTTTTCCACCGCGAGGGTCAGGCGGAGGCGCGGCGTGAAGGCATAATGCGCGGCGAGGTCCAGGCGGGTGGCGGGCGCGAGGGTGAGCGTGTTGAGATCGTCCTCGAACTGCTCGGCATACCAGCGGGCGCGGAGGTCGAGCGAAAGGGCGGCGGTGGCGTCCCACACGGCTCCGGCGGAGAGGCTGTGGCGGGGGACCTGCGCGAGGCGTTTGCCGTCGAGTTCCGCGGCGCCGTCGCCGCCGTCGCGCACCCGGGCGTCGGATAAAAGGTAGTCGGCGTCGAGCCGAAGGGCGGGGTGGGGGCGCCACCAGGCGCCGAGTTCGAGGCCGCGCACGCGGGTGGCGTCGAGGTTGCGTCGCTGGCGGGTGGCGGCGTCGAGGGTGACGTTGGCCACGGCGTCGGAGAGCTCGTTTTGAAACACGGTGAGCTCCCAGCCGCGCAGGCCGGACGGCGCGGTGTGCGCGAGGCCGAGCTCGCCGCCGAGCAGGGTTTCGGGTTCGAGGGCGGGGTTCGCGAGGGTGGTCACGGAGCCGACGCGGAAGGGGCGGTAAAGCTCGTTGAGCGTGGGCGTGCGGTGCGCGGTGTAGGCGGCGGCGCGCAGGGTGAGCGTGTCGCGGGCGCGCCAGGCGAGGCCGAGCGAGGGCGAGAAGGCGAGCTCGTCGCGGTCGGGGTATTCCTCGTCCACGAGGACGGCGCCGGTGGCGCGGATGGTTTCACGGCGAAATCCGTCCGCGAGCCGGGTGGCGTCGAGGCGTCCGCCGAGCGTCAGGGTGAGGTCGGGCGCGAGCGGGCGGGCGTGGGTGACGAAGAGGCCGGCGAGGGTCTGGGCGCCGCCGGCGCGGCGTTCGCGTAAAAAGTCGGACGCGGCGGCGCTGTGGAAAAAGTATTCGCGCGTCTCGCCGTCCACCCGGCGGGTGTCGATGCCCAGCGTGGTCACCGCCGCTTGGTCGGCGCCGTCGGCCGGCCTGCTTTCGTCGCCGAAGGTGAACTGGAGCGAGGCGCCGAGGGCGGTGGCGGGCACGGAGTATTGGTCGGCGGCGGGGGTCTCGGCGTCGCGGGCCGCGTTCACGGCGGAGAAGGTGCTGCGGTAGTCCTGCTTCTGGCCGTGAAGGGTGAAGGCCCAGTGGGAAACGGGCGCGGCGGCGGGCGAGCCGGCGAGGGTGACGGAGCCGAAGAGCTCGTCGGAGGCGTTGCGCTGGTAGGGGGTGCCGTTGCCGCGTTCTTCGTGCCAGGCGCGCAGGGTGGCGGTGGCGGTCGTGGTGTCGTCGATGCGGTGGGCCCAGGCGAGTGTGCCGCGCTCGTGGCGCGAGTCCGCGGCGACGTCGATCGTGCCGGGGTCGCGCACGAGGTGGACGCCGTCGGTCGCGAAGACCGCGCCGTCGAAGCGGAAGGCGTTTTCCCCGGCCTGATCCCGCACCGTGGCGAGGACCGAGCCGGCGCGGGTGCGAAAATCGCCCGCGGTGACGGAGACCTCGCCGTCGGTCGAGGGCCGGGCGCGTCGGGCGCGGGCATCGTCGCGGGAGGCGGCGCCGTCCTCGTGTCCGCCGGGCGTGCGCGGCGGGGGCGCGAGCAGCGGGGCGGAGACGAGGTGAACGACGCCGCCGAGCGCGGCCGGACCCCAGGCGCTGGAGCCGCCGCCGGGGACGATCTCCACCCGGTCGAGCGAACGGGTGGGCAGCTTGGTCCATGCGACCCAGCCGCCGAAGGGATCGTTGACCGGGATGCCGTCGAGCAGGACGAGCGCGCGGCTGGCGCCGCTGGGGCCGATGCCGCGGAGCGAGACGCCCTGGGCGGTGGGGTTGGCGGTGAGCGAGCCCGAGCGGCGGAAAAGGGAAAAAGCCGGCACGCGGCGCAGGGTGTCGTCGAGCGTCAGCGCCGGCGAGCGACGGAGGGCCTCGGCCGGCACGAGCTCCGCCGCGAGCGGGAGCGTGGCGAGGTCCTGCGGGGCGCGCGTGGCGGTGACGACGAGCGGGGGCAGGGTGACGACGGGGGAGGCGGGCTCGGCCGCCGTGGCGCCGCCGGGCTGCCGCGCGAAGGTCGGGCGCGCCGGCGCCAGGCAGGCGACGAGCGCGAGGGCGGCGAGGCGGCGGGACGGTCCGGCGGGGTGGCGGGCGCGGGGCATGGGGCGGCGACGTTGGGCGGCGGCGCGGCGAAAGCAAAACCCGCGGGCGCCACGACGCGTGGATTTCGCGCCGGGCGCTGGGTGTTTTTACTGGTGTGATGCTTGCCAGCGGCGAAAACCCGGGCTCAGGCTGCGCGGCATGAAACGCCCCGCCCGCCCCGGCACGTGGCTTCGCGCCGCGTGTCTTTTGTCCGTCGCGTTTGTTTTGGCGACGCCGTCCCTCGTCGCCGCGCGCACGCTCACCTCGCAGGATGGACGCGCCATCGAGGTGGAGATTCTCGGTTTCGAAGGTTTGGAGAAGGTGCGTTTCAAACGGACCGACACCGGGCAGACCTTCACCACGCCGATCACGGCGTTCTCGAGCGCCGATCAGGAGGCGCTGCTGGAGGAGGCGAAGGCGGAGGCGGCCAAGCCGCGCGAGCTCCATCCCGGCGACCTCGTGCTGGAGATGGGGCGGGGGCGTTTTGATACCCGGAAGACGGCGGAGGATGCCGAGATGCGTGGCGGGGGCACGATTCGCGGCGCCATCATCACCACCGAGGAGGACTGGGGCTACAGCCTGACTCTGCGCAACAGCACGCGGCACCCGGTCGAGGGCCTGCGCGCGGAATACATCCTCTTCGTCGAGGTGGACGTCCTCAAATACACCGGAAAAAAACCCGGGCTGCGTCGCCAGTCGGGCAAGCTGAACTTCGATCCGTTGCCGCCGGCCGGCCGGTTGACGTTGAAGACCGACAGCGTGACCACGCGCGAGGTGAAGCTGAAGGACGGCGTCACCTGGCGGGGCACCAGCGACCGGAGCACGCGCGACACGCTGGTCGGCATCTGGGTGCGCATCTACCGGGGTGACGAGCTCGTGCTGGAAAACGCCTCCCCTCCCAAGCTCGCCACGACCCACGAGTGGCGGACCGACGATTGAGGCACCTCGACGATCCGGAACAGGGCCTCGGAATGGCGCCGGAAGATCCTGGCAAAAAGCCGACGGGGCAGGGCGGCGGGTGACAGTTGGGTCGCGTCACCGACCGAGGCTGTCTTCCCGTTCGGCCTCGGCGAATCCGGGCGGATTTACGCGCGGATGCCTCCATTCCGGCCGGAGTCCACGCCGAGCGTCGGCGCGTTTTCGATCATGAGGCCCACGCCCGCGTTTACGCCGCGGATGCCGATGCCGGGATCCGCGATGGCGACGCAAACCTGCCCGGTTTTCGGGAAGACCTGCGCGGTTCCTCGCTGTTTCCGGTGGGTGGACGTGGCGGAACGGCGGAGCCCATTTCGTTTCGGTGGAGCCCACCCGACGAAAGCGCTTCCGCGCTTCCGCCACGACCAGCAGTCAAGCGCCGTCGCACAGTCCCAAGACCAGAAGACCGGCCCGGTCTCTTGCGACGCAACGGAACGGCGGCGCCGTTTCGCCGCGGTCAAGTTGCTCGAGCGAAATCGCTCCGCGCTTCCGCTTCGGAATACCGCCGGCTATTCCTCAACACGGCACCGACCGACTGGAAACAGCGAGGAACCGCGAAACTCATGACTCAAACGACGCTCATCGAGCCGTCGTATCCGTGGTTTTCTCAACTTCACCCACCGAGAATAGGTAAACGCGGGGCAAACCTCGGCGTTTTGCAGGCGGACCGCGCGTTGTTGCGTGAGCGGCAACGCGATGCCGTCGTCGTCAACCACCGGAGGCGGGCGCGGTGTGCGCGTGGGCATGACGGCTCAGGCGATTTCCCAGGCGTAGGGGTGTTTGGATAGCAGGGTGTGGCCGGTGTCGGTCAGCCAGGCGACGTCCTCGATGCGGCAGCCGCCGAGACCCGGGTAATACAGGCCCGGCTCGACCGTGACGACGGCGCCGGCCTTCAAGGGCTCGCGGGCCGGCGCGCTGATGCGCGGGGCCTCGTGCACCGCCAGCCCGAGGCCGTGGCCGGTGCCGTGGAAAAAGCCGACCGCGCCGCTCGGGGTGGCCTTGGTTTCGTAGCCGCGCGCGTTGAAGACGTTGACACATTCCTGATGCACGGAGGCGGCGATGGCGCCGGCGCGGAGCACCTTGCGCGCGGCCTTCTGGGCGGTGGCGACGGCGTCCACCAGCGCGCGTTGTTCGGCGGAGGCGCGGCCCTTCAGGTAGGTGCGGGTCATGTCGCCGTGGTAGCCGCTGGCGGTGTGGCGCGGGAAGATGTCGATGATGACGAGCTCGTGCGCACGCAGCGGGCCGGTGCCGCGGCAGTGCGGGTCGCAGGCCTGGTCGCCGCCGGCCACGATGGTGTCGAGGGCGAGGCCGCCGGCCTCCAGGCAGGCGATCTCGATGGCGAGGCGCACGCGCTCGGAGGTGAGGGGGCGACCGTCGAGGACGAGTTTTTTGCCAACGATTTCGGCGCGCCGGAGCAGGCTCTCCGCGGCGGCGAAACCGGCGGCGGCCACGCGGTTGCCGGCGCGGATGGCGGCGGCCTCGCGGGGGGTCTTGATCTCGCGTTCGGGCAGGACGGGGCCGGTGGCGACGGCGACCGTGACGCCGCGCGCGCGGAGGGCCTCGAGCAGACCGGCCGGGAAGTCCTCGGGGACGAGGAAGGCGGGGATGCGGCGTTGGGTGGCGAGGTGGGCGATGATGTCGGCCGTGGAGGGGCGGGAGGCGGGGTTGTCGGGCGCGTGTTGGCGGCGCAGCTCGGCCTGGACCGCTTCGAGCGGGAGGATCTCGTCGAAGCTCGATTCCTTGAGGCCGCGGCCAAACTCGAGGGCGTTGAGCACGGCGATTTTTTTGCCCCGGTCGGCGAAGGCGGTGAAGGGGTCGTGGCACTCGAAGCCGCCAAAATAGAGCAGGTCGCGGCTCGCGTGGGTGTCGGCGTGGAAAAGGAGCGCGGGTGAGGCGGTGGTTTTGGCGGGCTGGGCGGGCATGGCGGAGGGAATGGGCGACGATGCCGGGGAGGGCAAACCGCCGGTGCGCGAGATGAGTTGTGCGCGACGACGCGGCCGCTAGGAGACGGAACCATGAATTCGTTTCGCAAGGTCCGGGGTCTGGGTTGGGTGGTGCTGGCGTGCGCCTTGGGCGCCTGCGCCAAGGGCGACGGCGACGCGGGCACCGGCACCGGGGCGTCCGGGGCGGGCGGGGAAGTCGCCGGGGCGGGCGCGGGGACCGGGGGCTCGGGCGGCGCGGCGGTTGTCGCCGGCGGGAGCGAGGCGAAGGGCGTGGAGACGTGGTTCCCGCTGGCGGTGGGCGGCAAGGCCGTGCGCGTGCAGATCGCGGTGCTCCAGGCGGAGCAGCAACGCGGGCTGATGGGACGCCGCGACCTGGGCGAGGACGAGGGCATGGTTTTCGTTTACCCGGCGCCGCAGCAGATGAGTTTCTGGATGCGAAACACGCCCACGCCGCTGGACATCGGCTTCTTCACGCCGGACGGAAAGCTGGGCGAGGTGTATCCGATGTATCCCTACGACGAGACGGGGGTGCGCTCGGTGGGCATGGACTACACCCTGGCGCTCGAGATGAACCAGGGCTGGTTCGCGAAAAACGGGATAAAGCCGGGCGCGAAACTCGACCTCGCCCAGATGGCGGCCGCGCTGCGCGCACGCGGCTTCCGGCCGGAGCGCTATTCGGTGCGGGTGGAGTGAGGCGGGCGGTCGGCGGTCGGCGGTCAGAGGCCAGAAGCCAGAAGCCAGAGGCCAGATGTCAGAAGTAAGAGGTCGGGGGGCGGAGGGGAGCGGGCAGAGCGACTGAGCGACGGAACGGCGGCGGACAGCGCGGCAGAAAAGCAGAGCGACGGGGGCGACGGAGCGGGCGGGGCGGCGGGGGCTGGTTTGTTTTTCCCGCTTTCCAGCTTTCCACATCCACCTCCCCCGTTTCCCGCTTCCCTCACAGCAGGGGGGGCATGGCGGTCGCGGTGAGGGTGAGCTTGCCCTGCTTCACGCCGCGCACCGTGAGGAGCTCGTCCGCGAGGGCCTGCAGCTGGTCCGCCGGGCCCTGCACGAGCAGCACCTCCATGTAGTGGTGATGCTCCAGGTGGACGTGCATCGAGCTCACCACCATGAGGAAATACTTGTGCTGGATCTCGGCGAGCTTCGCCTGGAGTCCCGGCTTTCGATGGTCGTAAACGAGGTTGATCGTGCCGGCCACCGACGTGTCGCCCACCTGCGCGGCGTGCTCCACCAGGCCGTCCCGCGCCAGCGCGGCCACCGCCTGCGAACGGCTGGCGTAGCCGCGGCGCTTCACCATGGCGTCGAGCTCGTCCAGCAGGCTCTCGGGCAGGGACACGGTGAAACGGGCGAGGCGGTCGGGCTTGGCGTGGGGGACGGTCGGCATGGAGGGCGGCGAGTGGGAGGTTTTCAGCCGGGAGCGCCGGCTTCCAGCCGGCTTTTGGAGGGCGGGGGGAGCGGCGGGACGAGCCGGGCGCGGGCGCCCTTACTCGACGTCGTCCCCCGCCTGCGTGAGCCGAATGATCGGCAGCGGTTCGCTCGCCGCCGTGGCCGCGGCGTGCGCGGCGGCGCTGGCCGGGGGGTGGATGAGCTCGTCCACCCGCCGACGCGTGGCCCGAAATTCGGCCGAGGCGATCTGGGCGGGATAACGCGGCCGCGGCACCGGCACCTCGATGACCTCGGCGATCTCGCCGGGGTGCGCCTTCAACACGAGGATGCGATCCGCGAGATACACCGCCTCGTCGAGGTCGTGCGTGATGAACAGGATGGTCACGTCCACGTTGCGCCAGATCTCCAGCAGGTGCGCCTGCATCTGCGCCCGCGTCTGCGCGTCGAGCGCGCCGAAGGGCTCGTCCATGAGCAGGATTCGCGGCTGGGCGGCGAGCGCGCGGGCGATGGCGACGCGCTGCTTCATGCCGCCGGAAATCTGCGCCGGATAATGGTCCGCATACTTCTCCAGCCCGACGAGGGAGAGCCACTGCCGCGCCTCCGTCTCCGCCGTCGATCGGGCCATGCCCTTCATCTCCAGGCCGAACATCACGTTGCGCTGCAGGGTCGCCCACGGGAAGAGCGTGTAGCCCTGGAAAACCATGCCGCGCTCGGGGCCGGGGGCGGTGACGGGCGCGCCGTCGAGCAGGATGCGGCCCGAGCTGGGTTGGTCCAAGCCCGCGAGCAGGCGGATGAGCGTGCTCTTGCCGCAGCCGCTCGGGCCGATGACGCAGACAAATTCGCGGCGGTGGACCTGGAAATTCAGATCGCGCAGCACCGTCACCGGACCGTTCGCGCCCGGAAACCTGCGTTCGAGGTGCTCCAGCTCCAGGACCACGGGGCGCCGTTTGATCGCCGCGAAACGCGCCGCCACCGCCTCGGATTGGACGCGGTAGTCGGGCGGGGAGTCGGACGCGGGGGAGGGCATGGGGGAGGAGGAGGGCGGAGGGATGAAGGATGAAGGGTGAGGGCGGGGGGCGGAGGGATGAGGGCGGATGCCAATTCGCGTTCCTTGGTGGTGGAACCTGTGAGCGCAACCTGTGGGCCTGACCGTTGGTCAGGCCGCCCGACCAGCGGTCGGGCCTACATCGGAACCGTGTTTTTATGCCTTTGGATGCGAATGGGGGTGGACTGGTGACGCCGGGGGACGCGCGGACGGGTTTTCCCGGCCTCAGGCGGCGGGCGGGTGGGGGGCGACGGAGGGGCGCGGGGGCTTGTCGGGAAACAGCAGGACGTCGCGTCCGGCGAAGAGGCGTGTAACGAAAGTTCGGATACGGCTCGGGCGCGGGTTTTTCCAGGGGAAGAGCCGCTGGCCCGCGAAGGCGAGCGCCTGGTCGGTGCCGAGTCCGATGAGCCCGATCAGGATGATCGCCGCATAGACGTTGTCGAAGTTGCGGTATTTGGCCTGCTGGTTGATGAAGAAGCTGATGCCGCTGCTCACGCCGACGACCTCGGCCACGATGAGGTAGGTCCAGGCGCAGCCGAGCTGGAGCCGGAGATCGTTGTAGAGGTCGGGCAGACTCGCCGGCACGAGCACGCGCAGCACGAGGTGTTTCCGCTTGGCGCCGAGGGTCTGCGCGGCCTCCAGCAGGGCGGGGTCGGCGCGGCGCACCGTGGTCGCGACGATAAGCACGAGCGGAAAAAAGGTGCCGATGAAGATGATCGCGATCTTGGGCGCGAGCTGGATGCCGAAGATCGCCACCATGAGGGCGCCGAAGGCGGGCGCCGGCATGTAGCGGATGAAGTCCACGAAGGGCTCGCAGAGCCGCGAGATCGAGGGCGAGGCGCCGCAGAAAATCCCGAGCGGCACGCCGACGAGGCAGGCCAGGGCGAAGCCGCCCGCGATGGTGCGGATGCTCGACCAGAGCGCCTCGTGCAGCCACTTCTCCCCGCGCAACACCGGCTCGGTGGTGAAGGCGGTGTAGAGCGCCCGCGCCACCCGGTGCGGCGCGGGCAGATAGATGGGGTTGGCTCGTTCGCCGCGCGGCGCCGCCAGCCCCTCCGCGACGGCCTTGGCCGCCGCCGTGTCGAACGCCTCCCGCTCCAGCAACGCGTCCTTCTGCATCCACGCCACGCCGCCCGGATCGGTGACGCGCATCATCGGCCCCCAGAGCGTCGGCACATAACTGACCAGACTCCACAGCAGCAGCGGCAACGCGAAGGCCAGCAGGCCCAGCAAGGCGTGGCGACGTGACGGAAGCGGTTGGTTGAAGGGCACGATGGGCTCGGGGTGAGCGACCGGGGAAGCGCGGACAGGCGGGCGTCGGGTGGGGCGGGTGGGGCGGACGGGATGATTACGCGGGCGACGCCGCAAGGGCGGGCGACGGCGCGTGGCGCGAAGCGTGGGCGGCGCGGGGATGGTTTACTTCACCGCCTCGGCCATGAGCGAGGCGTCGATGTAGGAGGCGACGTCCTGCGACTCCTTATACACGCCGTTCTTCACGTTGAACTCGTCGGCGATCTTGCTGGAGCCGGCGACGGAGCCGAATCCGGAGGCCTGCGAGGCGAGCTTTTTGGCGCCCTCGGCGAGGGGGAGCAGTTTGGTGCCGGCCATGAAGGCCGCGTATTCCTCGGCGGATACGCCGGCGCGGGCGGCCATGATCTTGATGCCGTCGGCGCGGGTCTCGGGATCGGCGAGGTAGCCGACGATCTTGTCCCAGACCTTCACGAACTTCACCCAGTCCTCGCGTTGGGTGGCGAGGCTCTGGGGCGACACGGCGACGGTGTCGTAGATGAGGCCGGGCTCGTCGGCGCTGGTATAGACGGGGGTGCTGCCGGGCAGGGCCTTGAGGGCGGCGCCGGAGTTGGGCTGCCAGGCGGCGATGGCGTCCACCTGACCCGAGGCCAGCACCTGCGGGGTCTGGTTGGTCGGGGTGGGCACGAGCTCGACGTCGGACTCGGCGAGGCCGGCCTTCTTCAGGCCGTTGAGCAGAAGCAGGTGGTCAACGAAGCCGACCTCGACGGCGATCTTTTTGCCCTTCAGGTCCTTCAGCGAGGAGATGCCGGGCTTGGCGATGACCATGTCGTTGCCGTTGGAGTAGTCCACGACGAGGATCATGACGTTCTTGGCCCCGGTGGCGCCGGTGACGAGGGCGTCGCCGTTGGTCACCATGACGGCGTCCACCTGGCCGGCGCCGAAGGCCTCCATCGACGGACCGTATTCGAACCAGTGCAGCTCGACGTCCACGCCGGCCTCCTTGAACCAGCCCTTCTGCTCGGCGATGGCGAAGGCGGTCCAGCCCGGCCAATCGGAGTAGGCGACCTTGAGCGGAGCGGCGAAAACGGAGGAGGCGGCGAGGCCGGCGGCGGCCAGGGCCGCGAGGGTGGAACGGAGAAGACGCATGGCGAGGGTGGCTGGGAAGGTTTGGCGGTGATGCGAGGGAGACGGACGATTTTGACCACGAAAGTATGACGTTTCGTGGAAAACGTATGAAAGCACGGGCTGTGCCACCACTTGGCGCCACCGCCGTCTCGCGAGGCTTTTCGCTGGAATCATGCCGTTTTCGGACGAAAAGCCGAAGAGACGGTCCGCTGGTAAACGCATTTGATATTTCTCATTAACTACCGATGCTTAGCGGGTTAGCGGTGGTAATCTCACGGACGCCCATTGGTCCCCGGTATGCTTGGAGGTGGCATGGTTAAACTCACCCGCGCGCCAGCGTCCTCCACGTCCGTCACCGATCTGCCCTTCGCGGGCTATCACCAAGGCCACCGCAGTCCCGGCGCCTTTCACGTCTTTCGCTACGAAGAAAGTCTCGATCCGCGCCAGGTGCGATCCAGCCCGCATCGTCACGATTTTTACCAGATACTCTGGCTCGACGAGGGCCGCGGCACGCTGCGCTGCGATCTCGCGACCTACGAGTTTTCGGGGCCGACGCTGGCCTTTTTCGCGCCCGGGCGTCTGCACGCCTGGAACCACGCGGTCGAGCCGCGCGGCATCCTGTTCGGTTTCCCGTCCTCCTTCTTCAACGCCGACGCCGACTACCCCGGTCTGCTCGGTCGCCTGCCCTACCTCCACGAGACGGAGCGTCCCCTGCTGGCGCTCTCCGGCAAGGAGGCCGAGGACATGGCCGGCCACTTCACCCACCTGCTGCGCGAGGCCGCCCACGAGCTGCCGGGGCGCGACGACATCGTGCGCGCCTTCATCACCGTGATTCTCTCCAAGACGCGCCAGCTCCTCCACCTGCGCGCCCACGAGCAGCAGGCGCCCCGGCAGGTGCCGGTCGTCACGGGCCTGCCGCAGCGCTTCCGCATCGCGCTCGATCAAAACTTCCCGAAGCTGCTCAAGGTCTCCGACTACGCGAAACTGCTTCAGGTCTCGCGCTCGCATCTCAACGAGGAGCTGCGTCGCCACACGGGGCGCTCCGCCAGCGACCACATCCACGACCGGCTCCTGCTCGAGGCCCGGAGGCTGCTGGTGTATTCGCCGCTCACCGTGGCGCAGATCGCCTACGAGCTCCAGTTTCAGGACCCCTCGTATTTCGGTCGCTTCTTCCGTCTGCGCACCGGCATCTCGCCGGGCATCTTCCGCCAACAGGAGCAGTCCCGCCTGGCCCAAGCCTGAGGCGGCTCATTCCAGTTTGCGTTCAAGCTGGGCCAAATCGTCGGAACGGTCGGGCTATTTGTGTAGTGTTGGCCGTCCTCGGCCAACTTCCGGGATGGTCTCACCGTGAGCGCGAATTGGAGTTACGGTGACGTTCCGCTCGGGGATTTTCCCCGGAAGTAGCGCGCGGCCGCCGGGGGCTCAGGCTCGCAGCTCCTCCGCCACGGCGCGCATCGCCTCCAGCAACGCCGCCCAGTCGGCCTCGGTCGTCGCCCAGCCGGCGCTGATCCGCACCGCGCGCCGCGCCTCCGCCGGGTCCACGCCCAGCGCGGCCAGCACATGCGACGGACCCTCCTTGCCGGTCGCGCAGGCCGCGCCGGTGGAGACCTGCATGTCGCGCTTGTCGAGCCGCGCGATCCAGCGCCCGTGCTCGCCGTGCGGCATCACGGCGAAGACCGTGTTCCAGAGCCGCCCCGCGTCCGTATCCGCCGCTATGATACGCGTGCCCGGCAGCGTGGCGACCAGGCCGCGCTCGAAGGTCGAGCGCCACGCCTCCCGTTGCGATTCCCAGATCACCTGTCGCTGTTCGCACTCGACCAGCGCGGCGCAGAGCGCGGCGACGCCGGCCACGTCCTCGGTGCCGGCCCGGTGCGCGCCCTCCTGCGTCCCCCCTCCCTGCGAAACGAAATCCGGCTCCGCCCGCCCCGCGGGCAGCTTCACGAAACCCACGCCCTTCGGCGCGCCAAACTTGTGTCCGCTCGCGATCAGCCACGCGCCGCAATCGCCGAGGCCGGCGCCGGGCAGCTTGCCCAGCCACTGCGTGGCGTCGCACAGGAACGGCACCCCCGCGCCGCCCGCCGCCGCGCGACAGAGGGCGGCGATCTCCGGCCAGGGCTGGAGCACGCCGGTCTCGTTGTTCGCCGCCATCACCACCACCCCGGCCGCGCCGCCCGCGAGGGCGCGTCGCACCGCCTCAGGCGTCACCACCCCGCCCGCCGCCAACGGCAACCAATCGATCCGGCCCGGGAAAAAGCGCCCCGCCGCCGCCAGCACGCAGGGGTGCTCGGTCGCCGCCACCGCGATGCGCGCGTCCGGCCCGAGCCGGCGCGCCCAGTGGGCCAGCACCGCGTGCGCGCCCTCGGTCGCGCCGGAGTTGAAAACGTAGTCCGCCGGCGCGCCGCCCAGCAGGACCGACAGGGCCTCGTGGTAGGAATCCAGCCGGATGCGTGCGCGCGCCGCCGCGCGGGTGGGACTGGAGGGGTTGTGCCAGTTTTCCGCCTGCACCTTCAGCCAGGCTTCGCGGGCGACTTCGGCGAGCGGAGCGGTGGCGTTGTGATCGAAATAAGGCACGCGGCGAAACAAGCCCCTATCCCGCCCGCGCCAAATCCGAAATCACCGGCGCCCCGCCGGCCCGCTCCGAACCGCTCGCGCGGAGCGTAACAGGAAACGGGAGCGATGTCGGTTCTCGGCGATTCAGGAAGGTAGCAACGGGCGCGACCGCCGGGCGCGCCGGTTTGGGTGACGATTACCGTCCGTCTTCGGCGGCGGGCCCGGCGGTGCCGCCCTTGTTGCTACCCATGCCGTGACATCGCCTCCTGTTTCGCCCCGCGCGGGTGTTGTTCTCCGCGCTTGGCCCGCGCCCCGGCGGCGCCCACGCTGGACGCGTGAACGGCCGTCTCGGCGCGCGCGCTCGCCGCCGGCCGCCCCGCCCCAGCGTCCTTCTCCATTTCCCTCCCGCACACCGCACCGCGAATCTCCGCATGTCATCCCCCGCCGCCCAACCCGCCCCCGTCGCCAAAACGCCCTTCCTCGTGGCGGCGGTCTCCCTGCTCGCCGTCGCCGTTCTGGTCGGCGTCCTCGCCATCCGCCCGCTCGGCGCGACCGAGCTCCTCGGCATGTTCGGCTGCGTGGCCGCGGCGGCGGTGTTCGCGGCCATCCCCCACGTCGTCGATTTTACCCGCCGGCTCGACGCCTCGCGCCCACGGGCGGTCGAGTCGCCGATGCCCGCGCCGCCGCCCCCCGCGCCCCGGATCGACGCGGCGTTGCTCGCCGCCGAGGTGAGCGCCGCCGTGGAGGCGCGGATCGAGGCCGCCACGCCGACGCTCAACGCCCGGATCGCCGAGACGGTGGCGGCGGCCGTGGCCGCGGCCTTCGCCGCCGCCGAGGAGAAACGCCGCGCGGAGGTCGAGGCCGCCCTGGTCGCCACCACTCCGCCGCGCGCGCTCGACGCCGACGCGGTGCCGGTCTCCGCGCCCGGCGCCAGGCCGCGCCTCGGCCGCGGTCTGCTCGGGCTCATGCACGGCGCCGGCGCGCTTTCCCGTCCGGACGGCGCCGCCGGCCCGACGGACCGGCCGGCGCAAACCGAGCCCGCGCCGGGGGAGGCGCCGTCCACCGCATCCGCCTCCTCGTCATGAAGCCCACGCGTCCCGCCGCCGCCCGCCCGCGCGCCGCCAAGCCCGAACACCCGTTGCAGTGGCTGGCGGAGCCGCTGATGGACGAGGCGGACTTCGAGATGAAATCCTGGTTCGGCGGCCGCACGCTGATGCTCGACGGCAAACACCAGCTCTTCCTCACGACCCAGGGCGAACCGTGGCAGGGCGTGCTCGTCTGCACCTTCCACGAGCACCAGCCCTCGCTCCTGGCGGAGTTTCCCTCGCTGCGGCCGCATCCGGTCCTGGGCAAGTGGCTTTACCTGCCGGAGAGCGCGGAGGATTTCGAGGCCGAGGCGAAGCGTCTGGTGCGCGCGGTGCGTTCGCGCGATCCGCGCATCGGCGTGCCGGCGGCGTCGCGAAAAAAGCGCGCGGCGAAGAAAATCCGTTTCGGTGATCGTCTGTAGGCCGGGCGGAGGCACCGCGACGCCGTGACCCGCGGTGGACCGGAGCGGCGCTTGCCGGGAGCTTCTTTTTTTGGGGGACACGGAGGACACGGAGCGCGGCCCACGGAGCGCACGGAGGTCCCGTCCGGTATCGGGTGGCGCCTCCGCGGTGGCTACGTTTTGAGCGGAGCCCTCTGAAAAAGTAGGGCGCGCACGCCGTGCGCGCCGGTTTGGGCGGCGATGACCGCTTACCCAGGGAAACCGCGTTTTGGGGACCGCTAATCGTCGCTAAATTACGCTAATGCAGAATGAGGGGGCGTGAGCGTTCTGCTCGCTTGCTCGGTGCCCCGATTCGGAGCGCCCGGCCGAGTGACAGAGGGATTTGTTTAGCGATGGTTAGCGAAATTTAGCGGTTAAAAACTTGGTGTTTCGGCCAAAGCACCGCCACCCCGACCGGACCGAGACGCAGATTCGCGAAGCCGTGGCCGATCGCATTTTCCATGCTTGAACCGGATGAGCTGCGCCTCTTCGCCTCGCGCCTCGGGGTGATCGGCGCGCCCTGCATGATCACCGGGGACACCGCCGCCGGGATTTTAGTGCATCCAGTCGATTAATCCGATGTATCCATGCCGCCATTTTTCCGCCGCAAGACCCCGCCGCCCGAACCCACTTTCAACGAACGCGTGGACGCCTTTTGGGAATGGTATGCCTCCGTGGCGGACCGTTTTTTCCAAACCATCGAGGACAAACGCTGCGGGGATCTCGCCACGGGCGCGCGCACTTCCCCTCGTAAGAATTATTCCGTGGCCTGCACGCCGGGCGGAAGGAACCGGATTGCGAGGCAGGCCCGCCCCTGCGGGTTCTCGGAAGTTTTTCAAAAAGCCGGATAATAAAAGCCGTCGGCGCGGGTATTACGTTTGCAGCCCCATGAACGCCGACTCCCCCAACCCCGCCCTGAACCGGCGCCCCCAAAAAGGGCGCAAAACCACGCGAGGCCCCCTCGCGGGGCGGTTCGCCACGCTCATCGGCCTGCTGGTCATGCTGGCCACATCCGCGCCGTGCTTGATGGGCAAGGTCCGCGAAACCGCCCACCGCTCGGTAGCCGGCTCGAACCTCCGTCAGATCGGGCAAGCGAGTCTGATTTACGCGAGCGAGCATGAAGACAAGCTCCCCGGCGCGGTGGCGGCGGACGTATGGGATTACGCTCGGCTGACCGCGCTCCATGGCGGCCTGAATGACGCCACCCTCTGGGCGAGCGTTTACGACCCCGCCGTCCAGGATCGGATGGGAAAACTGTCCACCGTGCTCACCCGGGACCGCGCCGGCCTGCACCTCGAGTTTCCCGAGCTCAAGCCGACTTGGGCGGTCGCGCTCGGCGAGTTGCACGCCGGATTACCCGGCACCACGCCCATCGCTTGGACGCGCGGACTGCAGCCCGACGGCACCTGGGCCGCGCACAGCCCGAACGGCACGGACGGCGGACACATCGTGTTCCTCGGCGGCAACGTGACCTTCTATCGCAATACGCGCGACGCCTTCACTCGCTTCGACGGCCAAGGGATGAGCTCGGACATCCGTGACGCCCTGCCTCCCGGCACCCGGATCGCTCAATACGAACCGACCGCCGAGGAACAGACCACCTGGGCCAAAGCCACCCGCGTGCGACAGGTCGAGCGTCGCGCAAAGCCGCTCCTCCTGCCCCTCGCCTGGCTGGTCGTCGGGGTGGTCCTGCTCACGCAGGCGTTGCGGCGTCGGTGGCCTTTGGCGTGGTTCCTCTGGTATCTCGCGCTCAGTGTGATCGCGGCATGGATTATCCCGACCGTGTGACATCGCCGAACCGACCGCATTCACCTTCGCGCCGACCCCGGTCGCCACCGCCTCACCCTCTCGATCCCGCCGCGGTGAGGCGCCCCGTCCCGCACGGCGTGCGGGCGGAAACCATCAGCCCGTGAACCAGCTCTTCGCCATTTCCAGCAGGCGCACGGCGGCTTCTCCCAGGAAATAGAAAAACGCGATGCCGCCCGCGCCCACGGTGTAGCCGAGCAGCACGGCCACGCCGTCGCGCTCCAACAGGCCGCCGGCGACGAGCACGATGAGCCAGGCGGGGAAGGCGTTGGAGAAGGGCACGGGCAGCGGAAGCAGCAAAAACAGCGCGGCCAGAAACATCGCCAGCGCGTGCAGGCGCAGGAGGACGGGCGTCTCCACCCACCAGCTCAGGCGCGGGCGGAGCAGTTTTTCCAACACCCGCAGCACCCGGCCGGAGAAGCGCAGCACGGACCCGAAAAAGCCGTGGGGCAGCGGCCTGGCCAGCAGTCGCTCCGGCAGCCAGGGCTTTTGTCCGAAAGCGAGGCGCAGCGAGATGAGCGCGATGGCCAGGCCGAAGGGGGTGGACAAAAACGGCAGGGGCACCGGCGTGATGAAGGGCAGCGCCAGCAGGATCAGCAGGAGCGTCCAGGCGCGGCCGTGGAGCACGCCGACGACCTCGCCGAGGGTGAGCGGGCCGCTGGCGAAGCGATCCCGCAGCGCGCCGATCTCCTCGGAGAGTTTTTTCGGCGGCGGGCGTGCGAGCGCCTCTCGGCGGGCGCGGCGCAGCGCCTCCCGGGCGCTTTCGCGGAGCAGGGCGCGTTTGCGGGGCTTCACGGGCTGCGCCCTCCGGTTTCCGGGTCGCGAGCGCGGGGTAGGGCGGGACCGCCGGTGCGGGAACGAGGCGCGGCCTCGGATCGCCGCGCGCCCGGCGGTCGCGCCCTGCCGATGGACGGGTAATCCCCTGTTTTCGGTTTCATGCCGGCCGAGGCGAAGGCTTCAGGTGCCGCGTTTGTTGCCGTAGAGCTCGACGTGCAGGCGGTGGGCGTAGCGCCAGCCGCGGGCCTTGCAGGCCTCGCCGAGCCAGGCGGCGCGCTCGCGCATCACCTCCAGGCTGCGCGCCTCGGGCATGACGAGGATTTTTGACGGCGGGACGGGACGGTCGAGCTCGGCCACGGTGGCGGCGATCTCGTCGAGATCGGCCGGGCCGGAGGCGACGAACTTGAGCTGGTAGGCGCGACCGGAATCGAGCCAGGCGCGCAACACCTCCGGGCGGCGGCGGGTGGCCTCGTGGCGCGCGGCCCAGCCGGCGCCGACCGCCTCGGCGGCGGGGGTGGAGTTGGCGAGCTTGGGCGAGATGGAGGCGAGGTCGCAGGCGAGGTCGGGCGACGGTGCGACGGTGCCGGCCGTCTCGATGGTGATGTGGAACCCCCCGGCCCGCAGCGCGGCGGCGAGCGCGGGAAGCTCCGGCGCGATCATCGGTTCGCCGCCGGTGAGCACGGCGTGACGGCCCGGGTGTAGTCTCGCCTCGGATACGAGCTCGGCGACGCCGCGCTCCGCGCCCTCGGGTTTCCAGGAGGCGTAGGGTGTGTCGCACCAGGCGCAGCGGAGGTTGCAGCCGCTGGTGCGGATGAAAAACGAGGGCACGCCGGTCAGCTCGCCCTCGCCTTGCAGCGAATAAAAGGTCTCGGCGATGAGCATGGGGTCAGCGGGCGGGGGCGGACTTCGGGGAGTCGGCGGCGGAAGGGGGCGCGGGCGCGGTCTCCGGCGCGGGCGGGAGCGGGTCGGTGTGCTCGTAGTCGGTGGGGTCGGGCAGGCCGGCCCGGGCGAAGGCCTCGCGGCGCTCGACGCAGGTGCCGCAGCGGCCGCAGTGGCGGGCGCCGCCCTTGTAGCAGGACCAGGTGCGGGCGAAGTCCACGCCGAGGCGGCCGCCGAGGGCGGCGATCTCGCCCTTGTCCATGGCGATGAAGGGGCGGAGGAGTTTTATGCCCGCGTAGGTGCCGAGGCGCATGGCGTCGGCCATGGCGGACATGAATTCCTCGCGGCAGTCGGGGTAGATGGCGTGGTCGCCGCCGTGGGCGGCGATGACGAGGCCCTCGGCGCCGGCGCTTTCGGCGAAGCCGCAGGCGATGCTGAGGAAGACGGCGTTCCGGAAGGGGACGACGGTCTGTTTCATGTTGTCCGCCGCGTAATGGCCCTCGGGGATTTCCCCGCCGGAGCGGAGGAGCGCGGAGGAGAAGAGGCGGTTGGCGAAGCCGAGTTCGGCGACCTCGTGGCGCACGCCGAGCGCGGCGGCCTGGGCGGCGGCCATGGGGAGCTCGCGCGCGGAGTGTTTGGCGCCGTAGTCGAAGCTGATCGCGGCCACCAGCGTGTGCTCGCGCGCCGCCCAGTGCAGCGCCGTCACCGAATCCATCCCGCCCGAACAGAGAACCACGACCTTCATGTGTGTTGAAAAAGTCGGGCAACCTTGCGCGGCCCGGGGGCCGACGCAATCCCACCGACCGACTGTCTTCGGCGGGGGGGCGGGGGGGCGGGGGCACGCTCCGAACCAAAATTTTCAGGAAAGTAGCGCGCTCACTCCGTGAGCGCCCCGCGGGAGGCGCGGACCAGTCATTGCGGCCCACGGGTTCGACGATCCCGCTCCGCCATAATACCAATTACGTGTTGAGTAGGGACTTTCGGGGAAGGTAGGGCGCGACCGGCGTGTTTCGTTCCGCTTTGTGGGTAACAGGTGTTCCGCTAGTGA
>CBINNW010000102.1:0-19083 GCA_966252115.1 uncultured Akkermansia sp.
TCGTGATCCCGATCACCGATCCCTGGGCCGAGAGCATGTTGGTGACGGTCTCCGACGTGCCCATGGAATATGGATAAGTTTTGGGAAACGGAGCCAATCCGGGCGACCCGCCCCGAGCCATCGATTCGCCTACTACCTGACGGTAGGTGACGAGTTCCACTCCGCCCACCCACGCGGAGCTGCCATCGGCCCGGTGCAGCGCCAATCCGCGACACAGGGAGGCGGTCGGGGTGGTGCCATTGGAGAAGGGCTGCGCGGAGGTGCTGGCCCAGCCAAACTCCAAGGTGAGGATGTCCCCGTTCTGGTTGATATCCACCGGAAACGCGCTCTGGACTTTGTATCCGATTGGCTGATACGGTATGCCGTCGAACAGCCCGTCCTTGAGCGGCAGCTGGTAGCTGGTTCCGTCGGCGCGCCTCACCCGCACCCGCCGACTGTCGGGGCCGGCGGGCTCCACCCATAATTGCAGCCCGCCTTCCGCCAGACGGTGGGACCGGAGGGCATCGGGCCCATAGAGATTGAGCTGGTAGAGATAACGGACTCTCCCGATGTCATTCGCCGCGTTGTTCGACGTGGCAAAGGGATAGTTAACCGGCGGGGGGTTCGGTTGATAACTTCCATGCGGCGCGCTATACCACGAGCCGCCCCCGGTCACCGCGTTGCTCAAGACGCCGTCGGCAAGGGAGAGAATGACGGGGTTATAGTCCTGGCTGTTAAGGGTGGTCGAAATATTGCCGGAGGGGACTTTCCGCTGCCCCACCACCTGAAGATCCTCGCTGAGCGATTTGCCCACATGATTGGCCGGCCAGCCCAAGGCCCCGAGCGGCACAAACGCGTAGCGGGTCTCGGGCAGGGGCGGCACCTTGATCCACGGGTGGCGCGGCCAGCCGTCCTGCGCGTCGGGAACCCCGTCCAGATCGGTGTCGGGCTTGGCGGGATCGCTGCCCCGCTGCATCTCCTCGAAGTAGGTGAGACCGTCGTCGTCGGCGTCCCGCTCGGGCAGCGGCGCCTCCCAGCTTTCGGGCGGAGGCAGGGCGGGATCGACGGTGGCGCTCCGGCTGGCGCTCGCGGCGCCGGCCGTGACCGTGGCGGTGGTGGTGGACGCGGATGCCCGCGGGCAAAGGGCGAGGGACAGGCAGGCGCAGACAGCGCGAACGGCTCGAAAAAGGGAGCGGGACATGAGGCGAAGGGCCGAAGGTGGAAAAGGGGGCGAAGCGGGACGGGAGGACGGGCGTATCACAGTTTCCAATACACCCAGGCGAGGCCGAGGGCGTCGGTGCGCACGGTGAGCGAGGACCGGACCTCGGTGGCATCGGGGGTCTCGGCGAAGCCGCCCCCGGCCCCGGCGGGCAGATCGAAGGTCACGGGGGCGTTGGCCAGCGGTTTGCCGGCGGAGTCTCGCACCTGCACGGTCCAGGGCCGGGCCAGGAAGTGGCCGGGCGGCCCCGCCAGCGCGCCGCCGTCCACGGTGGTTATGGCGGGGGTGGCGCCGTTGTAGTAGTCCTGCGGGTCTCGCCCGCCTTGGTATTCCGCAAGGTTGGTGAGGCCGTCGCCGTCGGGATCGGCCTGGGCGTCGAAGGGGCTGCGCGGATCGAGGTCGTGGTCGGCCTCCCACCCGTCGGGCATGCCGTCGTCGTCCGTGTCCGAATCGAAAGGGTCGGTCTCGAGCTCGAACTCCTCCTGATTGGTCAGACCGTCGCCGTCGCTATCCTCGCCGAAGGGGTTGGCGAAGGTCTGCGGGATATAGACCAGACGCACGAAGACGCGGGGCGCCGTCGTGGAGAAGCCGAAGTTCACCGGCGCGTTCTGCCCGGTTTCGATGTGGGGGAAATAGGTCCAGGAGCCGCTCTGCAGATCGAAGCTTTTTTGCAGAAAATAGGTGCGGCCGGAGAAACCGAAAAACGAGGCCTGATAGTTCCCGTCGCCGGGAAGGGTTTGCAGGGCGAGTTTCTCGGGGGCGTTTTCGATGGTGGTGTGCGCGGGCAGGAGCGCCGGCACCAGAGCGGCCAAGGTGGCGACGCTCGAGATTCGCCGGAAACGCGAATGGAAGCGGAAGGGTGAAGCGGACATGGGCGAATGGAGCGGGAACGGTGTCGAAGAAGCTGGCGGTGTTTCGGAGTCGGATTTTTGCCGCGAGAGAACGCAAAGAGCGCAAAGAAAGGAGGCGGCGGGAGATGGTTGATTGGTTCTTTGCGATCTCTGCGTTCTTTTGCGGCCAATTGGTTTGCAGAGGGATCGGGAAGAGCCCGCATCAGGGAGCGGCGGGGGCGGCGGGGTCGCCCGGGGTGGTCGGCGGAGTGTCGATCTTCCAGAAATAGATTTTCTCGTGTTTGGGTCGGGCGGCTTCGATGGCGGCTTGGCGTTCCCGCTCGGCCGCATCGGCCTTCAGCCGGGCGGTCAGCGCGGTCAGCTCGGCGGCGCGCAGGTGCCAGATGGCGTGCAGCGTATCCAGCAGCTCCAAGGTAGGTGCCTCGGCCCCGACATCGGCTTCGTCCCCGACAAAGAGGTAGCCGGGCGGCGAGTCGGCGTTCGTATCGGCCGCGGTGGCGACCAGCGCCTCGCGCACGCCCGGCGCCAGCTCGGCGGGATCGCCCGGCGAGACGAAGGGGAAATACAGATACACCGCCGAACTCGTCTCGATGTCCTGCAATTGGGTGAGGTGGGTGAAGTCCACCGGGCTGTAGGCGACGAAACGCCGGCCGTCGCTCTGGCGCGTCCACGAGAGCTCGGTGACGGTGGGCGTGCCCGCGTAGATGATCGCGGTGAGACCGATGGTGCGCTGCTCCTTGGCCGCGCGACGCGCCTCGATGGCGAGCTCCTCGGCGGTGGGCTCGGGGGCGGTGCGGACGGGTGGCGGCGGTGGCGGCGGCAGGGCGGGCGGGCGGATTCGAACAAATGTCAAAGACCCGTTGGGCGTGACGGTGGTGCTGCGGGAAAGCACCACCACCGGCACGCCGTTGAGCGTCTCGGGCGAGGCGGCGGCCGGTGCCCCTGCTTCGGAGGTTTGGGCGGCGGCAAACGTGGGTGGATGGAGGAGGGCCAAACCAACCAAGGCGCAGACAAGGCGGACGAGGCGGAGAACAGGCGAGGATCGCATGGTGGACGGAACGGGTGACGGCGGTGGCGGGTGAGGTGGCAGGTGAAGCAAGTGACAAAACCCGAACTGAAAACGCCGATGGATGTCGATTAAATACTAGTGTAATATGTTTATTTATCGATACTTATTTAGAATTCGGACACACCTCCGGAGTGTCGTCCCACATGGGCAAAAAAGAGGGACGCACCTAGTTGCGTCCCAAGACGGGCACCGCTAAGAGCCCATAACCAGACGCTTTCGATGCGCCCCAGGTCGGGGCGCGTTCGATGCGTTGGTTACAATGTCCTCTGAAAGTTAGCGGATTTCGTCTTGGACAGCAGCCGAAGCTACGCGAAAGAGATGTGAGGGTATCGAATAAGTGAATACGGGCGGTGTCGATGGGTGCGGGTCCCCCGGCGGCCCGGATGCCGGAGGTGAATGCAACGCATGCGCAACCTCCGCCGCTGTCGAGCCTCGTTTTTGCGCATGGGGCGGAACAATGCAGACGCGGCGGTCTCAAGGGAGAATGTGGAAAGCTGGAAAGGTGGAGTCGGAACGCCGCGACGTCGCCGCACCGTGCGATTGTTTCCCGATTTCCTGATTTCCACATCCGGCCTTTGTGGCTGCTTTGCTTTTGATGCGGGGGGAGGGGCGGTGGCAATTCGCTCGCCCTCGGGGCGAAGGGGACGCACGAAGCGTGGCGACCCATGAGAATCAGCGGAGGAACAGCGCGGGGCACGGTCCTCACCGTGCCGAAAGGCGATGCGGTGCGGCCGGCGACGGACGGCATGCGGCAGGCGGTGTTTTCATCGCTCGCGCCGCGGCTGGCCGGCGCGCGTTTCGCGGATCTTTTCGCCGGCAGCGGCGGCTACGGGCTGGAGGCCTGGAGTCGCGGCGCGGCCGGCGGCGTGTTCGTGGAGCAGAACGCCAAGGCGGCGGCGTGTATCCGGAAAAACATGACAACGGTCGCCAAAAGCGCGGGGCGCGACGCGGCGGAGCTGCGGCTGGTGGCGGGCGACGCGCTGGCCTGGCGCCCGGCCCCGGGCGAGGCGCCGCCGGAGCTGGTCTTCGTCGATCCGCCGTATCCGATCATCCGGGACATCGCGCCGCGGCTGTTCGCGGGCCTGCTGGAGGCGACGGCCGGGGCGGACGATCCGATCGTGGTCTTCGAGCACCCGGGCGAGATCGACCTGGCGCCGGAGGGCTGGAGTTTGGTCAAACGCATCGGCCGCGGCGCGCGGCAGCCGACGGTGGGGTTTTTCCGGCGCGGCGGCTGAGGTCCCGTGGGCCGGACCGGCGGTCGGGCGCTCCGACCGCGAGACGGGGTCAGCCCTTCAGCGCCGTCTCGAGGTCGGCCAGGGCGGCGGATTCGCCGGTGCTGGTCGAGCCGTCGGCCCAGGCGAGGCCGCGGGCCAGATCGAGCGCGCGGGCGCGGACCTCCGGCGTGTCGAGCCGGGTGGCGATGGACGCCAGAAACTCGGACCGGTAGCCGGAGTTTTCCGTGGCCTGGCGGGCCCGGGCGACGGACTCGGCCTCGTAAACGGAAAAGGAGCGCGCGGCGTCCCACGCGAGACCGTCGATGGTGTTGCCCACAAACTCGCCCTCGCGCGCCGCGATGTGGCCGTCGGCGTAAACCAGAAAGTGGAGCGCGTCGGCGAGGGCCTCGCGTTGCGGCTGGGTGAAGCCGTCGGACGAGCTGCGGGTGGCGGAGAAAAACTTGAGGAAGCGGAGCGGCATGGCGGAGGCGGAGGGTTGTGGCGAGACGATGCCGCGCCGGGCGCGGCGGTCCAAACAAATGCGCCTCCGGCCGTCGCGCTTTGGGGGTAACCGGAAGTGATGTCATCGGCCGGGCTTGGTTACCGGGAGCGCCGGCACCCTGCCGGCAGTTTGATTCGGAAGCCGGCAAGATGCCGGCGCTCCCGGTGGGTTGACATCGTCGCCGACGCAGGGGCGAGAGGCTCGGGCTGGCCTTGGCGCTTCGTCCGCGCCATGACTGCCGGTCCGTTCTGGTTTCGCCCACTCCCGTCCCTGTTTTCCGACCCGTCTCCTCTCCCCTCCATGCCCAACATCGATCCCGCCGCCGAACTGAAGTCCCGCATCCGCACCGTCCGCGATTGGCCCAAGCCGGGCATCAACTTCCGCGACGTCACCACGCTGTTTCAGGATCCGGAGTCGTTTCGCGTGCTCGTGGAGAGCATCGCCTGGGACGCCACCCGCATGGGCGTGAACCTGATCGCGGCGGTGGACGCGCGGGGCTTCATCCTCGGCGGCGCGCTGGCTTACCAGTTGCACCGTCCCTTCATGCTCGTGCGCAAGAAGGGCAAGCTGCCCTGGCGCACGGTCGGCGCGGACTACGCGCTCGAATACGGCAACGCCTCGATCGAGATCCATGCCGACGCCTGCAAGCCCGGCGACCGGGTGTTGATCGTGGACGATCTCATCGCCACGGGCGGCACCGTGCTGGCCACCACGCAGCTCATCCGCTCGCTCGGCGCCGAGGTGGTCGGCGTGGCCGCCATCGTGGACCTGCCGGAGCTGGGCGGCTCGGACAAACTGCGCGCCGCCGGCCTGCGCGTGCACGCGGTGTGCAGCTTCAACGAGACGGAGTGAGGCGACGCGCGGGCGGGAATGGTTTTGCCCACGAAACACACGAAATGACACGAAAGGCCGAGCCGATGAAACGTAATGTGGAAACGGATACGGATCGCGGGCTGGCGATCTGGACGAACGCGGCGCTGGAGCCGGCGGCGCGGGCGCGGCTGGAGGCGGGGGTGGCGGCGGCGGGGCATCGTCTGCTCGTCTCGGCGGCGAGCTCGGCCTCGGTGCTGGCGGCGGGCGGGGAGGATCCGCTGCTGCGCGAGGCCGACGTGGCCTTCGGCCAGCCGGACGCGGCGGTCTGCCGCGAGTCGGCCCGACTGCGCTGGGTGGCGCTGAGCTCCGCCGGCTACACGCGTTTCGACAACGAGGAGACGCGCGAGGCGCTGGGGGCGCGCGGGGCGGTGTTGACCAACGCGTCCTCGGTCTTCGCCGAGCCCTGCGCGCAGCACGCGCTGGCGATGATGCTCGGGCTGAGCCGGGGGCTGCCGGCCTCGGTGGCGGAGCAGCTCGGCGAGCGGCGCTGGATGTTTTTCGAGCGTCGCGCCGAGTCGCGTCTGCTGAAGGGCGGCGCCGTCCTGCTGCTGAGCTACGGGGCCATCGCAAAGCGCCTGGTCGAGCTGCTCGCGCCTTTCGGGATGAAAATCTACGCGCTGCGCCGGCGCGCCTACAGCGAGCGCGGGGTGCATGTGATCGCGGAGGAGAAGCTCTCCGCCGTGCTGCCGGTGGTGGACCATGTGGTGAACATCCTGCCGGAGAACGAGGCGACCCATCGCTACGTGAACGCCCGCCGGTTGGCGCAGGTGAAGCCGGGCGCGTTTTTCTACAACCTCGGGCGCGGCCCCACGGTGGACGAGCGGGCGCTGATCGACGCGCTGGAAAGCGGGCGGCTGGGCGGGGCGTATCTGGATGTTTTCGAGACCGAGCCGCTGCCCGCGTCGAGCCCGCTGTGGACGACGCGCAACTGCTGGATCACCCCGCACAGCGCCGGCGGCCGGAGCGACCAGGACCTGGCGCTGGCGGAGTTGTTTTTGCACAACCTGGCCGCTTTGACCGCCGGCCGTCGCGGGGAGATGCGGGATGTGGTGGGGTGAGGTGGTTTCGCGTTCCGTCGTAATACAGCCACCAGTGATCGCAGCCTGTAGGCCTGACCGCTGGTCAGGCAGCCCGACCAGCGGTCGGGCCTACATCGCAGCGGTGTTTCCCTCCCGTTGAATGCGAATCAGGATCAATCCTCCTGGTGGTGGCGGTGGCGGAAGGGTTTGGCGGCGCGCTCGGCGGCTTTTTGTTTCCAGCCGGGTTTGCTGGCGACGGCGCCGGGTTTGCGAAGGGTCGGGGCCTTGGCGGCCTGTTCGGCTTTGAGCTTCCGGTAGCTGGCGAGGCGTTCGGGCGGGAGCGTGCCGGCCGCGAGCGCGGCGCGGACGGCGCAGCCCGGCTCGTCCTCGTGACGGCAACTGGTGAAACGGCAGCGCGTGGCGAGCTCCACCACGTCGGCGTAGGCCTCCTCGAGCGCCTCGTCGGCGTCCCAGAGCTGGAGCTCGCGCATGCCGGGGGTGTCGATGATGAGGGCGCCGCTGGGGGCGAGCACGAGCTCGCGGCGGGTGGTGGTGTGGCGGCCTTTGGCGTCCTTTTCCCGGACCTCGCCGGTGGGGAGTTCGGCGTCGCGGGCGAGGCGGTTGATGAGGCTGCTTTTGCCGACGCCGGAGCTGCCGACAAAGGCGAGGGTGCGCCCGGGCGCGGCGTGGCCGCCGAGGAGTTTGAGGCCGCGGCGGGTGCGGCTGCTGGTGATGACGACGGGCACGCCGGGGACGAGGCGCTCGATCTCCCCGCGCACCGATTCGGGATCGGGGTGGAGGTCGGCCTTGTTGAGCACGATCACGGGCGTGGCGCCGGAGTCGCGCGCGGCGACGAGGAAACGCTGGATGCGCTTCGGGTTGTGGTTTCGGTCGAGGCCGCTGACGAGGAAGACGACGTCGATGTTGGCGGCGATGATCTGCTGGGACTGCTCGCCGCCGGCGGACTGGCGGGAAAAACGGCTGCGGCGCGGGAGCAGGGCGTGGAGCTGGGCGCGGCCTTCGGCGCCGGCGATGGGGGTGACGGCGACCCAGTCGCCGACGGCGGGGTAGGCGTTGGGGTCGCGTTTGGCGTCGTGGTGGAATTTGCCGGTGCATTCGGCGAGCAGTTCGCCGCTCGCGGTGACGACCGCGTAGTAGTGGCGGCGCAGCTCGACGACGACGCGCGCGGGCTCCAGGCCGGTGGCGGCGTGGGGCGCGAAGGCGGCGGCCCAGTCGGCGTCCCAGCCGTAGGGAGCTAGCGGGTGGTCGGACTCGGCGGGCATGGGGGCGATGACGGAATGACCAAGGACCAATGACCAAGGACCAATGGGGGCGGGGTGATGCCTGGTCGTGGATTGGATGAGATGGGCGGGACCGCTCAGAGGGCGACGACGCGTTTTTCGGGGTCGGCGTTTTGGCGGAAGAAGAGCGCGGTGTGGCCGACGGAGCCGACGCAGGGAACGCCGAGCGTGGTTTCGATCTGGGAAATGAGCGCGGCCCGTTCGTGGCGGTCGGCGCCTTCGAAGCGGATTTTCACCAGTTCGCGGGTGTCGAGCAGACGGGAGAGTTCGCGTTGCGAGGCGGGTGTGAGGCCGGCTTTGCCGATCTTGATGGCGGCTTCGAGCGTCTGGCCGATGCCGCGAAGGCGGGTCTTTTGCGCGCCGGTAAGGGAAGGGTTTTCCATGAGTTTTGGGGGCACACGGTGGCCTTCCCGCCGCCGGCGTCGATGCCGGAACTCGGGCGAGTCAGGGCGAGGGGGCGGTGACTTCGAGGCGGACGAAGCGGGGTGCGGGGGAGAGGGCGGGGTTGAGGCGGACGGTGACGGTCTCGGTGAGGCCGTCGGGGTGGGGGACGACGGAGAGTTGGTCCGGGGCGGGCGCGGGGGCGGCCCAGTCGCGGAGGTTTTCGGAGACGGTCAAACCGATGGCGAGCGAGCCGGGCGCGACGAGGCGGCGGTAGGAGACGACGAGGTGGCGGTCGCCGGTGGTGGGGTGCGGGGCGAGGGCGAGCGAGAGCGGAGAGGCGTCGCGGGCGTGGGGATCGAGGCCGGTGGCGTATTCGAGGAGGTTGGCGAGGCCGTCGGCGTCGGGGTCGCCAAGGGCGCCGTCGTCGCCGGAGGAGGAGCCGGGGGCGAGGCCGTGGGTGGTTTCCCAGGCGTCGGGCAGGCCGTCGGCGTCGGTATCGGCGGCGGGGTTGGGCTCGATGGTGATCGGGGTGCTTTGGCCAAAGCGGGAGCCGTGGCGGACTTGAAGGGTGACCGGGGCGGCGGAGGGGGCGTTGAAGGTGACGGTGCCGGTCCAGATGCCGGCGACGAAGTCGGGGGTGGCGAGGGGGGTGACGGGCACGAACGCTCCGGCGCGGACGAGGCGGAGGTTGGGGGTGAGGGGGCTGGTGTAGGGATAGGGAGTGGTGCCGGACCAGAGCAGGGGATCGTCGTAGTAGCCGGGGTCGGTGGAGTAGTAGATCGAGCGATCCGTGGGACGGGAGGTGCCGCGCACGGTGCCCGCGTCTTGATAGTTGTAGGTGTCGTTGTTGTAGCTGAAGTCCACCATCAGGTGGCTGACGCCGTCGTAAGCGAAGGGGGTGGTGAAGGGAAATTCGATCCAGCCGGAGCCGGGAGAGGCGAACGAGGGGGTGCTTTTATGGACGGTGGTCCAGCCGCTTTGCCAAGAGGTGTTTGCCGGGGAGGCGACGTGTTTTAGTCGGATGGTCCAGTATTTCAGCGACGTGGAGGGGGTGCTGGTGAAGTCGAGGGCGAGGGCGGAGAGGGTGCCGGCGGCGCCGATCTCGGCCGGGGTGTAAACGACCTGGGTGCGCTGAACGGAATAATAGTAGGCGTTGGCGGGGAAGGAGGTGGAGATGGTGCCGTTGCCGACGATGGAGGGGGCGGGGCCGGCGGAGAGGGAGGCGGAGCCGGTGTAGGTGGTGACGGTGTTGCCGTAGGCGTCGATGGCGGTGAGGGTGACGGTGGCGGGTGCGCCGGCCAACTGGACGGGGGCGAGGGTGGAGACCCTGAAGCCGGTGTGAGCGCCCGCGCCGGTGGCGAAGGTGTTGCTCGTCCCGGTATGGCCCGCGCCGTCGTCGAGGCTCAGGGTGACGTCGGTGGCCATGGCGCCGACGGCGACTTCGGCCGAGGCGGTGCCGTTGGCGAAGGCGAGCGTGGCGGGCGTGACGGGCAGGGCGGACGCGGTGGTTTGCGCAGAGAGGGGGACGGTGTTGCTGAACCCGTAGATGGCCTGATTGTCTATGGTGCGGGCGTAGGCGGTGATCGAGAAGGGGCGATTGGCGATCTGGGCGCTCGCGATGCCGGCAATGGTGAAGTGGTGGAGGTCGTTGTCGTGGGCGTAGGCGTAGGTCGAGTAGGAGGTGAAGCCGGCGGCGGAGGCGGTGATCGTGACGGAGGCGGCGCCGTCGGTGTCGGTATCGTCCACGGCGATGAGCGCGAAGGTGGCGGAGGTCGTGCCGGCGGGGATGGTGACGGAGGCGGGGACGGTGAGCTGGGCGGGGTTCGCCGAGCTCAGCGTGACGACCAAGGGCGTGGGGAGGGTGCCGGAGATGCTCACGGAGCCGGAGGACGACGAGCCTTCGGTGGTCGAGTAGGGGAGGCCGAGGCTGAGGTTGGTGTTCTCGTTGTCGGTGACGGTGAGGGTAGCGGTGGCGGGCGTGGCGCCGCCGAGGGTGGCGGAGAGGGTGGTGGTTTGGGCACCGTCGATCTTGAGGTCGTTGACCGGGGTGACGGGGAAGGTGGCGGTGGTCTGGCCCGGGGCGAAGGCGAGGGAGGCGGGGACGGTGGCGGCGGTGGGGTCGCTGGATGCGAGGGCGAACGTGAGCGGGGCAACGGGCGTGGCGCCGAGGGTGAGCGTGGCGGTGGCTGGGGAGTAGGTGCTACCTTCCGAAACGCTGGAGGGGGCGATGGACAGGGTGAGGGCGGGCGAGTCGTCGTCGGCGAGGGTGAGCGTGGTGAGGCCGGGGTGGAGCCCGGAGCCGGCGGGCGGGGTGGCGGTGACGGCGATGAGGCGGGAGCCGTCGAACAGGGTGTCGTCGATGGGGGTGGCGGTGAAGGCGACGGATGTCTGGCCGGCGGGGAGGGTGAGGGTGGGGGGCAGGGCGAGTTTGGCCGGGGCGGAGGAGGCGAGGGTGAAGACGGTGTCGGCGGGGCGCGAGGCGGGCAGCGAAAGTGTGCCGGAGAGGGGCGCGGCGGACTCGGTGGCGGACGCGGGGAGGGTCAGGGTCGGGGCGACGACGGGGGCGGCGGTGACGGTGATGTCGTCGAGGGCGATGCCGCCATCGGGGGCGGCGTAGTAGTCGTAGCGGTTGAAGCGGATGCGGAAGGTGGAGGTGTGGGCGAGACCGCGGGCGGCGAGGGCGGCGTCGAGATCGACGGTGAACTGTTTCCAGTCGGTGGTGAGGTCGGGGGCGCGAAGGGGATGGACCTCATGCCAAGTGACGCCGTCGGCGCTGATGGCGACGCCGTCGAAATCGGCACCGCCGGTGAAGGGGTTGGAGGCCGGGGCGTGGGCGTATTCGTAATTAAAGCGCTTGGCCCAGAAGGAGAGGGTGACACCGGTGCGGCCGGCGAGGTCGATGGCGAGGGTGGCTTCGTTGCGGACGTAGGTGTAGGCGCCGGGAAGGGTGTCGAGGACGAGGTGGCGGGTGTCGCCGTGCGGGCCGTGATCGGTGGTGATTTGGGTGCGATAGCTGCTGGTTCCGGTGAGGGTCCAGCGAGGGGAGAGAAGGCTGGATTCCCAGGTTTCCGTGAAGGGGAAGGCGGGCGGCGGGATCGGGGCGGCGGAAACGGTGAAGGGCCGGCTGTCGCCGGTGGCGGCGGGGATGGCGGAGGTGGCGCGGAGCGAGGCGAACGCGGCGGGGGCCGAGAGCGAGACGGAGCCGGACCAGACGCCGTTGCTCAAGCTGGCGGCGGGGGCGCGCAGGGGGATGAGTTGCCGATCCAGGAACTGAAGGACGGGGACTTGGTCGGAATCGTTGCCGTTCGTGAGGGTGAGCGGATCGAGCGGTGTCGTGCTGTAGGTGCGGCGGGATCGGGCGTAAGACCAGTCGCGGGAGGCCGAGATGGCGACCCAGGTGGTGGTCTGGGATGGATTACGGAAGCTCAGTTCCACCAACAGCGAGCCGGTGCCGTCGTAGGCGAAGGGCGCGTCGAAGGGGAAGGTGATCCAGCCGGTGGTGAAGGGGGTGGCGGTGGAGCTGTGGACGGTGGTCCAGCCGGAGTTGTCGAAGGCGGTGCCGGCGAAGGTGGTCCGGGTGGTGTTTTTCAGCCGGATGGTCCACTGGGCGAAGGAGGCTGCGGGGTTGGTCGCGATGATGTTCATCGCCAGCCCGCTCAGGAGGCGCGGCGCCGCACCCAGCGTGGAGGCCGGGTAGATGATCTGCTGACGCACGACGGCGGCCTGGTTGTAGAAGGGATAGTAACTGGTTGTGTCCTGCGAGCCGGTGGGGGGCAGGGGCTGGGGAACGAGGGCGGAGAGGGCGAGGGGGGCGGAGACGTTGTTGAGGAGGTTGCCGCCGGCGTCGGCGGCGCGGACGGTGACGGGGAAGGGGGTGTCCACGGTCCGGGGGGAGGCGACGGGGTCCCAGAGAAGTTGGGCGAGGGGGCCGGTGGTGACGGCGAAGGCGTTGCTAAGGCCGGTGATGCCGGAGCCGTCAGAGGCGGAGAGGGTGGCGGCGGCGGCGAAGGTGGCGGGCGTGATCTGGCCGGTCCAGATGCCGCCGACCCAGCCGGTGGCGGTGACGGGCTCGGCGAGCGTGGTGCCGGTGGCGGAGAGGGTGACGGGTGCGTTGAAGTTATAAACCCGGAAGCCGTCGGCATCCACGGCGCGCAGGCGGATGCTCGCGGGAGCGCCGCGCACGAGGGAGGCGGGGAGCGGGTCGAACTCGAAGTGGTGCAGGACGCGGTCTTGGACGGTGAGCGCGACGGGGATGGTGACGGTGGGGCGGGCGGGGTCGTTGGAGGTGAAGACGAGGTTCCGCTGGTGGAGGCCGGGGGCGAGGTCGGCGGCGTCGAAGGAGAGGGTCAGGGGCTCGGTGGCGCCCGCGGTGATTTGGCCGGAGGTGGCGGAGGGGGAGAGGAAGTCGGGGGTGCCGACGACATCGAGGAAGGCGGAGAAGATGGCCTGGGTGGCGGTGTCGTCGATGTAGGCGCCCGAGGTGCCGGCGTAGAGCAGGTAGTAGATGCGGGTGGTGCCGGAGAGACCGGAGACGCGGTGCTGGTCGCTGTTGGTGTTGGTGGCGGCGGTGTGGGAGACGGAGTCGTTGTCGGCGACGATGACGAGGTGGTTTACCGAGGGGGTTGTGGTGCCGAAGACGCGTTTGACGAAGCCCTTGTAGGTGACGCCGGAGTGGGTGCGGGTGAGGGTGGCGGTGTCGGTGTAGCCGGCGCCGTAGGCGCCGAGGCCGCCGGTGATCTCGAAATGGGAAAGGCCGTCGATGTCGGCGGCGAAGACGAAGAGGCCGTCGAATTTGCGGGTGAAGTAGCGGCCGCCCGCCCCCAAGAGATCGGTGGCGGCGCGGATCGCGTCGTTGGAGTAGGGGAGGCTGGAGTAGCTGTAGGGCGCGAGGTTGGTCGAAAGGACGTTGCCGTAGTCATACATGTTTCCGCCGCCGTCGTAGATGTAGTTGCCGGTGACGCCCTCGCTGAAGGCGTAGCGATCGGGGATGGCGTCACGGATGAGGGCGTGGTCGCGGTTGAGGCTGGCGAGGACGTTTTCGAGCAGCATCGGGGGGGGCGCGGCGGAGAGGGCGTTTGGCCCCTCCTGTAGGCCCGACCCGTGGTCGGACTCTTGGGCGATACCCCGACCGGCGGTCGGGGCTACGTCGGAAGCAGCCTGACCGGCGGTCGGGGCCACATCGGCGGCGACGCGGAGGGACCAGGCGAGAGTGCCTCCGCCGGTGTTGGCGAGGGTGAGGGTCCGGGTGTCGGATGATCCGACATGGAGGGCGAGGTCGAGGCGCTCCGGGGTGATGGCGATGGCCGGCGAGAAGGAAACCTCGAAGGCGTTGCTCAGGCCGCTGGCGGTGGGGGCGGCGGCGGTGATGCGCACGGCGGTGTCCGCCTGGGTGAAGGTGAGCGACCCGCTCCAGATGCCGCGGACGAAGGGCGAAGCGGTGGCGGGGGTGAGGTCCACCGGCCCGTTTGCGCCGGCGGCGCTCAGGGTGACGGAGCCGGTGTGGTTGGTGAGTTGGATGCCGTCGATGTTGAAGGCGGTGATGGTGACGGTGAGGGGCACCCGCGTGGCTTGGGGCGAGGGGATGTCGCCGAAGACGAAGTGGTGGAGATCGTCGTCGATGACGGAAATCGAGCGGGTGGCGGAGGACAGGTCGGGGGCGGAGCCGGTGACGGTGACGCTGGCGCCTCCGTTGGTGGCGGTGTCGTCGGGGGCGTCGAGGATGAAGCTGGCGATGGTATCCCCGGCGGGGATGGTGACGGTGGCCGGGACGGTGAGCCGGGCGGGGTCGGAGGAGACGAGGGTGACGACGAGATCGGCGGGCAGGGTGCCGCCGAGGGTGATCAAGCCCTCGAGGTCGGCTCCCTCGAATACCGAGGTGAATGAGCTCAGGGCGAGCGTGGCCGTCTCGTCGTCGGTGACGGTGAAGGTCGCGGTGGCGGGCGTGGCGCCGGGCAGGGTGGCGGACAGGGTGGTGGTTTGGGTGCCGTCGATGAGGGTGTCGTTGACCACGGTGACGGGGAAGGTGGCGGTGGTCTGGCCGGGGGCGAAGGCGAGGGAGGCGGGGACGGTGGCGGCGGTGGGGTCGCCGGAGGCGAGGGCGACGGTGATCGGGGCGGCGGGCGGGGCGCCGAGGCGGAGCGTGGCGGTCGCGGTGCCGTAGTTGTTTTCCGGAAGGCTGGAGGGGGCGACGGACAGGGTGAGGGCGGGCGAGTCGTCGTCGGCGAGGGTGAGCGTGGTGACGCCGGGGTGGAGCCCGGTGCCGGCGGGCGGGGTGGCGGTGACGGCGATGAGGCGGGTGCCGTCGAAGAGGCTGTCGTCGATGGGGGTGGCGGTGAAGGAGACGGAGCTCCGCCCGGCGGGGAGGGTGAGGGAGGCGGGCAGGGCGAGCTTGGCCGGGGCGCTGGAGGCGAGGGTGAAGGTGGTGGAGGTGGGGCGTGCGGCGGACAGCGAAAGCGTGCCGGAGAAGGGCGCGGCGGACTCGGCGACGGAGGCGGGCAGGGTCAGGGTCGGCGCGGGGACCGGGGCGGTGGTGACGGAGATGTCGTCGAGGGCGATGCCACCACTGGCGGCGGTGTAGTCGCCGTAGCGGTTGAAGCGGATGCGGAAGGTCGAGGTGTAGGCGAGGCCGCGGGTGGCGAGGGCGGGGTCGAGATCGACGGTAAACTGTTTCCAATCGGTGCCGAGATCGGGGTCGCGGAGGGGCTGGATCTCATGCCAGGTGAGGCCGTCGGCGCTGATGGCGACGCCGTCGAAATCGGCGCCTTCGGTGAAGGGGTCGGAGGCCGGGGCGTCGGCGTATTCGTAATAAAAACGCTTGGCCCAGAAGGAGAGGACGACGCCGGTGCGCCCGGCGAGGTCGAGGGTGAGGGTGGCCTCGTTGCGGGAGTAATCGTAGGCGTAGGGGGTGCTGTCTAGGACTAGGTGGCGGGTGCCGCCGTGCGGGCCGTGCTCGGTGGTGATCTGGGTGCGATAGCCAAGGGTTCCGGTGAGGGTCCAGCGCGGGGAGACGAGGTCGGATTCCCACGTTTCCGTAAAGGGGAGGTCGGGGGCGAGTTCCGGCGCGGCGGAGACGACGAATCCGTTGCTCTCGCCGGTGGCGGCCGGGTTGGCGGAGCTGGCCAGGAGCGAGGCGAACTCGGCGGGGGCGGCGAGCGAGACGGAGCCGGACCAGACGCCATTGACCAAGGCGGCGGCGGGAGCGCGCAGGGGGATGGAGTGTTGGTCGAGGAATCGGAGGACCGGGACGTAGCTAAGATAGGTTCCCGTCGTGAGGGTGAGGGGATCGACGGATGTCGTGCTGGAGGCGCGGAGCGCTCGGCCATAGTAGGACTCGTAGGCGGCCGAGATGTAGGCCGAGGAGGAGCCGGTGGAGGGGTTGCGGAAACTCAGCTCCACCAACAGCGAGCCGGTGCCGTCGTAGGTGAAGGGCGCGTCGAAGGGGAAGGTGATCCAGCCGGTGGTGGAGGGGATGGCGGTGGAGCTGTGGACGGTGGCCCAGCCGGAGTTGTCGAAGGAGGGGTCCGCGAAGGTGGTCCGGGGGGTCGCTTTCAACCGAATGGTCCACTGGGCGAAGGAGGCGCCGGGGGCGGGCGAGGTGATGTTGAGCGCCACTCCGGTCAGGCGGCGGGGCGCCGCGCCCAGCGCGGAGGCGGGGTAGTGGATTTGTTGGCGGACGACGGCGGCGGAGCCGCGGAAGGGGAAATAGTCGTTTGTCTGGTGCGAGCCGGTGGGGGGCAGGGGCTGGGGAATGAGGGCGGAGAGGGTGATCGGGGCGGAGGCGTCGAGGAGGTTGCCGCCGGCGTCGGCGGCGCGGACGGTGACGGGGAAGGGGGCGTCCACGGTCCGGGGCGAGGCGACGGGATCCCAGAGAAGCTGGGCAAGGGGGCCGGTGGTGACGGCGAAGGTGTCGCTGACTCCGGTGGTCCCGGCGCCGTCGTCGGCGGAGAGGGTGGCGGTGGCGGCGAAGGTGGCGGGGGTGATCGAGCCGGTCCAGATGCCGCCCTCCCAGTCGGTGGCGGTGATGGGCTCGGCGAGGGTGGTGCCGGTGGCGGTGAGGGTGACGGGCGAGTTGAAATTATAAACTCGGAAGCCGTCGGCATCCACGGCGCGCAGGCGGATGGTCGCGGGGGCGCCGCGCACGAGGGAGGCGGGGAGCGGATCGAACTCAAAATGATGCAGGACGCGGTCCTCGACGGTGAGCTCGACGGGGACCTGGACGCGGGGGCGGAGCGGATCGTTCGAGACGAGCGTGAGATTGCGCTCGTGGACGCCGGGCGGGAGGCCGGTGGCGTCGATGGTGACGGTGAGGCTCTGCTCGGCGCCGGCGTCGAGGCGGCCGAGGGCGGGGGAGCCGGAGAGGAAGGGGGGGCTGCCGACGGCCTCGAGGAAGGCGGAGAAAATCGCCCGGGTGGCGGTGTCGTCGATGTAGGCGCCGGCGGCGCCGGCGTAGAGCAGGTAATAAAGGCGGGTGGCGCCGGCGAGGCCGGTGACGCGGTGGTCGTCGCTGTAGGCGTAGCCGGGGGCGGAGTGGGCGACGGTGCCGTTGTCGGCGACGATGACGAGGTGGTTGACCGAGGGGGTGGTGCCGCCGTGGACGCGTTTGACGAAGCCCTTGTAGGTGATTTCTCCGCGGGTCTCGGTGAGGATGGCGGTGTCCACGCGGCGCGAGGGCGCGTCGAAGACGGAGCCGTAGCCGAGATTGCCGTCTATTTCGAAGCCGGAGAGGTCGGCGATGTCGGCGGCGAAGACGAAGAGGCCATCGAACTTACGGGTGAAATAGCGGCCGCCCGCGCCGAGCGACGAGGGGGCGGCGACGATGGTGTTGTCGGAGTAGGAGAGGGGCTCGTAGGACGAGTTGGGACGCAGGTAGTTGCCGTAGTCATACATGTTGCCGCCGTCGGCGATGTAGGTGCCGGTGACACCTTCGGTGAAGGCGTAGCGGGAGGGGATCAGGTCGCGGATGGAATCGGCGTCGGCGTTGAGGTTGGACAGGATGGTTTCGAGCGGGATGTCGGCCAGGGGAGGGGCGAGCGCGGGCGCGGGCGCGTCCGCGAGGCCGACGGCGGAGGCGGTCGTGGCGCCGGAGGGCAGGCGCCAGACGAGCTGGCCGCCACCGGTGTTGGCGATGGTCAGGGTGCGGGTGGTGGTGGCGTCGATCTTGAGCGACACGTCGAGCCGTTCGGGGGTGACCGTGAGGGCGGGCGAGAGGGTGACGTCGAAGGGGTTGCTTTGGCCGGTGGCGGCGCCGAGGGAGGCGGTGAGGCGGACGGCGGTGTCGGCGTCGGCGGGGGTGATTTTACCGCGCCAGATTCCGGAGGTGAAGCGGCCGGTGGTGGCGGGTGCGATGCCGACGGAGCCGTTCGCGCCGGCGGCTTCGAGGGCGACGCCTTCGACGGGGCCGGAGTAGTCGGCGAGGATAACGTCGTCGATGTTGCGGGCGCTCAGGGTGACGGAGATGGGGACGTGGGTGGCGCGGGGGGAGCCGATGGGGGCGAAGGCGAAGTGGTGGATCTCGTTGTCCACGATGCCGACGGTGCGGGTGATCGCGGGGTAGTCGGGGGCGGAGGCGGAGAGGGTGAGGTCGCGTCCGCCGTTGAGGGCGGTGTCGTCCGTGGCGGTGATGGAGAAGGCGACGCTGGTCTGGCCGGCGCGGATGGTGACGGTGGCGGGGGCCGTGAGCTGGGCGGGATCGGAGGAGACGAGGGTGACGACGAGATCGGCGGGCAGGGTGCCGCCGAGGGTGAGGGTGGCGGCGATGGCGGCGCCCTCGTAAACGGAGGCGGTCTTGTCGAAGGCGAGGGTGCGGGTGTTGGCGTCGGTGACTTCCAGGGAATGGGTGGCGGAGGTCCAGCCGGGCACGGAGGCGGTGAGGGTGGTGGTCTGCGGGCCATCGAGCACGCCGTCGGCGACCGGGGTGATCGGGAAGGAGGCGGCGGTGGAGCCGGCCGGGATGGTGACGGTGGTGTCCACCGTGGCGGCGGCGGGGTGGGACGAGCTCAGGGTGATCGTCAGGGGGCTGAACACGGGGGCGCCGACGGAGACGGAGCCGAGGATGGAGCCGCCGGTTTCGCCGATGGCCGCTGGGGCGGTGATGGCGAGATCGCCGATGTCGTCGTCGGTGATGAGGAGGTCGCGCCGGGTGGCGGCGTGGCCGGAGGCGGCGGCGGTGACGACCACCGTGCGATCTCCGTCGAGGAAGCTGTCGTCGGGCGCGGAGAAGTTGAACGAGACGGAGTTTTGTCCGGCGGGCACCGTGACGGTGGCGGGCAGGGAGAGTTTGGCGGGCGGGTGGGCGGAGAGGGAGACCGGGAGCGGGCCGGCGGGGGTGGTGGCGACGGAGAGCGTGCCGGAGAGCGTGTCGGACCCTTCGGCGACGGAGGCGGGCAGCGTGAGGCCCAGGGAGGAACCCGGCGGGACCGCGGGCGCGGAAGGCGGGATGGTGGTGAATGGCGAGCTGGCGCCGCTCGTGCCGGCGGCATCGGTGGCGACGAGCTGGTGGCCGACGCCGGAGAAGGGCAGGGAGACGGAGCCGGACCAGACGCCGTCAACGAAGGCGGCCGGGGTGGAGCGAAGCGGGAGGACGGGGCTGTCGGGGGTGGCGACGGAGGTGGAGACGGCGTTGGCGATGACGCGGTCCATCTCGGTGTCGGTGACGAAGTAGTCGGTGCCGATG
>CBINNW010000103.1:0-18850 GCA_966252115.1 uncultured Akkermansia sp.
AGCTTTCCACATAATTTCTCAATGTTCTCGAAGGTCCTCATCGCCAATCGCGGCGCCATCGCCTGCCGCGTCATCCGCACCCTGCGCCGCATGGGCATCGGCTCCGTCGCCGTGTATTCCGACGCCGACCGCCACAGCCTGCACGTCTCGCAGGCCGACGAGGCCGTCCATCTCGGCGCGAGCCCCGCCGCCCAATCCTATCTCGACGCGGAAAAAATCCTCGCCGCCGCCAAGGCCACCGGCGCCCAGGCCATCCATCCCGGCTACGGCTTCCTGTCCGAGAACGCCGCCTTCGTCGAAGCCTGCGAGGCCGCCGGCATCGTCTTCATCGGCCCGCGCGCCGCGCAGATGCGCCAGCTCGGCCCCAAACACTCCGCGCGCGCCCTCGCCAAAGCCCACGGCGTGCCGCTCCTCCCCGGCACCGACCTGCTGCCCGACCTCGCCGCCGCCCGGGCCGAGGCCGAGCGCATCGGCTACCCCGTCATGCTCAAAAGCACCGGCGGCGGCGGCGGCATCGGCATGCAGCTCATCCGCCGGCCCGAGGAGCTCGCCACCGCCTTCGAATCGGTCGTTCGCCTGGCCAAAAACAACTTCAAGGACGGCGGCGTTTTCCTCGAAAAATTCGTCGAGCAGGCCCGCCACATCGAGGTCCAGATCCTCGGCGACTCGCACGGCCACGTCGTCGCCCTCGGCGAGCGCGACTGCTCCGTGCAGCGCCGCAACCAGAAGGTCGTCGAGGAAACGCCCGCGCCCGGCCTCACCGACGCGCAACGCGCCGAGCTGCTCGCCTGCGCCGCCCGCCTCGGCCAGGCCGCCGGCTACACCAACGCCGGCACGGTCGAGTTCGTTTACGACAACGCCACCGGCCACTTCTACTTCCTCGAGGTCAACACCCGCCTCCAGGTCGAGCACGGCGTCACCGAGGAGGTCACCGGTGTCGATCTCGTCGAGTGGATGATCCGCGCCGCCGCCGGCGAGCTCGACCTGCGCGACTTCCGCCCCGGCGCCACCGGCGCCCAAAGTAGCGGGAGCTCCCGGCTCCCTTGCGGCCACTCCATCCAGGTCCGCCTCTACGCCGAGGATCCGGGCAAAAACTTCCAGCCCGCCGCCGGCCTGCTCACCGACGTCCACTTCCCGAGCTCCGCCCGCATCGAGACCTGGGTCGAGACCGGCTCCGAGGTGTCGGCCTTCTACGATCCCATGATCGCCAAGATCATCGTGCGCGGCGCCGACCGCGCCGACGCCCTCGCCCGTCTCGACGCCGCCCTCGCCGACACCCGCGTTTACGGCCTGGAAAACAACCTCGGCTACCTGCGCCAGATCATCGCCAGCGAGGGTTTTCGCGCCGGCGCCGTGACGACCAAATACCTCGCCACGCTGCCCTACGCGCCCGCCACCGTCGAGGTGCTCGAAGGCGGCACCCAGACCACCGTGCAGGACTATCCCGGCCGCATCGGCTACTGGGATGTCGGCGTGCCGCCCTCCGGCCCGATGGACAGCCTCTCTTTCCGCCTCGCCAACCGCCTCGTCGGCAACCCCGACACCGCCGCCGCGCTCGAGATCACGGTCAACGGCCCGACCCTGCGTTTCAACACCGCCGCCGTGCTCGCCCTCGTCGGCGCAGACATGCCGGCCACGCTGGACGGCGCGCCCGTCGCGCCCGGTCGCGCCTTCGGCGTCTCCCCCGGCCAGACCCTGCGCGTCGGCTCCGTATCCGGCGCCGGACTACGCGCCTACCTCGCCGTCCGCCACGGCTTCGACGTGCCCGACTACCTCGGCAGCAAGGCCACCTTCACCCTCGGTCTCTTCGGCGGCCACGCCGGCCGGGCGCTGCGGGTGGGCGACGTGCTCCGGGTCAACCGCCGCACGCCCGCCGGCGTGACCGACGCGGCCCTGTTGCTCGTCGCGCCCGCCGAGGTGTTGCCCGCCCTCACTCGCGACTGGGAGATCAAGGTTCTCTACGGCCCGCACGGCGCGCCCGACTTTTTCACCGAGCGGGACATCGCCACGCTCCTCTCGACCGCCTACGAGGTTCACTACAACTCGGCCCGCACCGGCGTGCGCCTCATTGGGCCCAAGCCGCAGTGGGCGCGACGCGACGGCGGCGAGGCGGGTCTGCACCCGTCGAACATCCACGACAACGCCTACGCCATCGGCGCGATCGATTTCACCGGCGACATGCCGATCATCCTCGGCCCCGACGGCCCGAGCTGCGGCGGCTTCGTCTGCCCCGTCACCATCGTGCAGGCCGAGCTCTGGAAAATGGGCCAGCTCAAGCCCGGCGACAAAGTCCGCTTCGTCGCCATCACCGCGCAGGAAGCCCGCGAACTTGCCTACGCGCAGGAGTCATCGATCGAGACGCTGCGACCCGCCCCCAGACTCGAGCCTTTGTCGCGCGAAGGACGCGAAGGAGCCGAAGGTTTAAATTTAGATTCATCCCCGTCGCGCCCGTCGCGTCCTTCGCGCGACACCTTCAGCCCTCCCGAGCCTGCGATCATCCACACCCTCCCCGCGCGCCCGACGGCTCCGGCGGTCGTGTATCGCCGTTCCGGCGACGCCGCCGTGCTCGTCGAATACGGTCCGCTCCAGCTCGACATCGCCCTGCGCATGCGCGTGCACGCCCTGCAAACCTGGCTCGAACGCCAGCGCCTGCACGGCATCCTCGATCTCACGCCCGGCATTCGTTCGCTCCAGGTCCACTTCGACCAACGCCTCCTGCCCTCCGAGCGCCTCGTGGAGATCCTGCTCCGCGCCGAGTCCGAGCTGCCCCCGGTGGACGACATGGAGGTGCCCTCGCGCATCGTCCACCTGCCGCTCTCCTGGGAGGACGAGTCCACCCTGCTCGCGATCCGGAAATACATGCAGATCGTGCGCAAGGACGCCCCCTGGTGCCCGAGCAACCTCGAGTTCATCCGCCGTATCAACGGACTCGATACGCTGGAGGACGTTTACCGCACCTGCTTCGAGGCCTCCTGGCTGGTGCTCGCGCTGGGCGATGTTTACCTCGGCGCGCCCGTGGCCACGCCGCTCGACCCGCGCCACCGTCTCGTCACCACCAAATACAACCCCGCCCGCACCTGGACGCCGGAAAACGCCGTCGGCATCGGCGGCGCCTACCTCTGTGTTTACGGCATGGAGGGCCCCGGCGGTTACCAGTTCATCGGCCGCACCTGCCAGATGTGGAATCGCCACAAACAGACCGCCGACTTCGTGGACGGGAAACCCTGGCTCCTGCGCTTCTTCGACCAGATCAAGTTCTACCCGGTCTCGAACGCCGAGCTCACCCGCTTCCGCGAGGAGTTCCCGCAGGGCAAGGTGAAGCTCCGTGTCGAGCAGACCACCTTCAAGCTGCGCGACTACCAGAAGTTTCTCGCCGACAACGCCGCCGAAATCGCCGCCTTCACCGGCCGCCGAACGGCCGCCTTCGAGGCCGAGCTGCATCGTTGGGAACAGAGCGGCCAGCTCAACTACCACTCGGGCGACGAGGCCGCGGCGGTGGTGGACGAGCAGGCGATCCCCGAGGGCTGCGTGGCCTTGCCCGCGCACATCCCGGGCAACGTCTGGAAAATCCTCGCCGAGCCCGGCGCGAGCGTGGCCGAGGGCGATCCGCTGGTGGTGCTCGAATCCATGAAAATGGAGGTGACCATCGCCGCGTCGCGCGCCGGCAAGGTGCGCGAAATCCGCTGCACTGAGGGCAAACCGGTCAACGCCGGCGAAACCCTGGTGGTGATCGAGGGCTGAGCCCGCACAACGCGAGGGTTCCTGAGTTTTTTGCCACGGAGGCCACGGAGCGCGGACACGGAGATCACGGAGGACCATCCGGCTCTCCGTGGCGTTTCCGTGGACGCGTTTCGTTTCTTTGATGCAAAAACTCGGAGCTTCGTGTCCCGGCGGGACCTCGTGGTCATCCGGACCTCCGTGCCCTCCGTGTCCGCGCTCCGTGCCCTCCGTGTCCCAAATCTTTTTCCGTCGCCCGTCCGCCCGCCGGTGGCCGGGTCAGGCGCGGGCCGGCTCCACATGCACCGACACGTGGGAGATCGCCAGGCCGGCTCCGACGAGGCGGTCCTGCACCGCGTGGGCCAGCGCGTGGCCTTCGCGCACGGTGATGGCCGGATCCACCTCGATCTGGATCTCCACCAACACCGCCAGCCCCGAGTGGCGCACGCGGCATTTGTCGATGCCGCGGATGCCCGGCACCAAGGCCGCCACCCGGCGCACCTCCACGTGCAGCTCGGTCGAGGCCGCCGTGTCCATCACCTCGCCGAGCGCGCGGCGCAGGATCATGAGCCCGTTGAAGGCGATGATGAGGCAGGCGCCGAGCGCCGCCCAGTCGTCAGCGGCGGCGTAGTCCGGGCCGCAGAAAACCGCGATGGCGATGCCGACGAAGGCGGCGGCCGAGGTGAGGGCGTCGGCCGCGTGGTGCCAGGCCTCCGCGCCCAGCGCCGTGCCCCCGCTCTCCGCCCCGGCGCGCGCGAGGCGGCGCGAAAGCAGCCACTTCGTCACCACCACGCCGGCCAGCAGCGGCAGGGTGCCCCAGTGCGGCGCCCGGTGCGGCGTGAGAATCTCGCGCACCGAGTGGATGCCGATCCAGCCGGCGGCGACAAAAATGACCAGCGCCACCGCCATCGCCGCCAGCGGCTCCGCCTTGCCGTGGCCGTAGGGGTGGTCCGCGTCGGGCGGACGCGCGGCCACGCGAAAACCCGCCCACACCAGCACCGATGAACAAACGTCGAGCAAGGACTCGATGCCGTCGGCGATCAACGCGTAGGTGTGGCCGAAAAAGCCGCCCGCGAACTTCACCGCCGCGAGCGCCAGATTGAGCGTCACGCCGCGCAGGACCAGCCGAGCCCCCTCCTCGGCGCGGGCGCGCGCGAGGGCGTGGGGATCGTGCGCCGCGACGGCGGCCGGGGTTTGCGGGGAGACGGTGGACACGGGCGGTCGCGACGGGGCGCCGCCGTTGGTGCCGCCGGGGGGCGGGCAGGAAAAGCTTTTTCCCGAGGTTTAGTCGTAGTTAAGTTTTAACTACGCGCCTAATTGTGGGCGCCGACCAGTTCACGTCCGAAGGAGCAAAGCCTCGGGTTCGGTGGTGGCCTCGGGGGTGGGGCCGGACCGCCGGGCCGGCCGGCGAGGCGCCGTTCGGCCCCGCGTCCTCAGCTCCTGCGCTCCAGGAAGGCGCGGACGAGGGCGTAGAGGCCGGGGCTTTCGAGCAGGAAGGAGTCGTGGCCGAGATCGGTGGCGAGCTCGGCGTAGGAGGCGTTTTTGCCGGCGCGCTGGAGGGCGAGCACGATGTCGCGGTTTTGCTCCGGCGGGAAAAGCCAGTCGCTGGTGAAGCCGACCACCAGCGTGTCGGCCTTCACCGGCGCGAAGGCCTTTTCGAGGCTGCCGCCGTAGGAGGCGGCGAGGTCGAAGCGGTCGATGGCGCGGGTGATGTAGAGGTAGGTGTTGGCGTCGAAGCGGTTGATGAAGCTCTGGCCCTGGTAGCGCAGGTAGCTCTGCACCTCGAACTCGATGTCGAAGGTGGCGGCCGGCCGCGGCGCGGTCGTGGCGCCCTCGGCGTTGGCGGCGGTGCCGGCGGAGTTGGCGTTGGCGGCGGCGCGCATGCCGGGGCGGACCTCGCGGCGGCCGAACTTCCGGTCCATGGAGGCGTCGGAGAGGTAGGTGATGTGGGCCATCATGCGGGCGATGGCCAGGCCCACGCGCGGGCCGCCGCCGGGCGGGTAGTCGCCCTGGTTCCAGCCCGGATCCTGGAGTATGGCCTGGCGGCCGACCTCGTTGAAGGCGATGGCCTGCGCGCCCTCGCGGGCGGTCGTGGCCATGGCGACGACCTTGTCGCAGAAATCCGGATACTCGATGCCCCACTGGAGGGCCTGCATGCCGCCCATGGAGCCGCCGAGGGCGCAGCGCAGGCGGCGCACGCCGAGGTGGTCGAGCAGGCGCCGCTGGGAGCGCACCATGTCGCGGATGGTGACGGCGGGGAAGGTGATGCCGTAGGGGCGGCCGGTGGCGGGATCGATCGACATGGGGCCGGTCGAACCCTGGCAGCCGCCGAGCACGTTGGCGCAGACCACGAAATGCTGGTTGGTGTCCACCGCCTTGCCGGGGCCGATGAGGTTGTTCCACCAGCCGGGTTTGCGGTCGGAGAGCGAGTGGATGCCGGCGCAGTGGTGGTCGCCGGAGAGGGCGTGGCAGACGAGCACGGCGTTGTCGGCGGCGGCGCTCAAGCGCCCGTAGGTCTCGTAACGCAGGGTGAAGCCGGGCAGGACGCGGCCGTCGTCGCAGGCGAAGGGCTCGGTGGAGGTGAAATCGCGCGGCTCGACGAGGCCGACTTCGCCGGGATCGGCGGGGGAGGCGGCGGGCAGGTCGTCGTCGAGGGCGGCGTCGTTCATGGGCGGAGCGCGGGAGCGGGAGGGTTTTGTTGCCCACGAAACACACGAAAGCACACGAAAAAGAAAAGCGTGCCGCGCGCTTGGCGTCCGCTGGTCGTCGGTCGGTGGTTTCCGCGATTGAGGTGCGAGGGCGGCGGGGAGAGAAAGGAATCCGTCCCTTGCTCCCCCCATGCCCCCGACCTTTTTTCTCCAGCTGTTGTCCGTTGCCGCATGCCTTGGCGGGCGCATCCCCGTGCACGGTCTAAGGCGGGTCCTTGCCCCATGAGCGATCTCACCCGGCTTTTCGAGGCGGCGGAGCGGGCGGGTCGCCCGGTGACGGCGGATTTGTTGCCGCTGGTTTACGACGAGCTGCGCGCGCTCGCGGCGCGGCGGCTGGCGGGCGAGGCGCCGGGGCAGACCCTGCAGGCGACGGCGCTCGTGCACGAGGCTTGGTTGAGCCTGTCCAAGGGCGAGGAGCGTAGTTGGAACGACCGCGCGCACTTTTTCCGCGCCGCCGCGCTGGCGATGCGGCGCATCCTGGTCGGCCGGGCCCGCGCGAAGGGCCGGATAAAACGCGGCGTGGGCGAGACCCCGCTGGACATCGCGCAGCTCGAGGTTGCGGATCGGACGCCGGAGGCGCGCATCCTCGAGGTGGACGAGGCGCTCGGGCGACTGGAGACCGAGGATGCCGACAGCGCCCGCGTGGTGACGCTCAAGTTTTTCGGCGGACTCACCAACGCCGAGATCGCGGCGATGGACGGCGTCACCGAGCGCACCATCGAACGCAAATGGGCCTACGCGCGTGGACGCCTGTATCAACTGGTCCGCGAAAGCGCGGTTTGACGCGGCGGCCGTCCCGTCCCGCTCTGTCGCTGTTCCCGCCCCGATGCCACCGCCGCTCGAAAAGCTCATTTTTCTCGCCGCCTCCGCGCTGACGGACGAGGCGGAGCGTCGCCTCCTGCTCGACCGTGCCTGCGGTGACGATGCCGCGCTGCGGGCGCGGGTGGAGGCGCTCTTCGCCATCCAGAACGAGGCGACGGGCTATTTCGAGGAGGACGCCGCCGTCGGACCGGCCCCCGGCTCGCCGTCGCCCAAGCCCGCCGGCGTCCCCGCGCGCTCGGAAACGGGCGTCGAGGCGGTGGGCGCGCGGCTCGGCCGCTATCGCGTGCTCCGGCGTATCGGCGAGGGTGGCTGCGGCGTGGTGTATCTGGCCGAGCAGGTGGAGCCGGTGCGGCGCGAGGTGGCGCTCAAGATCATCCGGCCGGGCATGGACACCGAGCGGGTCGTGGCGCGGTTCGAGGCGGAGCGAAGATCCCTCGCCCTGATGGAGCATCCCCACATCGCACGGGTGCTCGACGCGGGAGCGACCGTCTCGGGCCTGCCCTTTTTCGTGATGGAGTTCGTGGACGGACGGCCGATCACCGATTTTTGCGACGCGCACCGTTTGCCGGTGTGCGCGCGGCTGGAGTTGTTTGTGCAGCTTTGCCGGGCGCTCCAGCACGCGCACCAGAAGGGCGTGATTCATCGCGACATAAAGCCCTCCAACATCCTCGTGCGGGAGCGCGACGGGCGGCCCTTCGCGCAGGTGATCGACTTCGGCATCGCCAAGGCCGTGCGCGATCCGTCCGGCGACAACCCCGCGCTCACGCGGGCCGACCAGCCCGTCGGCACGCCCGCCTACCTCAGCCCGGAGATGGCCGCCGGTGGTGCCGATCTGGATACGCGGAGCGACATCCACGCGCTGGGGGTGGTCCTGCACGAGCTGCTGACCGGCGCCACTCCCTTCGCCCGGCGGGCCGCGGACGCGGCGGCGTCGGCTGCGGGGGCGAAAGCGGGAGCCGGAGGCGACGCGGACACGGTGGCGGCGGAGCTGCGTCGGCTGCTTCGCGAGGAGTCGCCGCCGTCGCCGTCGGCCTGCCTCTCCGCGCTCCCTCCGGAGGAGCTGCGTCGGGTGGCCGGTCTGCGCGGCGTCGGGCCGGCGAAACTGATCGCGGAGCTGCGGGGGGAGCTCGACTGGATCGCGCTCAAGGCGATGGAGCTCGAGCGCGAGCGGCGCTACGAGACCGCCCACGGACTCGCGCTCGACGTGGAGCGCCACCTGCGTCACGAGCCGGTGGTCGCCGGGCCGCCCGACCGGCTTTATCGGTTTCGCAAGTTTGTGCGCCGCAACCGGCTGTCGGTCGCGGCCGGGTTGGCGATCACCTCGGCCCTCGCGGGTGCCGCGGGTGTTTCGACCTGGATGTATCTGCGTGAGCAGAGGGCGCGGGCCGACGAGGCGGCGCTGCGCGTGCAGGCGGAGCGTCGCGAGACGATCGCGCAGGCGGCGGTGCGGCTCAGCCATGGCGACATCGCGGGCGCCGACCACCTGCTGGGCGGCGTGCCCTTCGACCAGGCGCCGCCCTCGCTCGAGACCGCGCAGGCCTACTCGAAGGCGGGCGAGTGGCATGTTCTGGCCGGACGTTGGCGCGAGGCAACGGATCGTTTCGCGACGCTCGCGCTTGTGTTGCCCAACGTCGATCCCGCCGACTCGGACGCGATTTCCATAACCCTCCTTCCCGCGGCGGCGACCTTGTGCTGGGCGGAGGACGCTACGCGCTACGCGGTGATCCGGTCCACGGCGGTGGACCGCTTCGCCGACACTTCGCGTCCCGTGGTGGCGGAGCAGCTTCTGAAAATTTGCCTCCTCATGCCGGCCCCGCCGGAGGTGATGGCGAAGCTTCGTCCGCCGGCCGAGAGGCTGGAACGTTCGGTTCTCGATGGACACCCGGAGCTGGTGAACAACCCCAGCCGCGTCGCGTGGTCGTGCTTCGCGCTCGGCCTGTTCAGTTACAGGCAGGGCGATTTCGCCTCCGCGCAAGCCTGGGCCCTCCGCTGCCTGAGCGAGGCGGAGGGCAACCCTTCGCGGGACGCCTCGGCCCGCTGTCTGCTGGCCTTGACCCAGTCCCGCCTGGGGCGCGAGACGGAGGCGCGCCTGCAACTGGAGAGCGCGGCCGGCGCCATCGCCCGCGTGTTCGAAGGGGATCTTAAGCTTGGGAATGTGAACTCTTTCTGGTTCGATTGGGTGAACGTCCGCGTGTTGCGCCGCGAGGCGAGTCTGGCTTTGGCGGACCGTCCGGTTCCGGAACGTTAAAAAATCGAGCGCGCGTGTCGGGTTTTGGGCGGAAAGGGCACTTTTTATCTTCAGCCGCCCGGTTCTTTTCGGAGGCGCCCCTTATCCCTTCGCCATGCTCAAGCCCCTGTTGTTTTCCGTCGCCTCCACCTGGGCGCTGTCGTCCGTCTCGGCCGCCGCCGTTCCGATCTTGCTCGATATCGGCGTAACGGGCGATCCGGTCGCCACCGCCGCGGACTTCGCCACCGCCGGCGTGCCGAATCTGGCCGGCGCCGAGCCGGTCGGAAACCTCGCGCTCGCCTCGGCGAACGAGGCCGGGACATCTTTCGTGTTCACAAGCGGCCAGACGCTGACGCTCGACGCGCGGGCGCAGGGCGCGTGGACGATCGCCACGCAGAAAAACGAGATGCTGGCCGACTACCTGTATCTCGAAAACGGCACCGGCCGCGGCGGCCCCGTGCGGGTGTCGGTCGGCCAGCTCGGGCTCCAGCCCGGCGCCGACTACGTGCTCTACCTTTTCGGCAACAACGGCTCCGCCGACCAACTCGGCGCCTTCACGCCGATCGACAACGCGGGCATCGCCTTCCGCTCGCTCGAGGCGTCGAGGGGAAACCTCGTCGTCGCCTTCTCGACCTCCGCCTCCTACGCGGGCCAGCCGGTGGAGTTCAACTGGGGACGCGCTGCGGGTTCGCCCGGCTACGCGGCATTCAACGGTCTCGCGATCATCCCGTCCTTCGTCGGGCGTGGCGTCGCGCTGCGGTGGAAATCCAGCACCGCCGGCAAGCCGTGGGCCGACATGCTCGAGGTGCCGCTCGACGAGACGATTCCCTCGCCGAACTCCGCAGCGCAGCGCGTGGTCGTCAACTCCGCCGCGTGGAAACAGCGCATCGACGGCTGGGGCGCCTGCTTCAACGAGCGCGGCTGGAAGGCGATGGAGGTGCTCTCGCCCGCCGCGCGCGACGCATTGATGCACGAGTTTTTCGATCCGAACGCCGGCCTGCGCCTCGGCCTTTGCCGCACGCCGATCGGCGCCAGCGACTACGCGATCGATCTCTACTCGCTCAACGAAACGGAGGGCGATTACTCCATGACGCAATTCAGCATCGAGCGCGACCGCCAGCGCCTTATCCCCTACATCAAGGCTGCGCGGGCCAAGCGTCCCGATCTGAAGCTCTGGGCCTCGCCGTGGTCTCCGCCCTCGTGGATGAAGAACAACAACAAGCTCCACGGTCGCGACGGCTCGAACAACACGATCAAGGACGACGCGCGGACGCTCGACGCGCTCGCCCTCTACTTCGCGCGCTATGTCGAGGACTACGCCGCCGAGGGTATTCCCGTCTATATGGTGATGCCGCAAAACGAGCCCAACATGGACACCAACTACACGTCCTGCGTCTGGACCGGCCATCAGCTCTCCAAGTTCATCGGGCATCACCTCGGGCCCACCTTCGAGACGAGGGGCCTGAACACCCAGATCTACCTTGGCACGCTCAACGACGACGATGGACGCGGCGGCTACGCCTACTGGGTCGAGCCGTCGATGCAGGACGCGCGGACTCGCGGTTATCTCGACGGGGTGGGGGGGCAGTGGGCGGCCGCCCCGGTGATCGCGGAGACGCATCTGCTGCACCCCGAAATGCCGCTCATGCAGACCGAGGCCGAGTGCGGCAACAAGGAGAACAACTGGACCTTCGCCGAATACCAGTGGTCGCTCGCGCTGAAGTGGTTCGCCGCCGGCGTGCGCGCCAACATTGTCTGGAACCTCGTGCTCGACGAGACCGGTCTCAGCACCGGCGGCTGGGCGCAGTGCTCGCCCGTGGTGGTGAACTCCGCCACCGCGCAGGTCACCTACACGCCCTATTTTTATCTCTACAAACACTTCAGCCACTTCATCGAGCCGGGCGCTCACCTGACGGCATCGTATGGCACTTGGGGCGACCAGATCGCCTTCACCAATCCCGACGGCAGCGTGGTCGTCGTCGTGGCGAACCGCTCCGACCAAAACCTTCCGGTCACGCTCAACATCGACGGCCGCCGCAGCGCTCCGATCATGATTCCGGCCCGTTCCTTCAACACGTTCACCCTTCCCGCGCCCGCGGCGCCCGCCTTGAGCGCGCTCGAGCAGTGGCGCTCGCGGCACTTCGGCACGGTGATGGGCGCGGGCGAGGCGGCCGACGCCGCCGACCCGGACCGTGACGGTTTGAGCAATCTTCTCGAATTCTCGCTCGGCTTCGATCCCGTCTCGGTCGAAGGGACGCCGACAACGGTGGTCGCAAGCGGGGGCGCCTTCGATTTCTTCTACCAGCGGAGCAAGGCCGCGCTCGCGATGGGCGCGCATTTCGGCGTCGAGTGGACGCCCACGCTCGCCTCCCCGACCTGGCGCACGGACCGGGTGAACGAGTCGGTGCTCTGGGAGGACACCGCGACGCAGGAAATCGTCGCCTCGATGCCCTTTGATACGGCCGCGATGTTTGCCCGCCTGCGCGTGACCTACTGAACCCGTTCCCCGCGCCATCCCTCGTCAACGCGCGGCCTAGCCGCCGCGCCCCGGCTCCTGCCGTGCCATCGTCCATGACCCCGTCCGCACCTATCGTTCGCTTTTTCCTCCTCGGCCTCGCCCTGTTCGCCGCCCGTCCGGCCTGCCGCGCCATCACCTACACCGGCTCCGCCGCCGCGCCCGAGCAGCCGCTCAGCCTCTGGTATCGCCAGCCCGCCGTCGTCTGGACCGAGGCCCTGCCGGTCGGCAACGGCCGCCTCGGCGCGATGATCTTCGGCGGCGTCGAGCAGGAGCGCCTCCAGCTCAACGAGGACACCCTCTGGGCCGGCGGCCCCTACGATCCCGTCAGCCCCGAAGCCGCCGCCGCCCTTCCCCAGGTCCGCCAACTCGTATTCGACGGCCAATACGCCTCCGCCGCCACCCTCATCAACCAGAAGGTCCTCGGCCGCCCGGGCGGCCAGATGCCCTACCAGACGGCGGGCAATCTCGTGCTCAACTTCGCCGCCGTCGCCACTGCGGCGGACTACCGCCGCGACCTCGACCTGGACACCGCCGTCGCGACCACCGCCTACACCGTCGGCGGCGTGCGCCACACCCGCGAGGTGTTCTCCAGCCCGGTGGACCAGGTCATCGTCATGCGGCTTTCCGCCGACCAGCCCGGTCAGGTCTCCTTCCAAGCCGGCCTCAACACCCCGCAATCCGCCTCCTTCGCCATCGAGTCCGGCGACACCCTCGTCATGACCGGCACCAACGGCGCCTTTCGAGGCATCGCCGGCCAATTGAGTTTCCAGGTGCGGGTCAAAGTGGTCCCGAGCGGCGGCACCCTCTCCACGCTCGCCGGCCAGCTCCAGGTGCAGGGCGCCGACTCCGTGCTCCTCTACATCGCCGCCGCCACCAGCTACCGGCGCTACGACGACATCACCGGCGACCCCGGGGCGATCACCCGCGCGCAGATCGACGCCGCCCGCGCCCGCTCCTACGCCACGCTGCGCGACGACCACGTCGCCGAGCACCGCCGGCTCTTTCGTCGCGTCGCCCTCGACCTCGGCGGCGACTCCGCCGCGCAGACGCCCACCGACCAGCGCATCAAAGGGTTTCCCGCCGCCGAGGATCCGCACTTCGCCACCCTCTACTTCCAATACGCCCGATACCTTTTGCTCGGCTCCTCCCGTCCCGGCACCCAGCCCGCCAACCTCCAAGGCATCTGGAACGACAGCATGAGTCCGACGTGGGACAGCAAATATACCATCAACATCAACACCCAGATGAACTACTGGCCCGCCGATCCGGGCAACTTGGGCGAGTGCGTCGAGCCCCTCGTGCGCATGGTCGAGGAACTCGCCGAGACCGGCGCCTCCACCGCCATCCGCATGTATGGCGCGCGCGGCTGGGTCGTTCATCACAACACCGACCTCTGGCGCGCCACCGCCCCCATCGACGGCGCGACCTGGGGCATGTGGCCCACCGGCGGCGCCTGGCTCTGCCAACCGCTCTGGGAGCACTACGAGTTCACCGGCGACCACGCCTTCCTCCAGCGCATCTACCCGCTCCTGCGCGGCTCCGCCCTCTTCTTCGCCGACACCCTCGTCCAAGACCCCGCCACTGGTTACCTCGTCACCAATCCTTCCATCTCGCCGGAAAACACCCACCCCTTCGGCGCCTCCGTCTGCGCCGGCCCCGCGATGGATTCGCAGATCATCCGCGACCTCTTCACCCGCGCCATCCGCGCCGCCGAGATCCTCGGCCTCGACGCCGAGCTCCGCGCCGAGTTCGCCGCCAAACTCGACCGTCTTCCGCCCAACCGCATCGGCAAGGCCGGTCAGCTTCAGGAATGGCTCCAGGATTGGGACACCACCGCGCCCGAGCAAAACCATCGCCACATCTCCCACCTCTACGACCTCCGCCCCGGCACCCGCATCTCTCCGCGGCTCACCCCCGGGCTTGTCGAGGCGGTCAAGGTCACGCTGAACACCCGCGGCGACATCTCCACCGGCTGGGCCATCGCCTGGCGGCTCAATTGCTGGGCCCGCCTCCTCGATGCCGAGCGCACCCACGGCATCCTCAAGTATCTCTTCAGCCCCTCGCGCACCTACCCGAACATGTTCGATGCGCATCCGCCCTTCCAGATCGACGGCAATTTCGGCGGCGCCTCCGCCATCATGGAGATGCTTCTGCAAAGCCACCTCGGCGAACTCCACCTCCTGCCCGCCCTCCCCGCCGTCTGGTCCACCGGCTCCGTCACCGGCCTGCGCGCCCGCGGCGGCCTCGAAACCGATCTCACCTGGAGCAACGGCGCCCTCGTCTCCGCCACCTTCCGCAGCGTCGCCGGCAACCCCTTCGGCCCCCGCCACCGCATCCGTTACGGCGCCCGCGTCGTCGAGCTGCTCATCCCGCCCGGCGGCTCCGTGACCTACGTCCCCGAGCCCGCCGACGCCGGCCTGCTCGACCGCATCGGCGGCGGCACCGCCACGGCCGACGCCGCGCTCGCGCCCGCCGCCGCCGCCTTCGACGCCTCGCCCGCCACCGCCTGGCGCTCCGCCGCCACCGGCTCCTCCGCCTGGCTGCAATACCGCTTCCCCGCCGCCGCCTGGGCCGTCGCCCAATACACCCTCGTCGCCGCCTCCGATCCCGCCGCCGCACCGAGCGACTGGACCTTCCAGGGCTCGAACGACGGCATCAACTGGACCACGCTCGACACCCGCGCCGCCCAGCCCGCCTTCGTCGCCGGCGAGACCCGTCGTCACCAGATTTCCAATACGACGCCCTTCTACTATTACCGCCTCGCCGTCACCGCCACCCAGGGCGGCGGCTCCGCCGGCGTCGCGCTCGCCGAGCTCCGCCTCTGGACACGCGACACCCCCGCCTCCGCCGCCGCCCACCAGACCGACAACGACAACGAGCTCCCGCTCCGCGCCTTCGACGGCTCCACCGGCTCCAAGTGGTATGCCTCCGCCCTCGGCGGCGCCGGCTGGCTGCGCTACTCCTTCGGCGGCGGCGCCGGCTGGTCGCTCTCCGAATACCGCCTCTCCAGCGCCAACGACGCCAGCCAGCGCGACCCGCGCGACTGGACCGTGCAAGGCTCCAACGACGGCGCGACCTGGACCACCCTCGACACCCGCACCGGCCAGACCTTCACCGCGCGTTACCAGACCCGCTCCTTCACCCTCTCCAATCCCGTCCCCTACCGCCACTACCGCCTCTCCATCTCGGCCAACGCCGGCGGCTCCGCCCACGGCCTGCAACTCTCCGAGTTCGCCCTGCTCGCCGGCTCCGCGCTCTCCGCCACGCCCGGCGATTCCCAGGTCGCCCTCGCCTGGACCGCCGCGCCCGGCGCCTCCGGCTACGACGTGAAACGCGCCGCCTCCGCCGCCGGCCCCTTCTCCACCCTCGTCACCAACACACCCGCACTCGCCTACACGGATCGCGGCCTGCTCAACGGCACCGCCTACCACTACCAAATCGTGCCGCTCTACGCCGGCACCTCCGGCCCGGCCTCCGCCTCCGCCACCGCCACGCCGGCCGCCACCACCGCGCTCTCCGGCGCGCTCATCGGCACCGACGGCTCCGGCGCCAACCTCGGCAACACCAAGGACCGCGCCCGCGACGGCGACCTCGCCACCTTCTTCGACGCCCCCGTCGCGAGCACCGGCTGGGTCGGCCTCGACGCCGGCGGCCCCACGCGGCTGACCGCCCTGCGCTACGCCCCGCGCACGGGCTATACCACGCGCATGATCGGCGGCAAGTTCCAGGCCTCCGACACGCCCGACTTCAGCTCCGGCGTCCTCGACCTGCACACCGTCACCTCCGCGCCCGCCGCCGGTGTTTACACCCTCGTCACCTTTTCCGCCCCGACCGCCGCGCGACGCTACTTCCGCTACCTCGGCCCGACCGACGGCTGGTGCAACGTCGCCGAAATCGCCTTCGTCGGCGCGCCAGACGCCCCCGCCGCTCCGACCGCTTTCCAAGCCACCGCCGGCGACGGCCAGGTTGTCCTTGGCTGGGATGCCGTCGCCGACGCCACCGCCTACACGCTCCTTCGCGCTCCCGCCGCCGGCGGGCTTTTTATGCCCGTGGCCGACGCCCTCGCCCCCGCCTTCACCGACACGAGCGTGCTCAACGGCTCCGCCTACCACTACCTCGTCGCCGCCGCCAACGCCTCCGGCCTCGGCGACGCCGCCGGCCCCGTGGCCGTCACTCCGCTCTCCCTGCTCATGGGCTGGAGACGGTTTCATTTCGGCGACTTCACCGACTCCGGCATCGCCGCCGATCTCGCCGACCCCGACGCCGATGGCGTTCCCAACCTCCTCGAATACGCCCTCGACGGCGACCCGCTCTCCGCAAGTTCAGCGCCCTCTCCGCTTCTTCAGGTTTCAGGTCTCAGCTTTCAGCCCTCCGTCCTCTCGCTCACGTTTCAACGCATCGCCGATCCCGCCCTCACCTACGCGGTCGAAGCGACCGACGATCTCGCGGCCGCGCCCTGGCCTGAGACGATCTGGAGCAGCCAAGGCGAAGAAAACACCTCCGGCCCCGTCACCGTCACCGACTCGGCCTCGCTCGCCAGCCACCCGCGCCGCTTCCTCCGCCTGCGCGTGCAGTGAGCGACATGGCGTGAGACATGGCCGCCTATCCGATAGGCCTATTGAAAACCTAATACCATTCAGGCAGACTCTTGGTAACCTCCCTGAGATGGTAGGCGCTTTGTGTTATGCCTTCCGGGCGGGTGTTACGCTTTTTCCGCTGCGGGTCTGCCAGATTGGTCAAGTCTGCGGGGAATCCCATAAGCTTTCGAAACCGGGACTCGTCCACGACGGCCACCGCCCTGAGCACATCCAGCCATTTTCGCCGATCCTCCACGTCCTCCGGATCGTTGAGCTTCAGCGTGGCCACAATGGCGTCGCCGTCCTTGTTCAATGCCCTGATTTCGCCGATGCGATCCCCGCTTGATTCCACCCTGAGGCATTTGCCGAGCGCGATTTTCCCGGGATTCGGCAGCGGGAGTTTTCCTTTCCGCAGATTGATGCGGTGAGTGAGGTATAGTAGGTTGTCGTAGTCGCAAACCAGCGTGATGTCGGCGGACTGCGGCTGCAGGTGATCGATGTCAAACGAAGCGGCCCGCCCGACCCAGGTCTCACGGATCAAAGAGAAGACGCAGCGGTAGGAGAAATCGTCGCGCAGCCATTCGCGGTAGCTTTCGTAGCCCTTATATCCCGCCGGGCCGTGCCTGCGCCGGTGCGGGGTCACCGGATAAGCGAAGGCAAACTCCACAACTTTCAGCCGGTCTTTCGCAAGGCTCAGATCGAAGCCGGCCATTTACCCTCCGCTTTGAGTGCCTTTATGAGATCGTCCACCTGCGATACGGGATGGGGATCTTTGAGTCGCACCATAAGGTCCGTCAGGTGCTGGAGATGCTCCAATTCCGAAGCTTCCGCATCATCAAGCCCACCGCCGTAGATTTTCTTTTGGATGAGGTCGCCACGACGTTGGTTGGTTTCATCCCAGTCGTAGTTGATCCGCACAAAGTCAGAAAGCGTGATGTCGTCCTTGAAATGGTCCGGGAGATAGCCCGTGAATTCGAAACCCACCGGACGTCGGTGGCCGTTGAAAGCATCCAGCAGTTTCCGTTGCTCCACGGCGTCAAGTCCGTAGGCGTCCAAGACGGCGGCATCCAAGCGAATGAGAGCCTCCCTGCGTTCCTCGCGCCAGTTTGCAGCCTTCATGTCGGCCAGCAGGGTGTCCTCGGCAAAGAGGGCCTGCACGCGGCGGGAGAAGCGGTCTAAGGTCGCTCCGGGGGCGAGGGCTTCCAACGACGGAAGGGACACCCGGGCTAGTGTTTCGATGTGGTTGTGCTTATCGAGGTCTTCCTGAAAACTGAAGGCATTGCCAATAGGCGAGTTAAGAACTGCCGCTACAGCAAACTCCGAAATTCCCGGCTGCGGCCAGATGGCAAAGAATTGCTTACTGAAAGCCAAACCTGATTCGTCGGCGAAAGCCGCAATACGCCACGGGGAGTGGCGTTCGAATCGGGCGGCATTGCAGGCCACTTTGCGTTCACCCCACGGATGCTTGTGCGCACGGGTGCTCGGATCCTGATGTTCGTCCACGACCGAAAGAAATCGCGTTTTCGCGAGGTGATGCTGCGACAGATTACCCCGCATTTTCTCCGCGCCTGCTATGAAGCCCTTCTTTGCCTTGTCGCAGGCAACATCCTCGCGCGGTGCGGATTGCTGAAGGCCGTCGGTCCTCGCAATCCAGTGCAGTCCTTGTCGAATCTTCGCCACCTCCCCGAGCGTCGGTCCGGGCATGCGCTCAAAAATACTCCCTGCCTGCGCCAGCCGGAACGAGATGTTTTGCTTACCCTCCGGCACCGCCACGATTTCATGGCGCGGCAAAACGACTTGGTAATCATTGAGGAACGCGTCCACACCGTCTTTGAGCACTTCGGCATAGTGGACGGAAACCGTGGTTCCTTTTTCCCGCCGATCATGGGCCATCAGGGCGATGGTTTCGTTGTCGGCGTAGCGGAATAGTTTGGGCAGTTCCACGATGCTCACTTCTCCATAGCGTCGGGCGATGCTGCGACTGGCATCGCGGTAGAACGGGCTGGAAAGAAAGCTTTGCGGAAGAATGAGCCCGAGCATGGCGGGCGGTGACTGCATCAGGCGGTGAAGGAACTCGGCGGGGGGATTCGGTTTGCTCGCGCCCGCCGCCTGCTTTTGGCCGTTTTTGAATGCCTCGTAAGGCGGGTTGGCCAGGACGACATCACAGTTGCGCAACGTGGCATCCCATCCTGCCCAAGTGAAAACATCATCGTGGTGCAGATCCCAGCTAGAGCGTTTTAAATAAATCTGTAGCCGCACGAGACAAACCAGCCGGCGGCAT
>CBINNW010000104.1:0-18833 GCA_966252115.1 uncultured Akkermansia sp.
ACCTGGCCGGTGAGGTTGTTCGCCATCGAGTTCACGTTGTCGGTGAGATCCTTCCAGGTGCCGGCCACGCCCTTCACGTCGGCCTGGCCGCCGAGCTTGCCCTCGGTGCCGACTTCGCGGGCGACGCGGGTGACCTCGGAGGCGAAGCCGTTGAGCTGGTCCACCATGGTGTTGACGGTGTCCTTCAGCTCGAGGATCTCGCCGCGCACATCGACGGTGATCTTGCGCGAGAGGTCGCCGCGCGCGATGGCGGTGGCGACCTCGGCGATGTTGCGAACCTGACCGGTGAGGTTGTTCGCCATCGAGTTTACGTTGTCGGTGAGGTCCTTCCAGGTGCCGGCCACGCCGACCACCTGGGCCTGGCCGCCGAGCTTGCCCTCGGTGCCGACCTCGCGGGCGACGCGGGTGACCTCGGAGGCGAAGGAGTTGAGCTGGTCCACCATGGTGTTGATGGTGTTTTTCAGCTCCAGGATCTCGCCCTTCACGTCGGCGGTGATCTTGCGCGAGAGGTCGCCGCGCGCGACGGCGGTGGTGACCTCGGCGATGTTGCGCACCTGGCCGGTGAGGTTGCTCGCCATCGAGTTTACGTTGTCGGTGAGGTCCTTCCAGGTGCCGGCCACGCCGACCACCTGGGCCTGGCCGCCGAGCTTGCCCTCGGTGCCGACCTCGCGGGCGACGCGGGTGACCTCGGAGGCGAAGGAGTTGAGCTGGTCCACCATGGTGTTGATGGTGTTTTTCAGCTCCAGGATCTCGCCCTTCACGTCGGCGGTGATCTTGCGCGAGAGGTCGCCGCGCGCGACGGCGGTGGTGACCTCGGCGATGTTGCGCACCTGCCCGGTGAGATTGCTCGCCATGGAGTTCACCGTGTCGGTGAGGTCCTTCCAGGTGCCGGCCACGCCGGGCACGATGGCCTGGCCGCCGAGCTTGCCCTCGGTGCCCACCTCGCGGGCCACGCGCGTCACCTCGGAGGCGAAGGAGCGGAGCTGCTCGACCATGGTGTTGATGGCCTCCTTGAGCTGCAAAATCTCGCCGCGCACATCGACGGTGATCTTTTGGGAGAGGTCGCCGTTGGCCACGGCGATGGTGACGTCGGAGATGTTGCGCACCTGGGCGGTGAGGTTGCCCGCCATCTGGTTGACGCTTTCGGTGAGTTCGCGCCACACGCCGCTGACGCCCGTGACCTGGGCCTGGCCGCCGAGTTTGCCCTCGGTGCCGACCTCGCGGGCGACGCGCGTGACCTCGGAGGTGAACACGTCGAGCTGGTCGATCATGGTGTTCACGATGCGCGCGCTGCGGAGAAACTCGCCCTCGAGCGCGCGACCCTCGACCTCGAGCGCCATGGGCTGGGTGAGGTCGCCCTTGGCCACGGCGCTGATGGTGCGCGTGACCTCGGCGGTGGGCCAGACGAGGTCGTCGATCAGGGTGTTGATCGACTCGACCTTGTCGGACCAGCCGCCCGAGGCGCCGGGCAGGGTGACGCGTTGTTTGAGGCGGCCTTTTTTGCCGACCGCCTGGCTGACGCGCGCGGTCTCGTCGCCGAGCTTGGCGGTGAGCGTGGTGATGTCGTTCAGGGTGTCGGCGATCTTGCCATACACGCCGGTCCAGTCGGCCGGCAGCCGCACGGAGAAGTCGCCGCCCTTGAAGGCGAGCAGGACCCGGAGGATCTCGCGCATCTCGTCGCTGACCTCGTCGGCGGAGGGACCGACAAGTCGCGTTTCAGCCGTGGAGTTGAGGCTCTTCTTCGCGGAGGCCGCCGGATTTTTTTTCATGGAGAAGGGCGGAGTTTTTCCGCAGCGGGAAGTATCCCACCCGCCGTGTTTTGGGAGCGTCAACGTGGTTGCCCGTGGGGGATTCCCCCAAAAGACAGGGAGGCGGATTTCCGGGGAGAGGTTCAACTTTGGTAAAGCCCCTCCCGCGATATCGGCACTTGCGGGAGGTGGGAGCGCGGGCAAGGTCCGCGGGCGAATGAGCCACCTCGACGGAAACCCGTCCGCCGCCCTGTCCATCGCCTCCGCCATCCAGGCCCGCCTGGTCGCGGCGGACGCGGCTTGGCGTTCGGGTGACGCGTCGCGGATCGCGGAAGGACTGGCGGCCTGCGAGGCCGGGCTGGTCGCGGTGGGCGAGCTCGCGGCGACGCCGGACGAGGCACATGCGACCCTGCCCGGGGCGGCCGCCGACGCGGTCGATGGCGCGGACCTGCCGGCCGAGGCGCGCGTGCGCCTGGCCGCGGCGCTTTGGCTGAAGCGCGGGCATCTCGTGGAAGCGCGGGCCGCGGCGGAGGGGCGGGCGGAGTTTTTGGTGGAGGCCCTGCGCGGCTACGACCGCGCGCTCGGCCTGCTGGCGTCTTTGCCCGGGGAGGCGGAGGGGGAGCTCGCCGCCGGCCTCTGGATCAACCGCGGCAACGTGCTTCAACAACTCGGCGGCGAGACCTCGCGCGCCGAGGCGCTGCGTTGCTACGAGCGGACCATCGCGTTTCTGGAGCCGATCGACGGTCGCGGCCCGCACACGCTCACGCTCGGCGCGGCCTGGCTCAATCGCGGCGCGGCCTGTCGGCGCGGCCCGGCGGACGCCGACCGGGCGGAGGCGCTGCGCTCCTTCGAGCGGGCCATCGTGGAGCTCGGGCCGGTGGCGGAGGAGCATCCGGCGGCGCGGCGCAATCTCGCGGCGGCGTGGACCAATCTCGGCCTGCTGCGCGCGGAAAACAAAGACGCGCGCGGAGCCCTGGCGGCGCACGAACGCGCGCTCGAAATCGCGGGCGCCGCGGCCGGTCCCGGGGATCGCGCGGCGCTGCGTCTGCATGTGGCGCAGGCCCGGTGCGCGCTGGGCGAGACCGACGCGGCGCTGGAGTGGTTGCGCCCGATGATCGCCGAGCTCTCCGCGCGCGAGGAGCCGGTGGCGGCGGAGTTCGCGCTGCGGGCGCGCCACGCGGCCTGCGTGGCGCTCGGCGCGCAGTTGAGCGCGGAGGGCGAGGAGATCACGGACGCGACGCATCGCCGCCTCGCCGAGGCGGCCGCGCTGGTGGCGGAGGGGCTGGCGACGGCGCGGGCGTGGGGCGCGCGGGCCGGCTGGCTGCGCGAGCCAAGCGCGCGTTTGTTCGAATTTGGCGCCTGGCTTTATGGCACCTACGGCGAGGAGCGGCTGGCGGACTATCTGCTGGCCGAGCTGGAGCCGGCGGACGAGCGGCGGCTGCGGATCGCGGGCGCGGCGGTGGAGCGGGCGCGGCAGGGTTTGTTGCAGCGGGGTTTTGAACAACTGCTGGGCGACGCGGCCGAGCGGGTGACGGCGCGGCTCGCCGGACTGCGCGCGGTGGAGGAGCGGGTGAGGGAGCTGGCCCTCGCCGCGGCGGAAGCGGGCGCCGGGCGCGGCTGAGATTTTTTTCGTCATGTCAGCGCCCTCGCCATCCTCATCCGCATCCGCTCCGTGGCCACTCGCCGTGATCCCGCCCGAGATCGCCTCGCTGGCCGATTACGAGACGGCGGCGCGGGGGCGGCTGGACGCGGCGGCCTGGGCCTATCTGGCGGGCGCGGCGGCGGACGGCATTACCGCGCGGGCGAATCGCGAGGCCTACGACCGGCTGTGTCTGCGCGCGCGGGTGCTCCGCGATTTCGCCGGGGGCGGTCACACGCGGGTGCGTTTGTTGGGCCGCGAGCTGGAGCATCCGATCCTGCTCGCGCCGGTGGCCTATCAGAAACTCGCCCACGCCGACGGCGAGCGGGCGAGCGCGCTCGGGGCGGCGGCGACGGGCGCGCCCTTCGTGGTGAGCACGCAGGCGAGCGTGAGCGTGGAGGAGATCGCGGCGGCCGCGCCGGGGGCGCCGCGCTGGTTCCAGCTCTACATGGGGCGCGACCGCGGTTTCACGTTGGAGCTGGTGCGGCGCGCGGAGGCGGCGGGCTGCGAGGCGCTGGTGGTGACGGCGGACGCGCCGGTCTCGGGCGTGCGCAACGCCGAGCAACGCGCGCGCTTCACGCTGCCGCCGGGCGTGGCCGCGGTGCATCTGGCGGGACGCCGGGCCTCGGCGGTGGTGCCGGGGGCGGCGACGGCGGCTGCGGCGAGGGTGGGGAGCGCGAGGGTGGGCGGAGCGGGCGGAGCGGGTGGGGCGGGTGGTGGGGAGCTGGAAGCTCCCCCTACTTTGCGATTGTGCGGGGGGCTGATGGGCGTGGCGCCGACCTGGGCGGATCTGGAGTGGCTGTGCGGCGTGACGCGGTTGCCGGTGCTGGTGAAAGGCGTGCTCGAGGCGGAGGACGCGGAGCGGGCGCTGGCGGCGGGCGCGCGGGGCGTGGTGGTTTCCAATCATGGCGGGCGCACGCTCGACACCCTGCCGGCGACGATCGAGGTGCTGCCGGAGATCGTGGCCGCGGTGGCGGGGCGCGCGCCGGTGCTGGTGGACGGCGGCATCCGGCGCGGCACCGACGTGCTCAAGGCGCTGGCGCGCGGCGCCTCGGCGGTCTTGGTCGGACGGCCCTACGTTTTTGGCCTGGCGGTGGCGGGCGCGGTGGGGGTTGCCCACGTGGTGCGTTTGCTGCGGGCCGAGCTGGAGGTGGCGATGGCGCTGACGGGCTGCCCAACGGTGGCGGATGTCTCGCGCGCGGTGCTGCGCGAGGAGCGGGGGACGGCCGGGCGGGGATGAGTCCGAGTCAGGGGTGAGGGGGCGGTTATGTCGGAGATTGGCCGGGGACGGCCAACGCTACACGGAGTTGGGCATCGGAATTGGCCGGGGACGGCCAACGCTACACGGCAGGCGGGGACGGTTCACCGCGTGCGGAGGGCGTAAACGCTTTCGCGGTCGAGGGGCAGGAGCGTGATCGCGAGGCTGCGGGCGGCTCGATCTTCGCCTTGGAGATCGGCGGCGCGGAGGGTGTCGGGAACGGCGTGCCCGAGCTCGGCGAGCGCGAGCGCCAGCGTTTGCGCGAGGTCCGGGCGCTTGGCACGGCGGGCGGCGAGCCAGAGGGCGGCGAGGTGGCGGGGATCGCGTTTCGACGGTGCGGTCGAGGCGCCGAGTTTTTCCGTGAGCGCGGCGATGGTTTCGGGCTCGGGGGAGACGATCATCGCGGCGAGCAGGGCGGGGCGCGGCCCGGGCTGGTCGAGCAGGGGGAGCAGGAGGTTTTGCGCGGCGAGCGGTTCGCCGAGGCGGAGCGCGATCTGCGCGAGGAGGAGCGCGGCTTCGCCGTCCTGGGCGGGGTGGGAGGGATCGAGCGCGGCGGAGCGGGCGCGGTTGGCCTGGTCGAGGTCGAGCCACGAATGGGTGAGGAAGGCGCGGACGGGAGGGCCGGGAGGCAGGCCGGCGAGGGCGATGAGCTGGTCGGCGGCCGCGAGTTTCTCGTCGGCGTCGATGGCGGCGCGGGCGGCGAGGGCGTGGCGGAGACCGGGGTGGGGGAGTTGAAGCGTCGGCTCGGCGAGGAGCGGTGCGGCGACGCCGGGGTGGCGGATGGATTCGAAGAAGGCGCGCAGCCAGAAATCCCGGTGCGCGTCGGGGGCGTGAAGGCGGGCGAGCGCGAGTTCGGCGAGTCGGGCCGGGCGATCCGCGAGCAGCAGGTCGTCGTGCCAGGCGATGGCGTGCGTCTCGGCTTCGCCGGGCCGGGCGGCGGCGAGGATGGCCGAGTGGATCTCGTCGGCGACGCTGTGGTAGCCGCCGAGGGTGGCGAGGCGGGCGAGGCCGCGGTCCTCGGCGCTGACGGCGGAGAGGTCGCCGCCGGCGGCGCTGAAGAGGGCGATGGAGGCGGCGGCGGGGTCCTGGTCGGCGAGGGCGCGCAGGGCGAGACGGCGGAAATGGGTGCGGCGGGCGGCGTCGATGTTTTCCCAGCGATGGGGCAGGAGCACGTCGAGGAGCGAGAGCCGGTCCAGACCCTGGTGGCGGAGCAGACCCCAGAACGCGGCGGCGCCGAGCACGAACGCGGCGAGCGGCGGGGCGAGCAGGGCCAGCGCGGCGCGTCCCCAGCGCGGACGGATGGCGGTGGAGTCGGCCTGGCAAACCGCGTCGCGGCCGCGCATGGAAAAATGAGGGCAGACGAAGCGGTAGCGCGCGGCGTGGTCGAGCCGGTGGCAGGCCTCGCAACGGGTGGCGCCCGCGCGGCCCGAGTCGGAGCCGGACTGGCAGGGGGCGGGCCCGGCGGAGGCGAGCGGCAGGGTGCCGATGGTCTGGCGCGCGCGGCGAAGCCGCCGTTGGTGGCGGGATTTTTGCAGGTTGAGCCGGATGAATTCCGGCCAGAGGCGCAGCCAGTCCAGCATCAGGGAAAAACGAAGGCGCGGGGCACGGAAGGACGCGGCGGAGGGCGGGCGGCGGGGCGGGGTCGGCGCGGTTTAGCCGGCGAGAGTGGCCGGGCGCGTGGGCGTGGCGTGGGCGTCGGCGGTGACGGCGCGGGGGCGGCGACGGAGCAGGAACATGCCGCCCAGACCGGCGCCGAGGAGCAGGCCGTAGGCGGAGGGCTCGGGCACGGGGCGACCGTAGGCGTCCATGTAGGAGAGGAAGGAGGTGTAGGCGCTGTCGAAGCCGACCTTGTTGGCGCCGTAGGCGTCCTGATTGACGGAGTTGTTCTGCGTCGCGGTGACGGCGATCCAGAGCATCAGACGGTCGGGTGTGACGGTCCAGGTCTCGCCCAGGGAGGCGAGGGCGGCGTTGATGTCGGCCAAGGGGATGGCGTAGGTGATCATCGAGTCCGCCAGCGTGCCGTTGTTTTCCGCCTGGCTGGTCCAGCCCGGATAGTAGGTGGAACGGTTGTCGGCGATGACGGTGCCCTGGCCGCCCTGAATATCCTGCACCACGCCGTCGCCGATCGCGATGTTGCTGAAGTTCGTGGAATCGACGGCGATGGCGTTGCCGTTGGAGTTGAGGGCGGGGAGGGTGGAGGGACGGCTGCCGCCGGAGTAGTATTGGGCGGCGGGGACGAAGGCGTTGCCCAGCGTGGTGCTGCTCGGCGAGGTGTTGGCACCGTTGCCGGGGGCCTGGAAAACGAAGCCATACTGGTTGCTCTGCTGGCTGAGGCCGAAGAACAGGTCGGCCTTGCCGCCGTCGCCGTCGTTGCCCTCGAGACCGAAGCGGATGTTCACCAGATTGCCGGTGGTCTTGTATTCGTTCATCATTACGCGGAACGCGAGGACGTCCACGCCGTTGACCTGGCCGAACTGGACGAAAAAGCCCGGGTTATCGACCCCGCTCACCGTGGCGGAGACGTAGTCGGAGTCGCCCTGACCGGTCTGCTGGTCGTAAACCGGATCCATGAGGGCGGTCTGGTCGTGGTCGAGCAGCGGCTTCCAGGTGGAGTAGGTGTAGCCGCCGGAGCCGTCGGACACGCGGGTGACGCTGTTGACGTTGATGGTCGTCTGGGCGAGGCCGAGGGCGGGAAGGGTGGCGAGCAGGGCAAGCATCCCAAGGGTGCGCCCGCGGGTTCCGCACGGTGGGCGCCTGGGCGGGCCGGAGGAGGGGAAGCGTCGCGATGTTTGGTTCATTACCTTAAATTTACGCCGCCACCCGCCACTCACTATCATGCAGAAGGACCCGGGAAGAACGGGCCTATCGGCGCGCTGGGAAAAAAGTCCCGCCGCGTCTTGCCCGTCAGAGGAGAAGCCCCTAGCTCGCCGGTCATGGAGGCTAAGCAGAAAAACGAAGCGGCCGGGGACCCCGGTTTGGGCGGGATGGGGCGCGGCCCGACGCCGGTGACGGTGTTGTGCGGATTTTTGGGCGCGGGAAAAACGACTCTGCTGCGTCACGTCCTCGCGCAGGCCGACACGGCGGGGGAGGGCGGGCGGCGCGCGCGCTGGGCGGCGGTGGTGAACGACGTGGCGGCGGTGAACATCGACGCGTCGGTGGTCGAGTCGGACAACGCGGCGCGGGCGGAGCTCGGCGCGGAGGGAGCCGCCGAGGTGGTGGAGCTGGGCAATGGTTGCGTGTGCTGCTCGGGCGCGGACGATCTTGGCGAGGCGGTGGCTCGGCTGGCGCTGAGCGGGCGCTACGAGCACATCTGGGTCGAGACGACGGGCGTGGCCGATCCGCGCGGCGTGGCGAGCCTCTTCACCCGCAAAAATCCCTTCGGTCGCTCGCTGGGCGAGGTGGCGCGGCTGGCGGCGCTCGTGACGGTGATCGACGTGGTGGCGCTGGCCGCGGAAGCGGAACGGGCGAGGGCGGGCGGGGCGCGGCGGGCGACCGGCTCGGGCGAGAGGCCGGTGTTCGAGCTCATGCTGGAGCAGATCGAGAGCGCCGACGTGGTGGTGCTCAACCAATGCGACCGGGCGGGCGCCGCGGGCGAGGAGGTGGCGCGCGCGCGGGCGCTGGTGTCGGGGCTGAACGCGCGGGCGGAGATCGTGGAGACGGAGCACGGCCAGCTGGCGGCGGAGTTTTTCACCGGGAGCGTGCGTTTCGACCCGGCGGCGACGCTCGGGGCGGCGCGGTGGATACGGGAGATGAACCGGGTGGCGGCGACGCCCTTCGCGGCGGGCGCGGTGGTGCGGCGTCCGGGACCGGCCGGTGGCGCCGGGGCGCGGCCGTATCATGAAACCCACTACGGCATCACGAGCTTCGTGTATCGGGCGCGGGCGCCCTTCGACGCGGAGCGGCTGAACCGCGTGTTCGCGGAGGGTTTGCCGGGGGTCTTGCGGGCGAAGGGTTTTTTTTGGACCACGCGGTCGCCGGACGAGATGGGCTTCGTGTCGCTGGCCGGCGGCGTGGTGCGTTGGGAGACCTTGAGCGTGTGGTGGGCGGCGCGCATCGAGGCGGGGCGGGCGCGACCGGAGGATCGGCCGCCGAGCGTGGTCGCCCACTGGGCGGAACCGCACGGTGACCGGCGCCAGGAGCTGGTGCTGATCGGCGTGGGGATCGACGAGGAGGCGCTCACGGCCGCGCTCGACGGGGCGCTGGTGACGCGGACGTAGGGGGCGGTGCGGCCCGGACGCGGGCGCTTTTTTCGACACGGAGGGCACGGAGGTCGGACGTGGAGGCCACGGAGGTCCGTCCGGTTTTATGAGGCGTTCTGGCGGTGTCGGGGAGTTTTAGGAAAATGCAATAGCCGCAGAGAACACAGAGAACCGGGGAGCGCCGTGGCTCCGATCTTTGTGCTCTCTGCGTTCTCTGTGGCCAATCTCCGTGGCCAACCGGTCTGGAGGGATTCGCACACGGACGGACCTCCGTGCCCTCCGTGTCCGCGCTCCGTGAACTCCGTGTCGAAAGAAAAAGCCGACGTGACGACTGCTGGAAAAATACAATAGCCGCAGAGAACGCAAAGAACGCAGAGAACCGGGGGGCGTCGTGGCTCCGATCTTTGTGTTCTCTGCGTTCTCTGCGGCCAATCTCCGTGGCCAATCGGTCCGGAGGGTTCCGCATACGGACGGACCTCCGTGCCCTCCGTGTCGGCGCTCCGTGAACTCCGTGTCGAAAGAAAAAGCCGACGTGACGACTGCTGGAAAAATACAATAGCCGCAGAGAACGCAAAGAACGCAGAGAACCGGGGGGCGTCGCCGTGGCTCCGTATCTTTGTGCTCTCTGCGTTCTCTGTGGCCAATCTCCGTGGCCAATCGGTCCGGAGGGATTCGCATACGGACGGACCTCCGAGCCCTCCGTGTCGGAGCTCCGTGAACTCCGTGTCGAAAAAATCAGGCCGCGGCTACTGGCGGATGCGCACCAGCAGGTCCTTGGCCTCGACGGTGTCGCCCACCGCGGCGGCGAGCTCGCCCACCACGCCGTCGCAGGGGGCATAGACCGTCGTCTGCATCTTCATGGCCTCCATCATCAGGAGCTTGTCGCCCTTGGCCACCTTGGCGCCGACCGAGACGGAGAGCGCGGCGACGAGGCCGGGAATGGGCGCCGCGACCTGGCGCGGGTCGGCGAGGTCGGCCTTGGGGCGCGCCTTGGTCTTGGGGGCGACGCCCTTGTCGGTCACGAGCACGTCGCGCGCGATGCCGTTGAGCTCGTAGGAGACGTTGCGGCGGCCGTCCTTGTCGGGCGCGCCGATGCTGTTGAGGCGGATGATGAGCGTCTTGCCCGCCTCGATGTCCACCGTGATCTCCTCGCCGGGATGCAGCCCGTAGAAAAAGGCCGCGCTGGGCAGCACGCTCACGTCGCCGTAGGCCGCGCGCTGTTTGGCGAAGTCGGCGAAGACCTGCGGATACATGAGGTGGGAGAACAACTCGTCGTCGCTCGGCTCGCGTTTGAGTTTTTCCGCCAGCTCCGCGCGCGAGGCGGCGAGCTCGGCGTCGCCGGGCACCTTCGACTTTGAGACCTTCGGACCTTTGACGGCGGAGGCGCTCGCGGCCTGCCAGGCGGCGCGCGCCTCCGCATGGCGTTTCTCGCCGAGCACGGCGAGCGACACCGCCTCGGGCCAGCCGCCCTCGGGCCAGCCGAGGCCGCCGGTGAGCATGTCGATGACACTCTCGGGGAAGGGCGTCTCGCCGGGCGGCAGGTTGACCACGTCGGCCGGCCGGATGCCGCGGGAGAAGAGGAAGAGCGCCATGTCGCCGACGACCTTGGAGGAGGGCGTCACCTTCACGATGTCGCCGAAGAGCTGGTTCACCTCGGCGTAGGCGCGGGCGATCTCGGGCCAGCGGTGCGAGACGCCCATGGAGGCGGCCTGCTCCTTGAGGTTGGTGTATTGGCCGCCGGGCATTTCGTGCAGGTAAACTTCGGCCGAGCCGGCGCGCGGCGCGGTGTCGAAGGGCGCGTAGATGGCGCGCACGGCTTCCCAGTGGTCGGAGAAGGCGTTGAGCGCGTCGAGGTCGAGGCCGGTGTCGCGCGGGGTGCCGCGCAGGGCGGCGACGACGGAGTTGAGGTTGGGCTGCGAGGTGCTGCCGCTCATGGCGGCGATGGCGAGGTCCACCACGTCCACCCCGGCGTCGGCGGCGCGCAGGACGGAGGCGGCGTTGATGCCGCTGGTGTCGTGGGTGTGGAAGTGGACGGGCAGGCCGACCTCGTCCTTGAGCGTCTTGACCAGCTTGTGCGCGGCGGCGGGGCGGCAGAGGCCGGCCATGTCCTTGATGGCGAGGACGTGGGCGCCCATCTTTTCGAGCTCCCGCGCCATCTTCACGTAGTAGGAAAGTGAATACTTGGCGCGGTCGGGGTCGAGGATGTCGCCGGTGTAGCAGAGGGCGGCCTCGCAGACGGCGTGGGTCTCGCGGGCGGCGGCCATGGCGACGCGGAGATTGGGCAGATAATTCAGCGAGTCGAAGATGCGGAAAATATCCATGCCGGCGGCGGCGGCGTGGCGCACGAAGCCGGCGACGACGTGGTCGGGGTAGTTGGTGTAGCCGACGGCGTTGGCGCCGCGCAGGAGCATCTGGAAACAGATGTTGGGCACGCGGGCGCGGAGCTGGCGGAGGCGTTCCCACGGGTCCTCGTGGAGGAAACGCATCGCGGTGTCGAAGGTGGCGCCGCCCCAGCATTCGAGCGAGTAGAGGCCGGGCGTGCGGTGAGCCACGGCGGAGGCGGCGGCGAGCAGATCGTGGGTGCGGACGCGGGTGGCGAGCAGGGATTGGTGGGCGTCGCGGAAGGTGGTGTCGGTGACGAGCAGGCGTTTCTGCGCGGCGGTCCACTCGGCGAATTTTTTCGCGCCCAGCTTGAGCAGGAGCTGGCGCGTGCCCTCGGGCGGGGCGCCGGCGGCGGGGCGGCCGTCGGCGGTGGCGGCGGGCGGGGTGAGGGCGGGGAAAGGTTTGGCCGGGCGGTGGCCCTTGGCGTGGGGGTTGCCGTTGACGGTGACGTTGCCGAGGAAGGCGAGGAGCTTGGTGGCGCGGTCGTGGCGGGCCTTGAATCGGAAGAGCTCGGGGGAGGTGTCGATCAGCGTGGTGGTGGCGCGGCCGGAGCGGAAGAGCTCGTGCGCGACGACGTTTTCCAGGAAGGGCACGTTGGTCTTGACCCCGCGGATGCGAAATTCGCGCAGGGCGCGGTCCATGCGGTGGAGGGCGACCTCGTAGCTCTGGCCGCTGGCGATGAGTTTCACCAGCATGCTGTCGTAGAAGGGCGTGATGACCGAGCCGGCGAAACCGGCCGCGCCGTCGAGGCGGATGCCGAAGCCGCCCGGCGAGCGGTAGGCCTGGATGCGGCCGTAGTCGGGCACGAACTTGTTTTCCGGGTCCTCGGTGGTGATGCGGCACTGGAGCGCGAAGCCGTTGCGCGGGATGTCGGCCTGGGCGGGCATGCCGACCTCGGGCGAGTGCAGGGCGTGGCCCTGGGCGACGAGGATCTGGGCGCGCACGAGGTCGAGGCCGGTGATGACCTCGGTGACCGTATGCTCCACCTGGATACGCGGGTTCATCTCGATGAAGAACCACTCGTGGCGGTCGAGGTCGTAGAGAAATTCCACCGTGCCGGCGTTGTCGTAGCGGATCTCGCGGGCGATGCGCACGGCGGCGTCGCAGAGGGCGCCGACCACCTCGGGCGGCAGGCCGAAGCTTGGCGCAACCTCGATGACCTTCTGGTGGCGGCGTTGCACGGAGCAGTCGCGTTCGTGGAGGTGGAGGACGTTGCCGTGGCGGTCGCCGAGGATCTGCACCTCGATGTGCTTCGCGCGCGGGATGTATTTTTCCAAAAACACGGCCGGGTTGCCGAAGGCGCGGCCGGCCTCGGCCTGGGCCTCGTCGAGCAGGTCGGCGAGATCGGCGGCCTTTTGCACGACGCGCATGCCGCGACCGCCGCCGCCGAAGGCCGCCTTGATGATGAGGGGAAAGCCGATGGATTTGGCGATGCGCAGGGCCTCGGCGCGGTCGCTGACCGGCTCCTCGGTGCCGGGCAGGACGGGCACCTGGATTTTCTGCGCGAGGGCGCGGGCGGCGGTTTTGTCGCCCATCATGTCGAGCAGCTCGGGGCGCGGGCCGACGAAGGTGATGCCGGCGGCGGCGCAGGCGCGGGCGAAGTCGGCGTTTTCGGAGAGGAAACCGTAGCCGGGATGGATGGCGTCCACCCCGCGTTCCTTGGCGACGGAGACGATGCTCTCGATGTCGAGGTAGGCGGCGACGGGCCCCTTGCCGCGGCCGACCTGGTAGGCCTCGTCGGCCTTTTGGCGGTGGATGGAGTAGCGGTCCTCCTGGGCGTAGATGCCCACGGTGCGCAGGCCGAGCTCGGTGGCGGCGCGGAAGATACGGACCGCGATCTCGGAGCGGTTCGCGGCCATGAGCTTGGTGAACGCGAGCGGACGCGGCGCGGCGGAGGCGATCGGTGCGGCTCCGGAGACCGGATCGGGCGGGGTGGGGGAGGCTTTGGCCTTGGGAGCGACGGGGGCGGACGCGACGGAGGAACGACGAGCGGCGGACATGGGTCTCGGGGGAGGGGAGCGCGGGGGAAACGCGAGGGAGGGGTGGGAAAAACCGGAACCGAGGGGGGCGGACCGGAGGGGGCTGGAATGAGTGGGGATTTTCATGAACGGCGCGAATCGTTTTGCGTTTCGGACGGTAAGATTCGCGGCGGTCGCCGGCCGCGTGTGGAGTGATTTGCGAGTGTCCGCGCGGCGTTGCCTGACAAAGGCCTGACAAGTTTGGGCTGAACAAGCGCCGGGCGGCGGAGTCAGTTTTTGCGTCCCTGTTGAGCCCCGCTTAATTCAACGACCCACCGCCCATGAAACCCATCTCCCTCGCTTCCCTGCTCGCCACTTTGCCGCTGGCGCCGCTCGCCCTGGTCCCGCTGACCGCGCAGACCGCCCTCACTGTTTACAACCAGAATTTCGCGGTGGTGCGCGAGACCGTGCCGCTGGACCTGAAGGCGGGCGTGAACGCGGTGACTTTCGACCGGGCCACGCTTCAGGTGGAGCCCGATTCGGTGGTGCTGCGCGATCCGGCCGGCAAGGTGGACCTGCGCATCCTCGAGCAGAGCTACCGCGCCGAGACCGCTTCGCAGGGGCTGATGTTGTCGCTCTTCGAGGGCAAAAGCATTCCCTTCATGGTGCGCGACGAGGCGAACCGCGAACACATCGTGCGCGGCACGATCATCCGCTCCGGCCACCAGTCGGGCACGCCCATCATCGAGGTGGACGGCAAACTGCGTTTTTCGCTGCCGGGCGAACCGCTTTTCCCCGCGCTTGCCGACGACACCGTGCTGCGTCCCACCCTGACCTGGCAGCTGGGCGCGGACCAGGCGGCGAAGGTCAACGCCGAGCTGGGCTACATCACCGGCGGTTTGTCGTGGCAGGCGGCCTACAACCTCGTCGCGCCGGAGCGCGGCGACACCATCGACCTCGTGGGCTGGGTGACTTTCGAGAACCAGTCGGGAAAAACCTTCGACTCCGCGAAGGTGAAGCTGATGGCGGGCGACGTGAACAAGATCGACCCGGTTCAAGCGGAGTATCGGCGTGAGCTTTTTAATGCGGTGGCAAATGTTGTCGGCGGCGCCGCGCCGGTGACCGAAAAAGCCTTCGACGAATTTCACCTCTACACGCTGCCGCGTCCGGTGACGCTGCGGAACGGCGAGACCAAACAGGTCGAGTTTCTCCGCGCGACGGGTGTGAAGTCGGCGACGATCTACGTCTATGACGGTGCCGACTTCCGGCAGTATGGCGGGTGGAATGAGGACGCGATCCGCCGCGATCCCGACTATGGCACGCAGACCAACAAGAAGGTCGCCGTCTATCGCGAGTTCATGAACACGAGGGAGAACGGCCTCGGCCTGCCGCTGCCCAAGGGGCGCACGCGATTTTATCGGCAGGACGACGCGGACCGAGCGATCGAGTTCACCGGGGAAAACACCATCGACCACACCGCGGCGGGCGAGAAGGTTCGCATCTACACCGGCGACGCCTTCGATCTCGTCGGCGAGCGCAAACGCACCGACTTCGTGCTCAGCAACCGCGAGGACCAGTTGGAGGAGGCTTTCGAGATCCGGGTGCGCAATCGCAAGAAGGAGCCGGCCGAGGTTCGGGTGACCGAGCACCTTTACCGAGGGCTCAACTGGAGCGTGGTTTCGAACTCGGACACGTTTACCAAGGAGGACGACCGCACCATCGAGTTTCGAGTCACGTTGCAGCCCGACGAGGAAAAGGTCCTGACCTACCGCGTGCGCTACGATTGGAGGTGAGGGAGCGCGGGCGCGAGCGTCTCCGGGCCGTGTGGTTTCGCCGCCGGCTCGTCGGACATTGGCCGGGGACGGCCAACGCTACATAAATAGCTCGTCGGACATTGGCCGAGGACGGCCAACGCTACACAACTACCAATGGGTTAACGGCTTTCGATCACGTTTCCGAAGGTGAGCGTGCCCTTGTTTTTCGCGGAGACGTGGCCGTCCACGAAGAGGCAGTTGACGGTGTTGTTGTGGCGATAGCGCAGGAAGCCGACCGTGCCGCTCACGTCCCGGTTGGGGTTGTTGGTGTCGAGGACCACGTCGAAATTTTTCCCCGCGTCGCCCGAGGTGTAGCTTTTGTTGAAATAGCCGTGGGAGCCGTCGCTGGCGGCGCCGTAGAGACTGAAGAAGGCGTCGTCGCCCTGGTTGTTTTGGGAGCCGTCGGCGACGAGAATCACCTGCGACGGACGCTGCACGTTCGCGAGGCGATAGAAGGGCCCCGAGGCGTTGGCGCGCATGATGACGGGATGCACGGCGTAGCTGCCCCAGGAACGTCCTTTCACCGGCAGGGCGCTGTCCGGGCACATGTAGAAGTATTCCGGGATTTTCGAGTAGTCCGTGCCCTCCGGCAGATTGGGCAGGACGGGGGAGCCGGTGGAATTGCCCGCCCGAATCGACATGTAGCTGATGAGCGCCTGTGTCCAAAGCACGCCTTGCGCGCCGGGCTCGTCCGCGGGACGGCCGCGCCAGGGCGGAACCGTGCCCTTGTGATCGTCGGAAAAAAGACGGATGGCGGTTCCCATCTGTCGGAGGCGACTGAGGCAGTCCGCCGCCTTGGCCTTTTTCCGCACCATGCTCACGGTGGGGATGAGGATGGCGGCGAGGATGCCGATGATGGCGATGACGGTGAGGAGTTCGATCAGCGTGAAGCCGAGACGTCCGGATTTTGGAGAGCGCATGGGGTGGGGAAACGAAGGAAGGCCGGGGTGGGCCTGACTTCGGAGACGGTTACCCGCATGGTGGTCCCTTGGGGAGCCCTGCGTTAGTCTAACAATGGCCCGATGCCGCGCGTTTCTTCAATCGGGTTCCGCGAACGAGCGGGGCGGGCCGCTCCCGTCCGGCGATCTTCCTTCCCCCATTTGCGGGCGGGCAAAGCGTTCACCACCGAGGAGGGCGCACTCTCGGAAAAAAGGCCCGCCTCCGACGGTGGTGGGTCGGAGGCGGGCGCCGGGTTAGCGGCTCTGGATCAACGGCCCTCGTCGGGCTTGTTTTCCGGGGCGGGATCGCCCTCGGGGGCGGGGGACGGCGACTGACGTTTGCCGCTGGTCGTGATCATCGTGCGCACCTGGGCGGTCACGCGGGGCATCTCGCCCTTGGGCGCGGTGGTGGGCGCGGCGGGGGCGGGAGCGCCCGGAGCCGCCGAACCGGGGGCGGGCAGGGGACGGCGGGGGGCGGCGGTCACGCGCGCGGCGACACCGGGCGCCATCGGCGGCGTGGTGCCGGCGGGGCCCTGGGCGCGGGCGTTGCGCGCGAGGAGGGCGAGCATGTTTTCAAACACCTGCACGTTGGAGGCGCTGCGGAAGAGGCCGGTGCAGATTTGCAGGCGCACGTTCTGCATGAGCTCCTGGAAGTATTTGTAGGCCTCGCCCTTGTATTCCACGAGCGGGTCCTTCTGGCCGTAGCTGCGCAGGCCGACGGACTGGCGCAGGCTCTCCATCTCGGTGAGGTGTTCCTGCCAGTGGTGGTCGATGGCGTTGATGACGATGTAGCGCTCGATGGCGCCGAGCGCCTCGGGGATCTCGACCGACTCCTTCACCGCGTAGGCCTCGCGGACCTTGCCGACGACGAACTCGGACATCGCCTCGAAGGTTTTGCCCTGGGTGTCCTCGAGCTTCAGGCCGATGGGGAAGTGGGTGTTGGCCCAGCCGATGAAGCCCTCGGCGGCGGCGGACGTGACGGCGGTGGGGCCGTTGGCGTAGCCGGCGGTCTCGAGGCGGGCTTCCACCTCTTCGGTGACCTGTTCGAAGATGATGTCCTTCGCGCGGTCGGCATGGAGGGCGCCGTTGCGAATGCCATAGACGACCTCGCGCTGCTGGTTGAGCACGTCGTCGTATTGGAGCAGGCGTTTGCGTTGGGAGAAATTTTGCTGCTCGACCTTCTTCTGGGCGCTCTCGATGGAGCGGTTCAGCCAGGGGTGCTCGAGCTCCTCGCCCTCCTTCATCGAGCCCTCCATCATGCGGGAGGCGAGGTTGCCCTGGAGGAAGAGGCGCATGAGCTCGTCCTCGAGGGAGAGGAAGAACTTGGTGAGGCCCGGGTCGCCCTGGCGCGAGCAGCGGCCGCGGAGCTGGCGATCGACGCGGCGGCTCTGGTGGCGCTCGGTGCCGATGACGTAGAGGCCGCCGAGTTCGCGCACGCCCTCGCCGAGTTTGATGTCGGTGCCGCGGCCGGCCATGTTGGTGGCGATGGTCACGGCGGCGCGCTGGCCGGCGCGGGCGACGATCTCGGCCTCCTGCTGGTGCAGCTTGGCGTTGAGGACCGTATGCACGATTCCACTACGCTTGAGCATGCGGGAGAGCACCTCGGACTGCTCGACGGAGACGGTGCCGACGAGGACGGGCTGGCCCTTTTTGTTGGCCTCGACGATCTCCTTGAGCACCGCGTTGTATTTGTCGCGGCGGGTCTTGAAGATGGAGTCGTTCTTGTCGATGCGGATGCAGGGCTTGTTGGTCGGGATGACCTGCACCGAGAGCTTGTAGATGTCGTGAAACTCGGCGGCCTCGGTCTCGGCCGTGCCGGTCATGCCGGCGAGTTTCTCATACATGCGGAAATAGTTCTGGATGGTGATCGTCGCGTAGGTGCGGGTCTCGCGCTCGATGGTCACGCCCTCCTTGGCCTCGACGGCCTGGTGGAGGCCGTCGGACCAGCGGCGACCGGGCATGACGCGGCCGGTGTTTTCATCGACGATCATGACCTTGCCCTCGGCGACGACGTATTGGACGTCGCGTTCGTAGAGCGAGTAGGCGCGGAGGAGCTGGGAGATGGCGTGGATCTCCTCGGAGATTTGGGAGAACTGCTCCTGGGCGGAGGCGCGCTGGGCCTCTTTTTGCTCGGGGGTGGTGTCGGTGGCGCGCTCGATGTCGCTGAAGGTGGTGGCGAGGTCGGGCAGGGTGAACGCGTCCGGGTTTTGCGGACGCAGGAGGAGGCGGCCCTTCTCGCTGAGGTCGGCCTGGTGCTGACGTTCGTCGATGGAGTAGAAGAGCTCCTCCTTGAGGGCGTAGAGCTCCTTTTTCTGGAAGTCGGAGTTGTATTCGACCTCGGTCTTGTCGAGCAGCTTGCGCCACTCGGGGGTCTCCATCAGCGCGCGCAGTTGTTTGTTCTGCGGATGGCCGATTTTCACCTGGAGCATGCGGCGCGCGGCCTCGTGGCGCTCGTCGGGGGTGAGCTCGCCTTTTTTGATGAGGGCTTGGGCGTCGGCGATGAAGCGGTTGCAGAGGCGGGTCTGCTCGCCGACGAGGCGGGCGACCTCGGGTTGCAGGCGGGTGTAGGGCTGTTCGCGCTCGATGGGGGCGGGGCCGGAAATGATGAGCGGGGTGCGGGCCTCGTCCACGAGGATGGAGTCGATCTCGTCCACGATGCAGAACCAGTGATCGCGTTGGACCTGGTCTTCCTTGCGCGTGGCCATGCCGTTGTCGCGCAGGTAGTCGAAGCCGAACTCGGACGCGGTGCCGTAGGTGATGTCGCAGCCATACATCTGGCGGCGCAGGTCGGGCGGCATCTGTTGTTGGATGCAGCCGACGGTGAGGCCGAGGAAGCGGTAGAGGTAGCCCATCCACTCGGAGTCGCGGCGGGCGAGGTAGTCGTTGACCGTGACGAG
>CBINNW010000105.1:0-18290 GCA_966252115.1 uncultured Akkermansia sp.
CACTCCCCCTACGATAACCTCACCGTTTGATGCTCAATCGCGGAATCCGGGTTTAAAGTGTTTGTTGATGAGCTCCGTCTCGATCTCGGGCAGGCGGGGCTCGAGCTGGAGCGACATCAGCGCCATGTGCGCGATGCACTCGGTGGCGACGGCGACCTCGACCGCCTTGGCGACGTTTTTGCCCCGGGTGAAGGGCGCGTGGCGGTTGACCAGCACCGCCGGGTAGTCGGCCGGGTCGAGCTTACGCTGGGGGAAGAGCTCGACGATGACGTTGCCCGTCTCCCACTCGTGGGCGCCGCCGCCGATCTCGGCGGGCGTCAGCGTTGCGCGGCGAGGAGGCGGGCGACCTCGTCGGCGGGGAGGGCCTTGCTGGACTCGAGCCAGGCGCGGGCGCCGGCGGGGTCCTTGGTCAACCACTCGCCGACATGGTTGCGGAGGGTCTCGGCGCGGAGTTTGTCGTCCTTGATCTTGGTGTAGAGGTTGGCGGTCTGCTCGCGGGGGGCCTTGTCGCTCCAGGTGCCGGCCAGGGCCTGAAGGTAATACGAGGTGTAGTGGCGTTGGTTTTCGGGCTGCGACGCGCTCCAGTCCTCGACCCAGCGAAGGGCGGCTTCCGGCTCGGTGCGGGCCCATTGCGAGATGAGTCCGCTGTAGGCGCCGGAACTGCGTTGGCCGAGGGTGGCCTGCTGGTCGAAGGCCCACTTGAGCGCGGCGGCGGGATCGGTCTGGCCCCAGGCGGTCGCGAGGGCGTCGAGGGTGGCGAGTTTGGTCTTGGGGTCGGTGATGGTCTGCCACTCGGCGATGGCGGTCTGGGGCTCGGAACGGGCGATGTCGGCGAGGAGCGCGCCCTGCACCGCGGTGCCGGCCGCGGCGACGCCGGGCTGGTCGCCGTTGGCGGCGAGCCATTCGAGGGCGGCGGCGGAGTCCACCTTGGCCCAGGCGCCGAGCAACTGGGACAGGCGCTCGCTGCGTTTTTCACCCTCCGGCATGATGAGCGCGAGGGGGAGCGATTTCTGCGGCTCGTAGGTGTAGTAGCTGTTGGCGGCGCGTTCGAGCAGGGTGACGCGGAGATCCTGGTCCTGGAGGCCGTTGAGCCAGGCGATGGCCTCGTCGGGCTGGTTGGCTCCCCACGAAAACAAGATCCCTTGCATGGCGGCGGCGCGGTTGTTCATGCCGGAGGCGGAGACGATGGCGTCGGCCAGCGTGCGCCGCATTTCCGGCGAGTCGCCGCCGAGGTTCTGGAACCAGTTGGACAACTCGTGGTTGTTGCCGCGGGGCTGCGCGACGAGCCAGGCGAGGGCGGCCGGGGCGTCCTTTTTCATCCACGCCTCGATGGTTTCGCGCATGGCCCAGAAGCCCCGGCCGTTTTTCCAGAGTTCGGGCGCATAGGCGCGCACGGTGCCGGCGGGATCGGCCTTGGCGAGGGGGGCGAGGATCGCCTGGAGAACGGCTTCGCGAAAGGCGGGGTCGCGGGAGCCGGCGAGGGCGAGGGCGCGGGCGGAGTCTTTTTCGGCCAGCGCGGCGAGGGCGATCGGGGCGAGTCCGCGGGCGACCTCGTCGTCGGGGAGCGCGCAGGCCCAGGTGGCGGCGGCGAGGGCGTCCTGGGATGCCCAGATGGAGACGGCGCCGTGGGCGAGCTCGCGCGATTTTTTCCAGTGGCCGACGGCCCAGCGGGCGGCGGCGGGGGCGTCCTGCGTGGTCCAGGCGTCAAAGGCGAGGCGACGCAGGGTGCGGTCGTCCTCGGTGTCGGTGCGGGAGAGGGTGTCGAGCAGACGGGGGAACGCGTCCGCGGGCAGGCGCACGAGCAGGGCCCGCAGGTGGGATACGCGGGTGGCGTAGTCCGCGGGAGAGCCGTCGGGCGAGCGCAGATCGGCCCAGGCCACGATGGCGGCGCCGGCGATGTCGGGCGCGAGCGGCGGGGGCGTGGCGGAGTCGCGCCAAGCCCAGGCGGGAACGACGACCGGGCCGCGCGCGAGGGATGTGGCGGAGGCGGAGTCGCCCGAGCCGCCGCCGCCGGCGGGATCGGAGGCGCCGGGGGAAAGGGCCAGCCAGGTGGCGGCGCCGCCGAGAGCGAGGCCGACGGCGAAAAGAGGACGGGGGGAGAGCATGGTGGGACGGAGCGGGGGCGGGCAGGGCGGGGGGCTGGAGGAATGACCGATGACGAATGACGAATGACCAATGACGAATGACCAATGTCCAAGGACGCGTGGTGCGGTGTCGGCGTTGGGTTGGCGTGGGGCGGCGCTGGCGGGGTTTGGGCGGGTCAGTAGTTGACGCCGGCTTGGGTGAGGAGGCGGGCGGCGGCCTCGGGACTGAGGGCGTCGGTGGTCTCGATCCAGGCGCGGGCGGCCTGAAGGTCGGAGCGCATCCAGGTGCGGAGGTGGTTGGAGAGGGTGCGCTCGCGCAGGCCCTCGTCGGGTATGCGCGCGAGCTGCTCGGCATAGGTGGCGCGGGGCGGCGGGTCGGCGCGATTTTCGTAGCCGTCGGGCCCCCAGTAGTGCTCCTGACCGATGGCGTTGAGGGCGACGTTGCGTTGGTTCTCGTCGGGCAGGGACTGAGCCCAATCGACATAGGCGAGCGGATCGGTGCGGGCCCAGTTGGCGGCGGTGCCGAGGAGCTGGTGCATGTTGCCGAAGGCGTTGGGGCTTTGTTTGTCCGAGGCGACGGTCTGCTCGAAAACCCAGCGGGTGGCGGCGGCGGGATCGGTCTTGGCCCAGGCTTGGGCGATCTGACGGGCGGCGCCGGCGCGGTCGGCGTCGGCGGGGAGGGCCTGCCAGCGCGCGATGGCGGCTTGCGCGTCGGTGGCGGCGAGGCTGGCGATGAGGGTGCTCTCGACCTGTCGGGAGGCGGCGGCCATCTCGGGCAGTTCGGCGTTTTTCTCGATCCAGGCGAGGGCGGCGTCGGGGTCCTGTTTGGCCCACTGGGAAAGGCGGTTGGCGAGCTGTTGTTCGCGGGCGGAGGCGGTGGGCAGCTCTCGCAGCAAGGCGACGAATTCGTCGGGCTTCTCCTGCGGTATGTAGCCGAGCCCGCGCTCGACGAGGTCGGTGCGCAGGGCGGCGTCGGGCACGGTCGCGAGCCAGTCGAGCGCTTTGGCCGAGTCCTTGCGCATCCAGTTACCGAATACGTTTTGATAGGCTTGGGATCGGCCGGGGATGTCGTCGCGTTTGGCGAGCGCATCCAGAAAGGGGCGGACGGCGTCGGGGTCTTCGGCGAGCTGCCAGCCGACTTGATTGATGAGGGAACGGTAGGCCTCGCCGTCGGGGGCCGGCTGGGCGACGGCCCAGTCGATGGCGGCGTCGGGATCGCGCGCGATCCATTTGGAGAGGGCCTGGGTGACCCGCCAGCTTTCCCTTTGCTGCTCGCCGAGCAGGACGGGGCCGAGGCTGCGCAGGGCGGCGGCGGGGTCGCGCTCCGCCCAGACCTGGAAAATCTGGCGACGGGCGGCGTCGGCGGATTCCTCGTCGGCGGGATCGATGAGGGCGAGGGCGCGGGCGGGATCGGTGGCGGCGAGGCGGCCGAGCAGGTCGGCGCGCAGGCCGCGGACGAGTTCCGGTTCCGGGAGCGCCTCGGACCAGGCGAGGGCGGCGGCGAAATCGGTGCGCGACCAGGCGAGGGCGGCTTGGCGGAGGTAGCGCTCGCGGGCGCCTTTGTTGATGGCTTCGCCGGGCACGATGGAGAGGGCCCAGCGGGCGGCGGCGGGGGCGTCGCGCTCGATCCAGACGGCGAAGGCGGTGCGGCGAAGCTGGGCCTCGGCGTTGCCGACGCGGGTGGCGAGGGTGGCGAAGAGTTTTTCGAAGTGGCCGGTCGGCAGGAGCGTGAGGAGGGCGTTGAGGCGGACGGTGCGGGCTTGGATGTCGGCGGCGGGGGCGTCGTCGGGCAGCGCCGGCTGGGCGAGGTAGTCGGCCAGGGCGGCGTCGGCCTCGGTGTCTTCGAGCAGGGCCGGGAGCACGAGGCGCGCATCGACGACGGGTCGGGCGGCGGGAGATGCGCCGGCGGCGGGGAGCTCGGGATGTGCGGAGACGGGCGCCCCGGTGGTGCCGGCGGCGAGCGGTGCGGACGAGGGTGGGGCGGTGAAATGCCGGACGGTCCAGGCGGCGGCGGCGCCGAGGACGAGGCCGGCGCAGAGGGGGAGGAGCGCGGGCGCGCGGGTGGTGGACGGGGATCGGGAGGGGGCGGGTGCGGGTGGCATCGTGGGCGGGCGCGGGGCGGAGGGGCGGGTTAGGGAGTGGCGAGCAGGGCGGCGGCTTGGGCGGGGGTGAGAATGTCGTTTGATTCGAGCCAGGTGGTGGCGGTGGGGCGGTCTTTGGTCAGCCACTCGCGGAGGTGCTCGGTCACGATCCGGGCGCGGAGTTCGGGCTCACGGATTTGGGCGTAGAGATCGGCGGTGGCGACGCGAGATTCGCGTTGATCGTGGGCCCCGGCCAGGGTGCGGAGGTAGCCGAGGCGCTGGTTTTCCCGCGGTTGATCCTCGGCCCAGCGCAGGGCGGCCAGCGGCTCGGTCCGGGCCCAGGCGGCGAGGAGCTTGGGCTGCCATCCGGCGAGGGTGCCGTTGATTTGCGCGCTTTGCTCGGTGACCCAGGCGAGGGCTGCCTTGGGATCGGTTTGGCCCCAGCCTTCGGCGATGGGGCCCAGGGCCGCGGCGCGGGCGCGGGGGTCCTGGAGCGCGGCCCACTCGGCGAGGGCGGTTTGGGGTTCGTCGCGGGCGATGGTGCCGAGGATGGCGGCATGGACCTGGGGAGCGGCGGCGGCGACGGCGGGGGCGGTCTGGGCGTTCATCCAGGCGAGGGCGGCGGAGGGCGATTTTTTGGCCCAGGCGCCGAGGATTTGTCCCAGGCTTTGGGTGCGAGCGGGGCTGTCGGGGCGGGCGAGGAGAAGCGGCAGATTTTTTTCGGGGTGGTCGGGGTCGTAGCCGCGGGTGGCGCGGTCGAGGAGGGTGTTGCGCAGGTGGCGGTCCTGGACGGTATCGAGCCAGGCGAGGGCGGCGTCGGGGTCGTCGCTCGACCACTGGCGGAAGATCGAGGCGAGGGCGGCCTGCTGTCGCGGGAACGCCGGATCGTCGCGCACGGCGGAGGCGAGCGCGGCGCGGGTTTCGGGCGTGCTGTGGAAGGTGAGGCTCATGACGAACTGCGGGATGCGGTCGTCGTGGAGGCGGGGTTGGGCGCGAAGCCAGGCGAGGGCGCCGGGAAGATCGGTTTTGGCCCAGTCGCGCAGGGCGCTTTGCAGGGGCCAGCCCTCGCCGGCGTTTTGCCACAGCCGGGGGCCGAAGGCGCGGACGGCGGCGGCGGGATCGGATCGGGCGAGCGGGGTGAACATGGCCTCGAAAACGGCGGCGCGCAGGGTCGGATCGAGCGTCTCCAGCAGGGCGAGCGCGCGGGGCAACTGCTCGGGCGTGATCTTGTCGGCGGCGGTGGTGGAGAGGTCTTGCGCGAGTTCGGAATCGGGCAGGGCGGTGGCCCACGCGAGGGCGGCCATGACGTCGCGGGCGGCCCAGGCGCGGATGGCGGATTTGGCGAGGGGACGGAGGCTTTTTTCCGACGCGGCCCAGAGCGTGGCCGCGGCGGGGTCGCGCTCGGTCCACGCGTCAAAGGCGACGCGGCGCAGCGGGTCGCGCTCGGCGGCGGGGAGGCTCTGGATGGCATCGGCCAGGGCGGGGAGGCTGCCGTCCGGCAGGCGCACGAGCAAGGCGCGCAGGGCCTCGGCGCGGGCGGCGCGATGGGCGGCGGTTTCTTCCGGTGAGGGTGCCTCGGGCCAGGCGAGCCAGGCGGCGATGGCGCGGGCGGCCGCGGATTCGGTGAGCACGGGAGGCGTGGCGGAATCGCGCCACGACCAGGCGGGGAGGACGAAGGACGCTTGCGAGGCGGGGCCGGCGCTCGATGCGGCGGCGGTCGCGAGGGGCGGCGACGCGGGCGCTATCGCGGGGGCGGGGGCGGGAAACAGAAGCCAGGTGGCGCCGGCTCCGAGGCCCGCGCCGAGGAGGAGGCGGAGCGCGGACGTGGTGGTGGTGGCGGACATGTGGGGACGGGAGCCGGCCGGCTCAGGGTTGGGCGAGGCCGGCGAGGCTGAGCAGGCGGGCGGCCTGCTCGGGGCTCAGCACGTCGTGGCTGTCGAGCCAGGCGCGGGCCGGCTCGGGATCGTCCCGAAGCCAGCGCTGGAGGTGGATAAAGAGGGTGCTGTTTGCCAATTGGCGGTCGGGAAGGGCGGCGACCAGCTCGGCACCGAGGGCGGGGTCGAGGTGCTCGGTGTCCTCGTGGAGGGGTTTTGCGAGCAAGGCCAACAGCGCGCCGCTTCGGAGCTCGGGCGGCGCCTCGGTGCCGGCCCAGCGGACAAAGCCGGCGGGGTCGCGGTGGCCCCAGTTGGCGAAGAGGCTGCGGTAGGGTTCGGGTTGATTGAAGCTGTTGGCGAGAGTTTGGGACGAGGGCAGCGGGGTGTTTTCCAAAAACCAGCGGACGGCGGCGGCGGGATCGGTCGCGGACCAGCTTTGGGCGAGTTTGGCGGAGGCGGCGGTTTTGGCGGGGCCGTCGGGGAGCGCCTGCCAACGGCCGAGCGCGGCGGCGGGGTCGATGGCGGCGAGGGTGCCGAGGGTGATGGTGTCGTAGTCGGCGACCACCGCGGCGAAGGAGGGATCGGGGCGCATGCGCTCGACCCACGCGGCGGCGGCCTCGGCGTTGGCCGACTGCCAGCGCTCGAGGATCTCGCGCAGCTCGTGATCGCGCGCGGCGCCGGGCGGGAGATGCAGGGCGAGCGGGAGATTTTTTTCCGGGTTTTCCCGATTCCAGGTGCCGAGCGCGGCGGCGAGCAGGTCGGCGCGCCGGGAGCCGTCGGGGACGGAGTCCAGCCAGGCGAGCGCGGCTTCGGGCGAGGAAGCGGCCCAGTCCTGCAAAAAGCTGCCGACCACGCGGGTGCGTTCGGGGATGTCGGGGTGGCCGAGGAGCAGGTCGGCGATCGGGCGCGGATCGCCCTTGGCGATGGCGAGGTCGGCGGAGCGGCGGACGAGCTCGCGGATCGTGCGGGGTTCGTCGGCGGGCAGGGCGAAGATCCAGTCGAAGGCGGCCCGGGGATCGGTGGCGTTCCACGCGGCGAGCGCGTTGGTGAGTTCCCAATTGTTGCTGTTGATGCCGGGCTTGAAAACCGCCGCGCCGAGCGTGCGGACGGCGCTGGCCGGATCGTGTTTCGCCCAGACGCGGAGCAGGTCCGTGCGCGCGGCGGTGAGGAACTCGCCGCCGCGGGCCTCGGCGAGGGCGAGGGCGCGCCGCGGGTCGGTGTCGGCGAGGCGGCCGAGCAGGGCGCGGGCGAGGGTGTCGCCGAGCGCGGTGTCGGGGAGGGCGCCGGCCCAGGCGTAGGCGTCGTCGAAGGCGGCGTCGGCCCAGGCGAGGGCGGCGTCGGTGGCGAGACCTTGGCGGGTTTTGGCGTCGAGGCCGGGGCCGGGCTGGAGCGCGATCATCCAGCGGGCCGCCGCGGGGGCGTCGAGCTCCAGCCAAGCGGCAAAGGCGATGCGGCGGAGACGCGCCTCGGCGCCGCCGGTGCGCGCGGCGAGAGCGGTGAGGAAGGGCTCGAAACGGGCGGTCGGAAGAACGGTCAGGAGGGCGCGCAGGCGCGTGGCGCGCTCGGCGACATCGGCCTCCGGCGCGCCCCGGTCGAGCGCGGGGAGCGCGAGGTAGGCGGCGAGGGCGGCGTCGGCTTCGGCGGCATCGAGCCGGGGAGGGACGACGAGGGGCGGCGTGGTGGCGTCGGTGGCCGGCCGGGCGGATACCGACGCCGCGCCGGTGGCGTCGGCGACGGCGGGCGCGGCGCGGTCGGTGAGGAAATGGCGGGCGGTCCAGGTGGCGGTGGCGCCAAGGGCGAGACCCACGCAGAGCGGCAGGATAGCGGGGGCGGAAGGCGATGGCATGGTGGCGGGCGCGGGGGGGGCGGCGCGGACGGGGCGGGGCCGGAGCTGTGGCGGAGATCGGGTGCGGGAGTCTGCGCAGGGGGCAGAGTGAGTTTTACGCAGATGGCGCGCCTCGGCGCGAGGACTGGCAAACGTAAAGCGGCGGCGAATGCGGAATCGGAGCCCGGTTCGTTCCCCTTCCTCGGCGTCGGTCCCGCGGGCGCGGGACGCCCGGCGTGTTCGGCACAGGACACGAGCAAGTTGCAACGTCGTCTCCGCGTGGGCGTGCAGTTTGCACAGGTGGGAATCCGGCGATCAAGCCGGATTAGTTTCCTAAGTTACTATTCTCCTATATTATGCGGATTCAGAACTGTCCGGTGGCACAGTCGGTGTGGAAACCCCGGCCGCATGAAAACCACATCCATCCTCACCTCCAAGCTCCCGGTCTGTGTCGCGTTGCTTCTCCTCGTTTCGGCCTTCACCGGCTGTCGCACCATGGAGGGCGCCGGCCAGGACTTGGAAAACGCCGGCGAGAACATTCAGGACGCGGCCTCCGACGCCGCCAATTGAGCAGGGAGGCGCGGGTGGTCGGATGACGCGGGCGGCGAGCCGTCCGCGGCCCTCTCCCATCCGCCCTCCCGCCACCAAGCCCTCGCCCTCTTCGCCCGCGCCGGTTCCGACCGCGCGGGCTTTTTTGGGGCCCGAAACGACGGCGTCCTTGTGTGCAACAACACGAGGTCCGACGGCCACGGATTCGGCTCGCATCAATGGCTTTTGAGGCGGATAAACCGTGCAACTCCATCCCGTTTCCCATGGCCCTTTTCATCGGCATCGATTCCGGCACCCAGTCCACCAAAGCGGTCGTCCTCGACCTCGCGGCCAAGAAGGTCATCGCCGAGGCGCGCGCTCCGCACTCGTTGATCGCCGGTCTGCCGGCCGGGCACATGGAGCAGCACCCGGCGGAGTGGGTGGGCGCCTTGGAGAAAACGATTTCCGAGGTGGTGGCGCAGATCGGCGCCGAGCGCGCGGCGGAGATTCGCGGCATCGGCGTGTCCGGTCAGCAGCACGGCTTCGTGCCGCTGGACGTGAAGGGACAGGTGATCCGCCCGGCCAAACTTTGGTGCGACACCTCCACGGTCGCCGAATGCGCGCTCATCACCAAAAAACTCGGCGGCGAGCGCGGCGCGCTCCGCCACACCGGCAGTCTGATCCTGCCCGGCTTCACCGCGCCGAAGATCCTCTGGCTGAAGCGCCACGAGCCGGCCAACTACCGGCGTCTGCGCCACGTGCTGCTGCCGCACGATTACCTGAATTTTCATCTCACCGGGAACTACTTCATGGAGTTTGGCGACGCCTCCGGCACCGCGCTGCTCGACGTGCGCAAGCGCGCGTGGTCGAAGGCCGCGATCCAGGCGGTCGATCCGAAACTCGCGGAGTGGTTGCCGCCCCTGTCCGGCTCGCACGAGTCGCCGGGCGTGGTGCGGTCGGAGCTCGCGGCCAAGCTGGGCCTGCCCGAGGGCGTCGTGGTCTCGGCCGGCGGCGGCGACAACATGATGGGCGCGATCGGCACGGGCAACACGAGCCCGAGCGTGATCAGCGCGAGCTTCGGCACGAGCGGCACGATCTACGCGCACGCCGACGAGCCGGTGGTGGATCCGGCGGGCGAGATCGCCGGTTTCTGCTCCTCGACCGGCGGCTGGCTGCCCCTGCTTTGCACGATGAACGTGACGACCGTCACCGAGCAGGTGCGGAAACTTTTCTCGCTCGACCACGAGCAGCTCGCCGAGGCGGTCAAAACCGTGCCGCCGGGCGCGGACGGTTTGGTGCTGCTGCCCTATCTGGCCGGTGAACGCACCCCCAACGTGCCGGCCGGCTCCGGCGTGGCGCTCGGGCTCACGGCCAAGACCATGGACGCCGCCCACCTCGCCCGCGCGGCGATGGAGGGCGTGACGATGGGCATGAACTTCGGTCTGCGCCGACTGGCGACCCTAGGCGTGAAGGCGAAGGAGATCCGCGTCACGGGCGGCGGCGCCAAGTCGGCGGTGTGGCGCCAGATCATGGCCGACATTTTCGGCGTGCCGGTGGTGGCCATGGTCGAGGACGAGGGCGCGGCGCTCGGCGGCGCCCTCCAGGCGGCGTGGTGCGTGGCCCTGAGCGAGGGCAAGAAGGCGAAACTCTCGGACTTCACCAAGGCGGTCGTGGCGGTGGACGAGAAGACCCGCTGCAAGCCCGACAAAAAAGCCCACGCCCGCTACCAAAAACTCCAGGCGGTGCAGGACAGCCTCAGCCTGGCCTTGCGCGAGGTCTTCGTCGCCCAGCGCGAGCTGGCCGGCTGATACCGGCCACGGGGCGGACTGAAACCTGCGGTGGGGCGGGGGCCGCCGGGCGCGCCGCGAAGGATGCGCGGTGATCGCCCCGTCCCCGCCCGAGCGACCGCGGTTCGCCCGCCCCGCGGCTGCGGTTCGCCCCCTGCCCGACACGCAAAACCGCTCACCTGCTCGGCTCTCTTCCGCCGCCTCAAAAATATCAAGCCCGGCAGGCGGCTGCGCTCCTTCAGTTCTCCACCTCATCGTCGATCCGCAAACCGTGTATCCGGGAGCGCGGGCGAAGCGTCACCTCGGACGTGTCTCCTCCGTGGCGCTCCGTGTTCTCCGTGGTAAAAACCGAAACAAATGCCGTTGGCTCGGCGGAAGGGACGATGGCGCGGTTCGCACGCACCGTGGGGCGCCTGGCGCGTCAGCAACTGACGGCGGCTTTTTGTTACGCGACGGTGGCGATTTATCCTCCGCTCTCCTATCGATATTACCATTGGATGGCGGATCGGGGAGCATATCCGCCGGAGGCGGACAGCATAGCCATTCCCATCGCGGGAGAACTTATAGGGTGGATGCTCTGGGCGCCTTGTTTCTGTGTGGCGTTGACCATTTTGTTCCTCGGGCACGCGCCGCCTTATCGATTTCTGGCCTGGGATGCCTCTCGACGAAGCAAGAGCGTGGCGGTGACGGGGCTTTGTCTGTTTTTCGCAACGAGCGTCTTCTTGAACATGCCTTACGCTTGGAGCTGGGGAAACTATGCGGAAGTCGCCTATGGGTTTTGGTGGGCGGTTTTCTGGCTGATCGTGCGATCTGCCTGGCTGTCCCCGCGGCGGGTTTGAAATTGCCCACGGAACACGCGGAAAATCACGGAAGGCCGGAGCGGCAGAGCGGCGGAACGACACCCGCGCATCGGGCGCGGGGGCTCGGGGGGGCGTCGCAGGTCTGAAGGTCCAAGGTCTGAAGGTCGTCACCGGCCCGCCGGGGCGGGCCAGCCGGTGTGTGTCTGGCTCCGCGCCGCGGAGCCGCTGGCGACCTTGGGACTTTTGACCTGGGACCTGAGACTTCCGCCTTCTCTCCACTTCCGCCCTCTACTTCCCCCCGAGCCCGGGGCTATGCGGCGGCGGTGGGATCGGTGTCGAAGATGCCGCCGCCGAGGAGGCGGGGGCCGTCGTGCAGCGCGAAAACCTGGCCGGCGGCGAGGCCTCGCTGGGCCTCGGAAAATTCCAGGCGCGCGGTGTCGGCGTCGAGCATCTCGAAACGCAGCGGCACGCGGGGATCGCGGTAACGCACGCGTCCCTCCAACGCGAGCGGACCGTCGGCCGGCGTGGGCGGGGTGGGGGTGTTCCAGCGCAGCGAGCGGACGATCGCCCGGCGGGTGAACAGGCCGGGCGCGTCGCCACCGTCGAAAGCCACGAGCAGGGCGCGGTCGGCCGCCCGTTTGCCGACCACGACGTAGGCCTTGCCGTCGGTGTTGCTGGGCACGCCGATGCCTTTGCGCTGGCCAAGGGTGAAAAAGTGGAGGCCGCGGTGTTCTCCAAGCACGCGGCCGTCGGTCGCGCGCACGATGGGGCCGGGGGCGTCGGGCACGTAGGCGCGGAGGAAGTCGGCCATCTTCACCTGGCCGATGAAGCAGATGCCCTGGCTGTCCTTTTTCTCGGCGGTGGCGAGGCCGGCGCGGCGGGCGAGCTCGCGGAGCTCGGGCTTGAGCAGGTCGCCCACCGGGAAACGCGCGTCGCGGAGCTGCTCCTGCGAGAGCATGGCGAGGAAGTAGGACTGGTCCTTGTTGGGGTCGGCGCCCTCCAGGAGGGCGAAGTCGGCGGGGGGGACGGAGGCACGGGAGCTGGAAGCTCCCGCTACTTTTGGGGGGGCGAGGGCGACGCGGCGGGCGTAGTGGCCGGTGGCGACGGCGCCGAAACCGTGATCGAGCGCCCAGCGACGGAGCACGCCAAACTTGATCTCGCGGTTGCACATCACGTCGGGATTCGGCGTGAGGCCGCGGGTGTATTCATCGAGCAGATACGAGACCACCTTCTCGCGATACTCCTCCATGAGGTTGACGACGCGGAAGGGGATGCCGAGCTGCTCCGCCACCCGGCGGGCGTCGGCGATGTCCTGCTCCCAGGGACACTCGCCGATGATGTTGTCCTCGTTGATCCAGTTTTTCATGTAGGCGGCCTCGACGGGCACGCCGGCGTCGCGCAGGAGCAGGGCGGCGACGGAGCTGTCCACCCCGCCGGAGAGGGCGACGAGGGTCTTCGGTTCGGCCGTGGCCGCGGGGGACGGCGGCCGGAGGGCCGGATTTTGAACCACGGAGGTCACGGAGGGCACGAAGAGGGGGCGAGCCGGAGATCGGCGGGCGTCCGTCGTCGGGACGCCCGGGCGGATCCTTGTCGAAGCGGGCGGGCGGGACGGCGCGGATCCGATTCAGACCACCGGCGGCGGCTGCGAGGACGGCTGTTTTTTCTCCAGTCGGGCGAGGAGCTCGACCGCGATGGCGGTGAAGTGGTTGGCGGCCTCGCCCAGGGGCTCGGTGGCGACGAGGGGGGCGCCGGCGTCTCCGGCGGCGCGGACCTCGGGGATGAGCGGCACCTGGCCGAGCAGGACGGTGCCGAGGCTGTCGGCGGTCAACTGGCCGCCGCCCTCGCCGAAGAGCGCGTGGCGCAGGCCGGCGGGGTCGGTGAACCAGCTCATGTTTTCCACCACGCCGAGCAGGGGGACGTTGACCTTCTGGAACATGAGGCCGCCCTTGCGCGCGACCTGGGTGGCGGCCGGCTGGGGCGTGGTGACGAGCACGGCGCCGTCGAGCGGAAGCGTTTGCACGAGGCTCAGCTGGGCGTCGCCGGTGCCGGGCGGCAGATCGACGAGGAGCAGGTCGAGGGGACCCCATTCCACGTTTTGCACGAACTGCTGCACGGTTTTCATGATCATGGGGCCGCGCCAGACGACGGGGGTGTTGTCGTCCACCAGGAAACCCATGCTCATGACCTTCACGCCGTGGGCTTGCAGCGGGATGAGGCGCGAGGTTTCGCCCTCGCCTGCGATGTTGGGGCGCTCGCCGTGCAGGCCGATCATGAGCGGCACGGAGGGGCCGTAGATGTCGCAATCCATGAGGCCGACGCGGCCGGGGCGGCCGAGCGAGGCGAGGTGGGCGGCGGCGGCGACGGCGAGGTTGACCGAGAAGGTGGACTTGCCCACGCCGCCCTTGCCCGAGGCGATGGCGACGGCGTGTTTGATGGTCTTGGGCGCGGACGCGTTTCCGCCGAGGTTGCCGGCGGCGGCGACCTTGGGCGTGGTGACGGCGATGTCGATGACCACGTCCTTCACCATCGGGATGGCGCGCAGGCAGGCCTCGACCTCGCGTTTGAGGTGCGTGGGGACCTTGGGGTCGGCGGTGGTGATGGCGAGGGCGACCCGGGCGGTGCCGTCGATCAAGGCGGCCGATTTGACCAGGCCGAACGACACGATGTCGCGGCTGAAACCGGGATATTTTACCTGCTTGAGGTGTTCCTTGAGGGCGTCGGGTGTCACGGCGTAATAAAAATGGTGGCTGGCGGGATTGGCGTTGAGGGGCCGAGTGGCGGGGTAAATAGAAGGGGCGTCAACGTCGCTTCCAATTTCCCCGTCTCTCCCTCCATGTTCACCCGCTTTTCCCTTCTGTTCAAATCGCTCTCCGCGACTCTCTCCGTCCTCTCTTTTCTCGCCTTGGTGACGCCGAGCGCCGCGCAGGCGCGCGACGTGGACACGGTCGAGATTCCCACGGACCTGCGCAACACGCCCATCCTCGTGACGGGGGCGACCAAGGAGCTCGATACGCTGGCCAACCAGGCATTCAACGCCCACGGCGCCTTCCGCCGCCAAGCGCAGGGCTACGCCTACAAGGTGGCCTTCGCGCCCGGCGCCTCCGCCAACCAGGTGCAGGTCAGCGTCACCCGCGCGGCGGGCGCCCCGGTCCTCAACCAGAGCGTCACCGGCAGCTCGCAGCGCAACGCCCTGCTGCGGGCCGCCGATCTCGCGGTGCGGGCGATGAGCAACAAGCCCGGCTTTTTCGCCTCGAAGCTGGCCTTCATCAGCGAGCGTGGCGGCAAACCCGAGGTCTATGTGGGCGATCTTTTCCTGGGCGAGGTGCGCCAGATCACCAACGACAAGGCGCTGGCCATGACCCCGCGCTGGTCGCCGGACGGGCAAAAACTTCTCTACACGAGCTACTTTCGCACGGGTTTTCCCGACATCTTCCAGCTCGATCTCGCCACGATGCAGCGGACGACCTTCGTGAGTTTCCGCGGCACCAACATGGGCGCGCGTTTCAGCCCCGACGGCAAAAACGTGGCCATGATCCTCACCGGCGAGGGCAATCCCGAGGTGTATGTCTGCAACGCGCAGGGGCGACAGGTCACGCGCAAGACCCGCACGACCGCGGTCGAGGCCTCGCCGTGCTGGTCGCCGGACGGATCGCAACTGGTCTTCGTGTCGGACTCGGCGGGCGGGCCTCAGCTCTACATGATGCCGGCGGCGGGCGGCCAGGCGCGGCGTCTGCCGACGCGGATCAGCGGCTACTGCGCGGAGCCGGACTGGAGCCGCGCGGAGCCCACGAAGATCGCCTTCACGGTGCGCAGCGGGAAGGGCTTCCAGATCGCGATGCACGACCTCGGTGCGGGCGTGGCCAAGCTCGTGTCGAAGCAGGCGGCGGACGCGATCGAGCCGAGCTGGCTGGCCGACGGGCGCCACCTCGTCTTCACCTCGCGCACGGCGGGCGCGAGCAGTCTTTGGATTCTGGATACGGAGAACGGCAAGGCGACGCAGCTGAGCTCGCCGGCGGCCGGCAAGGTCTCGCAGGCCAGCGTGCTGGATCCGCGCTGAGGCCGAAAACCCGAGGAGCCGAAGACCGTGGTAGGGACCGGGACCGCTAATCGACGCTAAATCACGCTAATCCTGAATCCGGCGGCAGCCCCGGCGGTTGGGCCGCCTATCGGGCGAGCTGATCGGGTGGATAAAATCGAAGGATCGACGGATTGGTTTAGCGTCGGTTGGCGGAATTTAGCGGTTACGCTTTCACGTTTTGACGCCTCGGATTGCCGGGGGGGCGCGTCACCAGGCTCAGGCCGCCGCCGCGTGCTCGATGCGCGGAACGGCGGCGAGGAGGGTGCGGGTGTAGTCGTGTTTGGGGCGCTCCATCACCTCGAGCGTCGGACCACACTCCACCAGTTTGCCGCGATACATGACCGCGACCCGGTCCGAGAGGTGTTTCACGACCGAGAGGTCGTGGGAGATAAAAATCAGGGTCAGATCAAGGCGACGCACCAGGTCGGCGAGCAGGTTGATGATCTGCCCCTGGATCGACACGTCGAGGGCGGACACCGGCTCGTCGGCGATGATGATCTTGGGCCGCAGGGCGAGCGCGCGGGCGATGGCGATGCGCTGGCGCTGACCGCCGGAAAACTCGTGCGGATACTTCATCTGGTCGCGCTCGGCCAGGCCGACCTGGCGCAGCAGCTCCGCCACGCGCGCCGGCACCTCGGCGGCGGGGCACACCCGATGCACGCGGAGCGGCTCCGCGAGGGCGGCGTGGACGGTGAGGCGCGGGTTGAGCGACGCGAAGGGGTCCTGGAAAACCATCTGGAGATCGCGGCGGAGCGTGGTGTCGCCGCCCGGGCCGCCGAGGCCGGTGTCGCCGGCGATGGGTTTGCCCTCGAGCAGGATGGTGCCGGCGCTGACCGGGGCGAGGCGCATGATCGAGCGGGCGAGGGTGGATTTGCCGCTGCCGGATTCGCCGACGAGCCCGATCACCTCGCCGCGTTTCACCTCGAGGCTGACGCCGTCCACCGCGCGGATGGGCGGCGGCTTGGGGCCGAAAAGCGAGCGGCGGCGCGCCGGGAAATGGGTGTGCAGGCCGCGCACCTCGAGGATGGTCTCGCGCGCGGTCAGATCGACGCGGGGCGCGTGGGCGGCCGGGGCGGCGGCGCCCGAGGGGCCGTCCGCGGCGGAGGCGGAGGCCGAGGCGGCGTCGCGCGCGGTCGCGGGTGGCGGCGGCTCGAAACGCGCGAGCAGCTCGGCCTCGGTGACGGGTTTGGACAAATCGGGCGGCATGCCCGGGATGGTGAAGAGTGGGCGGCCGAGGGGCTGGAGGGAGGGCACGCAGCGTTGCAGGGCGCGGGTGTAGGGGTGGCGCGGCGAGCGGAAGATTTCGCGGGTGGGCGCGGTCTCCATGACGCGGCCGGCATACATGACCTGCACGCGGTCGCAGAGGCCGGAGACGATGCCGAGGTCGTGGGTGATGAAGATCACGGCCATGCCCGACTCGCGCTGGAGTTTTTTGATGAGCTCGAGGATCTGGGCCTGGACGGTGACGTCGAGCGCGGTGGTGGGCTCGTCGGCGATGAGGATGTCCGGCCGGGTGATGAGGGCCATGGCGATCATGACGCGCTGGCGCATGCCGCCGGAAAACTCGTGCGGGTAGGCGCGCAGCCGTGTATCCGGATCGGGGATACCGACGGCCTCGAGCATGGCGCGGGCGCGGGCGCGGGCCTCGCGGCGGGGCAGGTTTTCGTGGATGAGCAGGGGCTCGACGAGCTGGTCCTCGATCCGCAGGTAGGGATTGAGGGAGGTCATCGGGTCCTGAAAAATCATGGAGACGCGTTTGCCGCGGATCCCGCGGAGGCGGGCGGGCGGGGCGTCGAGGAGGTCCACGCCGTCGAAGAGCGCCTTGCCGCCCTCGATGCGTCCGGGCGGGCGCGGGATGAGGCCGAGGAGCGAGAGGCAGGTGACGGATTTGCCCGAGCCGGACTCGCCGACGATGCCGAGGATCTCGCCGCGCTCGAGGTGGAAACTCACGCCGTCCACCGCGCGGTAAACGCCTCCGCGGGTGTGGAAGTGGATTCGCAGGTCGGAGACTTCGAGAAGTGGCATCGGGTGGGAATGAAGAGCGGGAAGGCGGGCCGGGCGGGCCGGGCCGGGCGGGGGCGGGTGGGGCGGCGGCGGGCGTCGGGTGGTGGATGAGGGGGATGGGGGCCGCGCGGCGCGGAGGTTTTTTCAGCGGGCCAGGACCTGTTTCAGCGTCCGGCCGAGGTCGCCGACGCGGTAGGGTTTGGTGATGTAGCCGACGAAGCCCATGCCGAGGTAGCGGCGCACCATGTCGTCGTCGTCGTAGCCGCTGGTCACGATGGCGCGCACGTCGGGATCGAGTTCGCGGAGGCGTTTGAAACACTCCTCGCCGCCCATGCCGCCGATGACGGTGAGGTCGAGCAGGACGGCGTCGTAGGGGCGCTTGACCGCGAGGTAGCGGCGGTAGAGCTGGAGCGCCTCGTCGCCGTTGCGGGCGATGTCGTGGGTGTAGTCGAGGCTGGCGATCATGGCGCCGGTGAGCTCGCAGATCTTCGGGTCGTCGTCCATGAGGAGGATGCGGCCGGTGCCGAAGCGCAGGGTCGGGGCGCGGCGGACTTCCTCCTGGATCGGCTTGGTGGCGACGGGGAGGAAAACGCTGAAGAGGGTGCCGGCGCCGACGGTGGAGCGCACGCCGATGCGGCCGCCGTGGCGGCGGATGATGCTGTCCACCGTGGCGAGGCCGAGGCCGGTGCCGGATTTTTTGGTGGTGAAGAAGGGATCGAAGATGCGGGGCAGGACGTCGGGCGGGATGCCGGCGCCGTTGTCCTGCACGTCGATGCGCAGGTAGTCGCCGGGCGGGAGGTCGTCCACCTCGCGCTCGGCGAGGGCCATGTTGTAGGCGGAGAGGGTCACGCGGCCGTCGGCCGGCACGGGCATGGCCTGGATGGCGTTGATGACGAGGTTCTGGACCACCTGCAGGATCTGGCCCTTGTCGATCTCCACCGGGGGGAGGTGGTCGGGCGTCTCGACCTTGACGACCACGGCGCTGCCGGCCGCGGCGATGCGGACGGCGTTTTGCAGGAGGTCGGCGGGGGCCACCACCTGACGGGCGGCGGAGGCGCCTCCGCCTTTGGCGAAGGTGAGGAGCTGGCGGGTGAGCTGTTTGGCGGCGAGGCAGGCCTGCTCGGCGGCCTCGAGCTGGTTGAACTCGCGGCTTTCCTTGGCGGTGGAGACGCCGCCGAGGATGGTGGTGAGGAGGTTGTTGAAATCGTGGGCGATGCCGCCGGCGAGGA
>CBINNW010000106.1:0-17896 GCA_966252115.1 uncultured Akkermansia sp.
AGGAAATGCCGCCAGTCCGGGTGGCGCGGCTCGCGCAGCGCGGCGACGACCGGCAGCGGGGCCGGCGCGCGTGGGCGACGCAAGAGCCGCAGGCCGGCCTCGTGCGGGAGGCGGTCGGCCTTGCGGGAGTTCACCTCGCGTTTGGCCCACACGAGGTTCTCGAAACTGTCGCGGCCGCCGCGCGAGCGGGGCACGACGTGGTCGAGGTTGCCCCCACGCCAGCCGACGCGTTCACCGGTGTATTGGCACACGCCGCCGTCGCGCGCGAAAATCGCGGCGCGGGTGAGACGCGGCGTGCGCAACGGCAGACGCTCGAAACGCGTCGCCACGATCACGGTCGGCACGCGGATCGCCTGGTGTGGCGTGCGGATCGACAGATCGAACTCGCGCACCGGCAGCTTCGCCCACTCGTCCCACGGCACGGGGCGGAAGGACAGCGGACGCTCAAAGTCGAAGCCGCCGTCCGCGCCACGCGCATACTCGATGTCGAGACCGAGCGCGGGCGGCGAGGCGGCGTCGCCGCCGTTGAGCGCGACGAGGGCCTGCTTGACGGTGCGATGACCGATGACCTGCCACGCGCGGTTGAGCGAAAGGACGATGGGTTGGTCGAGAAGTTCGGCGATCATGATGGGCGAAAGTTGAAGGAAATCGGCCGCCCCGCGGGCCTCTGTCCGGACGCGGAAAGGAGCGGCGGTGTGTGTTTGTTTTTGTGATACGGGGATGGTCTTCCCGCCGGGCGTCGCACCCGGGCCTCGGCCTTCGCACGGCCGCGTGATTCTGGCTTCACCACGGGAAGGAATAGAAAAGCGGAGCCGCTCCGTCGGATGACGAAACGGCCCCGTGCAACGCGGACGACGGGCACACAGGCTTAGTCGCCAAGCGGAATGGCCTCGACCTCGGCGAGCAGCGCCCGCGGGTCGCGATCAAGGCGGGGCAGCAGTTCGAGCGCCCGGTCGCTCCAACCGGCGAGCGCATAGACGCGATCGGCGGGAAACTGGAGCGTGCCGTGGCCGCGCAGATCCCAGCTGAAAACGCGCGGCTCGACGCGGTGACGACGCTGGTAATCCGCGAAAGACGACACCGGCGCGCCGTCGCCGACCCAGGCCTGCATGTCGGAGAGGACCACGATGCGATCGTAGGCGCGGTTCGCGCGCTGGAAGATCGCATGGAAGTTGGTCCCGCCCGAGACGAAGGGGATCGAGGCGGCGGCGGTGAGCGTGCTGTCGCGACGGTTGAGCGTCACGTAGCGAGCGTCGTCGCTGAAGAGCATCAGGTCCGCCCCCGTCGCCTTCACGAGGACGGCCGCGAAGAGCGATCCGATCTGCTGCGGGCGTCCCGCCATCGAGCCCGACGAGTCGAGCGCGACCAGGGTTCGCCCCTCGAAAGCCGGCACGTTGGCCAGCGAGTGGTCCACCGCTTCGTTCAGCGCCTCGAGCACGCGCGCCGCACCCGACAGGTTGCCCTGCTTTAGCACGTCCATCGCGGTGAGGAACTGAAACGGAAACACCAGCGAACGCCGCACCGCCTGCGCGTCGGTCAGCCGCACGCAGAGCGAGTCCACCACCTCGGGGGCGTGCTCGAGGATGTTGCGCACGTTGCGCAGCAGCGCGAGGTAGCCGAGCTTGCCCTCGGACACGAGCCGGCCCCATGCGGCGGACTTGGCGTCCGCGACCGCCTCGGCGGAAGCGGCCTCGCCCGCTCGGGTGAGCGCGGTCTCCCAGGTGTCGGCCGGGGCCAGCTCGCCGCGCACGAGCTTCGAGAGGGCGGGCGTGGCGCGCGGACGCACCAGGTTGACCGCGTCCACCAGCTTGAAGGCGGCATGCTCGCGACGATACTTCGCAAGCTGATGCTCGTCGAAGCGCCCCAGCGCCTCGCCCAGTCCCTTCTTCAGGGAGTTGGGCAGCGGGCGACCGTAAACCGTGAGGTAGTAGCCGAGGATCTCGAGCACGTCGTCGGGACGGCGCACGACCTCGGCGTAAAAACGCTTGGTCCACGCGGCGCCCTTGGCGGACTTGGCCAGCTCGCCGGCGACGAGGTGGGTGACGGAGCGCATGCCGCATGCATGACGCGCATGGAGCGCGGCCTTGGCCACGAAGCGCGGATCGTCCACGCGCACGACGAGCTCACGCAGGCGCGCGACGGTCTGCGCCTCGGTGCGGTAAAAATCGTCACCGAGAGAGGTCGAGACAAGGAGCGACACGAGCTCGAGGCGCGGCGACACCGAGTAGGCGCGGCCGCCGGCGAGGTTGACCGTGTCGGGTTGGGCGCCCGAGAGAGCGCGGAGAGCGGGCAGGATGCTGAACTTGGCCATGGCGGCCTCCTTTCGTATGGGTTATGGAAATGCCGCACCGGGAAAACACCTCGGCGCGGCGGATGGGAAAATCGCCGCGGTCAACGCGGCGCATGGAAATGAATGGCGGGAGGACGATGACCGCGGACGCCCGTGAGGGCTTCTTGTGCTCTACCACTGAGCTACACGCCGCGAACGGCGTGGCCGGGATCGAACCGGCGACTACAGGAGTCGAAGTATCCGCAGGCTAACTGCCCGCCAAAGGGACGCGATCGGAGGAGAACGGTGCGCGCGGTGTTTGCAGGATTCGAACCCGCCGCTTTGGTGTATTCACCAGGTCGTTCTGTCCAAAGAAGTAACCGCGCGCTCACTGCCTCCGAAGAGGTTTCCGGGAGAATCACAGGCAAAGGCCCCTGGAGCCCTTCCGGCCCGACGCTTTCGCGACGGATCGGCGCTCGTTTATTGCAGCCACGCTGTCCTGACGCGGCACGGGATGGGTCGTGGTGGAACAAAGTATCTCCGCCTTCACTACCCGGAAATTTGGTCGGCGAGGCGGGATTCGCACCCGCACGGGCGATGGCCCACGAGTTTCTGAGACTCGCGTGTATGCTGATTCCACCACTCGCCGAAATTTTGGTCGAGGAGGCTGGGTTTGCACCAGCGTAGGGCTGGGCCCGGCGCGTTTACAGCGCGCTGCCGTTGGCTGCTTGGCTACTCCTCGGGAGACTGGTGCGGACGGAGGGATTTGCACCCACAGCGGGCTTGCGCCCACCGGCATCTCGGGCCGGCGCGTTTGCTGATTTCGCCACATCCGCGAAAAACGTGGTCAGGTGGTCCGGAGTCGCACCGGAGTCCTCGCGGTCACAACGCGATGCTCTGCCTGCTTGAGCTACGCACCTGGAAAGATGGGCCACCGCCCGTCGCGAAACCTTGGATACGGTTTCGGCGTTCGCCTCGTCAGTCGCGACGGACGGTGGAAACTGGTCGAAGCGGTGAGATTCGCACTCACGTCGTCTCGGTCCCAAGCCGAGTGCCTGAAACTGCTAGGCTACGCTTCGAAAAACTGGGTGCGGGTGTCGGTGTCGCACCGACCTCGCCTGGGCTTATGAGACCCGGCGGAACGACTGGTTCTACCCGCAGTGGGAAAATTGGTGGAGCCCCGCGGTGTCGCACCGCGCTCTGCCCGTCTTCAGCGGGCCGCTTTCACTGGATTAGCTTGGACTCCGTGGACACGACGGCGGGATTTGAACCCGCGTGGCACGGCTTTGCAGGCCGGCCCCTTCGACCGGACTAGGGCACGTCGTGTGGGGAAAACTTGCACTGCGGCTCAGGTCGCTCGGCGCCGGAAGACTTCTCCGGCGTCCGCCCTCAGTGACCGCAGGTCGGGAAGCGCCCTTCGGACGACCTCACGTCGTCCGCGGCGCAAATGAGAAAAGGGAAAGTGGCCCCGCGCGGCCGGCGTCGCCGCTTCGCATCGCCATAGATGGATGCGCACCGCACTGGGTTGATTGTATCTGACTATCACAAAAAAGAACACACACCGTCGCCCCTCTCCGCGACCCGGAGGTCGGCATGGTTTGGGCGGCCGCTGGATTTGGTGCGGGCCTTGGCTGATTGTCTCTGGGCTCAGCGGTGAAGCCACGTGCGGAATCTGGAAAACGAGTCTGGCTCGGTTTCCCGGAAGCGTCCGGCGGCTCGACGAGCGCCGGATACATGAAACCCGCCTCCGGGAGGGGAAGCGGGTCGGTGCGACGCGGCGACAAGCGCCCGGCGTCAAAGGACTCCGCTTCGTTTCAAACTGACGCCTTCGGGTCGAAACCCGTGGCGGTCGCCACCGTGCATCGTCGGCATCGGGTTCGCCTGAACCCGCGTCGCACAAGGTGCCGTGCCCGATAGGCGGGCGGCGATTTGTGTAAGTCGGGAGGGGTTCATGGCGGACGGAGAGGACGAGGTCGGTTGAAGTTGAACTGGGCAAAACCTAGCAGACCGCCGCGACGCTTGCCATGCCGAAGGGCGCAGGATACCTGACGCGGAAGTCATGTTTGAAAAACTCTTCTCCGAACGCGGCCTTTCGCTCGACCGCCTGCGCGTGCTCGTCGAGGTCCACGCCGCCGGCAGCATCGCCCAGGCCGCCCCGGGCGACCCTATTCGCCAGAGCCAATACAGCCGCCAGCTGCGCGAGCTGGCCGAGTTCTTCGGCTGCGAGGTGGCGCAACGAAAGGGCAAGTTGCTCAAGCTCACCGCCGAGGGCGCCCGCCTCGCCGAGCTCGCCCGCGAACAACTGCGCGCGCTCGACGACTTCCGCGCCGACTGCGCCGCCGAGAGCATCGATTACACGCTGTCCGCCGGCGACAGCCTCATCCAGTGGCTGGTCATTCCCCGTCTCGGCGCGTTGCTGAAATCAAACCCCGGCCTGCGCTTCGCCACCACCAACCTTCGCACCAACGACGTCGTGCGTCAGCTCGGCGAAGGCCGGGTGGACTTCGGCATCCTGCGCCGCGACGCGCTCGTGACCGGCCTCAAACACGCCTCGCTCGGGCAATGGCACTACACACTCGTGGTGCCCGCCGCGCTCCTGGAGAAAAAAGCGAAACCAAAGGTCGCCGAGATTCTGGGCTCGGTGCCCATCGCCGCCCAAACCACCGACGGCCAGTTCGCCGAACGCCTGCGCGCGCTCCTTCACGAGCTCGGTGTCGAGCCACGCCACGCCCTCTCGTGCCAGTCCTTTCCGCAGACGCTGGCCGCGGTGCGTTCCGGCGCCTTCGCGGCGGTTCTCCCGGAACTGGCCACGGCGGACCTGCCGCCGAAAGAGTTCACCCGGATCGGCGGCGCTCCCCTGCGCGGCCTCAGCCGCGAACTCGTTCTCGCCTGGAACCCGCGTCTCGTGCGGGTCCGCCCCGCCGCGGGCAAATTGATCGAGAAGCTGGAAAAACTTCTGCGGCTCTGAGCCGGCTCCGCGTCCCCCCGGGCGCCGAAGCGGCAAACCTCGATCCGTGATCGCCGAGATTTTCGCCGCGTCACTGTAAGGAATCGGGCGCGGCCCGCATCCTATGGTGCGTTCCCATTCATCTCTTGAACGACGCCGAACGACACTCCCTTTTTGGCCGCTGGCTGGCCGAGCATCCGGGCATCCTGCACCACGTGGCCCACGGCTTCGCCGGCGGCGCGGATCGCGATGACCTGATGCAGGAACTGCTTCTGGCGCTCTGGCGCGCGCTGCCCGCCTTTCGCGGTGATTCGAAGGCGTCCACCTTTATCTACCGGGTGGCGCACAACACCGCCCTCACCTGGAAACGTTCCCAGCGAGGTTACCTGCGGCGCCTGGAACGTTTCGAGAAACTCGCCGCGCCCCCGGAAACGCACACGTCCGCCCCGGGATCGGATCACGAAAGGCTCCAACACGTTTACCGCGCCGTCCGCGAGCTACCGCCGCTCGATCGCTCCCTCGTTCTCCTGCACCTCGACGGGCTGTCCTATGCGGAGATCGGGGAGATCCACGGACTTTCGGAGGGCAACGTCGGCGTCCGACTCACCCGCTCGAAAAACAAACTCATCCATCAACTCCAAACCATCGCCCATGAACTATCCTGATCTGCTGCAACTTTGGTCCTCCCCGGCCAACCACCCATCGCGCGCCGACATCGACGCCCAAAAAGAGTGCCTCGCCCGCGCCCTGACCCGGCGCCGACGCGCGTTTTTCGCCCTCATGACGCCCCCCGCCGTGGCGCTGACGCTCGTCACCGGGCTTCTGCTCCACCGGCTTTCCGCCACCGGCATGGAAACGCTGGCGCACGAATGGGCCGCCCCCGCCCTGCTCCTTGCCACATGGACCACCTTTTTCGTCTTCGTCCGCAGCTTCCGCGGGCACTCGCGCAGCCACGCGGATTTCAGCCTCTCGATGGCGGCGAGTCTTCGGGGACTGCTCGACCACACGCTGCGCGCTCGGCGACGGACGACCTGGCTGCTCTGGTCGCACTTCGCCAGCCTACCGGTGCTCGGACTCTCCCTGCGACAACTCAGCTCGGCGGGAAAAATGGCCCCGCACGAGTCCGCCTCCGCCCTCGTCTTCTTCGGCTCGGCCATCGCCGCCTCCCTCGTCGGGCTGCTCCTCTTCCGCTCGCTCCGCCTTCGCCCGGAGGAGCTACGCCTGCGGGAGTTGTTGCGCGCTTACGGCGAATAAACCCACCTCGTGTCGGCCTCGGCCAAGATTTCCCCGCCGGCCCGGCACGGCGGGTGTCAAACTGGACGACGCCCGCCACGTTTCCCACGGCCCGGAATGGCGGCACATGGTTTGGACTCCCCCGCTCCACCCCACTCCATGCGCCGCTTTCTCTCGCTCCTTCGTCGGACGCCCCTGCTTTTTCTCAGCCTTGCCCTTGCCGCCGTGACGGGCCGCACCGCCACCTTCCACGTCGCGCCCGACGGCTCCGACACCGGCGCCGGCACCGAGTCCGCCCCCTTCGCCACGATCATGCGCGCGCAGGCCGCCGCGTCCGCCGGCGACACCGTCCTTCTGCGCGGCGGCACCTACTTCCTCGACGACACGCACATCGCCCGCAGCGACTCGCTCTACGCCTACGTCAACGACTTCACCAAAAGCGGCATCAGCTACCTCGCCTATCCGGGCGAAACTCCGGTCTTCGACTTCAGCGCGGTCAAACCCTCCGCGCGCCGCATCACGGCGTTTTTTATTCGGGCCAACGACCTCCATTTTCGCGGCTTCCACGTCGTCGGCGTGCAGGTGACCATCCGCGCCGGCGAGGCTTCTAACACCCAATCGGAGAGTTTCCGCATCAGCGGCGGCAGCCGCAACCGCCTCGAACAGCTCACCCTGCGCGACGGCATGGGCATCGGCGTTTATATCATCGGCTCCAGCGCCAACAACCTCGTGCTCAACTGCGACGCCTACAACAACGTCGGCCTCGACAGTCTCTCCATCGGCAACGTGGACGGCTTCGGCTCCCACACCAACGCCAACGGCACGGGCAACGTCTTCCGCGGCTGCCGCGCCTGGCTCAACAGCGACGACGGTTTCGATCTCATCAACTGCCACGCGCCCGTCCTGATCGAAAACTGCTGGGCCGCCTTCAGCGGCTACAAGGACGCCGCGCTCGCCGTCGGAGCCGATGGCAACGGCTTCAAGGCCGGCGGTTACGGTCGCAACGGCAGCGCCCTCCCCGCGCTCATCCCGCGCCACGTCGTCCGCTTCTCCCTCGCGGTGCGCAACCGCGCCTCCGGCTTCTACGCCAACCACCATCCCGGCGGCCTCGACTTCATCCACAACACCGCCTTCCGCAACGCCACCAACTACAACCTGCTCAACGTGCTCGCCGACAACCTCACCAACGTGCCGGGCTACGACCATTTCCTGCGCAACAACCTCGGCTTTTCTCCGCGCTCCGTCTCCGTCTCCAATTTCGATCCCGCCGCCTGTGACACGAGCCACAACTTCTTCGAACTGCCCGTCACCGTGACGGCCGAGGATTTCGTCTCCGCCCCGACCGACACCGCCGCCCTGCTCGCCGCCATCTCCGCCCCTCGCGCCGACGACGGATCGATCCCCGCCATCGATCTGCTGCGTCTGAGCGACGACAGCGACCTGATCGACCGGGGCGCCGTATTGAATTTACCCTACAACCGAACCGCGCCCGATCTCGGCTGTTTTGAAAACACCTTCGTGCCCGACGCGCTCGACCCGGTCGCGCGCTGGACCGGCGAGTTTCTCCCGGGACAGACCGACCCCGCCGTCGTCGGTGCCGAGGCCGATCCCGACCAGGACGGCCGGCCCAACCTGCTCGAATACTTTTGCGGCACCGACCCCACCCAGGCCGACGTCGCCCCCGCCCTCACTTTGCGGGCCGCCGCGCCCGGCGAATGGGAACTGGCTTTCTCAAAGGCGAAGGACCCGCTCGGAGCCAGCTACCGGATCGAAAGTTCGCCCGATCTCGTGGCGTGGGCCGACAGCGGCATCGAGCCCACCGTCGCGGAGGACCTCGGCGCGCTGCAACGTATGCGCGCGCCCGTGCCGGCCGCGGCCGGCGACCGCCATTTCTGGCGCCTGCGCGTCACGCAGACCGGCGGCTGATCCCGCCCCCCTCCGGTAGGGACGGACCGCCGGGCCGTCAGCGGAGCACCGCGTCCTCTCGAGCCCCAATCCCGGCGCGCCCGGCGATCGCGCCCTACCTGCCGAAAGCAAACACCTCGCCCGCATGATCTCGAAGCGCCCGCGGCTCTCGCCAATTCGTCCCGCCATGCACACCGTGCGCCATGCCCCGCCGCCACCTGCTCGCCCTCGACCAAGGCACGACCTCGTCGCGTGCCATCGTTTTTGACCTGCACGGCCGTCCCGTCGCCTCCGCCCAGCGCGAGTTTCCGCAACACTACCCGCGGCCCGGCTGGGTCGAGCACGAGCCGGAGGACCTCTGGAACAGCCAGCGCGCCTGCGCCGCCGAGGCGCTCGCCGCCGCCGGCCTCGCGGACACCGACATCGCCGCGGTCGGCATCGCCAACCAGCGCGAGACGACCCTGCTCTGGGACCGTCGCGACGGGCGGCCGCTTCACCGCGCCATCGTCTGGCAGGACCGCCGCACCGCCGACACCTGCGAACGCCTTCGCGCCGAGGGCGCCGAGCCCGAGCTCACCCGAAAAACCGGCCTGCGTCTCGATCCCTATTTCTCCGCCACCAAACTCGCCTGGCTGCTCGACCACGTGCCCGGCGCCCGCGCCGCCGCCGAGGCCGGCCACCTCGCTTTCGGCACGGTGGACACCTGGCTGCTCTGGCGACTCACCGGCGGCCGCGTGCACGCCACCGATCTGTCCAACGCCTCCCGCACCCTGCTGCTCGATCTCCGCTCCGGAGGCTGGGACGAGGAGTTGCTGCGCCTCTTCCGCATCCCCGCCTCCGTGTTGCCCGAGATCCGCGACACCGCCGGCGCCTTCGGCTCGGTCGCCGCCGGCCTGCCCGCCGCCGGCGCGCCGATCACCGCGCTGGTCGGCGACCAGCAATCCGCCCTCTTCGGCCAGGCCTGCCACGCGCCCGGCCTCGCCAAGGCCACCTACGGCACGGGCTGTTTCCTCCTGCTCAACACCGGCGCGGAACCCGTGGCCTCGGCCAACAACCTGCTCTCCACCGTCGCCTGGCGTATCCAGGGGAAAACTACCTTCGCGCTCGAGGGCTCGGTCTTCGCCGCCGGCGCGGTGGTGCAGTGGCTGCGCGATGAGCTGGGCGTGGTGAAGAGCGCGGCCGAGCTGGATCAGCTCGCCGCGTCCGTGCCCGACGCCGCCGGCGCGTGGCTGGTGCCGGCCTTCGCCGGGCTGGGCGCGCCGCATTGGGATCCGTATGCGCGCGGCGCCCTCGTCGGCCTGACCCGCGGCTTCAACCGCGCCCACCTCTGTCACGCCGCGCTGGAGTCCATCGCGCTGCAAACCGCCGACCTGATCGACGCCATGGAAAAAGACGCCGGCCTCACCCTGCCCGAGCTGCGCGTGGATGGCGGTGCCGCCCGCAGCGAACCGCTTTTGCAAATTCAGGCCGACCTGCTCGGCCGACCCGTGGTGCGTCCGGCGGTGAGCGAGACCACCGCGCTCGGGGCCGCCGCGCTCGCCGGTGTCGGCGCCGGCGTGATCGAGGCGGGGGAATTCGCCGCGCGCTGGACCGAGGACCTCCGCCGCACGCCGCGCCTGCCCGCCGACGTCCGCGCGACCCACCGCACCGAGTGGGCCCGCGCCGTCGCCCGCACCCGTGGCTGGGCCAAGCCCTAGCTAGTCCGCCGCCCCGTCGCGACGTCCTAAGCGCTGCGCGAGCAGCCAACACAGACTCGCCCACGCGATCCCGGCGCTCCAGCCCGCGAGCACGTCGCTCGGATAGTGCACGCCCAGGAACACGCGGCTGCAGCCGATGAGGAAGGCCAACAACAGGGCGGCGGCGACGAAGTAGATTTTCTCCCGGCGCCGATCCGCCGCGTTGGCGAGCAGGGCGCCGAGCGTGAGGTAAACCAGGGACGACGACATCGAGTGCCCGCTGGGAAAGCTCGCCGATCGCACCTCCGCGAAGTGCGGCACCACATCCGGGCGAACCCGGTCATAGACGTTTTTCAGGCCGTTGCTGAGGGCATAGCCGCCGGCGACGCTCACGACGATCAAGGCGATGCGCGTCCAGCGTCGGCGGAGCGCGAGATAACCCACCACCAGGAAGGAAAGGGTGAGGACCACCGTGGCGCCGCCCAGCGCGCTGAGGTCGCGGCCGACATCTTTGAGCCATAAGGGACCGGCCGGACGCTTTAGGTCGGCCGGATCACGAAGTGCCAGAAGCAGACGCCGGTCGAAATCGCCCGGCTCCCCGGTGGCGAGCAGGTGCCCGAGCGCCAGAAAACCAAGAACCCCGCAACACACCGCGACGACGGCCAGCAACCAGACCAGGCCGGCCCAATCGACCTCATTCGCGCGCTCGCGCCAACGGCGTTTCATGTCGCCCCATGAAGTCACGAAGCGAAAGCGCGCAACCCGATGAACACATCCCGACGGTCGCGCCGAAGGCTCCTCGCGTGAGAAAATTCGTCGTCATCCTCAACCAGCGCGCGGGCGACGTGGCGGGCGGAGCCGCCGCCGATCCGACACCGGACGCGGTGCGCGCGGCCTTCACCGAGGCGGGCACGGAGGCGAACGTGGAGGCGCTCCCGCCCGAAGCCGTCGAGCGTGCCTTGGAAAACGCGCTCCGGGCCCGGCCCGACGCCATCATCGTGGGCGGCGGTGACGGCACGGTCCGCACGGCGGCGGCCCTGCTCGCGCGCGCCAACTCCGACATCGCGCTGGGCGTCCTGCCCCTGGGCACGCTCAATCACTTCGCCAAGGACCTGAAAATGCCGCCCGACTGGGCGGAGGCGGCCCGCGCGCTCGCGACCGCGACCACCCGCGCGGTGGACGTGGGCGAGATCAACGGACACGTGTTTATCAACAACTGCTCGATCGGCGCCTACGCCGAGGCGGTGCGCCGGCGCGACGCGCTGCGCGAGCGGCGCTCCATCGGAAAATGGCGGGCCATGGCGCTCGCCTGCTGGCAAACCTTCCGACGCCTGCATCGTATCGACTTTATCATTACACCGGACGCCGGCGCGGCGAAACGGGTGCGCACGCCGCTGTTGGTGGCGGCCAACAACCGCTACTCCGGCCACGTGCTGGACCGCAGCCTGCGCGCGCGATTGGACGAAGGTCGGCTCTGGCTCTACACCGCGCATGTGCACCGACGACTCTCGGCGCTGCGGCTCGCGTGGCAGTCGATCCTTCGCCGTCTGGAGGAGGCCGACGCGCTGGACGCCGAGCCGACGCGGAGCCTGTTCATCGAATGCCGCGACCGCCACGAGGTGCCGCTTGCGGCCGACGGAGAACCGCTGAAGTTGCCCGGTCCCTGGCATGTCCGAATCCGGCCCCGCGCGCTCCAAGTGCTCGTGCCGAAAGAGGCGGCGGAGGCGAAGGAGGAACGATGAAAACGCTCGCCCACATCTCCGACCTGCATTTCGGCGCCGAGCTGCCCGAGGCGGCGGCCGATCTTCGGATCGATCTCGTCCGCGCCGCTCCGGACCTGATCATCGTGAGCGGTGACCTCACCCAGCGGGCGCGCACGGCGCAGTTCGCCGCGGCGCGGGCCTATCTGGACACGCTCCCAGCGGCCCCGCGCCTGGTCATCCCGGGCAACCACGACGTGCCGCTCTACGACGTGGCGCGGCGCTTCTTCGCGCCGCTCGTGCGATATCGGCGCCACATCGCGCGGGAGCTCGATCCGGTGTTCGACGACGGCGAGCTCTTCGTCGCGGGCATCAACACGGCGCGTTCCCTGACCTGGAAGAGCGGACGCATCTCGTTGTCACAAATCGAGGCGCTGCGGGAACGCCTGTCGGCAACGCGAGCGGCGCATCGGATCGTGGTGACGCACCACCCCTTCATTCCGCCACCGGTCGGCGACGCCTCGTCGGAGAAGGCGCGCATCGAGCTGGTCGGCCGGGCGGGGCGGGCTCTGACGGTGCTGGATGCGGGGCGCGTGGACCTGTTGTTGTCCGGTCATCTGCATCACAGCTACGCCGGCGACACGCGCACCCAATACCCGGCGGCGCATCGCGCCATCGTGGCGGCCCAGGCGGGCACGGCGATTTCGCGTCGCGTGCGCGACGGCGAGCCCAACGGCTACAATCTCATCACCCTCGACGGCGACCTCATGGCCATCGAGGTGCGGGTGTGGCGACCGGGGGGATTCGCGCCGGCGACGCGGGTCGAGTATCGTAGGAGCGATGCGGGATGGTCGGCCGGCGCCGCGGAACAGGATGCTCGGCGACGGCCCGCCGTCTGCTAAGGCAAAAGGCGCATCCGCCTCCCATGCCCGCGACCACCGCATCCTCCACCTCGCACCAACCTCGCGGTTCCGCCGCCGCCAAGCCCGGCGCACCGGGCGCGCCCGACACGCTGCGCGCCGTTCACTTGCGCCACGAGACGGCGATTCGCGGCGCCGGCCTGCTCTACTTCGTGGGCGCTGGATTTCTGGTGTTGGCGGCCTGCGCGGCGGTGGCCGCGCGCGGGCAGGTGGGCGGGCGCTTCCTCGCCTTGGCCCTCATGCTGGCGGCCGGTTACGGCTACGCGGGATTTTTGCTGCGACGGCTCGATGCCCGCGCCCGCTACGCGGCGACGCTCATGGGCGGGCTGGGACTGCTGGCCTTCCCCGTCGGCACGGTGCTCAACGGCTACGTGCTCTTCCTGGTCCACGCGAAAAGCGGGCGCACCGTGCTTTCGCCGGAATACCGCGCCGTGGTCGCGGCCACGCCGGAGTATCGCGCGCGGGTGGGCAACGCCGCCCTCGCCCTCGGCGCCGCCCTCGCGGGGGTGACGGTGTATCGCCTGTTCCAGTTGTTCCTGCTTCGCGGATTCTGAGATAGGACTCCGAAAGGGGGAAACGAAAAGGCCCGCGCCCCGGGGATCGGGACACGGGCGAAACGCGGTGAAGCGAGGGAGTCGGGACCCGCCCCGGGACCGCCGGACGGGCGGCGGCGGGCGGCGACGGAGTGGTTATTTTTTCAATACGGCGTTCCATTTCGCGATGTTCGCGGCCTGGGCGCCGAAGAGCGCGTCGGTGGAGTCGAGCACCTCGATCTTCTCGATCTTGTCGCCGCGAGCGATCTTGTTGACCACGTCCTGGCCCTTCGTGACCTCGCCGAAGACGCTGTGTTTGCCGTCGAGCCAGCCGGTTTCCTTGTGGGTGATGAAGAACTGGCTGCCGTTGGTGCCGGGGCCGGCGTTGGCCATGGAGAAGATGCCGGGCTTGGAGTGGCGGAGCGATTTGTCGAACTCGTCGGCAAACTTGTAGCCGGGGCCACCGCGTCCGCTGCCCTCGGGGTCGCCGCCCTGGATCATGAAGTTCGGGATCACGCGATGAAAGGTGAGGCCGTCGTAGTAGCCATGCTTCGCGAGGTTGAGGAAGTTGGCGGCGGTCATCGGCACCTTGGAGGCGAAGATGGTGCCCTCGATGTCGCCTTTGTTCGTGTGCACGATCACGCGGATGTCGGAAACGACGGCGGCGGCGGGCTTGGACTCGGTCGCGGCGGCGGCGGTGGGCGCCGGAGCGGGCGCGGTCTCTTCGGCGTTCAGGCCGGAAAAGGCGGCCAGGACGGCAAGCGCGGCGGAAGCGGCGAAACGACGTAGAAGGGAGAAACGGTTCATACGGGTTTTGGGAGGGATGTATTTGGAGTTACGAGGGAGGGTGAGTCAGCCGAAACCGACGCGAGTTTCCAGCGCGGAGCGTAAAAGCGTGCCGCCCGGCCGAGACCAGCGCCTCGCGAGCGTGGGAGTTTTTGCGAGATTTTGGGAGAAGTTGGCGCATTTTGCCCAAGCCGGCGCGAGGATTGGCAAGGCTTTGACCGTGCCGCCGGGCGGGCGCAGAACCGCCGGCATGGACACCACAAACTGGCTGCACCCGCGCGAGGAACTGGTGGCGACGATGGATCGGATCTATCGCTACCACATGACGACGACGTCGGGAGGAAACCTCTCGATCCTCGATCCCGACGGGAGCATCTGGATAACGCCTTCGCGGGTGGACAAGGGCTCGCTGCGACCGGCCGACATCGTGCGCGTGCGTCCCGACGGCACCAAGGAGGGTCTGCACCCACCGTCCTCGGAGTTTCCTTTCCACCGCGAGATCTACCGGCGTCGGCCCGACATCCGCGCCATCGTGCACGCCCACCCCGGCGCGCTGGTCGGCTTCAGCATCGTGCGGCGCCTGCCCGAGACCCGCGTGCAGACCCACGCGCACAACCTCTGCGGCAAGGTCGCCTACGCCGCCTACGCCTGCCCGGGCAGCCAGGAACTCGGCGACAAGATCGCCGCGACCTTCGCCGAGGGCGCCGACTGCGTGATGCTGGAAAACCACGGCGTCGTCATCGGCGGACGCGATCTGGCGGACGCGTTTCAGCGTTTCGAGACCCTGGAGTTTGTCGCGCAGACCGTCATTCGCGCCTCGGCGCTGGGTGAACTGCGCACGCTGCCGACGGATTTGCTCACCGGCCAGGCCGTGCCCGACTTCGGCGAGTTGCCCCCCGCCGCACCCGGCAATCCGGAAAAGGAGTTGCGCGCGCAGCTCTGCGAATTTGCCCGTCGCGGTTATCGTCAGCGCCTCATGATCAGCACGGCCGGCTCGATCTCGGCGCGACTCGATGGCGGCCAGTTCGTCATCACGCCGCGCCGTCGCGACCGGCTCGACCTCAAGCCGGCCAGCCTGGTGCGCGCGACGGTCAACGCCGCCGAGCCCGGCAAACGCGTGAGCCGCACCGCGCGCCTGCACGGCCTCATCTACGCGGCCAACCCCGATGTCGGCGCGATCATCAACGCGCAGCCGATGTGTGCGTCGGCTTTTTGCATGACAGACGCCGAATTCTCCACCCGCACGATCCCGGAGAGTTATCTGGTGCTGCTCGACGCGCCCAAGGTGCCCTTCGCCTGCGTGGTGAAGGACGCGGAAGCGTTGGCGGCGAAAATGTCGGTGAAAAAGTGCCCCGTGCTGCTGATCGAGAACGAGGGCGCGCTGATCGTCGGGCGCAATCTGCTGGAGGCCTTCGACCGGTTGGAGGTGCTCGAGGCGACGGCGGAGGCCCTGCAGCTCAGCCGCCCGCTCGGCCCGCTCGTGCCCATGCCCGACAGCGCGTTGACCGAGCTGCGCGTGGCCTTCGGTATGGAGTGAGGAGTGAAGCGCGCAGGAGCGCCCCTCCGGCCTACGTCCGCGGTTAAAACCAAATTCGGCTGGTGGCTTCGGGTGCGACGGGGGGGGCGACAAACCTCCCGGCAGAAAACCCGCCCCGTGGCGGGCGGCCTACTGGCTCGAGGAGGTAGGCGAAAGGTCCGTTGCGGCTTTCGCCTGGAGCTGGGGCGAAGCCACCGAACCGTCGGCCAAAACGATGCGGCTGAAGGTGACTTGAGCCGATACCGCAGGACGGGAGGTAGAAACCGCCACCACGCATTCCGCCGACTGCTCCGGCGCAAGCGGCTTCGATGAAGAAGCGGCCGGGGACGACTCCCCACCGCCGATCACCCACTCCGCTTGGTTGCCCACCACCTTTCCATCCGCATCCATCAAAAACACCCAGGCCCGCACGTCTTTGATTGGTTGGGAGAAGGTATTTTTGAGTCCGAATGTCACGAGGGTTTTGGTTCCGGTTTGTTCCAAACGGGGGGCGCCGACCTCCACATCCGCGCGAACGGACGGGACAAGGGCCATTGCACACAGACCCATCGCTGAAATCGCCCTTCGCAGGGAGCGCGGGGACAAGTGGAAGACGGTGTTCGCTTTCATGCTTTGCGATAGTGAAGCGGCCGGCATGGGCTCAACGCAAGGCGCCTGCGGCTCAATTTGGAGCAGTGACGCGAACGCCGCGTAAGGTTGAAAAATCGCCGCCCCAGTCGGCCCAGGCGGGAAGCGGCTTCGGCGGGGATTTCCTGCGGCGACCGGTGCGTTCGCGATAGGCCGCGAGGTGTTCGGCGACAAAGGCCTGGCCGCCCAAAACCGCGCCGTCGGTGAAGTGGCGTATGCGTTGGCGCAATACGGTCGCGCGCGGCAGGCGCCCCTCCTGCCGAACCACCGACTGCAAGGCGGCGGGGGAGATCGTCCCCTCGCCCGGACGGGCGCCGGAGCCGACGCCAAAAAGGGTGAGGCGGTAGTCGGCCTGAGCCCGTTCCCACGAGGGAGGCGCGTCGCCCCCGAAAACCGCGCGAAGGCCGGCTTGCGCGCCCGCGTGACCCGCGACCGCCTCGGCGTAACCGCAGAAGCGATAGTCCTTGGGATCGGCGACGAGGCCGGCGCGCACGGCGTTGAGGTCGATGTAGGCGGCCATGGTTTCGACGACCTTCTCGTTGGGCTCGACCAAGACCGACTTGAAGCGCTCGGCCCACAAGGTGCCGTAACGGTTGTGGGTTCGGTTGAACCACACCGAAAAGCGCTGCTTGAGCAGTTTCATGAACTGGGAGACGTCCCCCATCAGGGCGAGCTGGCGCTTGCGCCACGCCTCTCCCTCCGGGTCACCGGTGCGCAGCCAGTGCTGGATAACCTCCAACCGCTGCTGCTGAAAGCGGGTGGGCTTGGGGTAAAGAACGCCGTAGCGGCGGAGCAGTTCCTGATCGGAAATCGACGACGCCTTGGGCACCCGCAGCAACACATGGAAGTGGTTCGACATGAGCGCGTGGGTGAGAATCTGAACGCCACAGTAATCGGCCACCTGCCAGAGCTGCTTACGAAGGGTCTCCTTGGCCACGTCGTCCAAAAGGAAGGCTCCGTTCACCGTGCGCGTCATGCAGTGGTAGATCGCGTCGGTGCCGGCGGCGGAAACCTTGATTCGTGCGGTTCGCATGGGAGTAAACGATGGAAACCAAGAAGAGCCACTCAGCTCGCAGGCGGCTGGAGCAGGGTGAGTTGAGGGAACCAGCGCCGCAGGTAACCTCGGTCCAGTGCCGCCAGCCGCCGGGCATGGGTTTGGGCGTGCGCGGCGATCAAAAAATCGGGGATCAAGTGCTCTCGCGGACCACCGGCTTGTCGATAGCGTAAAAAGGTTTGTCCGGCGAGAAACGCGGCGGCGGGGCTGATCGCATCGTAGCGCATGTCCCATGCGGCCAAAACCGTTTCGAGCATGGCCTGCTGCGGCACGCCCGGCGAAAGCTCGGCAAACACCACGGGGCAAACGAGCAGAGGACCTTCGCGAGCGGCGTCTTGGAGCACGCGAAACCAAGCATCGGCGCCCGGCTCCGCCTTGAGCAGCGCCCATAGAACCGACGAATCAACGGCCGTGGTCATGGCTGGGTGGAGTCGGCGGGACCGCCGCGCAGCAGGTCGATGATTTCGGCGGAGTTTTTGTCGGCCAAGCCTTGGTCGGCCAAATGAGCGGCGCTTTGTTGCCGCCAAGTGGCGAGTGCAGCATCCCACCGGGAAGCGTCCACCGCACGGCGAGCCACGAGAACCGGGGCGCTCTCATCAAACTCCAGCTGATCGCCCTCCTTGAGCCCGAGCTTATCGCGAATCGCCTTCGGGATAGTGATCTGACCTTTACTGGTAAGGGTAGCGATCATGCGGAAAAAGTAAGGAAA
>CBINNW010000107.1:0-17682 GCA_966252115.1 uncultured Akkermansia sp.
ACGAGCAAGTCGGCTGATCCCGGACGCCGGACGGATCGAGATTTGTGGCGGGGACGGACCGCCGGGTCGCCCGCGCAGGCGTGACGGTGATCGCCACGCAAACCAGTTTGTATCCAAACGTATAAAAACCGCAGCTCCGGTGTGGGCCCGACCGCTGGTCGGGCAGCCTGACCAGCGGTCAGGCCTACAGCTTGCGATCACCGGTTTTATTACGACGGAACGCGAATTGGTATCAAACCGGCGCGCCCGGCGGTCGCGCCCCGCCTTTTGATCAAAGCCCCAGACGCCGGCGCACCTCGGCGAGATCGAGGCCCTCGATGCGCACCCGTTTGTGACGCGAGGTCTCGCCGTGCAGCAGCGTCACCGCGCGCCTGGGCAGGCCGAGCGCGTCGGCCAGAAACTCGCACAGCGCCGCGTTGGCGCGTCCCTCCACCGGCGGCGCGGCCAGCTTCACCTTGACCGCCTCGCCCAGCCAGCCGCAGACCTCGCCGCGCGGCGCGTTGGGCACCGCCTTGATCGGCAACACACAGGCGGGGACGGACGCGGCCGGGGCGGCCTCACCCGCACGGGCGGTGGATCGCTTTTGGTTGGAAACGCTCATTTCACGACGTCCATCCCCTCGTCCATCGCGAGCCGGGCGAAGCGGAGGAGGATCCGGCGGGGCCGCCCCACCTCAGGCCGTGCGCGCGAGGCGCCAGAAGGCGAGGCACTTGGCGAGCAGGGCTTCGAGCTGGTCGAGCGGCACCATGTTGGGGCCGTCGCTGAGCGCGTTGTCCGGATCGGGATGGGTTTCCAGAAAAAGTCCGTCCGCGCCGGCCGCGAGGGCGGCGAAGGCGAGCGTGGGCACAAATTCGCGCTGGCCGCCGCTCTTGCCGCCGGCGGCGCCGGGCAGCTGCACGCTGTGCGTCGCGTCGAGGATGGTCGGGTAGCCGTTGCGCGCCATGATCGGAAAGGTGCGCATGTCCACGACGAGGTTGTTGTAGCCGAAGGTCGCGCCGCGCTCGCACTGCCAGATCTCGGCCGCGCCGCCCGCCTTCAGTTTTCCGACCACGTGGACCATGTCGTTGGGCGAAAGGAACTGGCCCTTCTTCACGTTGACCGTCCTGCCGGTGGCGGCGGCGGCGAGGAGCAGATCGGTCTGGCGGCAGAGATAGGCCGGGATCTGGAGCACGTCGCAGACGGCGGCGACGGGCGCGCACTGGTCGCTCTCGTGGACGTCGGTCACGCAGGGCAGGCCGTAGTCGCGTTTGACGAGGGCGTGCAGGGCGAGGCCGGCCTCGAGCCCGGTGCCGCGGCCGCCGGAGATCGAGGTGCGGTTGGCCTTGTCGAAGGACCCCTTGAAAACGAAGTTGATTTCCGGATACGCGGCGCGGAGCGCGACGAGTTTTTCGGCGACGGAGCGGACGACTTTTTCGTTCTCCAGCGAGCAGGGGCCGGCGAGGACGAGGAGTTTTTTCGGATCGTGGAGAGGCATGGGAAGACGGGAAGTGGCGAGTAGCGGGTAGTGAGTAGCGAGTGGTGGTCTGAAACGGCAGCAGGCGCGAAAGGACGGACCCGAGGTTCGGCCTGCTCGCCACCCGCTACCCGATGCCCGCTACTTCTTCTTGGCCGCCTTCGACTTCTTCGAGGCGTTCTTCACCGGCGTCTTGGCCGCCGCGGGAGCCGCCTCGGGCGCGGGCGCGGGAGCGGCCTGGGGTTTCACCGCCGCCTTGGCCGCCCGGGGCTTCGGCTTCGCGGACTTCCGGGCCGGCGAGGCTTTGGCGGCCTTCGTTTTCACCGGCTGCCTCCCCTTCAACGCGGCGGCGATGAAGGCGGCGAAAAGCGGGTGGGCCTGGAGCGGCTTGGACTGGAACTCGGGGTGGAACTGCACCGCGAGGAAGAAGGGATGATCCTTGAGCTCGACGATCTCGACGAGGTTGCGGCGCGGATTGATGCCCGAGACGACCATGCCGCCGCGCTGGATCTGGCCGACATAGGCGTTGTTGACCTCGTAGCGGTGGCGGTGGCGCTCGCGGATGCTTTCGGCCTTGTAGGCCTTGGCCGCCTTGGAGCCGGCGGTCAGCGCGCACTCGTAGCTGCCGAGGCGCATGGTGGCGCCCTTGTCGATGATCTTCTTCTGCTCCTCCATCATGTTGATGACGGGGTGCGGGGTGTTGGGGTCGAACTCGGTGGAGTTGGCGTCCTTCAACTTGAGCACGTTCCGGCAAAACTCGATGACCGCGATCTGGAGGCCGAGGCAGAGCCCGTAGTAGGGCACGCCGTTTTCGCGGGCGAAGCGGGCGGCGATGATCTTGCCCTCGGTGCCGCGGTCGCCGAAGCCGCCCGGGACGAGGATGCCGTCGAGCCCCTTGAGCAGCGAGGTGCCGCCGCGTTTTTCCAAATCCTCGGCGTCCACGCGCACGATCTCGACCTTCGCGTTGTTCGCGATGCCGGCGTGGGTGATCGACTCATAGACCGACTTGTAGGCGTCCTGGAGCTCGATGTATTTGCCGACCACGCCGATCTTCACGGTGTGGGCGGGGGTGTTGATGCGCCGGGCCAGATCGGCCCAGACATTGCGATCCGGCCGGGGCTTGTTCAGCCCGAACAGCTCGACGACGAGGTCGTCCAGCCCCTCGTTTTGCAGGGCGAGCGGCAGCTCGTAGATCGAGTTTACGTCGTGACACTCGATGACGGCCTTCACCGGCACGTTGCAGAACATGGACAGCTTGTCGCGCAGGCCGCCCTCCAGCGGGTGCTCGGTGCGGCAGACCAGCACGTGGGGCTGGATGCCGATCTCGCGCAGCTTGGCCACGGACTGCTGGGTGGGCTTGGTCTTCAGCTCCCCGGCCGCCGCGAGGTAGGGCACGAGCGTCACGTGCATGAAAACGACGTCGCGGGGCCCCTGCTCGAGGGCGAACTGCCGAAGGGCCTCGAGGAAAGGCAGGCCCTCGATGTCGCCGGTGGTGCCGCCGATCTCGGTGATGAGCACGTCCACATCCTTGGCCGCGGTGGTGATGCGCTCCTTGATCTCGTTGGTCACATGCGGGATGACCTGCACGGTTTTCCCGAGATAAGCGCCGCGACGCTCCTTCTGGATCACGGTCTCGTAAACCTGCCCGGAGCTGAGGCTGTTTACCCGGGAAAGTTTTCCGCTGGTGAAGCGTTCGTAGTGGCCGAGGTCGAGGTCGGTCTCGGCGCCGTCCTCCAACACGTAAACCTCGCCGTGCTGGTAGGGGCTCATGGTGCCCGGATCGACGTTCAGGTAGGGGTCGAACTTCTGGATGCGCACGGTCATGCCGCGCATCTCCAGCAGCGCGCCGAGGGCCGCGGCCGTGAGGCCCTTGCCCAGCGAGGAGACCACTCCACCTGTGACGAAAATATACTTCATCGGACAGGCATATGGGTCGCCCCGAAAAGCTGACAAGACAAAGCACGGCGCGACACGACGGAGCGCCCCCGACCAAGGCGCGAAACGCGCCCTCCGACCTCACCCCAGGCTCATTGCTCCAACCACCACGCGACGCCGAACAGGAACAAGACCAGCAGCCCGAACAAGCTCGCGTAGAGCATCCACTTCAAGGCCTTGGCCGCGATGACCAGCACCACCAGGCCCACCAGCGCCAGGCAGCTCAGCACCAGCCAACGCGGGTAGGCGCGCAGAGACTCCAGCAAACTTGTAGCGATGACCATGGCCGCGACCATTTGCCACGCGACGCTGCGGGCAACGATCTCGCGCGCAACCCACTTCCGTCTTCCCCCCGGCGCATCAAGCGCCCACTGTCCGACCTTTTCCTCCCAAACATGTCCACCAACAACAAACCCCAAGTCCTCACCTGGCTCCTTTGCGACGGCGTTCACATCGATCCCGCCACCGGCAAGCACACCATCCTCGGCGTGTTCTCCGCCATCCGCGGCCGTCAGTTTCCCCTCACCCACCCCTTCATGATCTGGTTCCTGACGCTGACCGACGTCGCCGCCGGCAAGCACAAGATCAAGATCTCCCTCGGCCTCAACGCCGAGTCCATGAGCACCCTCCTCGACCGCGAGTTCGAGTCCCAGGGCCCCCTCCAGCGCATCAACCTCATCAACGACGTGCGCAACCTGGCCTTCCCCGCCCCCGGCGACTACCAGATCCAGATCGAGGTGGACGACGAGGTCCTGCTCGTCACCAACCTCACCGTCGCGGGCTGATCCGCGCCAGGCGCCTTTCGGCTTTTCACGCCGCGTCCCTCGCCGGGGCGCGGCGATTTTCTGTCCCGCCCCGTGCGCCGCGGGCACCGTTCCCGCCCGTGGTCGCACCCGCTCCAGCCGGCGACACCCCGCCACTCCCGCCCGCGCCCGCCTCCCTTTTTTTCCAGCTCCTCGCCTCTCCCGCCTCATGCCCTCCCTCGATCTCCTCGGTCTCGGCTCGCCCATCATGGATCTCACCGCGCAAGTGCCGGACGAGTTTCTCGCCACCATCCGCGGCGACAAGGGCGGCATGGTCCTGGTGGACGCGCCCGAGATGGACGCCATCCTCGCCCGCCTGCCCGAGCCCCCCGCCCTGGCCCCCGGCGGCAGCGCGGCCAACGTCATCCGCGTGGCCGCGCAGCTCGGGCAGCGCACCGCGTTTCTCGGCAAACTCGGGGACGACGCCGTCGCCCGCGCCTACCGCGACCACTCCGCCGCCCTCGGCGTCGGCCTCTCCCGTTTCAAAACCGCGCCCGGCCTCGCCAACGCCCGCTGCCTCGCGCTCATCACCCCCGACGCCGCGCGCACCATGCGCACCGACCTCGGGGCCGCGCTCACCCTCGCGCCCGCCGAGATCGGCGCCGCCGAACTCGCGGGCGTGCGGCACGTCCACATCGAGGGCTACCTGGTCTTCAACCAGGCCCTGGCCGACGCCGCCCTCGCCGCCGCGCGCGCCTCGGGCGCCACCGTCTCGCTCGATCTGGCGTCCTTCGAGGTCATCCGCCACACCCGCGACTGGCTGCTCGCGCAGCTGCGCGCGGGAGGACTGCGGCACGTCTTCGCCAACGAGGACGAGATCCGCGCCCTGTATCCGGATTGCGGTGACGACTACCCCGCCCTCGCCCGCCGCCTCGCCGCCGAATCGCCCGGGGTCGTGGCCGTGGTGAAGGTCGGCAAGGACGGCGCCTGGATCGCACGCGGCGAGGAGCTGCACCGCGTGGCGCCGGCGCGGGCCGCGGCGGTGGTCGATACGAACGGCGCGGGCGACAGTTTCGCGGGAGGTTTTCTGCACGCCTTTCTGGAGGGCTGGCCGCTGGAACGCTGCGGCGCGCTGGGCGCGGTGCTCGGCGCCGAGTGCGTGGCGCACTCCGGCCCCGCCATCCCCGCCGCGCGCTGGCCCGCCGTGCTGGCCGCCCGCGACGCCCTGGCGGCGACGGGAAACTGAGCCCCGCGCCGCGTCACCTCATGACCTCGGCAACCAAGACGGCGCTCGGACTCGGGGCCCTCCTTCTCGGCCTGGTGCTCGCGTTCCTGCTCACGATCATGGACGAGCCCGTGCCCGACATTTCCGATCTGCCCGAAGTCCGTCCGACCGTCGCCGACGCCGACAACGCCTTCACCGGGCTTCTCGCCGTGGCCGAGTCGCTCGCGAAGATCGCTGAGACCGACCCGCGGGTCGCCGCCACCCTGACGGAATCCCAGCCGGCCCACGAGCGAGACGCGGCGGAGCTGGAGCACCTCCGCTCGGTGACGGCCCACCTGATGCCGCCATGGAAGGAGGCCCTCTCGCGGCCGGCGTCCGTGGCGCCGGCGCTCCTCGACGCCAACAACCCGCCCTTCGACATTTCCAAGCTCCACAAGCTCGGACGCTGGATGGCGCTCTTGTCCGCGCCCGTCGCCACCGCCTCGCCCGACGCGGTGGTGGATCATTTCGCCGACTCGCTGCGAGCGGCCCACCATATCGCCGAGTCCAACGACTCGCTCATCAACTACATCACCGGCATCGCCTGCACGCACCTTACGCTGAGGGAGCTGGAGCGGTTCGCCGCCGACACCACGCTCACGCCGGAACTCGCGCGCCGACTCATCGAGGCGTTGGAGCGGGCCCGCCTTTCACCCGAGGCGTTGGCCGGTATCCTCCACAACGAAGCCCATTTCACCCTGCGCAACGCCGCCGCTCTCGACACGCGAAAGTATGTCGAGGGCATGCTCACCGTGGGAGTGCCGGCTCCGCCGCCGGGGGCCTTGTTTTTTAACAAGCCAAACCAATCCGCTCGCTGGTGGATGGAGCGGCTGCGCTCGGCCTTGGCGCAGATCGACGCCAAACCCGTCGCCACCCTCGTGGTGCCCAAACCCGACCGCGGCTCCCCGACTCTTTGGTTCGGGCTGGCCCATCCCAACAACGCCTTCGGACGTCACTACTGGGCGAACGAGTTTTTCGACTTCTCCGCCCTGCTCCGGCTCCGGCCGCTGCTAAACGCCCGCCTGTCCGCGCTCCAAGCGTGGATGGCGCTCCGGGCGGAACAAGACGCTCACGGAGGCGAGCTGCCCGAGTCGCTCGCACCCCTGGTCCCGACCTACTTTTCCACGGTGCCCATCGATGACGCGGATGGAGGCCCGATCCGCTACTCCCGCGAGCGGGCGGTCGTTTGGTCCATCGGAACGACCGATCATGAACCCGCCGCCGAGCCCACGTCGGAGCCCTTGACGGAGATCGAGTATCGGTTGTGACGCATCGGTTGTGACGCTCGTTCTCCTCGCTCCGTCCAATACCCGTTCCGGGACGAATCGAGACTTACGGAGGGGCGGCGGGACGGGCGCGCCCTCTCTTTCGGAAGAGTCCCGGCGCGGAACGTGATCGCTATCACGACACCGCCCCGACCCGCCCGGCGCCGCGGGCGCTTCAGCGGCCGGCGCCGACCCCGGCCAGCACGCCCAGCATCTCGGCGTGGACGAGGCCGTTGCTCGCCACGTAGCGGCCGCGGTTTTCCCGCTGGGGGTGATCGCCTCCGACGTAGTCCGTCACCGTGCCGCCGGCTTCGCGCGCGATCAACAGGCCGGCCATCGCGTCGTAGGGCTTGAGGTCCTTTTCCCAATATCCGTCGAGCCGTCCGGCCGCGACGTAGCAAAGGTCCAGGGCCGCGCTGCCGAGCCGACGCTCGCCCCGGATGCGGGTGGTGAAGGCGGCCCACTCGCGCAGGTTGTTGTCCGGGTTGCTGTGCTTGTCGTAGGGGAAGCCGCTGGTGATCACCGCGTCCACCAGCTCGGCCGTCCGGGTCACGCGAATCGGCCGGTCGTTGAGGTGTGCGCCCCCGCCGGCCACGGCGGTGAACAGCTCCCGGCGCGTCGGATCATACACCACGCCGAGCAGGGGCCGACGCTCGGCGGTGGCCAGCGCGATGCTGGTGCAGAAGTGGGGCAACTTGCTCGCGAAGTTCACCGTGCCGTCGATGGGGTCGATGAACCAGTGGTAGTCCACCGACTCCGCCGGCGCCCCCTGGCCGCCGCCCTCCTCGCCGACGAAATGGTGGTCCGGGAAACGGCGCATCAGCTCTCCCACCAGGTAGGCCTCCACCTCGGTGTCCGCCGCGGTGACGATGTCGATGCGGCTGGTCTTGCTGGTGGTGGGTATCGGCGCGGCGAAGTGACGGAGCGCGATCTCGCCGGCGGCGCGGGCGAGATCGGCGACGAAGGGAAGAACGGCGACCGGATCGATGGGTGACGAGGACATGGTCCGCCACCCTGCGCGCGCACCCCGCGCGAGGCAAAGGCCAAGGCGCACCCGATCCTGGTTCAGCCGACTCCGGCCCGGTCCGGGGAGCGCACGCGTCCCGCGTGCCGGTGACGGCGTCCCGCCGTCACCTCCGGAGAGTTGGGCGGGACGCCCAACTCCGCACCCGGGACGGGTGCGCTCCCCGGACCATCCCCGGCCCCGCCCCGGACCCTTCGGCGCAGGGATTGGTTTCCGTCACGCGGCGATCACCACGCTACGACGAGGCGCCGTCGGGCGCACGGGGGCCCGCCCCGGATTCCGCCAACACGCGCCGGGCCTCGGCGCGGAGGATCCAGACGTTGACCCAGTCGAACCAGAAGCCCTTGAGCTTCCGACGCGCCTCGGGGCCGCCGGTTTGGTGGGTGTTCAAAATCTCCTCCGCCAAGGCCAGCTCCGCCTTCGCCGCCGCGTGTTGGCCGAGACCGGCGCGGGCGAGCGCGACCAGCAGGTGCCCCGAGGCCTCGCGGGCCCCGTTGTAGTCGGGGGAGGCGAGACAGATGGCCGCCCACTCCAGGGTGCTCTCGTAGTGCTCGCGCCGATACTCCATCAGGCCGAGCGCGAAGCAGCGCCAGGCCTTCATGAAGGGGTCGCGATCCGCCTCGGGGGCGAGCGTCGCCTCGCGCACGATGACGAAGAGCGGCGCGAGCGGCCCGAGCAGGGACTGGTCGGCCGGGGTGAGCAGGGTGGCCTTCATCACCTGCTCCGCCACGATGGGGTGCAGGGTGTCGCCGAAGCGCTGCACGATCATGGCGCGGAAACGTTCGTAGCCGGCGGTGTCGCCCGCGCGCACGATGACGGTGGCGGCCGGCATGAGGTAAAACGAGACCCCGTCCGAATCGCTGAGGTCGATCGAGGTGATCAGGGGGGCGTGGGCCGCGAAGTAGCGGGCGCCGGCCTCCCAGCGCTCGGCCTGGGCGTGCCAGGTGCCTAGGGTGCGAAAGACCAACGCCGACTCGAGGCTGGGCTGCACGAGCTCGAGCGGCAGGTCGGCCACCAGGGCGTCCGCCTCGGCGAGCTGATCGTAGGAAATCTGCACCGCCGCGCGCGCGACGCGCTCCCCCGCCTCGGCCCGGCGCCGGAGCGCGGCCTCGTTGGCGCGGGCTTCCTCGGTCTGGCGGCGGAGCTCGATCTGCGCGCGCAGGGCCCGCTGCTCGCGGATGTAGAGACGCGTGGCGGCGCCGAGGCCGACGACGAGCGCGGCGAGCACGAGGGAGACGGCGAGCACGGGGCCGCGATGGCGGCGGATAAATTTCCGAAACTGATACAGCCGGCTCGGCGAGCGGGCCCGCACCACGTCGTGCACGAGGTGGGCGCGCAGATCGGCGGCCAGGGCGGCGGCGGATTCGTAGCGGTGTTCGCGCTCGGGCGCGAGGGCCTTGAGCGCGATCCAGTCGAGGTCGCCGGGCAACAGGGCCAGCAGGCGCGCCGGCACGGTGCGGCGGGCGGCGGCCACCTTTTCCCTGTCGGCCTCGGGGAGGGCGCGAAAGACCTGCGAGGGGCGGCGCGCCTGACGTTCGCGCACGAGCCGCCGGATCTCGTCGGGCGCGAGCCGGGGCCAGTCGTGCGCGTCGAAGGGCAGGCGACCGACCAGCAGCTCGCTGAGCAGCACGCCCACGCTGAAGATGTCGCTGCGCGTGTCCACCTGCAGGCCGCCCTGCACGACGTGCTCGGGGCTCATGTAGGCGGGGGTGCCGATGAATTGCCCGAGCTCGGCGGTGTGCAGGGTGTGGGCGGTGAGCCGGGGTCCGGTGGCCTTGGCGATGCCAAAGTCGATGACCTTCGGCACCGGTTGCCCGTCGATCTCGGTCACGAGGATGTTGGACGGTTTTAGGTCGCGGTGGATGACGCCCTTCTGGTGCGCGTGGTGGACGGCCTGGCAGACCTTGACGAGGAGCTCGATGCGCTGGCGCACGGCGAGGCGCTGGCGGTCGCAGTAGTCGGTGATGCGCACGCCGCCGACCCACTCCATGACGAAAAAGGGGCGGCCCGACTCGGTGGCGCCGGCGTCGAGCACGCGGGCGATGTAGGGATGCTCCATCAACGCGAGGGCCTGCCGCTCGGCGTCGAAGCGGTTGATCACGGTCTCGGTGTCCATGCCGAGGCGGATGATCTTCAACGCCACCTGCCGGCGCACCGGCTCGTGTTGTTCCGCCCGATAGACGATGCCGTGGCCGCCCTCGCCGACCCGCTCGAGCAGGCGGTAGCGGCCGATCTGCGTGATGTAGTCCTGCGCGTCGGCCACCTTGCCGCCGGAGGGGAAGGTGCCGGCCCGGGCGGCGCCGGCGGAGGGATCCGCCGCGACGCCCGGGGTGGAGGCCGCGGACGCGGACGCGTTTGGCCGGGCCATGGCCGGCCGGGAGAAAAAGGCGTCGGCCGACCCGGTCTCGGCGAGCAGCGACTCGATCTGCCGACGCATCGCCTCGTCGCCGGCGCAGGCCTCGCGAAGAAACGCGTCCCGCGCCCGCGGATCCTCCAGGGCGAGCGCCTGGTCGAAAAGCCGTCGCTCCCGTTTTAGTCGTGCGGGATCGGGCATGGGCGAGGCGGATGAAACGACGGCGACGTGATCGGGCGAGCGCGGGGCGGCGCCGTCAGCGGTCGGCGTTTTTCATGATCTGGAAGATGCGGGCCTTGGCGTAGAGCCACTGGCGCTCGATGGTGCGTTCGCTCACGCCCAGCATCCAGGCGACCTCCTTGTTGGTGAAGCCGCCGAAAAACTTGAGGTCCACGAGACGCGCGCTTTCGGGGTCGAGACGCTTCAGCTCATGCAGGGCGGCGTCCACGAGCAGGATGCGATCGTCGGGGGCGGCCTCGACGGGATCGATGCCGGCGAGGTCCACGCGACGGCGATCGTCGGCGTGTTTGAGCGTGGACTTGTGCCGGGCGCGATCAACGAGGATCCGGCGCATGGTGCGCACGGCCACGCGAAAAAAGTGCATACGGTCGTTCCAGCGCCGGGCGCGCCGGTGGCCGAGCCGCAGCCAGGCCTCGTGCACGAGCGCGGTGGGCTGGAGCGTCTGCTCGCGCGTCTCGCTCGCCATCTGTCGCGCCGCCATCTGCCGGAGCTCGTCGTAGATCAGGGGCAGCAGCTCGTCGGACGCCGCGCCGTCGGAGGCCGTGCCGCGGGCGTTGAGCAGCAGGGTGAGGTCGGAGCCAAAGGCGGGGGCGGGTGACGGGGACATGGGCGGGGCGGATCAAGGCGGATCGTTGGGAAACACGCGGCAACGGGTGCGACACCGGGCGGCGTCGCAGGTTCGCGAGCTCAACGGCCGCGCCGTCGGAGGTCGAGCTTTGCGAGCGGTCGGCGCCGGAACCGAGGCCGGAGCCGAAGCCCCGGGCTCAACCGGTGGCGCGGGCGGGAGCGAGGGGCGGCTCGACGTGCAATTTGGAGCGCGCGGAAAGGACGGTGTGTCCCTCGGCGCGCAGGTGCTCGGCCTGACGCTCGGGACCGTCCGGAGTCTTCGGGCTCAGCGAGCCGTCGTCCCGCACGACCCGCCAGTAAGGAGCGAGCGGAGGCGTCCCCGCCGCGATGCGCTCCTCGGTGGCGCCGGCGACCAAGTTGTAGAAGATGCCGGTCATGAGCGGGCAGGTGAGCGCCGCGTCGAAGCGCCGGGCGAGCTGATCGCGCAGCGCGGACATGGTGCGCAGCTGGCCCGGGGGGATGGTCGAAATCTCCTCCGCCACCAGCAGGGGCGTCGGCAACAGCATCCGGCCGCGCCCTTTCGGGTCGGTCGCGATGCCGGGCTGCATCTCCGGTCGCAGTTTCTCGGACCAGGGTTTGCGGCTGCGTTTCATGCCGACGGAGGCGGCCTCTCGGGCGCGGGGACTGGCGGGTTTCGTTTTCATGGGGACGGGGGGTGATGGTCGGGGGGGATGAATCCGGGCGAAGGAAAAGGCCGGCCCGAAATCATGCGCCGGGCGGGTCCTCCTCGCGGAGGAGGCGGGCGAGCATCTGGTCGCGTCGCGTGAGGAAGTTTCGCGTCACCTGGTAGTGCTCGGTGTCCTCGTAGGCCACGCGGCGGATGCCCGTGCGGTCGATCTCGTAGATCCGGGCGCCGGGGAAACCCAGGAGGATCGGAGAGTGGGTCGCCACGATGAGCTGCGAGCCGAGGCGGATGAGCTGGTCGAGGATCACCAGGAGGCTGAGCTGGCGCTGGGGCGAAAGGGCGGACTCCGGCTCGTCGAAGAGATAAAATCCCGCGTCCTGGATGCGGTGGGTCAGCAGCGAGAGAAAGGCCTCGCCATGCGATTGTTCGTGCAGCGATTTCCCGCCGTAGGAATGCAGCAGACCCAGCTCGATGTCGTCCAGCCGTTCGAGCTCGGTGGAGAGGGTGTAGAGGCTTTCGGCCCGCAGGAAGTAGCCGTCGGGGCGGAAGCCCGGCGCCTTTTCCAACACGAGGTGCCGGGCCAGCTCGGAATGGGATTCGCGGGTGGAGAAACGGATGTTGCGGCTGCCGCCCTCGGGGTTGAACCCGCATTTCACCGCGATGGCCTCGACCAGGGTGGATTTGCCGGAACCGTTTTCCCCGACGAAAAAGGTGAGGTGCGGGTCGAGTTCCAGCCGGTCCAGATGACGGATCGCCGGGATGTCGAAGGGATAGGCGTCGAAGGAGGGAACGCTCCCCCGGTCCAAACGAATCGCACGCAGACAAGACATGCGAAAACTCATCCCGCCCTTCCGCCGCGAGGTCGAGGCCGGAGAGGTGGCGCATCGGGCCTCACCGGGCGGACGATTCAGCCTGTGTTCATCTTGGTCGCGTAGGATGCGGGCCGGCCGTCCATGAACGATCATCCCCGCTCTCCGCAGTTTCGACTTTCCGTTTCCGAGTTCGAGCCGGAGTCTGGCGGCTGTTTCATGCGGCTACTCGTCATCGAAGACAACGAACGCCTGCTCGGCTCGCTGGTGGACTACCTCGAGGACGAGGGCTACTCCGTGGACCGGGCGATGGACGGGGAGGAGGGCCTCTACAAGGCGCTCGAATTCGACTACGACCTCGTGGTTCTCGACGTGATGTTGCCGGCGATGGACGGGTGGACCGTTTTGACCCGGCTGCGGCAAAAAAAGACGATGCCGGTCATCATGCTCACCGCCCGCGACGAGGTGGAGGACCGGATCAAGGGGCTCGACCACGGGGCGGACGACTACCTGGCCAAACCCTTCGCCATGGAGGAGCTCGTGGCGCGCATCCGCGCCGCGATGCGGCGCACGAGCGGCAATCCCGCCCCGCGGCTCGAGTTCGGCGACATCACGATGGATACGTCCTCCCGGCAGTTTTTCCTGCACGGCGAGGCCGTGGAGCTGACCGCCCGCGAATACGCCGTGATGAAGGCCTTGGTCGAGCGCGGCGGACGCGTCGTCACGCGCGAGTTTTTGTGCGACCGGATCTTCGACGAGCACAACGATTCCCTCTCCAACATGCTCGAGGTTTACATCTACAAACTTCGGTCGAAGTTCGGCAAAGATCGCATCCGCACCAAGCGCGGCGTCGGCTACTCTTTTCACCCGCCCGGCTCCTGAGCCGGCGCGCCCGGCGCTCGCCGCCGAGGACCGGCCGTGAACTGATCGCCACTCAAACCGGCGCGCCCCCCCGCCGACGCCGCCCTTGCGCGCAAGCCGCCGCGAAATCCGAGACGATCCGCGCGGCATTCATCTTAGGTTAATGTTGGATCTGGTAGAGTGGGCCCATTCGAGCCCGCCACCCCCCCCGTCCCACCATGACCGGAACTCCCACCACCGCTCGCAACCGAGCCGCGCCCACGCCCGCCGGACAAGGCGAACGACGGCGCGCGGGCATCGAGCCCCCTCGGTCGCCGATCCACGCGTTGGCCCCCGTGGCCCCGACTCCACCGTCCCCCGCGCGGCCACGGTCGCGCTCGGCGGCGTTCACCTTGATCGAGGTCGTCGTGGGCGGGTTTATCACCGTGTTGATCATGCTTTCCGCCACCGCCGTGCTGGTGCAGGGGATGCGCCAGCTGCGCGACGCGCGGTCGATCACCGAGGTCTCGCAGATCGTGGACTCGCAATATGAGAGCCTGCGCAGGCTCAACTTCGCCACGCTGGTCTCCACCTACGGCCTGTCCGATACGATCGACAGCAACACGACCGTGGACCTGACCTCCTCCGCCCTCGGCGCCGGGTTCACGACGCCGGACGATTTTTCGCTGAAGGCCGATTTCAAAACTCTGGCGCCCGTCTCGGGTGACGACGCCTTCGGGCTGGTCGAGATGACGCTCACCGCGAGTTGGACCAGCCCGACGGGGCGCGAACAACGGCAGGTCTCCTACTCCTGCTTCGGCGAACTGGGGTTGAGCGATTATGTGGTCATCGGCTTCTAAAATGAACGCGCACCAACGCCGCGCTCCGCGCCTCCCGGCGGGGTTCACCCTGACCGAGGTGATGATCAGCATGTCCATCCTGAGCCTGCTCCTGGGCGGCATCCTCACCGGCGTGGTGGGCATCGCGAAATCCAACCTCGTGGTTTCCAACCACGCGCATCTGAACGCGACGGAGCGCAACGCCATCGAGCAGTTCTGCCAGGATGTGCGTCAGCTCGACGGACTCTCCGCCTTTGCGGCCGACGGCTTCACCGGCACGCTGCCCAGCGCTTCCGGACTGGCCGCCGACGATGTGCTCACCTACGCCCACGCCAACGGCACCTTGACCCGCACCCTGGTGACCGCGGAGGGCGTCACGACCAGCCGCACGCCCCTCACCGGGATCTCCGATTTCACCCTCTCCTACTGGACCGGTGGCGGGCTGGCCGCCGTCCCCGGCGAAACCAGCGCCGGCTCCATCAAGATCGTCCAACTCGACGCGGTCACGGAACTCGCGGCCGGGACCCGCAGCACCGTCAACACCGTCATTTCGGCGCGCTTCACCATTCGCAGCGTCGGCAGCCTATGAACAACCTCCACTCCCGACGCGGCTCCGTGATGATCTTCGCGCTGATCTTCGCGGTCATCATCTGCAGCCTCTGCGGAGCCTACCTCTCGACCGTCACCAACGAGCTGCGGATGGCCCACCGTTCCTACAACTACGGGCGCGCCCTGGCGCTGGCCGAGGCGGGGGTGGAGCTCGCGCTGTGGCGCCTCAACAGCGGGCTCGTGGACGACTCCGACGGCTGGTCCTTCAGCGCCGACGGCAACTCGCTGATGCGCGTCTATACCTCGGCCGACCTCGCCTCGCTGGCGGACATGGGCTCGGGCCGCGAAGGCAAAATCTATCTGCGCATCGACGACATCGCGGCCGACGCGCCCAGCATCATTTCCATGGGGAAAGTCACCGACCTGAAGGGCGAGATCACCAAGCAGATCAAGGTCACGCTCACCAAAAACACCACCACCTGAACCGCATCCATCCCATCATGAAAACATCCAGACTCCCGTCGCGCCGCATCATGATCCCGCTGGCCGGCATCCTCGCGCTCGCGCACTCCGTCGCGTGCGCAAAATCCGGCTCGAGCGCCGCCTCCTGCTCCGAGGGCGGCACCACCGACTACTCCAGCGGGCGCATCGGCATGCTGGCGCTCTCCAGCAACATCGTGATGAACAACGCCAGCGTGGATTCCTACGACTCCAGCCGCGGGCTGTGGAACGCCGAAACCAACCGCGGCGACGACGTCGTGGTCGCCACCCGGTCCTCCTATTCGAAGGTTCAGTTTCAGAACGCCGAAATCTTCGGCGAGATCGCCGTCGGCGCGTCCACCCGGAGCGCTGGCGTCGGCTACACCGCCCAGGGCAAGCTGTGGAACGCCGACACGTCCTCCGGCACCAAGGTGGACACCGACCTCATCCACACCGGCGTCACCATCGCCGCGTGCGACACCCCGGTGGCCCCGACCAACAGCGGCGACACCTTCGGCATGACCCTCCCGCAAAACCTCACCGGCTCCATGGAGATGGGCGTCGCCGGCTCGACCCTTCCCAGCTACTACTACACGCACTCCGGGGCCAACCTCAACCTGAGCGGCAACCAGGAGCACTTCACCGTCCTCGGCCCGACCGTCCTCGTCGTCAACGGCTCGCTCAACCTTGCCGGCGCCGGCGGCATCACCGTGAACGAAGGGGCGTGGGTCGCCATCTACGTGACGGGCAACATCACCGTCAAAGGCAACAGCACCAGCGGCGGGCTCGACAACCTCAACACCTCAGGCAACCACGCCATCTTCTACGGCGTCGGCGGCTCCGGCCAGAACATGGCCCTCGAGGCCGGCAGCCTCACCGCCGCCTTCTACGGCCCCGGCTACAACGTGAACGTCAACGGCAGCGGCGACTGGTGTGGCAGCATCGTGGCGAGCTACATCAACTTCAGCGGATCCGGCGGATTCCACTACGACTCGGCCATCGTCGCCCTCGACCCGGTGTCGCCCTCCACCGGCATCGTCGAGGCCATCACCGACACCAGCACCGGCGCGACCACCAGCCCCAAGACCACCTACGGCATCACCGGGTGGCGCGAGCTGGGCAGCCGCTCCGGCGTGGCCTACGCCCGCGACACGAACGCCCCCTTCAACCTCTGAGCTCCCCGGAGCGCGACCACCCGTGTAACAGCCCGGCGGATACGCGGGCGGATCGACGACCGGCGCCGGGCGGGCTTGCGGACCCGTCGATGGCGCCCGCCCCGTCCGCAGGCTCTGCTCGAAGTTCGGGCAAAAGTGCCTCAGGACCGACCTGCGGCATCGGCTGTTCCCTCGCTCCGCGACCCTCTGCAAAATGACGACCAGGCTCCGGCACTCCCTACGTTGGCAAATCCAGTTCTACTACACGGCGCTCATGATTCTGATCATGGCGGGCCTCGCCGTCGGATCCTACCACTACGAAAAGCGGCTCAAGATCGAAGCCCTCGATTACCAACTCGCGGCCAACATGCTCCCGCTCATGCCGCGACTGTTCACCACGGTCATGGGCATGTCGCGCTCCGGTCCGGCCGGTCGAGGGGGGCCCGGCGGCCGGCCGCCGCCGGCCCTTCGCACTCCGCTCGCCGACATTCCCACCCTGCGTCAGCAGCTCCAGGAGGACGCCTACTACCGGCAATTGATGAACGACGCCTACGTGGTGATGTTCGATCTGGAGGGCCGGCTCCTGTTCTCCTCGGCGAACGCCCCGGCCGAGCCGGAGTTTCAGCCCTATATCCGGCTCGGGGAAGTGCAGACGGTCTTCAACCGTTGGAGCGGCGGCAACCGCGAGGCCGTCCACCCCGGCCCGCAGGGATTGCAGGTCATCCTCGGCGTCCCCGGCGAGACCGTGAGCGAGGATCTGCGCCGGCTGGCCTCCACCCTCGCGATCATCGCCTTCGGCGCGACCCTCGTGTTCACCGTGTTCGGCTGGGTGCTCCTTGATCGCGGGCTGCGACCGATCCGTGCGATCAGCGAAACCGCCCGCCGGATCAGCGACGGCGACCTGCAGGAACGCATCCCGGCCGACGGCATCCAAAACGAGCTCGGCCCGCTGGCCCATCTCCTCAACGCCACCTTCGGCCGCCTCGACGAGTCGCTCCAATCCCAGCGACGCTACAACGCCGACGCCTCGCACGAGCTCCGCACGCCCCTGGCGATCATCATGGCGGACTGCGATTATTCGCTCAAACGCGAGCGCCCGCCGGAACGTTACCTAAAAACCATCCGCATCTGCCGCGAGACGGCCGCGCACATGGCCTCGCTCGTCGAGGATCTCAACCTGCTCGCCAAGGCCGACGCCTCCGCGCTTCGCCTGAAAAAAGAGCCCGGCGACCTCGCCGTCCTGCTCCGCGAAATCGCCGAGCTCACCGCGCCCCTCGCCCACGCCAAATCCATCGAGATGCTCACCGAGCTCGCCCCCGCCCGCGTGAGCCACGACCCCAAGCTGATGCGGCAGGTCTGCGTGAACCTCATCGGCAACGCCGTGACCTACAACCGACCCGCCGGGAAAATCTTCCTGCGCTGTGGCCACGGCCCGGGTGGACAGGCCTTCATCGAGATCGAGGACACCGGCACCGGCATCGC
>CBINNW010000108.1:0-17550 GCA_966252115.1 uncultured Akkermansia sp.
TCCGCATCCTCGGCGTCAACGGCGGCACCGGCTACGCCTACGAATACGCCGGCTCGGTCTTCGACGGCTTCACCATGGAGGAGCGCATGACCGTGTGTAACATGTCCATCGAGGGCGGCGCCCGCGTCGGCTACGTCAACCCCGACGAGACCACCTTCGCCTACCTCAAGGGCCGCCCCTACTCGCCGCAGGGCGCCGACTGGGACGCCGCCGTCGAGCGTTGGAAGTCCTTCGCCTCCGACCCCGGCTGCCGCTACGACGACGTCGTCAAGATCGACGCCGCCGACATCGCGCCCACCGTCACCTGGGGCATCAATCCCGGCCAGGGCATCTCCATCAACGAGTCCATCCCCGATCCCGCCACCGCCACCTCGGCCGACGAAAAGGCCGGCATCGTGGAGGCGCTCGCCTACATGAAGCTGCCCGCAGGCGCGCCGATCAAGGGCACCAAGATCAACGTCGCCTTCCTCGGCTCCTGCACCAATGGCCGCCTCTCCGATTTCCAGGAGGTCGCCAAGTTCATCAAAGGCAAAAAAGTCGCCCCGGGCGTGCGCGCCATCGCCGTGCCCGGCTCGCAGATCGTCGCCGCCCAGTGCGAGAAACTCGGCATCGACAAGATCCTCGCCGAGTCCGGCTTCGAGTGGCGCGCCGCCGGCTGCTCCATGTGCCTCGCGATGAACCCCGACAAGCTCATCGGCGACGAGCTCTGCGCCTCGTCCTCGAACCGCAACTTCAAGGGCCGCCAGGGCTCCGTCACCGGCCGCACCGTCCTGATGAGCCCGGTCATGGTCGCCGCCGCCGCCGTCACCGGCCAGGTCTCCGACGCCCGCGAAGTCTTCGCGGTGAACTAATGAATCGGCGGTAGCGAGTAGTGGGTAGCGACTAGCGAGCATCACGCCCGCGCCGCTTCCCAACTACTCGCTACCCACTACTCGCTACCCACTACTTTCACAGACATGTCTCTCGAAAAAATCACCCAAGTCGCCGGCAAAGCCGTCTTCGTCCCCGGCAACGACATCGACACCGACCGCATCATCCCGGCGCGCTTCATGAAGTGCGTCACCTTCGACGGTCTCGGCGAATTCCTCTTCTTCGACGTTCGCCACACCCCCGAGGGCAAGCCCACCGGCCACCCGATCGACAAACCCGAGCACAAAGGCGCCAAGATCCTCCTCTCCGGCGCCAACTTCGGCTGCGGCTCCTCCCGCGAACACGCGCCCCAGGCCATCCACAAGGCCGGCTTCCGCGCCGTCGTGGCCGAGAACTTCGCCGAGATCTTCTTCGGCAACTCGACCACGCTCGGCATCCCCTGCGTCAACGCCGCCCGCGAGGACATCGCCAAGGTCGCCGCCGCCATCGAGCAAAACCCCGAGCTCGAGGTCGTCGTGGACGTCGAGAAACTCGAGGTCCGCTTCGGCGCCGACTCGATCAAGGTCACGCAACGCGAGACCGCCCGCGACGCCCTGATCAACGGTCGCTGGGACGCCATCGGCGAGCTGCTCGACGGCAAACCCCAGGTGCTCGCCACCGCCGCCAAGCTGCCCTACCTGAGCGCTGCCTGAGGCTCTCCGTGTAGCGTTGGCCGTCCCCGGCCAATTCCGCTATCGGTGTGGCGTTGGCCGTCCCCGGCCAATGTCCCAAGATAGCGTCCGCTTCCTCCCGGCTCGGCCCGTCGCGCTCGACACTCCGGCGGCCGTCACCGGGAGCGCCGGCACGATGCCGGTGCTCCCGGTGGACTGACATCGCCTCTGGCTAAACCCGGGTGGAAACGCGGCGACGCTCCAGGATTTGACGAGGCGCGGGAAACCGCGCCTCGTCTCGTTTTGCGGGAAACAAGCGCCTCCGGTGGCGCGTCCCACCCGCGTCCCACCGCATGCCACTCGCCGTCATCGACCTGATCAAAGGGGCCGACCTCCTCGTCTATCCCCTTCTGCTCTGCTCGCTCGCCCTCGCCTACATCCTCTGCGAACGCGGCTACGCCCTGCGCCGCGCCGCGATCATCCCGGACGACCTGGCCGACGCCGTCGTGGCCGGCGACAAAACCGCTCCCGGCGACGAGCGCTCCGTGCTCGGCCGCATCGTGCGTTTCGCCCGCGCCCATCCCGGCGACGCCGAGACCGTGCGCGCCTTCGCCCGCCTCGAAGTTTCCCGCATGGAACGCGGCCTGCCCTACCTTGAGGTCATCTACGCCGGCGCCCCGCTCATCGGCCTCACCGGCACCGTCTGGGCGCTCATCCGGGTGTTCTCCAGCGTCGGCGGCCCGAGCGGCCTGCCCGATCCGGCCAAATTCACCAGCGGCGTCTCGCTCGCTCTCTCCGCCACCGTGCTCGGCCTCGTCATCGCGCTGCCCGCTTTGATCGGCGGCGGCATCCTCCAGCGCCGGGTGGACAAATTCGCCGCCCAGCTCGACCTGCTCGTCACCCGCCTCGTCGCGGAGAAAATCGTCCCGGCCGCCGCCGCGCCCGCCGCCCCCCACACCGCCGCGCCCGTCAGCCCGGCCGCCTGAGCCCCGGACCGCGTTCCCAACCTCCACGCCGGTCTCTCGTTTTCCCCGCCATGCACGGTCCTGGTCTTCAAACCCGTCATCGCCGCCGGCCCGAGCTCAACCTCGTGCCGTTGATCGACGTCCTGGTCGTGCTCGTCTTTCTCGCCTTCGTGACGATGCAGTTCCGCTCCCCCGGCACGCTCAACATCACGCTGCCCCGGGTCGAGACCGCCGGGCAAAACGCCTTCGACGGCACCATCATCCTCGGCATCGACGCCGACGGCGCGCTCAGCTTCGCCACCGACACCGCCGCTCCCGTGGTCGTCAGCGAGGCCCAGCTCGAGGGCATCCTGCTCCAGGCCCGCGAGCGCAGTCGCGACATCCCCGTTCTCATCCGCGCCGACGAGACCACCCCGCTCAAGACCCTCGCCTTCGTCATGGACGCCTGCCGCAAAGCCGGTCTGAACAAATTCAGCCTGCAAAGCCGCTGAGCCCGGTGCGCGTTTGAGCCGAGCCACATCGGCGGGTAGGTGTAGCGTTGGCCGTCCCCGGCCAATTTCCGAGATAGCCCCAGCTCGGGCCCCGAATTTGAACCAGGAGCTCCCCCGGCCTCCCTTCGCGACACCGAGGCGCGTTTGCGTTGCCCAAAACACAAAAAAATAACCCCCAGTAAAAAAGTTCTAAATCCGCGCCAGGATCGCTCCGTTAAAGAGGGCGATGAGCCTCGCCACCACCCTTGACCGAGAGGCGATCGTCGCCTCCGCCGCTTCGCTACCCGCCGCGCCGCAGATCATGGCGCGTTTGTATCGCCTGTTGTTGGATTGTAACTCCGGACTCCGCGCCATCACCGAGCTCCTGAAACGCGATCCCGCCCTCACCCTCCGCATCGTTCGTATCGCCAACAGTCCCGCCTACGGCGCCGGCGGGGTCGGCAACATCGAGGAGGCCCTCACCCGCGTCGGTTTCGGCGAGGTTTACCGCCTGGTCGGCACCGCGTCGAACGACAGCCTCGGGCGCGACGGCCTGCGCTGTTACGGTTTTTCGGCCGACGCCTATCAACGGCACAACCTCTACAGCGCCCTCGTCGCCGAGCGCCTCGCGCTCGCCACCGGTCTCGACCCCCGCGCCGCCTACACCGCCGGCTTGCTGCGTCGCATCGGGCAACTCCTGCTCGATGTCATCGGCCGCAAATCGCTCGCTCCCTCCGCCCACTTTCCCGAAAGCGGATCCGGTCGAGCCGTGGACTGGGAGCGCGCCCAGTTTGGCGTCAGCCACTACGAGGTCGCCGGCGCGCTCCTTACCGAATGGGGTTTCCCCGAGGAAATCGTCGCCGCCGTCGAGCACGGTCATGGCGACGGCGGGCCGATGTCACCGCTGGGCCGGGTGATCGATCTCACCGACAACATCGTGCGCATCGCGGGTTTCGGCCTCTGCTCCGACGAATCGGAGTGGGGCATACCGGGCGAAAAACTCGCCGCCGTCGGCATCGACCACGACACCGCCCGCCGCGTGCAGGCCGACGCCCTCGCGCTCTTGCAAGCGATCCAGCAGTCGCAAAAAGCGGCAGCCTGATCCCTTCAGAATGGGCACCGTTCGGTGCTTCGTTTCCGAATGCCGGGCTGGATCGGCTTTCGTTCCGACCTCCGGAGTCATCGCATGATTCCGGTCTGATCGCTCGCCGAGCCCGGGGCCGCGTCGAGCCCGGGTCGTCGTCCTCCTCCGCCCTTCGCCCCGCGCCGCTCCGCCGCGCGCTCGCGGATGCTCGCGATTGCGCGTCGCGCGTGGCCGCCTTTGTTGGCGGTGATGAAAATCGTTTTGACCGGTTGCACCAAGGGGCTCGGACGCGCGCTCGTGGATGAATTTGTGGCGCTCGGCCACACCGTCATCGGCTGTGGGCGCAATCCCGAGGCGATCCTCGACCTGCGCTTCGCGGTGTCGGCGCCCAGCACCTTCGACGTGCTCGACGTTTCCGAGGCGACCAAGGTCGCGCTCTGGGCGGAGCGGATGCTCACCCAGCACGGTGCGCCCGACCTCGTCGTCAACAACGCCGGCCTGCTCACCGACCCGGCTCCGCTCTGGAAACAAAACGCCGCCGACGTCGCGGGGCTTTTTCAGGTCAACCTCTCCGGCGTCGTGCACGTCGTGCAGGGCTTCGTGCCGGCGATGGTGGAGGCCGGCCGTGGCGTGGTGGTGAATCTTTCCTCGGGCTGGGGACGCTCCGTGTCGGGCGATTTCGCGCCCTACTGCGCCAGCAAATGGGGCGTGGAAGGCCTGAGCAAGGCGTTGGCCGAGGAGTTGCCCGCGCCGCTCGCGGCGGTGCCGCTGAGTCCCGGCGTGATCGACACCGCGATGTTGCGGCAGTGCTACGCCGAGGGGGCGGAGGACTACCCCAAGGCGGACGCCTGGGCCAAGGTCGCCGCGCCCTTCCTGCTCCAGCTCGGGCGGAAGGACAACGGCCGCAGCCTCACCGTTCCGGGCTTTTGAGCGAAGATTGATGTTTACTCTCCCGAGGCGCTCGTTCCATAACGTCCGCCCTTCTGGCACTTGGGGCAGTAGCTCAGTTGATAGAGCGCTTCGTTCGCAATGAAGAGGTCGTGGGTTTGATTCCCATCTGCTCCACCAGAATCGAGTTCGCGCGGCGCCGCGGGGGGATGGCGACCACGCCCCTCGTCCGCCACCCGCTCGACACGCGCACCCGGGGCGACCGCGGCCGACGGCTTATTGGAAAATCGCCCGATAAAAGCGGCTGCCGGCCGGAACACTGGTGTCGATGTAAAGGTAGGGGCTGGTGTTGAGGGTGCCGGAGGTGATCGGGGTCCAGGTGATGGGGTCGTTCAGGCTCGTGGTGTATTCGATCGTGTATTGCGATCCGATGGTGCCGGTGACCGTGAGTCCCGCGAAGAGGCCGATGGCCAGGTTGACGGAATTGCCCACCTCGACCGAATAGGGGCCATCCAAACCCGAGATGAGGTCCGCGTTCACCGTGCCTCCCGTGATGGTGTAGTGACCGATCTTGGCGGGGATGGCATCGCCGCCCAACGAGGAGACGTAAAGGTCCGAGCCGAAAACCGCCAAATCAACCGGGACGTTGATCAACCCGGCACCGATGCCGCCCGGCAGAAGAATCCCGCCGGCTCCGGTGGAAGCGTCGTATTTGCCCACGGAAAGCGTCGCGCCGTGGATCAGGTAAACATGACCTCCGGCCACCGTGAGGTGACGCGGTTGCACCAGCCCGGAAAGCAGGGCCGTGTTCACCGGCACGCCCGCGGTGGTGAACTTTTGCAGGGTGCCGGACGGTGTGAGCGATCCGGGTATGCCGTTCACCGAAACAAAAAGATCGCCGCCGGAGACCGCCACGCCGAGGGGATTGCTCGGCAGCGACAGGAACGCCGTGTTCACGACGGCTCCCGTCGTGGTGTATTTGCCGACGGTGTTGTTGCCGGCGTTGGCGACGTAAAGGTCGCCGCCTGAAACGGCGATGGCGAGCGGCTCGCTGAGGCCCGTGACGAGCGACGCGTTCACCACCGTGCCATCGAGCGCATACTTGCCGATGGAGTGGGTATTCCGGTTGACGACATAGACGTAGGGCCCGGAGACGGCCAGATCGATGGGGTAGCTCTGCGAAGCGACCAGCGCGGGGTCGAGCGGAGTGCCGTCGATGGCGTAGGAACGCACGGCTCCGGCGCCGTCGGTTCCGTTTCCGACCGTTGACACGAAAAGAGTTTGCGCGTCGGCGAGGGTCATCGCGCCGACGAAGGCAAGGAGGGATAACGTCGCCCCGCGCGGCGGCCGGGCGGAAGAGAAGAGCAGACCGGTCAATCGAGTGAAGAGCATGAGGAGTAGGGGTGGGTGCGGAGTCGCTGTAGCTTATTTGCGTTTTTTTAGCGACAGGATTCCGGCATGACGGTTTCGGGCACTCCGGTTTGTCACATCGGAGCGGCGTTTCCCCTGTGCCCTGTGACGGCGGCGAGGGTGGTGGTTCCATCGTTCCGGCCCCGTCTCGGACCGCCCTCGCGTCGATAAGGTTAAAAATCGTCTGCTTGGCAGGTTGGTTCGCGATTTGCTATTGAGCTGCCGTTTGCCCGGCTAGGCTGGGGGGGTCGCCCGTGGCCCATGCCGGGACATGCACCAGATCAACATGAAAAAATCCGCCGCCAAATCCACCGCCGCCAAGACGCCCGCCCCTGCGACGAAGGCCGAACCCGTCCTCAAGACCGCAGTGAAAAAAGCCGTAGCCGCCGTGAAGAAAGCTTCCGCTCCGGCCGCGAAACCCGCCCCGGTCGCGAAGCCGGCTCCAGCCCCGGCTCCCGCTCCGGCACCGGCTCCCAAACCCGAGCCGGTCGCGAAACCGGAGCCCGTGGCCAAGGCCAAAACCCCCAAGGCGCCCGCTCCGAAAACCCAGCCGGCCGGCGTGGCCGTGACGACCACCATCGTGGCGGCCATCGACGTGGGCTTCGGCAACAAACTCACCCTGCGCGGCGCCGGCCCCGGCCTCAGCTGGGACGCCGGCCTGGCGATGGAGTGCACCGCGGACGACCGCTGGACCCTGACCCTCCCCGAGAGCAGCCAACCGATCATCTGCAAGTTCCTCATCAACGACCTCACCTGGAGCGCCGGCGAGGACTACACCGTGCTGCCCGGATCGAGCGTCGTGCTCTCGCCGACGTTCTAGGTCGCGGCGAGAACGGACATTCTTGTCCGTTTGGGATGTGCCTGCCCCGTCGAGGATTCGGACCCGACGGACAGGACTGTCCGTCTTCCCGGGGCGCCGGCTCCTGGTTCAGTAGGTCTTTTCGTAGGTTCGCCCCTGAGCGTCGGTGAAGACGAGCAGGCCGGTGCGCACCGCGCTGAGGCGTAGGCCGAAGTCCGGCGCCACCACGTCGTTCATGCGGTAAACGCGTTCGTTCATCAGCACGCGCGCTTGGGCGCCTTGGCCGCGCACGCCCGTGAGGCGGGCGGAGCGCAGAAATTCTTGTATCGCCTCGGCTCGCTGTGCCGCGTCGTTGACCGGCGAAACCGCCACCGGCGTCACCGCCGTGGTCGGAGCGGGCACCCCGTTCGTCGCGGGGGGCGCCGACCGCGCGCCGACGGGTGTGGCGGTGGCGGCGCGGGTGGGCGTGGAGGCCGGAGCGGGGCGGGCGGCGGCGCCTGCGTGGGGCGTCGCGGTGCCGGACACGGGGGCTGAGGTCTCCATCGCAGCTTCCGCCGGGACGGTCCGGGCGATCGGGGGCATGCGCACCGCGGCGACGTTTTCCATAACCGCGCCTGCGCCGTCGGACGGGGGCGGGGGTTGTGACACGGGCGATGGAGCCGAGGACGGCATCGCAGCGGCTGCGGGCGCGGCGGGCGTGCCCGTGGCGGCGAGACCGGCCGTCTGCACCGGGGCGACCGGTTGGGCCGGGGCCGGGGTCGGGGCGGGATTTCCGCCGCCTACGCCGATGCCGTAGTGCATGATCAGGGCCGTCGCGCCGGCGCCCAGCCCGAGCAAGCCCAGGCCAAACCAAAGCGGCGCCAGGCTGGGACGTCGGCGGGTGGCGGCGCGCTCGTGGGTGGCGACCGCCGCGGCGGCGACGCCGCTGGGCGCGGAGGAGAGCGGGGCGGCTTCGAGGCTGCGCTGCCGCTGGGCTTTTTTGAGGGCTTCGTTGATCAGGCTCATGGCGGCGCGAGAGGGTGGGGGATCGACGGCGGTCGGGTAGGGAACCAGTGGATACGGGCGGCGCGGCGGGAGGCGAGCCGCGGGCGCGGTTTTCGTTTTAGTCGGTGAGCATTCGCAGATCTTTGATGGCGCGGCGCACGTCCCACCAGGTCACGAGGTCGGATTCGCGGATGAAGGCGGAGAGGATGGCCTTGTCGCAAAGGTTGTTCACGACGCGGGGAATGCCGCCGCTGTAGCGGTGGATCGAGCGCAGCGCCCAGCCGGTGAAGGCCGGCCGTCCGGCGCCGCCCGCGCGGGTGAGCCGGTGTTGCACGTAGTGCGTGAGCTCGTCGCGGTTGAGCGGATGCAGCTCGTAGTGGACGAGCACGCGTTGGCGGAGCTGGCGCAGCTCGGGCTGGCGGAGCAGGTCCTTCAGCTCCGGCTGTCCCATGAGCACGATCTGGAGGAGCTTGTGTTTGTCGGTTTCCAGATTCGAGAGCAGGCGGACCTGCTCGAGCACGCCGTAGGAGAGATTCTGGGCCTCGTCGATGATGAGCAGGATGTCGCGCCCGGCCGCGATGCGCTGGAGCAGGACGCGGTTGAGCTGGCCGAGCAGATCGGGCTGGTCGCTGTGCTGGGGCACCTCGCCGAGCTCGGTGAGGATGGCGCGAAGCATCTGAGTCTCGTTCACCGCCGGATTGAGAATCAGCGCGGTGTCGAAGCGGCCGTCCTGTTCCAGCTCGTTGAGAAACTGGCGGCAGAGGGTGGTCTTGCCGCAGCCGACCTCGCCGACGATCACGATGAAGCCCTTTTTCTCGAAGACGCCGAACTTGAGGTGCTGCAAGGCCTCCTGATGCGTGGGGCTCAGGTAGAGAAACTTCGGGTCGGGGGTGATGTGGAAGGGCAATTCCGTCAGCCCGTAGTAGCTCTGATACATCGGGCGGAGTGCTAGCGGGCGGGCGGGGGAGGAGGCACGACAAATCCGAGGAGCAAAAAAATCCGTCGCGCGATTTACAGGCCGAGGCGTATGCGTCACATCCTCCGGGCACGCTCCTCCACCATGCCCGCCTGGCTCCATCGTATCCTGCTCGCCGTTTGCGCTCTCGTGGCCATCGGCGTGATCGCCGGGTTGGCCGTGGTGCTCTCGCAAACGCGAGCCGAATACGCCCGGGTCCGCGAGGTCGAGGCCCAGGTGCGCCGACGTTTGGCCGAGGTGGAGACCCGGCTGGCCGAGCAGGAACTCGTGCTGGAGCGGCTGCGCAACGATCCGGCCTACGTCGAGGCCGTGATTCGACGCCGTTTGGGCTACGCTAAACCGGACGAGTTTGTCTTCCGGTTCGAGGAGTAGCCGCCGGTCGGCGACGAGGCCGCTTCTCCATCGGGCGCCGGCCCGGGATCGTCGCCGGAGGGGCTCCGGTCGAGTGGCCGGAGGGGACGTCCCGGGAGGTCCGAAACGTTAAAAGGCGTTGCGGGTGGCGGCGCCCGCCCGCTTCACTGCGGGCTCCTTCTCATCATGGCACAACATCCTCTCGTCGCAGCGTTCCAGCAGGCCGGCCAAGGCCACGTTTTCGCCCACTTCGATCAGTTGTCCGCCGCCCAGCAGGCCGAGCTGCTCGCCGACGCGGGGGAGATCGATCTCGCCGAGGTCGATGAACTCAACCGAACCCTGGTGCAAAAGAACGCCGCCGCCGGCGTGGACCTCTCCGACCTCGCCCCGGCTCCCTTCGAATCCCTGCCGAAAAACGGCGGCGACGCCGCCGCCTGGGCCGAGGCGAAAACCCTCGGCGAGGAGGCCCTTCGCGCCGGCCGCGTGGCCGCCTTCGTGGTCGCGGGCGGGCAGGGCACGCGTCTCGGCTACGACGGCCCCAAGGGCACCTATCCGGTGACGCCCGTGCTGAAGAAGACCCTCTTCAACGTATTCGCGGACAAACTACGCGCCGCCGGCCTGCGTTACGGCAAGCCGCTCCACTGGTTCATCATGACCAGCCACATCAACCACGCGGCGACCGAGGCCTTTTTCAGGGACAACAGCTTCTTCGGCCTCGCGGAGTCGCAGGTGCATTTCTTCCGCCAGGGCCGCATGCCGGCGGTGGGTTTCGACGGCAAGATCCTGCTCGAGGACAAACACCGTATCGCCATGTCGCCCGACGGTCACGGCGGCTCCCTCCGCGCCCTCCAGCGCAGCGGCGCGGTGGACCTGATGCAGCGCGAGGGCATCGACATCCTCAGCTACTTCCAGGTGGACAACCCGCTGGTGCGTTTCATCGATCCCGCCTTCGTCGGCTGGCACCTCAAGACCCGCTCCGAGATGAGCAGCAAGATGGTGCCCAAGGCCTACGCCGGTGAAAAAGTCGGCCACTTCTGCACCCAGCGCGGCCGCACCGTCGTCATCGAGTATTCCGATCTGCCCAAGGCCATGCAGGAGGAGACCGACGCCTCCGGCAAACTGCGCTACCTCGCCGGCTCCATCGCCATCCACCTGCTCGACCGCGAGTTCATCCGCCGCATGGCGACCGGCGCCGACGCGCTGCCCTTCCACCGCGCCGACAAAAAGATCCCCTGCCTCGACGCCTCCGGCAACGTGGTGAAACCCGAGAAGCCGAACGGCGTGAAGTTCGAGATGTTCGTCTTCGACGCGCTGCCCTTCGCCAAGAATCCGGTGGTCATCGAGACCGACCGGGCGGACGATTTTTCTCCGGTGAAAAACGCCGAGGGGCTCGATTCGCCCAAGACCTGCGCCGAGGACCAGCTGCGCCAGTTTGTTCGCTGGACCAACGCCAACGGCGCCGCCGTGCCGGCCGACGCCACCGGCCTGCCGCCCTTCGCCTTCGAGGTGTCGCCGCTTTTCGGATACGACGAGGACAGCTTCGCCGCCTCCTGGTCCGCCCGCTCGCCCAAGCCCGCCATCTCGGCCGGCACCGTGCTGGAGTAACCCAGCCCGATCCGTCGCCCACGGAACACACGGAAAGACACGGAAACGGATCCACTGAAATCGGAAAAGATGGCCCACGAAACACACGAAACGACACGAAAAAAAGGCCTCCGCTTTCGTGCTGTTTCGTGTGTTTCGTGGGCAACCCGGTTCGTTCCAAATTCTCCGGTTTCCGTGTCCTCCGTGTGTTCCGTGGTTACCGTTCATCCTTCATACCTCCGCCTTCATCCCTCCACCTGATGTCCCTTCTCGCCTCCCTCCAAACCGCCGCCACCGCCGGGCACCTGCTCCCGTCCACGATCAAAAACCTGGAGACCTGGCTCGCCGCCGGCCTGCCCGCCTGGGCCACCGCCTCCCTCGATGAACTCGTCTCCGGCCAGGCCTGGGCCGAGATCGACGACCGTTTTTACCGTGATCTCGAATTCGGCACCGGCGGCATGCGCGGCCGCACCATCGGCCGCGTCTCCACCGCCGCCGAGCAGGGCAAGGTCGGCTCCATGGGCACGCCCGAGCACGCCGCCATCGGCAGCAACATCCTCAACGACTACACGCTCGTCCGCGCCACCATCGGCCTCTTCCGCTACACCGCCTCCTACCTCAAGTCCAAGAGCGACCCGCGCCTGCCCTCGCTGGTGATCGCGCACGACGTTCGCCATTTCTCGCGTCACTTCTGCGAGCTCGCCGCCTCCACCTGGTCGCGCCTCGGCGGGCAGGCCTACATCTTCGACGGGCCGCGCTCCACCCCCCAGCTCAGCTTCACCGTGCGCTGGCTCGGCGCGAGCTGCGGCGTCGTCATCACCGCCAGCCACAACCCGCCTCACGACAACGGCTTCAAGGCCTACTTCGACGACGGCGCGCAGGTCGTGGCCCCGCACGACAAGGGCATCGTCGCCGAGGTCGGCAAGGTCGCGCTCGGCGAACTCGCCGCCTACTTTGAAAAAGACCTCGCCCGCGTCGTGACCCTCGGCGCCTCCGCCGATCTGGCCTACCGCGAGGCCGCCTCGACCGCGGTGATCGACCGTTCGGTTTTCGCGGCCGCCAAGCTCAAGGTCGCCTTCACCTCGATCCACGGCGTGGGCAACGTCATGTCGGTGCCGCTGCTCGCCGCCACCGGCGTGGAGCTGCACGAGGAGCCCGCCCAGGCGGTGCACGATCCGCGTTTCCCCACCGTCAAGTCGCCCAACCCCGAAAACGCCGAGGCGCTCGCCCTCGCGGTCAAGCTGGCCGACGAGAAGGGCTGCGACCTCGTCATGGCCACCGACCCGGATTGCGACCGCATGGGCTGCGCGGTGCGCGGCCCCGACGGCAAGATGCACCTGCTCACCGGCAACCAGATCGGCGCCCTGCTCACCGAGTATCGGATTTCCCGATACAAGGAGCTCGGCATCATCCCGCGCGCCGGCACCGACCGCGCCGCGCTGGTGAAGACCTTCGTCACCACCGCGCTCCAGGACGAGATCGCCCGCTCGCACGGCGTGAAGTTCGTCAACACCCTCACCGGCTTCAAATGGATCGCGGCCAAGATCCGTGGCTACGAGGACAAGCTGAAGGCCGGCTACCTCGCCAAACACGGCGTCGCCCTCGACTACAACGCCACGCCCTTCGCCACCCGCGCCAAGCTGCTGCAGGAGTTTTCCACCTTCTACCTCTTCGGCACCGAGGAGAGCTACGGCTACCTGGCCAACGACCTCGTGCGCGACAAGGACGGCAACTCCGCCTGCCTCATGCTCGCCGAGGTGTGCGCCCACGTGAAGAGCCGCGGTCTCACCGTGCCGGAGTATCTCGACGAGATCTACCTGCGCACCGGCTACTACCTCGAAGGCGTCATCAACCTCTACTACGAGGGCGCGAGCGGCGCGGAGAAGATCAAGCGCATCCTCAGCACCTACCGCGACAGCCCGCCCAAGGCCTTCGGCGACGTCACGGTCACGAAGTTCGAGGACTTCGGCCGGCAGGACATCGTGGACGGCGACGGCGAGCTCGTGCCGAAACAGGACCTCTACCTCGTCACCCTGGCCAACGGCTACACCTTCGCCGCCCGCGGCTCGGGCACCGAGCCGAAGATGAAGTTCTACGTCTTCGCCAAGGCCCCGGTGAAGGACGCCGCCGAACTGCCCGCCGTGAAGGCCGCGGTGAAAGCCGAGCTCGACCGCGTGAAGGCCCTCATCGAGGCCGACGCCAAGGCCCGCGCCGAAGGCTGATAACGATAGAGCGCGCAGCTGTAGGGTCCGGCCGTCCCCGGCCAAACAGCTGCCAAAAGATGTAGCGTTGGCCGTCCCCGGCCAAACAGATCGGCCGGGGGGATTGTGGCCGAGGACGGCCAACTCTACAGTTCCCGTTTGGGTGAAGACGGCCAGCGCTACACGGGCGCTTCGTTCCGATTGCCAAGCATCGGCGGCCATGCATGATTTTGCCTCATGGTCGCCGTCAACCCCGCCTACATCGCTTCGCTGGTCGGCCCCGGCCGGCTCGGCTTTATCGCCACCAACGGTTTGCACGATACGGTGGTCATCGAGGGCGTGCAGGAAAACGAATACCGGCAGCGCATCCGCGAGGGCTGGCGCGTCGCCGAGGTGCGCCCCATCTGCCGCAGCCTGACGCCGAAGCTCTTCCACTCGCTGGAGGAACTGCAAACCACGCGGGTGTTTTCCTACGTGCTCGTGATTCTGGAGCACCCCGCGAAAAAGCCGGACAAACCGGCCGCTCCCGCGCTGCCCGCAGTCGCTCGTGCTTGAGCGGGCCCGGGCCCGATCGGGCCTGTTGCCGTTGGGTAAAAATTCCCACACGCCGTAGGGCGAGTGGCCTTGTCGTGGATAGGCCTGCGGGCCCATCAAGGTATGGTGAACAAGTTTTTTACCACGATGGCGGTCTTGTTGGCGGGGCATTGTTCGGCGGGAGCGGAAGATCTCTTGCAACGGTCCTACGACGAGACGTTTCCCGCCCCCAGCGGGGAGGTCCGCCTGGAGGTGGCGCGCGGCGTGATCGAGGTCTCGTCCGGCGCCGAGGGGGATCCGGTCAAATTTTCCGTTCATCAGCGTATCCAGCGGCCGCGCGCCGATGGTTCCGGCGGGAGCGAAACCGTCGCGGCCGCGGAGGCTCCGGCCGGGTCCGGTCACGCGCGGGTGTTTGAGCGCATGGCCCCGCGTTTCCAAGCCGACGCCGAACGGGTGCGGCTGGAAATCGCCGACACGCGTTTCGCCGTCTTCGATTGGGATCCGTCCCTCCAGATGATCATCACCGTGCAGGTTTCCCTGCCGCCGGGCATGAAACTGCGGGTCAACAACACGGCGGCCGGCGTGACGCTCGCCGACGGGTTTGTGGGCGACGTGGATATTCGCAGCGAGGGCGGCTCGATATTTGCCGAAAAAGTGCAAGGCGACCTGGTCGCGCGCACACGAACCGGCAGCATCACCGTTGCGGAGGTGACCGGTCGCAGCGATCTGCGCAGCGAGAGCGGACTGGTGCTGGCCGGCCGTCTGCATGGCCCCGCGAATCTCCGCACCTCCGTCGGCAGCGTGGAGGTGAACCAGGCTTTCGAGACCCTGAGCGTCCGCGGCGAAAACGCCGAGATCTACGTCGGCCTCTCCGAGCCCTTGCCGAAGTCGGTGGACCTGCACACCTCGGCCGGCGCCATCACGCTCAACATCGACCGCAACGTCGCCGCCCTGCTCGACGCGTCCACCGGGCTCCTCGGCTCCGTGCGCATGCGCGGGCTCGATCCCGTGATCGAGCGCGGCGGCCCCGACGCCTCGCGGCTGCGCGGGCTCCTGAACGGCGGCGGCCCCCTCGTGCGGGCGCGCACCAGCGGGGGCGCCATCGCTCTCATCGGTCGCGAGCCGCTCGACGGCTGACGCGCGAAACGCATTTTGGGCTGAGCAAAATCGGCGGGAGGCTCGGGCTCTTTGTGCAGAGTTGGCCGTTTCCGGCCAGTTTCAACGAGGTGTGGAGTTGGCCGTCCCCGGCCAATTTCCACCGTCCTCCCACTCCAGGCGCGTTCGCCCGCGCAGGACGCTTGCGGACGGCGAACGCGCCGCAAACCGTGGGGCATGGTTTCTCCCGCCGCCTCCTCCGAAATCGGTGAACTCTCGCGCCGCCTACGTCGCATCCATGTGCTCGGCTCCGTCGCCGGCCTGCTGGGCTGGGACGAGCAGGTCAACCTGCCGTCGGGCGCGGCCGAACAACGTGGCGCGCAGCAGGCCCTGCTCGCCGAGTTGACCCACGCCGCGGCCTCCGCCTCCGAGCTCGGCGCCCGCATCGACGACGCCGAGGCCCGGGTCGCGCGCGGGGAGCTCTCGGCGGACGAGCGGATCGTCGTCGCGGCGGCGCGGCGCGACTACGACCGGGCCACGCGTCTGCCGTCCGAACTCGTCGCGGAAAAGGCCCGTCTCTCCAGCGAGGCCTACCACGCCTGGGCGGCGGCGCGGGCGGCGCGGGATTTCGGCGCCTTCGCGCCTTTTCTCGAAAAACACCTCGCGATCGCGCGGCGCGAGGCGGAGCTGCTCGGCTACGCGGATCGGCCCTACGACCTCGCCATCGACCGGCACGATCCGGGCCTGGACGCCGCGCGCATCGACGCGCTTTTCTCGCGGCTGCGCGCGGGGCTCGTGCCGCTCGTCCGCCGCATCGACGCACGGGTCGAGGCGGCCCGCGCCCGCAGCGAAGGGCCGGTGGAGTTGAAAGGTTTCGAGGTGGAGGCGCAGCGGCGTCTGGTGCGCGCGGTGACGGAGCGGCTCGGCTTCGACTACGCGCGCGGCCGGCTCGACGTTTCGCTGCATCCCTTCTGCGAGGGCTCGGGAGACGACGTGCGCCTGACCACGCGTTTCGCCGCCGACCTGCCGCTCGACGCGCTCTACAGCTCGATCCACGAGGCCGGTCATGGACTCTACGAGCAGGGTCTGCCGCGCGAGCACGCCGGCACGGCGCTCGGCGTGGCCGCCGGGATGGCGGTGCACGAGTCGCAGAGCCGCTTGTGGGAAAACCAGGTCGCCCGCTCGCGCGCCTTCTGGCGCTGGCTGGAGCCGGAGATGCGCGCGGCCTTCCCCGGGCAACTCGCCTGCGTATCGGGCGAACAACTCCACGCGGCGGCCAACGCGGTCGAGCCCGGCGGCATGATCCGCGTCGATGCCGACGAGGTTCACTACAACCTGCACATCCTGCTCCGCTTCGAGCTCGAGAAACGGCTCTTCGCCGGCGAGCTGGCGGTCGCCGATCTGCCCGCCGCGTGGGATGCGCTGAGCGAGGAGCTGCTCGGCCGCCGTCCCGCGCACGCGGGCGAGGGCGTGTTGCAGGACGTTCACTGGAGCGGCGGCGCCTTCGGCTATTTCCCCAGCTACACCCTGGGCAACATGATCGCGGCGCAGCTCTGGAGCGCCGCACGGACGGCCTTGCCCGGCCTGGAGGCGGATTTCGAGCGCGGCGACTTTTCGCGCCTCCTCGCCTGGTTGCGCGCGGAGGTCCATGCCCACGGTCGTCGCGAGGACGCCTTCGCGCTCACACGACGCGTCACCGGCGCCGAGCTCGGCCCGGAGGCCTTGCTCGCCTATCTGGAGGAACGCTACGGCTGAGACCAAAGGTGGGCTTGGGGAATTGGCCGAGGACGGCCAACGCTACAACAAGAGACGAGGCCGCCCGCCTCGGCCCGCCCGTCCGGCCCCGCGCCCAAGCACCCTTTTTCGTTTACCCTTCACATTCATGGAGCTGATCGACACCCACACCCACCTCGAATCCTTCGACCGACGCGGCGAGACCGACGCCGTGCTCGCCCGCGCCGCGGCCGAAAACATCGGCCGGCTGATCACCATCGGCACCAGCACCGAGGACTGGGACCGCTACCGCACGCTCGCGACCCGTCACGTCGGGCGGGTGTTTTTCACCGTCGGCCTGCACCCCTGTTCGGTGGACGAGCGTTGGAGCGAGGAGCTCGCGCGCCTGGAGGAATTTTGGCACGGCGGCGGCGCTCGCCCCGTGGCCCTGGGAGAGTGCGGATTGGACCGGTTTCACCTGCCCAAGGACGACCCGGCGCGGGCGGAGCGGATCTTCGGCTGGCAGCGGGCGGCCTTTGCCGCGCAGCTCGTGGTGGCGGCGCGGCTGGGTTGTCCGCTGGTGGTGCATTCGCGCGGCGCCTTCGCCGAGTGTGTGGAGATGATCGACGCCGGCGGCGTGGCGTGGGAGCGGGTGGTGTTTCACTGTTTCACCGAGGGGCCGGCCGAGATGGCGGAGCTGGTGCGGCGCGGCGGTTTCGGATCCTTCACCGGAGTCGTGACCTACAAAAACGCCGACACCGTGCGCGAGGCGATGCGGGCGCAGGGGCTGGATCGGCTGATGTTGGAGACCGACGCGCCGTATCTCACCCCCGTGCCGCATCGGGGAAAGCCCAACGAACCCGCCTATCTGCGCCACACGGCCGAGGCGGCGGCGGCGACATTTGGCGTGACGCTCGATGAGCTGGCGGCGCGTAGCAGCGCCCGCGCCCGGGCCTTCTTCGGGATGTCGATGTAG
>CBINNW010000109.1:0-17480 GCA_966252115.1 uncultured Akkermansia sp.
GGGGCGTTTGGCGCCCTGGAGGAATTCGAGGTTGAGGTGATACTCGGCGCCGGGGCGGCGTTTGATCGCGGGGAGCTCGAGCTGGATCTCGGCGGAGGCCTGCGGAGCGAGCTTGGGCAGGCGGCCTTTGCCGCTGCGGAGGGGGCGGCCGTCCTCGAGGACGGTCCAGCGGTAGGGCTGGGCGTCGAGGGTAAGGAAGAAGTGTTCGTTCAGCACGGAAACGCGCGGGCGGGGCGCGGCGAGATCGAGCGGGGCGACGAGGAGGTTGCGGTATTGGTGGGCGACCTCGACGGCGTGGGGATTCGGCACGAGATCGGCGCCGACGATGCCGTTGAAGCAGAAGTTGTTGTCGTTGGGTTGATCGCCGTAGTCGCCGCCGTAGGCGAAGTAGCGGAGGCGTCCGTCGGAGGAGACGAAGCGCGCGGGGTCGAGCGCGGAGACGGCGGCCTGGGCGGCGGCGAGCGGGTGGTCGGCGGGTTTTTCGCGAAGGATGCCTTGGTCGCGCCAGTCCCAGATGAAGCCGCCCTGGAGGAGGCGTTCGGAGCGGAAGGCGCGCCAGTAGTCGTCGAGGCCGCCGCTGGAGTTGCCCATGGTGTGGTTGTATTCGCAGAGGATCATGGGGCGCTGCTTGGCGAGGGGCTTTTGTTCCTCCTTGCGGCACCAGGGGGCGAGGTTGCCGACGTGGTAATACATGGTGGAGTAAACGTCCACGTAGGGGCGCTCCCAGGCGCCTTCGTAGTGGAGGGGGCGGGACGGGTCGCGCTGGTGGATCCAGTCGCCCATGCGCTCGAAGTTGGGGCCGTCGCCGGACTCGTTGCCCAGGGACCAGAGGATGATGGAGGGGTGGTTTTTGAGGAGCTCGACCATGTTGTGGACGCGGTCGAGCTGGGAGGGATACCAGGAGGGGTCGTTGGCGAGGGCGTTGCCGGGGTCGATGCCGTAGTCGTGGGTCTCGATGTTGGCCTCGGAGATGACGTAGAAACCGTATTCGTCCACGAGTTCGAGGAAGCGCGGGTCGTTCGGGTAGTGGGAGGTGCGAATGGCGTTGATGTTGAGCCGTTTCATGGCGTCGAGTTCGGCGCGCATGGTGGCCTCGGTGACGTATTGGCCGGTGAGGTGGTCGTGGTCGTGACGGTTGACGCCCTTGATGAGGATGGGCCGGCCGTTGACGAGGAGCTGGCCGTCGCGGATCTCGGCGCGGCGGAAGCCGACTTTGGTGGCGTAGTGGGCGAGGGCGCGGCCGCGCTCGTCCTTGAGGGTGAGGAGGAGGGAGTAGAGGCGTGGGCTCTCGGCGGACCAAGGCTCGATGGCGAGACCTTCGACGCGGGCGGTGGCGGTGTGTTCGCTGCCGGCGGGGGCGGTGCCGGAGAGGGTGAGGCGGGTGAGGGCGCGGCCGGGGCGATTCGGGGAAGCGAGGAGGGCGGCCTCGATGGTGTAGGCGCGGGCGCGGCCGGCGTGGTCGCGGGTCCAGGTGGAGAGGTCGAGGACGCCGGTGCGGTGGTCGTCGGCGAGGGTGGCGCGGATCTCGAAGTCGCGGAGGTCGAGGTCGGCGGAGGACCAGAGGTAGACGTCGCGGAAGATGCCGGAGAGGCGCCAGTAGTCCTGGTCCTCGAGGTAGGCGCCGTCGCTGTAGCGATAGACCTCGACGGCGAGGAGGTTTTCGCCGGGCTGGAGGTGCGGGGTGAGGTTGAACTCGGCGGGGGTGCGGCTGTCCTGGGAGTAGCCGACGTGGTGGCCGTTGAGGTAGAGGTGGAAGGCGGAGGCGACGCCGTTAAAGACGACGAAGGTCTGGCGGCCGTTCCAGTCGGCGGGGACGGTGAAGGTGCGGCGGTAGCTGGAGACGGGGTTGCGCTCGCGGTAGGTGGTCCAGTCGGCGGGGGGCTCGCCCATGACGCGGGGGGCGTCCTTGCGGAATGGATACCGGATGTTGGTGTAGATGGGGGTGCCGTGGCCGTGGAGCTCGACGTTGGAGGGGACGGGGATGGTTTTCCACGCGGAGTCGTCGAAGCCGGGTTTTTCAAAACCGACGGGGCGTTGGTCGGGGCTGCTCACCCAGTGGAAGCGCCAGTCGCCGTTGAGGCTGCGGTGCCAGGGGCTGGCGTCGCGGGGTTTGGCGAGGGCGTCGCGGGCTTCGGGGAAGGGCATCTTGGTGGCGTGCGGCTCCTCCTTGTGGATGCGGAAGACGGCTTGGTTTTCCCAGACCGGCGGCTCGGCGGGGGCCGGCGCGCCGGCGGGCGCGGCGTGGAGGGACGGGGTCGCGCCGAGGAGGAGCAGCGAGAGGGCGAGGGCGCGACGAAGGGTGGGGGCGGGGGACATGGTGTGGGCGGCGGCGGAGAGAGGGCGAGGGGGACGCGGACGGAGGGTGGCTCAGGGGGTGGGGTGGCTGAGCGGGTCGGTCTTCATAAAATATTCGAGCGGGTGGCCGGCGGGCTCGACCTCGGCGGGGAAGGGACGCTTGGCGAAGGTCTGGAAATAGAGGAGGCAGGCGTCGCGCCAGACGCGGGCGTCGCGTTCCTGGATCGCGAGCTTGGCGGCGGCGGCGGCGTGGAGGGCGGGGTCGATGGCGTCGGCGAGGGAGGCCCAGTCCCGGCGCGCGGCGACCACCCAGTCCACGCCGCGCTGGTAGCGGTGGCAAAGCTCGTCCCAGAGGGTGCGGCCGGAGCGCATGGGGTGGTCCCAGGGCACGCGGTGAAACCAGAGCAGCAGCTCCTCGGGGCAGGTCGCGAGGTCGGTGAAACGCTCGCGGGCGCCGGGATGATACTGGGAGACGGAGTTGCTGCCGGTGGCGGTGCGGTCGAAGCCGATGCCGTCCTCGGCGGCGCGGTGGAAATAGATCGGGTTCCAGTCTTCGCGAGGCAGGTCGTCGCACCAGGGCTGGGGGCCGTAGTGGTGGTCTTTCCAGATCAGGTGATGGAGGCCGAGGGGCATCGAGTAGTCCACGACGGCTTCGTGGGACTCGACGAGGATGCGGACCACGGTGTCCACGGCGGGGCGGGCGCGGGTGAGGGTCTGTTCGGTCCATTCGCGGGCGATGGTCTCGGAGGGGAGGGCGGGGTCCCAGGCGAGGCGGCCGAACGCATACCAGTTGGCCTGGGCGAGGGGATGGCCGGTCCAGTTGCGGTCGGAGCCGGTGTTGGCCACGCCGGCGATGGCGGTGATGCGTTGGCCGAAAAGGGAGCCGTCCACGGCGCGGAGGACGGTGGAGCCGGGGCCGCGGGCGTGGGTGTCGGCGTCGAGAAACTCGCGCCACATGGGGGCGAGGAAGGCGAGTTGGCGGGAGTGGCCGAGGTATTCCTGGGTGATCTGGAGCTCGGGCATGACCTGCGTTTTCTCCATGCCGCCGAAGAGCGGGTGGAAAGGCTCGCGTGGCTGGAAGTCGAGCGGGCCGTTTTTGACTTGGAGGAGCACGTTGGGCGCGAAGAGGCCGTCGAAGGGCTTGAGCGCGTGGAAGGATTGTCCGATGCGGTCGGAGCCGAGCTCGGGTTCGTAAACGAAGGCGCGCCACATGACGACGCCGCCGTGCGGGGCGAGGGCGGCGGCGAGCATGTTGGCGCCGTCGGCGTGGGTGCGTTTGTAGGTGAGCGGGCCGGGTTGTCCCTCGCTGTTGGCCTTCACGAGGAAGCCGCCGAAGTCGGGGATGAGCGCGTAGATCTCGGCGGCCTTGGCGCGCCACCAGTCGGCGACGGTGGGGTCGAGCGGGTCGGCGCGGGGCAGGCCGCCGAGCTCGATGGGCGAGGAGAAACGTGCGGTGAGATAGACGCGCAGGCCGTAGGGGCGGAAGATCTCGGCGATGGCGGCGGTCTTGCGCAGGTAGTCGGGGGCGAGGCTTTGCGAGCTGCCGTTGACGTTGTTGAGCACGGCGCCGTTGAGGCCGAGGGAGGCGTTGGCGCGGGCGTAGTCGAGGAGGCGCGGGTCGCGCGTGTCCGGGAGCTCGTCCCACTTCCAGAGCGAGTGGCCCGCGTAGCCGCGCTCGATGGAGCCGTCGAGGTTGTCCCAGTGGTTGAGCAGGCGGAGCGCGAAGGCGGGTTTTTCCCGGGCGTTGAAAGCCGTGGTCGAGGATTGGGTCTGGACGAGGCGGAGGAGATGGAAGGCGCCGTAGAGCGCGCCGAGGTCGGTGGAGGCGGCGACGATGGTGACGGAGCGGCCTCCGATCAGCGCCGGGCGGATGAGGAAACCGTCGGCGCCGAGCGGGGCGAGCTGCGGGCCGAGGTGGAGGGCGGCGATGTGTTTCGATGACGCGGGCGTGCCGACGAGGAGCGCGCCGTCGCCCGGTTGATCGGCGAGCGGAAGTTCGCGGCCGAGGAGGGCGGAGAGGCCGTTGACGAGTTCGCGGCGGGTCGCCTCTTGCGTCGGGGAACTGTCGGGGGCGACGAGCGAGGTGATGCGTTGAGCGAAGGCGGCGGCCGTCTCGGGGGGCAGGGGATCGTGGCGGAGCCAGAGCCGATAGCCATCGTCCGCGCGGGCGATCACGGCCAGGGCGGGGGTGAGGAGCCAGAGGGCGACGGTCAGCGGTCGGATGGGGAGTGCTCGGCGAAGGGCGCGGAGGAGGGGCATGTGGACAGGTTGGATGACGGAAGGTGAGGGGGCGGGAAGAGAGCGACTTGGGGCAAAAAAGGGGACGGGGGGCTCGCGTCAAAGGGAGCCAAAGAGGGGCGGGCGGGGCACCGGCAAGCAGGGCGAGCTGGACGGGAAGTGGTAAAAATGGGTGGAAAGGCAAAACAGGCTTGACGTGATTTCTCGATAAATCAAGCGGTTGGTGTGTGCAAGGCTATCTTGTTAGCCATTCGCCCGCTTCGGCCCCACCCCGTTTAACCCCCAATTCCCTCTACCCCAAACACGAGTCGTGTCGGGCGATTGATCGCGATCTTTCGTCTCTCGCGGTTCCACCCTTGATGCTTTCACCCCTGTTCGTCGGCTTCCCGGTCCTGCTCGTGTCGTTTCAAGCGGCCGCCTGGCAGGCCCTTGGTGAGCCCCGATTGCGCCACGGAAACTGACGCGCCCGTCGTCGGCTTCCGCGTTTTTCCCTCGGCTTGGGATGCGTTCCCCGCGTCTCGCGTGGAGGAGTGATCGCCACCGGCGTGCCCCGCTCCCGAGACCCATCCGAGATCCCTTTGCCGTTCGTTGCATCGCTTGCGGTGCCGTGAACGGACGAAACCCACCCCGGATCGATTTTCCCCGCCGCCCTTCCGCGACGGGGCGGTCGTCCGGGCGACCCCAAAAAAGAAAGATCCCTACATGCACAGACCATTGATCGCGTTGATCGTGAAGATCGCGTGTTTGTTCACCCTCCCGGCGGCCGCCGCTTTCGCGCAGCTGCCCACCCCCACCTACGGGTGGAATCTTGGAAACACCCTGGAGCCGCCCTGCGGGGAAGGCTGCTGGAGCCCGCTCACGACGCAGGCTCTGATCAACTCGGTCGCCAACGCCGGGTTCAACACCGTGCGCCTCCCGGTGGCGTGGGACAGCCACGCGAACCAGAGCACCTATCAGATCGATCCGGCCTGGATGGCGCGGGTGAAGCAGATCGTCGATTGGTGTTACGCGCGCAACCTGACCGTCATCATCAACATCCACTGGGACGGCGGATGGCTGGAGCGGAACATCACCGACACGGTCAACTCGACCATCAACGCGAAGATGCAGTCCTACTGGACGCAGATCGCGACCACGTTTCGCAACTACGACAGCCGCCTGCTCTTCGCCGGCGCCAACGAGCCCCACTGTGAAACCGCCGCCCAGTGGAACACCCTGCGCACCTACTACAACACCTTCATCAGCGCCGTCCGCGCCACCGGCGGCAACAACGCCTCCCGCTGGCTGGTGTTTCAGGGACCCAACACCGACGTGGATCTCACCTACCAACTGGCGAACTCCCTGCCGACCGATTCGACCCCCGGGCGTCTGGTGGCGGAGGTCCACTACTACTCGCCCTACGAATGGGCGCTGATGGATGAGGACCAATCCTGGGGCAAACGCTTCTACTTCTGGGGCCAGGGCTATCACCATGCCACTCGCACCGATCGCAACGCCACCTGGGGCGAGGAGGCCTACGTGGAGGCCCAGTTCGACAAGCTGAAGACCAAGTTCGTCGATCAGGGCATCCCCGTGCTCATCGGCGAATTCCAGGCGAAGAAGCGGAACGGCCTGTCCGACCTGACCGGCTCCGACTACGCGCTGCACACCGCCTCGGTCAGCTATTTCTACAAGTTCTTCGTCGAGGCCGCCAACAGCCGCGGGATCAAGCCCGTCGTCTGGAACATCCCCGGCGGTTTGTTTGATTGGAACACCGCCCAACTGCTCGATCAGACCAGCGTTCGCGCGCTCACCGGCGGCGCCGCCCTCCCGCCCCCCGGCGGTGGCGGCATCATCACCAACGGCATCTACAAGATCGTCGCCCGCCACAGCGGCAAGGTCCTCGAGGTCGGCGGCTTCGGCCGGGCCAACGGAAGCAACGTCCAACAGTGGGGCTACTCCTGGGGCGAAAACCAGCGCTGGATGCTGACCCACCTCGGCAACAACCAATACAGCATCATCGGCGCCCAGAGCGGCAAAGCGCTCGACGTGTCCGGCTGGGGCACCGGCGCCGGCACCAACGTCAGCATCTGGACCTACGGCGGCAGCGCCAACCAGAAGTGGACCATCACCGCCACCGATGGCGGCTACTACCGCCTCACCCCGACCCACGCCACCGGCATGTGCCTGGACGTCAGCGGAGGCTCCACCGCCGACCAGGCTAATGTGCAAATCTGGAACTACCTCGGCGGAAACAACCAGCAGTGGACCTTCCAAGCCCCCTGAGCGGTCGGTTCCATCGTTTGTTTTAAAGAAGCGGAGCGCCCCGGATTTTTCCCCGGGGTGCTTCGCGGATTCCCGGCCTCCCGCACGGGCGAGGGTCGGGCAAGTAGCGGGAGCATCCTGCTCCCGTTCACCACCCGGCCTCACGCGTGCTCGGGGCCGACTCTTTCGTTGAGGTGCCTGAAGACTTCGTTTCCGGCGCCCGTGCATACACGCGTCCACTTCCGCCGGAGCCGCCCGCCGCGAGGCGGTTTCCCTCCTCCCCCCGATAACTCACCGAGAAAAGAAAAGAGCTTCTTATGTTAACCCCCAAATCACTGCGTCGGCTTTCCGCCCTTCTGGGCCTCGCCGCCGCCTTCTTGACGGGCGGGCGTTTGTCCGCCGCCCACACGTTCACGAGCACCGGCTCCACCGCGCCGACTCCCGGCGCGAACGACATCGCGCAACTCGCCACCAGCGCCACCACCTGGCCGGACGGGCTGAACTATTTCACCAACAACGCCGTGCCCGCCGGCCAGACTTTCACCATCGGCTCCAGCCCGATGAACCTCGTGTCCCTGTCGGTCAAAACCGCCGGGCTGAATTCAGGCGGTGGATACGGCACGCCCGCGAGCACCCCGACCTACTACCTGCGCATCTACGTAATCAGCGGCAACACCGCGACCCTCCTCCTCGCGCTCAACTCGCCCAACCCCGGCTTCACCGACGGCTCCTGGCTGAAATGGAGCGGCCTGAAAGTCCCGCTCGAGGCCAACAAAACCTACGCTTTCTCCTTCGGCATAAAACCCGCCAACGGCGGCTGGGCCGCGCTCTCCGTCGCCCAAAACGCCTACGCCGGCGGCGAGCTCGCCATGATCCCCATCGACGGCGGCGCCATCACCACCGGCTCCAGCCACGGCTACGACGCCACCTTCGCGCTGGATCTGGAGACTCCCCCGGCCGCCATCCCCGCGTCCACGCCGCTCCCCACGCCCACCTACGGCTTCAACCTCGGCAACAGCCTCGAGGCCGTCTGGGGCTACTCGGTTCCGTCGCAGGCGGTTTATGTCTCCGCCGCCAACGCCGGCTTCAACGCCGTCCGCATCCCTTGCGCCTGGGGCGAAAACTCCAACAAGACCACCGCCCCCTACCAGATCGACGCCGCCTACATGGCGCAGGTGAAACAGGCCGTGGACTGGGCTCTCGCCGCGGGTCTGTATGTCGTCGTCAACGACCACTGGGACGGCGGCTGGCTGGAAAACAACATCGGTGACACCGTGGACCCGGTGATCAACGCGAAGATGCAGTCCTACTGGACGCAGATCGCGACCACCTTCGCCGGCTACGACAACCGCCTGCTCTTCGCCGGGGCCAACGAGCCCAACGTGCACAGCCTCGCCGAGATGAACACGCTGATGGCCTACCACCAGACCTTCATCAACGCGGTCCGCGCCGTCGGCGGCGGCAACACCAACCGCTGGCTCGTCCTCCAAGGAGGCGGCGACACCGCATGGTTCACCACCCTGCCGTCCGACCCGACGCCCGGCCGCCTGATGGTCGAATACCACAACTACACACCCTTCGACTTCACCCAGACCCAGGACGTCAACTCCACCTACTACTGGGGCCCCGCCTACCACAATCCCGGAGACCCCTCCCACAACGCCGTCTGGGGCGAGGAAGGCATCATCGACTCGGGCTTTCAGCAACTCACCGACCAGTATATCAGCAAGGGCATCCCCGTCCTGATCGGCGAATTCCAGGCCAGCGCGAAGAGCTTCCTCACCGGAACGGCCGCCACCTATAACCGCGCCTCCGCGCTCTACTGGAACAAATACCTCGTGGACTCCGCCCACGGCCACGGACTGAGCCCCTTTTACTGGAGCACCCCGAACAGCCCCTTCGACTACGTGACGGGAGAGATTCTCGATCCCGAGGTCGTCAACGTGCTCACCGGCGGCATCGCTCCCCCGCCGCCCAACGGCGCCCCCTACGCGGCGACCGGCCTCACCGCCACCGCCACCGCCAGCGCCAGCGGCACCCAGGTTTCGCTCTCCTGGAACGCCGTCGCCGGCGCCACCAGTTACCGGCTCCACCGCGCTTCGGCATCCGGTTACGAGAGCGGCATCGCCCCCGCCGTCACCGGCATCACCGGCACCTCCTACACCGACACCGGCCTCAACGGCGGCACCACCTATTACTACCAGGTCGTCGCGGTAAACTCGTCTGGCTCCTCCGGCTTTTCCCCCGAAGCACACGCCACGACCTCGGGGACCAACCCCGACCCGACCCGCTTCCACTTCGAGACCGACCCGCAGCGCTGGAGCGCCAGCGGCGCGCAAATCTCCGGCGTCGCCACCTCGACCACCCAGAAATATGCCGGCAGCCGCTCGCTCGCCGTGAATTTCAACGGCACCACCGCGGGCACCTCGTCCATCCAGGTGGGCGACGTGAACGTGCCCGCCGGCGGCACCATCACCTTCCGCGTCTGGATACCCGGCGGCAGCGCGCTCACCGTGGTCGAGCCCTACTCGAGCGACTTTAACTGGAACTGGAACTCCAGTTGGTATGGCAGCCTGAGCGCCAACACCTGGAACACGCTCACCCTCACCATCCCCTCCACGCGCACCACGCCCCTCAAGCAGCTCGGTCTCCGCTTCACCACCAACGCCGCCTGGACGGGCACCTGTTACCTCGACTCCATCCACTGGACGCCCCCGGCCCCCTCCGCGCCCGCGGGTCTGAGCGCGAACGCCGTTTCCTCCAGCCAGATCAACCTCAGCTGGAGCGCCGCGTCCGGGGTCACGAGCTATAACGTCAAACGCTCCACCACCAGCGGCGGACCCTACACGACGATCCAGACCGGCCTGACCGGCACGAGCTTCAACAACACCGGACTGAACGCCTCGACGACCTACCACTACGTGGTGAGCGCGGTGAACGCCGGCGGCGAAAGCGCCAACTCCGCGCCAGCCTCCGCGACCTCCCAGGCCAATCTCGGACCGCTGCCCTCCGCCTGGTCGGGCGGCGATGTCGGCTCCGTGGGCGCGTCGGGATTTTCCGGATACACGAGCGGCGTTTACACCGTCCACGGCTCCGGCGCCGACATCTGGGGCACGGCCGACGAGTTTAACTTCGTGCGCCAGCAGATCACCGGCGACTGCGACATCCGCGCCCGCGTGGCCTCGCTGTCCAACACCCACGTCGCCGCCAAGGCCGGCGTGATGATCCGCGAATCGCTCAACGCCAACTCCGCCCACGCGCTGGTCAACCTGACCCCTTCCGTCGGTGTCGAGTTCATCCGCCGCGCCACCACGGGTGGCGCGAGCACGGCCACGGGCGTCGGTGGCATCGCGGCCCCGCACTGGGTGCGGCTCGTGCGCAGCGGCAACACCTTCACCGCCTACCGCTCCGCCGACGGCGCGACCTGGACCACCATCGGCACCGACACCGTCACGATGGGCGCCACCGTCTATGTCGGCTTCGCCGTCACCAGCCATAACGACGGCGTGCTCGCCACCGCCACCCTCGACAACGTCTCGCTCACCGCCCTGCCCAGCCCCTGGCAGTCGAGCGACATCGGCGCGGTCGGCGCCACCGGCGGCGTCACCCAGACCAACGGCACCTTCACCGTGACCGGCTCGGGCGCAGACATCTGGGACGCCGCGGACGAGTTCCGCTACGTTTACCAAACCGCCAGCGGCGACTGCGAGATGGTGGCCCGCGTGGCCTCGGTGCAGAATACCAACGCCTGGGCCAAGGCCGGCGTGATGATCCGCGAGAGCCTGAACGCGAACTCCAGCCATGCGACGGTCGTCGTCACCCCCGGCAACGGCGTGTCCTTCCAACGTCGAGCCAGCACCGGCGGAAGCTCCTCCGACACGACGACCTGGGGCCTGAGCGCGCCCTATTGGGTGCGCATCGTTCGCAGCGGCGGCACCTTCACCGCCTATCGCTCCGCCGACGGCTCGAACTGGACCACCATCGGCTCCCAGACGATCTCGATGAGCACCACCGTCTATATCGGATTGGCCGTCACCAGCCACGCCGACGGCACGCTCTGCACCGCCACCCTCGACAACGTCACGGCCACGCCCTGATTCCGCTCATGTAGTGTTGGCCGTCCTCGGCCAACTTCCGCGACCACCCCACCATGAGCACGCATTGGAACAAGCGGAGCACCAACACGCCGCCCGCCGGCCCGCGATCTCCTCGCGGGCCGGCGGGTCTCGCCCTGTTCGCGGGCGTCGTGGCGATGGGCGGCTTCGCGGTCGTGACACTCTTGGAAAACGCTCCGGCAACCGTCTCGTTTCATCCGCCCTCGTTCCAGGCGGCGGGCACCGCTCGCCCGGTCCCCGCCGCCGCTTCGGTGCGGTTCGCCGCCGATGAACGGGCGCTCGATGCCGACACCGACTCCGATGCCGGATTGGCGGCTCTGGCGGAAGCCATCCGGCGGGAGGACGATCCGACGCGTCGCGAGGCCCGGGTCGTCTCGTTTCTGGCCCGTCTGGAGGCGGAGGGTTTTCCGGCCGCCATGTCGCGGCTTTCCCGGCTGGTGTCCGGCCCGCTTGGCGACCAACTCGGGGCGCGGCTCATGCGTCGCTGGGCCGAGGACGATCTCGCGACGGCGGCCCGCTGGGCCGCCGCGTCGTCGGACGGCGCTTTGCGCCTGATCTCGCTGGAGCAGGCGGCCCTCGTCTGGGCCGGGCGGGATTGGTCGCGCGCCTCGGAGTGGGCGCGGTCCCTTCCGGTGGAGAGGGAGCGCGACGAAGCGCTTCGGCTCGTCGCGCACGAAACCGTGAGGAGCGAGCCGGTCGCCGCGCTGGCGATGGCCGTCGAGCTGCCGGCGGGCGAGCCGCGTGATCAACTGGTTTTGCGGGCCGCTTCGGAGTGGGCGTTGACCGATCCGAAAGGCGCCGTGGCTTGGGCGCACGAAATCGCCGACCCCGTGCTTCGTGAATCGGTCCTCGCCGGCGTGGCCGTGGCGTGGGGGGAGGGGGACCCGGTGGCGGCGGCGACGCTTGCCGCCGAGGAACTGGCGCCCGGCCGGGTGCGGTCCGACGCGGTCGTCTCCATCGTGCAGCGTTGGGGGCGGGCGGATCCGCAGGCCGCCGCCCGCTGGGTGGCGGAGTTTCCCGAGGGCGCCATGCGCGAGGCCGCGCTGGACAACCTCGCCCGGCTCTGGAGCGGTGAGCTCCGCGACGGCGGATCCTGATCTCGACAAAGTAGCGCGCTCACTCCGTGAGCGCTGCCCGATTGAAGAGGGCGGAGTTTTTTTGTGGGCCACGGAGGGCACGGAGCGCGGCCCACGGAGGACACGGAGGTCCCGTCCGGCGGCGTGTGGCGCTCCCGCGTTGGTCGGGATTCTCCTATACCAGCAACCTTCCGAGCGTCCGTCCCCTCCGGAAAGTAGCGCGCTCACTCCGTGAGCGCTGCCGTCCGCGCCGGCCCGGGCGGCGGTCACGTCACCGCGCAGGCTTCCGGTCGCGCCGCCGTCCGGCCCGCCCGCGCGTCTCCGTCGGTCCCGTGGCCGCCGTCACATCGTGGCCCGGCGCAGGTCGAGGGTGTGGCGGCTTTCGGGGGCGAAATCGACCTTCGGCACGAAACGCGTCTGCCCGAGCGTGTGCGGCCAGGGTTCCCAGCGCTCCGCGCGACGCTCGGCGGCCTCCGCCGGATCGGCGGGGCGGTCGCGGTAGGGCGTCCCGCGCGGGTTCCACACATGCCAGCGCGCGGCGGCCGCCACGGTGAGCGTGGCCTTGTCCACCCACTCCAGGAGCAGCGGCGTGTCCTCGCGGCGGTGAGGTTGCAAAATCGGATACAGATAAAACGCCCGGTAACGAATGCCCGCCGCCGCGCCCGTGTCCGCCGGACGAAAGGCGCAGGGGTAGCCGTTGACCAGGAGCAGTCCGTGCTCGAGCGCGTCGGTGTCGGTGACGAAGGCCTCGATGCGGTCCATCGACGCGTCCACGGTGCGGGCCACGCCGCCGGCGTTGGGCGACTCGCCGAGCAGCGGCCAGGCCTCCAGCGCCTGACGGAAGACGACGGAGAACGCGCGCTCCTCCGGGACCGCGTCCGGCGGCGCGTCGGCCGGGAGCGGTCGGATGCTCTTTATCTCCAGGCGGCCGAGGACGGGGAAACGCCACTGCCAGAGCGGGCGCAGCCAGGCGGAGTCGAAGGGGATGCCGTGGGCGCGCAGGTCGGCGCAGACGGAGGCGAGGTCGTCCCAGACGAAGGAGGGCAGGAAAAAACGGTCGTGCAGCTCGCCGCCCCAGCGTATGAACGGAGTGGATACGGGCGCGGCCGCCAGCCGGGCGAGGATGGCGCGCACGAGGAGCGCGGCGACGCCCTGGGCCGCCGGATCGGGATGGGTTTCAAAGGCGCGAAACTCGACCAGCCCCAGGCGGCCGTTTCCGGCGAAGGGGTTCCAGAGTTTGTCCACGCTGATCTCGGCGCGGTGGGTGTTGCCCGAGCGGTCCATCAGGAGGTCGCGGAAGAGCAGGTCGTAGAGCTGGAGGTTCCACGGCGAGCCGAGGCGGGCGGCGCCGTCGCAGGCGATTTCCAGTTCGTAGAGCGCCTCGTAGGTGCTCTCGTCGATGCGCGGGGCCTGCGAGCTGGGGCCCATGTAGAGGCCGGTGAAGGCGTAGCTGAGCGCGGGGTGATGTTGGAAATATTTGATGACCGAGGGCAGCAGCGCGGGGTGGAGGAAAAAGGGCGACTTCTCCGGGGCGGGGCCGCCGAAGACGAGGTGGGCGCCGCCGCCGGTGCCGACCTCGCGGCCGTTGTGCTGGAGCTTGCGGGCGCAGAGGCCGACGTCGGCCGCGGCGGCGAAGAGCAGGCGCGTCTGCTCGTCGAAGGCGCGCCAGTCGGCGCAGGGGGAGACGTTGACCTCGACGACGCCGGGGTCGGAGGCGAAGCCGATGGTGGGCAGGCGCTCGGCGTCGTAGGGCGGCGCGTAGCCGGCGAGCACGAGGTCGCGCAGTCCGCAGCTTTCGGTGGCGTCCTCGATGGCGTGGACGAGCGCGACGTAGCCCTCGTGCAGGAGCGGCGGGATGAAGAGCGTGATCGCGCCCTCGCGCAGCTCGGCGGTGAGGGCGCGGCGAAGGCGATCCTCGGACAGGCGCGACAGGGGCAGGCGCAGGCCGGCGAGGCTGTCGCCGGGGAGGAGGGGCACGGGGGCGTCGCCGAGTTCGCCGGCCCACTCGTCGCTGCGCCAGGCGCCGTCGAGGTGATCGAGCGGCACGACCCAGCCGCAGGCGCGCTCCGGCGCGGCGGGTTCGGCGAGGGGCAGGGCGCAGGCGGAGGGGAGCCCGAGGCGGGGCAGGAGCGCCTCGATCAGGCGGGTGGTGTCGGCGGCGGAGTGCGTTCCCGGCTCCCCGTCGGATTTGAGCCGGCGGCGGTCGCGCCAGAGCGGGCGCTCGGGGCGGCCGGGCAGCCACTGGAGCAGCAGGCACCAGCGCGGGAGCGGCTCGCCCGGGTAGTGTTTGCCCGAGGTCTCGAGCAGGACGGAGCCGGGCCGGGCGCGGGCGATGAGGGCGTGGGCGAAGCGGCGGGCGTGGCCGAGCTTGGTGGGGCCGAGCGCGGCGGTGTTCCACTCGGCGCCTTCGGGGCGGAGCGGCACGAAGGTCGGCTCCCCGCCCATGGTCAGGACGACGCCGGCGGCGTCGAGGCGGCGTTCGGTGGCGTCGGCGCAGGCCTCGACGGTGGCGGGGGCGGGGGTGGTGTGGGGGGCGCTCATCGGGCGGCGGAGGGGGCGGGGAGGGGACCGGACTCGAGGCGTTCGACGACGACGTCGATGTGGAGTCGGGAAGAGAGCGGGTTGCCGGAGAAGACGCCGCCCTGGATGGGGTTGACCGATTCGGCCTGGGCGGCGTGGGCGACGGGGACGAAGGAGTCGTCGCACCAGATGCCGTGGGTGGGGTCGAGGGCGCGCCAGCCGGCGCCGGGCAGGTAGATCTCCACCCAGGCGTGCATGGCGCCGGCGGTGCGTTGGGCGTCGTCGGCGGTGGCGAACATGTAGCCGCTCACGAAACGGGCGGCGAGGCCGAGGGTGCGGGCCAGCTCGGTGAAGAGCACCGCGACGTCGCGGCAGGCGCCGCCGCCGCGGTCGAGCGTGACGGTCGAGGGCTGGATGCCGCCCTCCTCGCGCCGCGTGTAGCCGAGCGTTTCGAAGATCAGGCGGCAGAGCGCGGAGACGTAGGGAACGGTCTCGGCGGGGCGGTCGATGAAATGTTCGTCGAGCCAGGCGCGCAGGCGGGACTGGGTGTCGTTGAACGGCGGGGCGAGGTAGGGGCCGAGCGCGAAGTCGAAAACCGGCTCGTAGCGGAAGGGGAAGGTGATGGCGTAGGGCTTGAGGACGAAGTCGAAGGGATTGGTCAGGGTGGTCTCGACCTCGCACTCCGAGCGGATGTTGAGCACCTGGGAGCGCTCCCAGAAGTGGGCCCAGGCGTAGTTGTTGTCCGACGGGTCGCGGACGTGGAAGAGCTTGGCGTCGGGCTGGACGGAGAGGCGGTGAAACAGGAGCCGGTGGTGCGCGTCCTCCCTCGGGCGCAGGTAAAACAGGTGGGGCGAAAAGCCGACTTCGTGATCGTATTCGTAACGGGTGAGATGCGAGACGCGAAGCTTCATGGACGGGAGGTGTCTAGCACCCCGCCTGCCAACGCAAGGCACAGCTCGCGGATTGACCCCGGGCCGGGCGGCGTTGCGCTGGCGCGCATGACCAAAAACGACATCGCCGCGGTGCTGGACGAGATCGGGATGCTGCTCGAATTGCAGGGCGAAAATCCGTTCAAGACCCGCGCCTACCAGACCGGCGCCCGCGCGCTCGAGGCGATGGAGGCGGCCGAGTTTTCCGCCCGCATGGAGGCCGGCACGCTCGGCGAGCTGAAGGGCTTCGGCGAGGCCCTGGTGGACAAGATCACCAAGCTCCACGCGACGGGGCGGCTCGAGCTTTATGACAAGCTGCGCGCGCAGGTCCCCGACGGCGTGATCGCCCTGCTGGAGGTGCCGGGACTGGGGCCCAAAAAAATCAAGATCCTGCGCGAGCAGCTCGGCGTGGAATCGCCCGAGGCGCTGGCCGAGGCCTGCCGGGCGGGAAAGGTCGCGGGGCTCGCCGGCTTCGGCGCAAAAACGCAGGCGAAGCTCCTCGAGGGGCTGGCCAATCGCGAGGCCTACGGTCGCCGGCACCGCTGGTGGGACGCGCGGGCGGTGGCCGAGCCCATCGTGCATGCGCTGCGGGCGCTGCCGCAGGTGGCGCGGGCGGAGGCGGCCGGTTCGCTGCGCCGCAATCTGGAGACGGTCGGCGATCTCGATTTCATCGTGGCGGCGCGCGGGGCCGACGCGGCCGAGCGCGGGCGCGGCGCCGCCGCGATCAGCGACTGGTTCTGCGCGCAGGCCGAGGTGAAGGAGGTCACCGCGCGCGGCGAGACCAAGGCCAGCGTGCGCTTCGCGAGCGGCCTGCAGGCCGATCTGCGCATCGTGCCCGAGGAGCAGTTCGCCTTCGCGCTGCATCACTTCACCGGCTCGAAGGACCACAACGTCGCGATGCGGCAGCGCGCGCTCGCCCTCGGCCTCTCGCTTTCCGAGTGGGGACTCGTGCCCGAGGCCGGCGAGGGCACGGCCAAGGAAAAGGCGGAGCGCGGGCTGGGGCTGCGCGCGGCGGACGAGGCGGAGATTTTCGCGCACCTCGGGCTGGCCTTCGTGACGCCCGAGCTGCGCGAGGGCCTCGGCGAGATCGAGGCGGCCGAACGCGCGGCGCAGGGTGGGGCGCCGCTTCCCCGGCTGGTGGAGCTCGGCGACCTGCGCGGGGCTTTCCACAACCACACGACCGAGTCGGACGGCAAAAACACCCTCGTCGAAATGGCGGCCGCCGCCGAGGCGCTGGGCTGGGACTATCTGGGCATCGCCGACCACTCGAAATCGAGTTTCCAGGCCCGGGGGCTCGACGAGGCCCGGCTCGCGGCGCAGGTGGCGACGATCCGCGAGCTCAACGCGAGCGGCCGTTTCCGCACTCGCGTGCTGGCGGGCGTGGAGTGCGACATCCTGCCCGACGGGCGGCTCGACTACGACGACGCCACTTTCAACGCGCTGGGCCTCGATTACGTGGTGGTGTCCGTGCACAACGCCTTCGCGCAGACGGAGGACGAGATGACGCGCCGCATCGTGCGCGCCATCGAGCATCCGCGCAGCACCATGCTCGGGCACGCCACCGGCCGCCTGCTGCTGCGTCGTGAGGGCTACAAGGTCGATCTGGCCCGCGTGATCGACGCCGCCATCGCCAACCGCGTCGTCATCGAGCTCAACGCGCATCCCGCGCGGCTGGATCTGGACTGGCGTTTCTGGCGGCGGGCGGCCGAGCGCGGTCTGCTGTGCGCCATCAATCCCGACGCGCACGAGGCCGCCGGTCTCGCGCTCGTCGAGGCCGGCGTGCGCGTGGCGCGCAAAGGCTGGCTGCGCGCGGAAAACGTGCTCAACACCCGCGACCTCGCCGGCGTGCTGCGCTGGTTTGGCGAGCGGTGCTGAGCTGCGGAAATGTAGTCGGAGGCGGAGTGGTGGCGCAGCGGGAGAAGTGCGTGGTTGCTTTTGGCGCGGGCGGCGGTGGGGTGGCGTTTCCCACGAATTTAACCCCTTCGCCATGTCCAATCCTTCCGAATACTCCTTCGACACCGTCGATCAACGCGTCAGCTACGGCATCGCCATGAACATGGGGG
>CBINNW010000110.1:0-17262 GCA_966252115.1 uncultured Akkermansia sp.
AAAGGTCCGGGGAGCGCACCCGTCTCGGGTGCTCCGGCGGGCGTCTCGCCCGCCGTTTCGGAGGTGAGAGCGGGACGCTCTCACCGGCACGCGGGACGCGTGCGCTCCCCGGACCAGTTCGGAAATTGCGGGCGAATGACCAAACCTATCGAGCACACCGCACTAAAGCGTCATGTCCGGCGGCACGTTGGCCAGGGCTTCCTCGATGGTGGTGACGCCCTGCTTCACCTTGAGCATCGAGTCCTGGTGGAGCGTTTTCATGCCGTCCCGCATCGCGATGCGCTTGAGCTCGGCGGTCTCGACCTTGGCGTTGATCGCGGCGGTGAGCGCCTCCGAGTTTGTCATGAGTTCGTGGATACCGACGCGGCCCTTGTAGCCGAGTCCGTTGCAGGTGGGGCAGCCGTTGGGGTTGGCGCGGTGGATGGTGCCGCTCCAGCCGATGGCTTTTTCCAGCAGGACTTTTTCGCGTCCGGCGGGTTCGTAGGCCTGCTTGCAGTTTTTGCAGACGCGGCGGAGAAGGCGCTGGGCGCAGACGCAGACGAGCGAGGCGGAGATGTTGAAGGGCTCGACGCCCATCTCGCCGATGCGGGCGACGGTGCTGGGGGCGTCGTTGGTGTGCAGGGTGGAGACGAGCAGGTGGCCGGTGAGGGCGGCCTCGACGGCGATCTGGGCGGTCTCCTCGTCGCGGATCTCGCCCACGAGGATCACGTCGGGGTCCATGCGCAGGTAACAACGCAGGGCGCGGGCGAAGGTGAGGCCGATCTGGCGGCTCATCTGCATCTGGTTGATGCCGGCGAGGGTGTATTCGATGGGGTCCTCGGCGGTCTGGATGTTGACGTCGGGCGTGTTGATCTCGCCGAGGGCGGAGTAGAGCGTCATGGATTTTCCACTACCGGTGGGGCCGCAGTGGAGGATCATGCCGTAGGGCTGGCGGATGCACTCGCGGTATTTGGCGAGGTTTTCGTCGGAGAAGCCGAGGGCGGGCAGGGGCAGGGTGGATTTCTGTTTGTCGAGGATGCGCATGACCACCTTTTCGCCGTGGTTCATGGGGCCGGTGGCGACGCGGAGGTCGATGTCGATGTTCTTTTTGGTGAACTTCTTGAAGACGATGCGGCCGTCCTGGGGCAGGCGACGCTCGGAGATGTCGAGGTTGCACATGATCTTCAGGCGCGAGACCAGGGCGCCCGTGACCTGCTTGGGCAGGCGGAGTTTTTCCTGGCAGAGACCGTCGATGCGGTAGCGCACCATGAGCTCCTTTTCCTGCGGCTCGATGTGGATGTCGGAGGCGCCGGAGATGTAGGCGTCCTCGATGATGCGGTTGGCCAGCTGGATGACGGGCGCGGACTCCTCGCTCTCCAGGTCCTCGGCCTTGATTTCGCCGGTGCCGCCGTCGGAGTAGGCGGTGCTGATGGCCTCGGTGACGGAACCGAGGTCCACCTCGGTCTCGGGGCCGGAGCGTCCGTCGTTTTTGAAATATTTCTTCAGCAGGCTGTCGATCAGGCTGGCGGGGGCGACGCTGATTTCCTCGATCACGAGTTCGGTGGCCTGCTGGAAGGCCTCGCGTTTCGCGAAGTCTAGGGGGTTGCTCATGAGCACCGAGACGCGGTCGCGGTCGATGCGGTGGTAGGGGAAGACGCCCTCGCGCCGGATGATCGCGTCGCCCACGATCTGGATGAGCTGGTCGTCCACCTCGCCGAGCTGGTCGGCGGCGGTGACGAGCGGGTGGTCGGTGAGGCGGGCGATGAACTTGGCCGTGTCCTCGGGGCCGAGCTGGAACTTGGCGTCCAGCATGCGCTGGATGAGCGATGCGGAGTATTCGGCCACCTCCTGCAGGAGCGCGAGGTCGGCGTCGGTGAACTCGCCGCGCGTGCCGGCCGATAGCTCCTTGTTCAGCACCTGGATGGCGCCGATCACGGTCGCGCCCTTCAGGGGCACGGTGAGCATGGAGCGCACCTCGAAGCCGGTGGTGCCGGACATCGAGTTCATGAAGGGCGCCTGGCTCTCGCTGTTTTTGAAGAAGACGGGTTTGCCGCTCTCGACGACCTTGCCGACCACGCCGCGGCCGAGCGGCAGCTTCATCTGGCGCAGTTTTTCGGCGGTGGTCTTGAAGTGGGTCTCGGCGGCCTTGTCGGAACCCCAGAGGGTGGGGGAGTAGTAAACGTGTTTGAACGCGATGTCGTTCCCCTCGACCAGGTAGAGCGTCATCGACTGCGCGCGCAGCGCCTCGACGACCTTGGAGGCGGTCAACTCGATCACGTGCGCGACGTCCTCCCGGCTGGGCTGGGGCTTCGAGATCACCTTGATCAGAAGCGAGCGGCGGAGGGTGTTGACGACTGCGGGCGTGGCCATGGACGAGCTGGAGACGGGAAGGGGAGGGCGAAAAAGGGCGAAAAGCCGGAGGTTGCGGCGGGGGCGGGGACCGGCAACGACAAAGCCCCATGGCCACCTGGCGTGACAAGTTGCGCGATTTTTTCCGATCTTGGCGCGGTCGCCCCTCCGCCGGCGACGGCGCGGGCGTCGCCGGCGAGCGCGCGGCGGAGGCCCACCTGCGCGCCGCCGGCCTGCGCGTGCTGGCGCGCAACTGGCGCAACCCCGACGACCGCCGCGAGGAGATCGACCTCGTGTGCGAGGAGCCCGCGCCGGGCGGCGGTCGGTCCGGTGCGGACGGATCCGTGCTAGTCTTCGTGGAGGTGAAGGCCCGCGCGGCCGGCGCCCGCGTCTCGGGCTACCATGCGGTGGACAAGCGAAAAAAGGCCGCCCTGCTCCGCGCCTGCCGCGCCTACCTCGCGCGGCTGCGGCCGCCGCCGCGCCACCTGCGTTTCGACATCGTCGAGGTCGCCCACGGCGCCGACCCCGCGGCCGACGAGGCGATGCGCGCCATGCGGCTCGACCCCGCGCTGGCCTCCATCCGCGACGGCCGGCAGGTCTGGCACCACCGCGGCGTGCCCCTGTTTCCCGAGCGGGCGAACCATCGGCACGGCTGAGCTCGCCGGGGAGGCCGAAACCCCGCGCCGGGCATTACCCCGGCTAATCGGTTTCATGCTGATAATTCACCGCATTAGCCTTGCCGGAGTGGAGGGCGCGCCGCGTAGTTTGCCAACTTTTACGCCATGTCCGACGCCCCCCGCCATCCGTTCCTGCAGGGTCTGAGCAAGCACCGCGGCACGCCGCCGACGGTGATCGTGATCTTTGGAGCCTCCGGCGACCTCACCGCCCGCAAGCTCATCCCCGCGATCTACAACCTCGCCTTCGACCACCTGCTGCCCGCCGATTTCTTCCTCGTGGGCTACGGACGAAAGCCGATTCCCGACGAGGAGTTCCGCACCATCGCGGGCGACGCGATCAAGGAGTTCTCCCGCCGCGAGCTCAACACCGAGGTCTGGAGCCACGTCTCGGCCAACACCACCTACGTCGACGGCGGCTACGACGAGGCCGAGGCCTTCGTCCGCCTCGCCTCCCACATCGACGCCATCGAGAAGAAACTCGGCCGCGAGGTGCAGACCCTGTTCTACATCTCCACGCCGCCCTCGGTGTTCGCCCCGATCCTGCGCAATCTCGGCGCCAGCGGCCTGGCCTCGCGTCGTCTCGGCACGGAGCTGCACACCAAGGTCATCATCGAAAAACCCTTCGGCAAGGATCTCGACTCGGCCGTGGCGCTGAACGGCGTCATCCGCGAGGTGCTCGAGGAGCATCAGGTGTATCGGATCGACCACTACCTCGGCAAGGAGACCGTGCAGGACCTGCTCGTGCAGCGTTTCTCCAACTCGATTTTCGAGCCGCTCTGGAACCGCAACTACATCGACCACGTGCAGATCACCGTGTCCGAGGAGGTCGGCGTGGGCACCCGCGGCGGCTACTACGAGGGCAGCGGCGCCCTGCGCGACATGATCCAGAACCACACCATGCAGCTCGTCGCGCTCACCGCGATGGAGCCGCCCGTCTCGCTCGACGCCGAGGCGGTCCGCAACGAGAAGGTGAAGGTCCTCAAGGCCATCCAGCCGCTCAACCTCGGTCCCGGCGGCGACGTCGCCCGCGCCCAATACTCCGCCGGCATGATGGGCGGCAAACCCGCCAAGGGCTACCTCGAGGAGCAGGACATCAACCCGAAGTCCGGCACCGAGACCTACGCCGCCGTGCGCCTCTCGATCAACAACTGGCGCTGGCAGGGCGTGCCCTTCTACCTGCGCTCCGGCAAACGCATGGCCCGCCGCGTCACCGAGATCGCGGTCCAGTTCAAGCGCCCGCCCGGCACGCTCTTCGCCGGCAGCGACCGCTTCGACCTCGCGCCCAACACCCTCGCTTTCCAGATCCAGCCCGACGAGGGCCTCTCGCTCATCCTCAACGGCAAGGTGCCCGGCCTCGAGACCCGCACCCAGCCGGTGAAGATGAACTTCCGCTACGCCACGACCTACGGGTCCAACACCCCCGAGGCCTACGAGCGCCTGGTCCTCGACGCCATGATCGGCGACGGCACCCTCTTCATCCGCGGCGACGAAGCCGAGACCTCCTGGCAGCTCTACACCCCCGTCCTCAAGGCGTGGGCGGCGGCCGGTCGCGAGGGCATGGACAGCTACGCCGCCGGCTCCTGGGGCCCGGCCAACGCCGACGCCCTCCTCGCCAAAAACAACCACGCCTGGCGCCAACCCTGACGCGGCGCGCGACGCGCCGCGTAATGACCAATGACGAATGCCGAATGACCAATGAATCGGGCTCGCGCCCGTGTTCGTCGTCCAGTCGCCACGGCATTTCCATTCGTCATTAGGAATTCGTCATTCGTCATTCCATTCCCGATGTCCTCCATTTTCGACGCCCTGCCCGGCCTGGACACTCCGGTCGGCGCCATTTCCAAAAACCTCGCCCGCATGTGGGCGAACGACGAGCGCGCCGCCGCCAAACCCGGCGAGGATTCCAAGGCCACCCAGGTCAACTTCGTCCTCCACCTCGGCATCCACACCACGCCGGAGGACGCGCTGGAGCGCTTCCAGACCGCCGTGCGCTTCTCCAAGCGCTACCCCTGCCGCGTCGTCGTGCTTTGCCCGCTGCGCGATCAGGCCGGGGCCGACGCCGAGCTGCGCGCCAAGATCTACGGCGAGTGCCACCCCGGCAAAACCCGCGGCGACATGCGCTGCTGCGAGTTTGTCATCCTCAGCTACCCGCCCGAGGCCCGGAAGTTCTTGGAAAACCAGGTCTCCATCTGCCTCTCCACCGACCTGCCGGTCTATTACTGGGCGCACAACTTCTCCTCCTCGGCCAAACTCGGCGCCTACCAATACCTGCTGAGCAAGGCCAAGCGCGTGCTCATCGACCGTTCCCTCGTGTCCGACGACGATTGCGAGCATCTCGACTGGCCGCGCCCCGAGGCGGTTCGCGACCTCGTGCATGCCCGCCTCCTGCCGGTGCGCCAGACCATCGGCCAGTTCCTCAGCGCCTACCCGCCCGCCCTGCTCGCCACGGGCCTGGAAAAAGTGGTCGTGCGTCACGGCGCCTCCCGCCGCCCCGAGGCCCGTGTATTGGCGGAGTGGTTACATAGCCGCCTCGTCGCCTGCGGCGCGCCCTCCGCGCTCGCCCCCGTGGTCGAGGCCGACGCGGCGGCCTCGGCGGACGCCCTCGAGATCTCCTTCGCTTACGTCAACGCGCACTCGTTCCGCTTCCAGGGCGACTTCGCCCAGGGCGCGGCCCACTTCAGCGCGTGTTATCGCGGCGCGAAGACCGAGCTCGGCACGGCGATCGCCCTGCTGAGCCCCGAGGCCGCCCTCTCGGAGGCGATGTTTTTCTAAAACGTCCCCGTTCCCGGGGGCCCGGGCCGGGAAGTCCGGCCCAAGTTCTTTTCGTCCCGCTCGCGCCGCCCGGCGCGCGGGACGAGTCTCTTTTTTCACCATGCGCGAAATCTCCTCCGAATACGGCCGTGTCGTCGTCGGCACCCAGTCCGAAGTCTTTTCCGAAGCCCTCAAGCTCACCCAGGCGGCGCAACTGGCCGCGCGTCCGGGTCGTTTCCTCTGGGCGCTGACCGGCGGCAGCACGCCCGCCGCCTTCTACAAATGGTGCGTCGAGACGAAGGCGCTGCCGGCGGACCTCGTGCGGGGCACGCACTTCACGGTGAGCGACGAGCGCCACGTGTCGCTCTCCAGCCCCGACAGCAATTTCGGCAACGCCGAGCGCCAGTTGCTCGCGCCCCTCGAGGTGCCGACGGATCGTCGCCTGCCCTGGATGGTCGCGTGGCCGGTCGCCGAGGCGGCCGAGGCCTACCGCAAGACGATGCTCATCCTCGCCGGCCCGGGGCGCGCCTACGACCTCTGTTTCCTCGGCATGGGCGACGACTGCCACACCGCCTCGCTGTTCCCGCAGACGCCCCTGCTCAAGGACGACGGCGGCCTGCTCTTCGGCGGGCAGGAAGTGCCGGGCAAGGGCTGGCGCCTCACCATCACGCCGAGCGGCCTGCGCGCCTGCGGCACCATCGTGGTGATGGCGCTCGGCGCCGGGAAGGCCGACGCCCTGCACCGCGTGCATCGCGGCCCGCAGGACGTGGTCAACGTGCCCTCGCAGTTGCTCAAATCCTGCGCCGAGCGCGTGGTCTGGCTGGTGGACGAAGCCGCCGCCGCGAAGCTGTAATACCAATTACGTGTTGAGCTGGGACTTTCGGGGAAGGTAGGGCGCGACCGCCGGGCGCGCCGGTTTGGGTGACGATAGCCGTCCGTCCTCGGCGGCGGGCCCGGCGGTCCCGCCCTACCCTTGAGCGTCAATCCATCCCGTAACTGGTATAAGGGCTCGGGCCGGGTTGGTCTTTTTGGGCCGCGGAGGACACGGAGGTCCCCTCCGGCCTCGGGCGGCGCGTCCGTGCAAGTCGGGATCTTCCGGAAAGTAGCGCGCTCCCTCCGGGAGCGCAGCCGGCTTGCTTGGGTGGCATTTGGCGTCCGCCCGGGTCCGTCCCTCGCGGCGACTCCGCGTCCCCGGGCGCCCGCAAACAGACGCTCAGGGCGCCACGTCCACCGGGCCGCCGGCGGGGCGCGGTTCCCACACCGCGAGCTGGGCGAGGGCTTCCGCGTCCGCCGGGTAGCGGCGCAGGATCTCCTTCAACAACAGCAGCGCCGTCGCGCGGCGGTCCTCGGCGTGGAGCTCGCGCGCCAGGGCGAGCAGCGAGCGCGCGGCTTCGCCGTCGTGGGCGAGCACGGCGCGGGCGAGGAACTGCATGCGCAGGGGATCGTCGGCGCGGGCGCGCAGGAGGAGCTCCAGCGCGTCGAGCCGGGCCTGGCCGGCCCAGGCGGGGGGATCGCGTCGAAGCGCGGCCAGGAGCCCGAACGCGCCTTCGGTATCGCCTTCGCGGATACGGCGGTCGAGCTCGCTCCGGAGCGCCTCCGGCGAGGCGGGCAAGGCCTCCGCGGTTGGCTCGACGGCGTCGTCCCCGGGCGCCACCGGCGCCGCGGCGCGGCGCGCCTCGATCTCGGCGCGGGCGGCGACGATGCCGCGCGCGGCGGGGAAGGGGCCCTCGGCGAGCGCGAGGATCTGCGCGGCGGTGTCGAGCCGGTCGGCGGCGAGCAGGGATTCGATGAGGAGGCGGTAGAGCCGCAGGGTGCCCGGCTGGTCGGCTATGCGCTCGACGAGCGCGGCCTGCACGCCGGAGCCGCCGTCGGCGCAGGCGGCGGCGAGTCCCTCCATCGCGGCGAGCCAGTTTTCCTGCGCGGGCGAGAGGGGGTCGCGCGCGGTGTCGGCGCGGATCTCGCCGGCGGTGGCGCGGGCGCTGCTCCAGTCCTGTTTCTCGACCTCGAGTTGCAGCCGCGCGATCAACACCGGTCGGGGCGAAAGGCCGCGGTCGCGCAGCTCGGTCTCGAGCGCGGCGAGTTGTTTTTCCAGGCCCAGCTCGGCGAGGAGCCCGGCGAGCGCCGGGTAGAGCGTGGGATTGGCGCCGTGGCGAAAGAGAAGATCGGCGAGGGCGGCGTCCGCCCGGGCGGGCCGTCCGGCGAGGTGGTTTTGGGCGAGGGCGTAGAGCAGGGCGTCGGGTCGGGCGGGGTCCTGCGCACGCAGGCGGGCGAGGGCGGTGTCCATGCCCGCGTGGTCGCCGGCTTCGCGCCGCGCGCGCACGAGCAGGCGCAGCGGGACGGGGTCCGTCGGCGCGGTCGAAGGATCGGCGGCCCAGGCCTCGGCGGTCGCGAGGGCGGCGGCGGTGTCGCCGCGATCCAGCAGGGCGAGGATGGAGATTTCGCGCCGAAAGGCGTCGGTCTCGGGGTAACGCGAGCGGACGAGCGCGAGCGCCTCGTCGGGGCGGCGGGCGGCGAGGAGGGCGGTGGCGGTTTCCTGGTCGAGCCGGAGCGCCTCGGCGGCGTGGCCGGGCGTGGTGGCGGCGACGGATCGGTCGAAGCTCGCGCGGACGCGTTCGCAGAGGGCGACGCGGGCGTCGGGCTGGTCGGCCTCGGCGGCGAGGGCGAGGACGAAGCCGGTGTAGTCGCGGCCCGGATACGCGGCGTCGAGGCCGTCGAGCAGGAGTTTCTCCGCCTGGGGTCGGAGGCGCAGGGCGAGGTAAAGCCGCGCGAGCTCGAGGCGGGCGGCGGAGTCGGCCGGGTTTTTCTCCACGCCGAGCCGCAGGAGGGTGAAGCCTTCCTGGAAGCGCCCGGCGGCGAGTTTGTCGCGGGCGAGCAGGATGAAGCCCTCGCCCCGGAGACGCGGCAGCCGGTCCCAGCGGGTGGGGAGGGCGAGGTCGAGGTAGCCGACGCGGTTGTGGGGATTGGCGCGTTCCTGGCGCAGATGGATCACCCCGACGGCGGCGAGGTAGGCGAGGGCGGCGCCGGCGGCGCCCCAGGCGAGCAGGCCGCGCAGGCTGATGTGGAGCGCGTGGTGAAGGTAGTTTTTCCAGTAGGCGGGCACGCCGGCGCCGGGGAGCGGGCGGCCGGGGTCGGAGATTTGCTGGAAATTAAAAAGGCCGAGCCGCCAGCGGCCGTCCGGGAGCGGGGGCGTGTGCCAGACGAAACGGAGCTTTTTCAGGGCCATGCGGGAAAAGCCTGCCGGGGGGATTTGTCACGACGCAAGTCGCCGAGTGACGGAGAGGTTACGGATGTGTGACAAATGGCTGTGCGGGGCCGGAAACGACGGGCGGGGCGCGGAGGCGAGCCGCGAGGCGGGGCGCGGCGTGGGGAGCGTCGGCGTCGTCGTGTGCAGCGGCTTGCCAGCGGCGCGCAAGTGCGTGTTGGGTGGTCGGAGATATGAGCGAATCCGCCGCGCCCCGCCCCCGTATCCTGATCGCCGACGATTCCGACGTGTGTCGGACGGTCTTGGCCATTCTGTTGAAAAACACAGGCTTCGATGTCACGAGCGTGGTGAACGGCCGGGAGGCGTTGGCGAAGCTGCGGGAGGGGCGTTTCGATCTGGCGGTGCTGGACAACGACATGCCGCAGCTCGACGGGCTGGGCACGCTGGCGGCCCTGCGCGGCTTCGCGCCCGAGCTGCCGGTGGTGGTGGTGTCGGGCACGCTTTCGCCCGACCTGCGGGCGGCCTACGAGAAGCACGGGATCGAGCGCATCTGGGACAAGCCGGTGGATCCGCGAAAGCTGCGCGACCAGATCCCGGCCATCTTGGAGCTGCGCAAACGCAAGGCGGCGACGGGGCCGGCCGACATGGGCGCGGCTGACACGCCGTTCCAGGTCGCGGGCGTGGCGGATCCGGCGCTGGAAAAACCGGTTTTCGCCGGCGGCTCGGCGCAGGTGCGCAAGCTGGTGGGGGATTTCGGGCGCATCCGCGATTTTCGCTCCGCCGCGATCATCTCGGGCGGGGTGGGCGGAGGTTTTCTCGATCTGGCGGTGGCGCTGGCGGAGGAGAAGGAGAAGGAGGCGGTGTTGCTGGCCTGCGCGGCGGAGGACGTGAACGGGCCGCATCTGAAAAAGTTGCTCGCCCCCGCGCTGCTGCAGACGCGTCCGGTGCTGTTGATCGTGCTCAACACCGAAAGCCTGGGGCTGGAGCAGCAGGATTTGCTGGAGGATTTTCTGCGCGGGGCCGGCGAGCTGGCGGGTTTCAACGGGCGGGCGAAGGTGATCCTGTGCGCGGAGCGCTCGTTGGTGGAGATGGCTGACGAGGGGGCGTTCAACGAGATGTTGTTGATGCGCGCCGGGGCGATGAAGCTGCAGGTGCCGCGTCTGGCGGATCGCCGGGACGATGTGCAGCAGATCGCGAGCGCGGTGCTGCGTCGCATCGGGGCCGCGACGGTGAAGTTCACCTCGGAGGCCTGGCGCTGGCTGGGCGATTCCGAATGGCCGGGCGACTACATGCAGCTGCACCGGGTGGTGGACATCGCGCACCGCGCCCGGCCCGACGCGCAGGAGCTGGATTTGGAGGACCTGGAGCAGGCGAGGGCGGTCGAGCCGCGTTGGACGCAGCCGCTTTACCACGACGTGCTGCTCAGCACCCTGGGCGGGAAGTAGGGGGCGGGGCGGGGAGGGAAGGGGAGCTGGAACGGGACGGGAGCTGGAAGCTCCCGCTACTTTGGACACGCGGACGGGCGCGGGGGGGCTTTCCGCGCGGGCGGTTTCGCCGAGCTTTGGACGGGCGCTGGGACGGGCGCACGGGAGCTGGAAGCTCCCGCTACTTTGGGGGGAAACGAAAAAGGCGACGAGCCGCGTGGGCTCGTCGCCGGGGGGCGTTTGGGATTTTCGCGGCGCTCAGCCGCCGATTTGGTCGGCGACGAAGGCGCGTTCGTCGAGGAGCTCCTTGTTGGTGACGGCGACCTTTTCCTTGCAGAAGTCGCAGAGCTCGAGGCCGGTGACGATTTCGTAGGCGCCCGGGGCCGTCGTGCGCACGGGCATGCCCGCCCACACGCGCGGATCGAAGCCGTAGTGGCCCTCGCTTTTCACCGCCACCGAGTGGACCTTGCCGGGCGTCATGAGGTCGCGCACGTGGTCCACGAGGGCGTTGGCCGCCGAGGCGGCGGAGGAGGCGCCGCGGGCGGCGATGATGGCGGCGCCGCGCTTGCCCACCGTCTCGAAGAAGGGGCCCTTCAGCCAGTCGTGGTCGGCGATGACCTCGGTCACGGGTTGGCCGCCGATGGTGGCGTTGCAGTAGGCCGAGACCATGGTGGGGCTGTGGTTGCCGTAGATGAAGATGTCTTTCACCGCGGTGAGATCGACGCCGGCTTTTTTGGCGAGCTGGGTCTGGGCGCGGTTTTGGTCGAGGCGCACCATGGCGGTGAAGCGGTCGGCGGTGAGGCGGCGGGCCTGGGACGCGGCGATCATGCAGTTGGTGTTGGCCGGATTGCCGACCACGGCGACGCGGGCGTCGTCGGCCGCGACCTCGTCGATGATCTTGCCTTGGGCGGTGAAGATGCGGCCGTTGTCCTTGAGCAGGTCGGCGCGTTCCATGCCGGGGCCGCGGGGCTTGGCGCCGACGAGCAGGGACCAGTTGGCGTCCTTGAAGCCCACGCGGGGATCATCGGTGAGGACGAGGCCCTTGAGCAGGGGGAAGGCGCAGTCGTCGAGCTCCATGGCGACGCCTTCGAGGGCCTTCATGGCCTTTTCGATCGGGGCTTCGATCAGTTGGAGGATAACGGGGCGGTCGGGCCCGAACATCGCACCGGAGGCGATGCGAAAAAGGAGGGCATATCCGATTTGACCGGCGGCGCCGGTCACCGCGACACGAATGGGGGTGGTGCTCATGGGTGATGGGAAGGCCCTTATGCTAGGTCAAAATCCGCGCGGTGGACACGCACCGATTGCGATTTCGCGCGCAAAATCGGCGTGGCGCCCGAGGCGCGGCCGCTCCGTCCGCCTCAGGGCGCCGGGTTGGCGGGCGCGGGCGCGGTGGCCGCGCGGACCGCTTCGAGCAGGGCGTCGAAGACCGGCCGGGAGTGGTCCACGTTTTCAAACTCGCCGCGCCACGCGATGCGCACGGCGGTGTCGGCCTGGGTGCGGGCGTCGCGGACGACGAGGGTGTCCACCGCGAGTTTGAGGTGTCGGACGCTCAGGCGCGGACCCTCGCCCGCGGGGCCGTTTTTCTCAAAAGGCAGGCCGGCCGCGGCGGCGAGGCCGAGCAGGGGCCAGGTGCCGTCGGGGGCGGGCGTCAGTCGCGCCTCGGCGACATCGAGTTCGAGCCGGTCGATGATCAACGTGTCCGCCCCCGACGCGTTTTCGTCCAGGGCGGCGCGCCAATCCGCGGTGACGACGCGGGAGGCGCCTCCCCGGGCGAGCACGGCGGCCTCGGGCGAGGCGTCGGCGCGCAGGGTCCACCCGCTGACGGTGGCGCGTCCGGCGAAGGGGTCGCCCATGAGTCCGCGGACGCTCAGCTCGGCGCCGGTGGCGGCGGCGAAGCGCGACTGCACCGCCGCCGGCAGCAGGAGCATCCAGGCCAGCGCCCCCGCCGCGGCGAGGATCAACAATCCGACCAACACCCGGGCGAGGATGCCGCCGCCGCGTGGTGCTCGTCGTGGGTTCATTGGGGAGCGGAGCGGGGCGCCCGAGGCCTCGGCCCGGCGAGGGAGGGGGCGGGGCGGCGCGAGGGCGGCGGCTCAGTCGTCCTGGCCGGAGAAGTTTTCCGTGACGAGCACGAGCGAGGCGGCGGCGGCCTTGAAGGCGAACTCGCCGGAGTAGGGGAGGACGGCGTTGTCGCCGCGGGCGAGGACGTTTTTGCCCGGGCCGTTTAGCTCGCCGGTGACGACGCTGAGGATGCGGGCCTGTTCGCCGGCGGCGAAACGCAGGGTCTCGCCGGCGTCGAGCACGACGCGGCGGATGCGAAACTCCTCGCAGTCGGCGATGACGCCTCCGGTCGGCGCGGCGCGGACGGGGGCGGGTTCAAAGTCGTCCCACTTGATCGAGGCCAGGGATTGCTCGACGTGGAGCTGGCGGGGTTTGCCGTCGAGGCCGACCCGACCCCAGTCGTAAACGCGGTAGGTGGTGTCGGAGTTTTGCTGGATCTCGAGGATGAGGTTGCCCGCGTCGATGGCGTGGATCTGGCCGCTGCGCACGAGGATGCTGTCGCCCTCGGCGACGGGGAACCGGTGGACCAGCGGTTCGAGCGTGTTGCCGGCGAGGGCTTTTTCAAACTGGTCGCGGGTGACGCCTTTTTTCAGGCCGACGAGCAGGCCGGCGCCGGGCTGGGTGTCGGCGATGAACCAGGTCTCGGTTTTGGGTTCGCCCTTGAGTTTGGCGGCGACGGCGGCGGGCGGATGCACCTGGAGGCTGAGGCGCTCGCGGCAATCGAGCCATTTGACGAGTATGGGGAAGGGGCGGTTTTTATCCCAGTCGGGGCCCATGATGTCGGCCGGGTAGGCCTGGATCACTTCGCGGAGGGTTTTGCCGGCGTGGCGTCCGCTTTTGAGCACGGACTGGGCTTCGGGGCGGTCCACGATTTCCCACGCTTCGCCGATGGGGCGGGTGCCGGGCAGGGCGCGGCCGAGGGTGGTTTCGAGGGCGCGGCCGCCCCAGACGCGTTCCTGATAGAGAGGTTCAAATCGAAGAAGTTCGTGCATACGCAAAAAGAGGGAAAAAGGTAAGTGGGTGCGCGAGCGCGCGTGATTGCCTTTGACCGGGCGAGGGAATGGCTTGGAGTGTAAAAATCCGGGCCTAAGCTGCCCGTCGAAGCCACATGCCGAAAGCCGCGAGTTCAAACCCAAACAACGGACCCTCCTTCCAAGCCCCCCGCCACCGTCCGCGTTGGTTGATCGCCAGTATCTGCTTCGTTTTGGGGATGTTGCTTCTGGTGGCGTTCTTGGATTACTCGCCCGAGCAGAATCCCCAGCATTCGACGGCGAGGACGGATGTGAACGCGGTGGGTTTGGTCGGGGCGAGCAGCGCCTACATCCTGCTTTCGTGGCTCGGGGTCGCGGCATGGTTCATCCCCGCCTCCCTCGGGTGGGTGACCTATGTGTGTTTCAGAAACCCCCGGCAGCTCACCGTGGCGCGGGTTTTGGCGCTTTTTGCGGTTTGTCTGAGCGGCGCCAGCTTGGCGGCGATGTGCGAGCCGTGGGTGTCGTCGGTGAACGGCGGCCTCAACCAGGACTATTTTACCCACGGCTTCGGCGGGCAGGCGGGCCACTGGATCTACACCGACTTTTTCGCGGATCTGCTGGGCACCTTCGGCTCGGCCATGGTGCTGGGGCTTTTTTATCTGATCAGCGTGGTGTTCGTGCTGACCACCGATGTCGGCGCCGAGATCGAGCGGGCCATGCACTTCGTCCAGGAATGGTTGGCGAACCGGAAGGAGCGTCGCGCCCAGGAAAAGAAGCTGTTGGCCGAGCTCCGGGCGGCGGAGGAGAAAAAGAAAATCGACGCCTCCCGGCCCGCCGCCGCCAAGGCCGTGCCGCCCCCGGGGAGCAAGAAGCTCGAGATTCCCAACCGGCCGCCCTCGCGTTCGCCCTTCGCCAAGCCGCTCGAAACCGCTCCGGCGACGCCCGACGCCGCGAGCTCCGCCGGCGCCGGTGAAGCGACGGGCAACGGCTCCACCTCCGTGCCTTCACCCGCGCCCGCGGCCGATCCCCGGGTGATGCGGACCGGCGCGGCCGCCGCGCCCGTTCCCCCCGCGCCGCTCGCGGCCGAGCCGCTCTCGGGCGCCATCCCGCCGGCCGCCGGCGGCGTCGTGGCCATCGTGAAGCCCGAGGAGACGAAAAAAGCCAAATCGCCCGCCCAGCCCGAAGCGGATGCCAACTACCAGTTTCCGCCGCTCACCCTCCTCAAGGAGCAGGTCGCCGCGTCCTCCGCCGATTCCGACAGCGAGCATCTGCGCAACATGGAGGACCTCGTGCGCATCCTCGGCGAATTCGGCGTCACGGTGAATCCCGGCGAGATCCATGTCGGCCCGGTCATCACCTGCTACGAAGTCGTGCCCGCGCCCGGCGTGCGGGTGGAAAAAATCGCCAACCTCGACAAAAACATCGCCCTCGGCATGCGCGCCCAGTCGGTGCGCATCCTCGCCCCCATCCCCGGCAAGGCGGCCGTGGGCATCGAGATTCCCAACCGCACCCCGACGCCCGTCGGCATGCGCGAGATCCTCGAGTCCGAGGACTGGGTCTCGGCCAAGGCGGAGATTCCCATCGCCCTGGGCAAGGACGTCTCGGGCAAACCGCTCATCTCCGATCTCGCCAAGATGCCCCACCTGCTGATCGCCGGCGCCACCGGCTCGGGCAAATCGGTGTGCATCAACTCCATCATCGCCTCCATCGTCTATCGCAAGAGCCCGAAGGACCTCCGGCTCCTGATGGTGGACCCGAAGGTCGTGGAGCTGAAGGTGTTCAACACCCTGCCGCACATGCTCATCCCGGTGGTCACCGAGCCCAAGAAGGTGCCCTCCGCGCTCAAGTGGCTGCTCGGCGAGATGGAGATGCGTTACCAGCTCTTCGCCAAGGTCGGGGTGCGCAACATCATCGGATTCAACGGCCGCAAAAAGCCCGCGCCCGGCACCCCCGCGGCCGCCGCCGAACTCAATCCCCAGCCCGGTCTCACCGGCATGGATCCCGCCGTGGCCACCGCCGACGAGCTGGCCGAGCTGCCCGCGCGCCTGCCCTACATCGTGGCGATCATCGACGAGCTGGCCGACCTCATGATGGTCGCCCCGGCCGAGATCGAGACCAGCATCGCCCGCCTCGCCCAGCTCGCGCGCGCCGCCGGCATCCACCTGATCATCGCCACCCAGCGCCCCTCGGTGAACGTCATTACCGGCGTCATCAAGGCCAACCTGCCCTCGCGCATCGCCTTCCAGGTGGCCTCGCAGGTGGACTCGCGCACCATCCTCGACGGCAAGGGCGCCGACACGCTCATCGGCCGCGGCGACATGTTGTTTTCCCCGCCCGGCAGCTCGCGCCTGGTGCGCGCGCAGGGCGCCTTCGTCTCGGACGAGGAGGTGCAGGAATTCGTCGAATACCTGAAACGCAACGGCCCCCCGCAATACGCGGAGAACGTGCAAAACCAGATCGAGGACGACGCCGCCTCCAACTCCGACAACGACGACGAGGAGCCGACCGACGGCGAGTCGGCCGACGACGAAAAACTTTACCAAAAGGCGATGGGTGTGCTCCGCGCCACCAAACGCGCCTCGACCTCGACGCTCCAGCGCCGCCTGCGCATCGGCTACAACCGCGCCGCCCGCATCATGGACCTCATGGAGGAGCGCGGCGTGGTGGGACCGGAAAACGGTTCCAGCCCCCGCGAAATCCTCATCGATCTGGACCGGGGCTGAGGCGCGCGTCCGCTCCATGGACCTCGAGACCGCCGGCCGGGTGCGTCCGATCCGGCGGACCCGGACCCGGGCGAAAGATCGAAAGCTCGATTTGGCGATGATCGGCGAAATTTAGCGGTTAAGAATTTGGCATTTCGCCGACCGGGCCGCGGAATTTGGGTTCATGAAGGTTCACTGGTTCCAGCATGTGGAGTTCGAGGGGCTCGGCCTGATCGAGCCGTGGTTGCGGACGCGCGGGCACGAGGTGTCCGTGACACGCTGGTGGGCCGGGGAGACCGTGGCGCCCGCCGTGCTGGAAGGCTGCGACTGGCTCGTCGTCATGGGCGGACCGATGAACGTGTATCAGCACCGGGACCACCCTTGGTTGCCCGCCGAGAAGGCCGCGATCGCCGCCGCCGTCCACGCCGGCAAACGGGTGCTCGGCGTCTGCCTCGGCGCCCAGCTCCTCGCGGACGTGCTCGGCGGAAAAGTGATGCAAAACGCCGAACGCGAAATCGGCTGGTGGCCGGTTCGGGCGGTCGCTCCCCGAGCACCCGCGTCGCCGCCGCCCGCGACGAATTTGGTTCCGACCCAGGGCGATGCTCCGTCGGGTGCGGGCGCTTTCGAGTTTCCGGCCGAGGTTACGGTCCTGCACTGGCACGGGGACACGTTTACCCTGCCGCCCGGCGCGACTCCGCTGGCGGAAAGCGCCGCCTGCGCGCGCCAAGCCTTCGCCTGGGGACCGCGGGTGCTCGCGCTCCAGTTTCACCTGGAGATGGACGCGACGGCGGTGGCGAAGATCGCCGATGCCTGCGCGAACGAACTGGAGCCCGGGGCGGTGTGGGTGCAATCGGTCGAGCGGATCGCGGAAGGCGCCCGCCGTCACGGCGCCGAGGCGTCCGCCTTGCTGGATCGGTTGCTCACCGCGCTCGCCGAGGCCTGACCCAGGCCTGACGCGAATGGCGCGAATGGCGCGTTCCCGTCGTTATAAACCCGGTGATCGCCACCGGTAGGCCTGACCGCTGGTCAGGCTGCCCGACCAGCGGTCGGGCCCACCTCGGACCTGGGTGTTCCGGAGGGTAGGGCGTGCCCGGCGTGTTTCGTTCCGCTTTGTGGGTAACAGGTGTTCCGCTAGTGAGGTAA
>CBINNW010000111.1:0-17122 GCA_966252115.1 uncultured Akkermansia sp.
ACGGCGGCGACCCGCTCAACCGCCTCGTCGTCCCCGGCGACGCCCCGCACTCCGTCGTGCTCAACCGCGTCGCCGCCGCCAACGGCTTCACCCGCATGCCCCCGCTCGCCACCAACGAGCTCGACCACGCCGCCATCGCCCTCCTCAGCTCCTGGATCGAGGAGTCGCTGCCGGCCCGGCAAAGCTTCGCCGACTGGCGCCTGGAGAACTTCGGTTCGGAAACGCTGCCCGCCGGCGCGCCCGAGGCCGACCCCGACGCCGACGGCGCCGACAACCACGCCGAGTTTCTCGCCGGCACCGATCCGCTCGACGGCGGCGATCTGCTCCGCCCCGAGCTCGATCCCGACGCCGGCCTGATCGCGGTCGCCTTCGATATTCCGGCCAACCGCTCCTTCCGGGTGGAAACATCCACCGACCTCGCCACCTGGACGCTCTGGGACGTGCCCGGCAACGACGGCCTGCCCCGCCCGGCCGGTCGCGTGACACTCACCGGCCCGCTGGAGATCCCGCGCCACTTTTTCCGCCTCCGCCTCTCCGAATACTGAGCGGCGCCCCGCGGCGGGGTGGCGTGCCCGCGGTATCTGACCACGATTCAGCCGGTTCCGGCCCGGTCCGGGCAGCGCCCGCGTCTCGCGGGCCGGTGCGAGCGTCCCGCTCTCACCTGAGCACTTTGGCTCGGAAAGTAATCAACTCGCTCCGCGAGTTGACCGGGACGGGTGCGCTCCCCGGACCGCCCCCGGACCATTCAGCCAGCACAGAGATTTCGCTCAGTCACCGGCCCCCCCCGCGGCAGAGTCGCCGCTTGCCGACGGCCGCGTCCGCCTCACTCGATCCAGCGCAGGCCGAGTTTCAGCCACAGCGGCACCACGAAGAGCCCCACCGCGGTCGTGCCCAGCACCACCTGCACCGCCGTCAGGGCGCGCCCGCCGTGGTGTTTCGCGATCACGATGGGCAGGATCCCCGCCGGCATCGCCGCCTGCACCACGATCACCTCCCGCAGCTCGCGCGGCAGGGGCGCCCAGGCCGCCGCCGCCAGCATCGCCAACGGGATCGCCCCCAGCCTCAGCCCGCAGGCCAGCGGCGTCACCCGCCGATCCACCAGGGTCCGGGGCGCCGCCAGATACTCGACCAGCGTCGCGCCGATCACCAGCAAGCCCAGCGGCACCGCGCAGGCGCCCATCACGCGTATCGACGTTCTCACTACCTCCGGCAGCCACTCCCCGCCGCCCCCGAGGTTCAGCGCCACCGCGAGCCCCAGCGCATAGACCGGCGGATTGAGCACCCGCCGCCAGCCCTCGCGCAACGAGACACCGGCGAGCATGAGGATGCCCACCGTCCAGATCGCCGCCTCGCATCCGACGTTGAAGACAAACAACACTCCCAGCGTCTCCCGCCCGAACAAGTTTTCCACCAGCGGGATCGCCATGTAGCCGTAGTTGAAGATCCCGACGCTGAAGGCAAAGGTGCGCAGCCCCGCCCCGCGCTCGAAGCCCGCGCGCTTCGCCACCACAAACGCCAGCCCGATGCCGCCCGCCATGGTGAGGAAGCCCATCAGCGGACCGGCGAGCAGATTGCCCGGCGTGCGCAGGGCCGCGTTGCCCAGGACGTTGTCGAAGATGAGGCAGGGGTAGAGCAGATTGACGACGAGCCTGAGCAGGCTCTCGTCCGCCTCCGCCTTGAGCCACCCCAGGCGCCGCGCGCCCGCCCCCGTGGCGATCACCGCAAACACGGGCAACACCAGCGCGAGCAAGGACCAGTAGCCGGGAAGAGACATGGCAAACATCGCATCAGGCCGCCCGCCCCCCGGCCTGTCAAAGCACGGAGCGGCCCACGCGCGGCGCGCCGCCCCTCCCGCCCCACCGCCTCTTTAGCGCGGCGCCGGTGTCCGCCATCGCGCCGCGCCGAGGAAAGCCGTGGCGCACCGCCGACGCGCGAGAAATACGCATTCGCCCCCAACCCCTGCTCGATTTTCGCGAAAAATCTTCAAGTGTGCGGCCCGTTGCCCGGGCCTCGGGGCCCGTCGCGTTGGTCCACGTTCGATCCCACCACCTCCATCCGCACCACGCCATGTTCCGCGCCTTCAAACGCATCTTCATCTGGCTCGGCCTCCTCGCCGAAAAGGCCACCGAAACCGACGCCATCAACCAGGCCGTGGTCGAACGCGGCATCCGCGACGCCAAGGCCAAGGCCGACAAGGCCCACTACGCCAACGGCCAGCTCGCCGGTCAGATCGCCCTGCTCAAGGACCAGATCAAACGCCAGGAGCGCCAGCGCGACGAGATCCAGGGCTACCTCCAGGCCGCCGCCGCCGCCAACGACGAGGCCAACGGCGTCCACTACGCCGAGGAGCTCGCCTCCGTGGAATCCGAGCTCGCCGAAAACCGCGGCCAGCTCACCGGCCTCGAGGACCTCTACCAACAAAACACCACCATCATCGCCAACAGCCTGCGCGAGATTCAGAAATTCCAGCGCGAGTTCGAGGCCGTGAAGGCCCGCGTCGCCGTCGGCCGCAACCTCGAGCAACTCGCCGGCCTCATGAAAGGCTCCATCGGCGAACTCCAGGGCATGATGGGCGGCGAGATGGGCCAGTCCATGCAGCAACTCCGCCAGGCCGCCGCCGGCGGCGAGGGCCAGATGCGCGCCACCCTCGACCTCGCCAAGGAGATGGGCTCCTCCATCCAGCGCCAGCAGGAGATGAAACGCGCCCGCGGCGCCCAGCTTTTTAAGGAATACCAGAAGAAGATGGGCATGGTGCAGCCGCAGGCCTCCGCCGAGCCCGGCGCCTCCGCTCCCCAACGCCAGAAGATCGGCGAAAGCTGAAGCGCCCGCCCCCTCGCGGCGGAGCGTCCGCCGGGACGCCCGCCGCGCCCCGCCCCCTCCCGCCCCCGCGCCGAGCGTCCCCACGAAAAGGCTACAGGCGCGCCCCCTTCGTCCCCGCCCGCACGCTCGTTTCCCGCCTCCATTTTCAACCCTCCGCCTACTCTCCATGACCGCCCGCGGTAAATTTGTCCTCGCTCTCTTCATCGTCGGCCTCGCCGCCTTCGGCGCCTACAAGTGGTGGGATCGCCTCGCGCCCGCCGCCCTCGCCAAAGACCCCGCCGTCGCGTCCGCATCCTCCACCTCGTCCGCCCCGTCCGACTCGGGCGCCGCCGCTCCGGCCGTCTCCGTGATCGACGACGCCGAATTCGTCGCCCCGCTCACCGCCTGCCCGCTGCTCCCGCCGCCCGCCGCCTACGTGATGAAGGACAACACGCTCGACCTCGAGCTGAGCGAATACGCGGGCTACGCCGGCATCATCGCCGCCAACGGCGGCCTCGAGCCCTCGGAAAACTCCGTCTTCTTCCGCAAGCACGGCTTCAAGGTCCGCATCACCCTCAGCGAGGAGGAGAGCTGGCCCGCCCTCAACGCCGGCCGCATCGCCGCCTCCGCCACGACCGTGGACGTGCTCACCGCCTACTGCCGCAACTTCGCCGTCACCGTCCCGGTGCAAATCGGCTTCTCCCGCGGCGCCGACGGGCTCGTGGTGCGAAAGGAGATCCGCCGCATCAACGACCTCCGCGGCAAGACCCTCGTCACCGCCCAGTTCACCGAGGCCGACTTTTTCCTCCGCTACCTCGCCCAGGAGGCCGGCATCGGCGTCCACCTGCTCGCCAGCCCGGGCGACGCGCCCCGCGCCGACCAGATAAACCTGCTCTTCACCGAGGACGCCTTCACCGCCGGCGACCTTTTCCTCAAGGACCTTCAAGCCGGGGGCAACACGCTCGCGGGCTGCGTCACCTGGGCCCCCAAAACCACCGAGGTCGTGGACGCCTCCGACGGCAAGGCCCAGCTCCTCACCACCAACAAGAACCTGCTCATCATCGCCGACATCCTCGTGGTCAACAAAGGCTTCGCCGCCGCCAATCCCAAGATCGTCGCCGGCCTCGTCGAGGGCGTGCTCGAGGGCAACCGCCTCGTGCGCGACCAGCCCGCCGGCCAGCTCGACCTGCTCGCCCGCGCCTTCAAGTGGACGCCCGACGAGGTCCGCGAGGAGCTGGCCAAGGTCCACCTCTCCAACCTCCCCGAAAACCTCGCCTTCTACGCCGGCATGATCGACAGCGCCGGCAGCTTCAGCGGCATCTTCTCCTCCGCCCTCCTCGCCTACGGCTCGCTCATCGACCAGCCGACCGATGCCGACAAATACATGGAGCCCGCCCACCTCCAGGCGCTCCAGGCCGCCGGCGCCTTCGCCGACCAACGCGTCGCCATCGCCCCCATCCGAGGCACCGGCGGCGGCGCGCTCGAGGGCGACCCGCTCCTCACCAAGGACATCCGTTTCCTCTTCGAACCCAACTCCGCCGCGCTTCGCCTCGAGGACGCCGGCAACCAGCAGAACCTCGAGTCCATCCGTCGCCTGCTCCGCGTCAGCCCCGGCTCGACCATCCTGCTGCGCGGCCATGTGGACAACGCCCTCATCGAGGATTTCCGCCGCCAAGGCGGGGAAAGCTTTGTCCGCCAGATGGCGCTCAAGGCGATGGAACTCTCCAAAAACCGCGCCAACGAGATCCGCCGCGTTTTGATCGAAAAACTCCAGGTGGACGCCGGCCGGCTGGAAACGATCGGACGCGGCTGGGAAGAGCCCGCCGGCACCGACGCCGAGCTCAACCGCCGCGTCGAGGTGCAGTGGTTCACGGTGGAGTAGGGCGAGGTGTAGCGTTGGCCGTCCCCGGCCAACTTCCGAGATAGTCTCACCTTGATCACTAACTGAAAATACCACGGCCCGCGCCGCCTCCATTTCCCCCGCCACCGAATTCCCGATCCATGCCCCGGGTCGAGGCGCCGATCATCAACAGCCTCGTCGCCCAACCGAAATGACCGGGCGTCGGCCTTTGACATCCGCCCGCCCCCCGCCCTCCGCCAACAAAAGGCGTTGAGTCGCCCGCCCGCGCCCGGCCTTGTGTGGCGCCATGCCGGTCATCCTTCGCCGCCTCGCCCTCGGCCTTTTCCTCATCGCCGCCGCGTCCGCCCTGCTCCTCTTCTCCGACCTAGGCTCGCGCACCAAAAAACCCTCCGCCTCCGACGCCGCCCTCGCCGCCGCGGCCGCCCCCGGCGCCGAGGCCCGCACACCCGCCCCCGCGCGCAAACCCCGCGTCGCCGTCCTCCAGCACGCCTCGCAGTTTGTCCTCGACCAGCTCCGCGACGGCCTGCTCGCCGGCATGGCCGAGCGCGGCTGGGAAAAGGACCGCGACTACGAACTCGCCTACTTCAACGCCGAGGGCGACATGCCCGTCGCCCAGACCATCGCGCAACGCATGGCCACCGGCGGTTTCGACCTGCTCCTCTCCATCAGCACCCCCTCGCTCCAGGCCGTCGCCGGCGCCAACCGCGAGGGCCGCACGCCCCACCTCTTCGCCGGCGTCACCCTGCCCTCCGCCGCCGGCGTCGGCATCAGCGCCACCGACCCGCTCGACCACCCCGCCCACCTCGCCGGCTACGGCACCATGCAGCCGGTCGCGCGCTCCTTCGAAATCGCCCGCCAGTTCCACCCCGGCCTCAAAACCGTCGGCACCCTCTACAACGCCGCCGAGGCCAACGCCGAGGCCCAGATGAAGTCCGCCCGCGCCATCTGCCAAAAACTCGGCATCACCCTCCTGGAAACCACGGTGGACAACTCCGCCGGCGTCTCCGAGGCCGCCAACGCCCTCGTCTCCCGCGGCGCCGAGGCCCTCTGGGTCTGCGGCGACACCACCGTGCTCGGCGCGGTGGACACCGTCGTCGCCGCCGCCCGCAAGGGCCGCATCCCCCTGTTCACCGTCATCCCGCCCAACGCCAAAAAGGGCGGCCTCTTCGACATCGGCGCCAACTACACCGAGGTCGGCCACCTCGTCGGCCACCTCGCCGGCGAGGTCCTCTCCAAAAAAATCACCCCCGCGCAAATCCCCGTCCTCAACGTCGTCCCCGAGAACCTCGTCATCAACCTCCGCGCCCTCGCCGACCTCAAGGACCCCGCCTGGCGCGTGCCGCCCGAGCTCCGCGCGGCCGCCTCCCTCCTCATCGACGAAAACGGCGTCGAACACGCCGCGCCGCCCAAACCCTTCCCCGATCCCCTCGCCGGCCACCGCGCCGCCACCGACGGCCCGCCGGCGCCCGCCGCCTCGGCCGCCACCACCCCGTCCGGTCCCCGCTCCCCGCCCGCCCCGAAAAAAATCGCCCTCGCCTACTACACGCCCGAACCCAGTTGGCAGGACTGCGCCGACGCCCTGATCGACGAGCTCCGCCTCGCCGGCTACGTCGAGGGCCAAAACCTCACCGTCGCCCGCGCCCACGCCCAGGGCGAGGTGGTCAACATCCTCCCGATGTTGCAAAACTTCGCCCACTCCGACGCCGACGCCATCGTCACCTTCAGCACCCCCGTGCTCCAGGGCGCCCTCGCCTCCGTGAAGACCAAACCCGTCGTCTTCACCTACTGCACCGACCCCATCGCCGCCGGCGCCGGACGCGACCACGCCGACCACGACCCCCGCGTCACCGGCATCGGCACCAGCCTGCCCGTCGCCGCCGTCGCCGACACCCTGCGCCGCGCGTTTCCCGCCCTCAAACGCGTCGGCACGATCTACAACGCCGGCGAGATCAACTCCGTCACGTCCGTCACCGCCCTCCGCGCCGCCCTCCGCGAACGCGGCGTCGAGCTGGTCGAGCTCACCATCGCCACCCCCGGCGACGCCGCCCAGGCCGTCCAGGCCCTCACCGCCCGCGGACTCGACGCCGTCTATCTGCCCGACGACAACACCGCCTACCAGGCCTTCGAGGTCATCGCCGCCACCCTCACCCGCGCCGGCCTGCCCCTCTTGATTTCCGACCCCGCCTACCTCGACCGCGGCGCCCTCTTCGCCATCGGCACCGGCTACGGCCCCGCCGGCCGCGCCGCGGCTCGGAAACTCGTCCGCGTGTTGCAGGGCGAGTCGCCCGCGACGCTCCCCATCGAGAACGTCACCGCCCCGGCCGTGGTTTTTAATCCCGCCGTCGCCGCCCCGCTCGGGCTCAAGTCCACCCCCGCCCTCCTCGCCGAGCTCACCGCGCCCCCGCCGGCCACCCCGCCCGTCGAGACCGCGCCGGCCGGGTCCGCCGCGCCCGCGCCCCGCCCCGCTGCCTCCGCCGCCGCCACGCCGCCCCCGTCGCCCAATCCCTCCGGCAAGACCTGGCGCATCGCCCTCGTGCTCTACAGCGAGAGCGCGCCCGCCGAGGAGACCCTCGCCGGTCTGCGCGACGGCTGGGCCGCCGGGCCGCTCGTCGAGGGCCGGGACTACACCGTCAGAATCCGCAACGCCCAGGGCGACATGGCCACGCTCGGCGCCATCTACGACGCCGTGCTCACCGAGGGCGCCGACCTCGTCGTGCCCGTATCCACGCCCTCCCTACAGGCCGCCGTGCGCCGGGTGCGGGACCTGCCGATGGTCTTCACCATGGTCGCCAACCCCATGGCCGCCGGCGCCGTCCGCAGCTACACCGACCACCCGGCCAACCTCACCGGCATCACCGTCATCGGGCCCTACCACGAGATGCTCGACCTCATCGCCCAGCACTTCCCCGCCTACCGCCGCTTCGGCACGCTTTTCTGCCCGGCCGAGGCCAACTCCGTGGACCTGAAGGACTCCCTCGCCGCCGCCTGCCGCGAGCGCGGTTTTGTGCTCGAAACCGTCGCCGCCAACACCTCCGGCGAGCTGCCCGACGCCGCCGCCGCGCTCGCCGGCCGCCCCATCGACGCCATCCTCCAGATCTCCGACAACCTCTCCAGCGCCGGCTTCAGCAGCATCGCCCAGGCCGCGCGCCGCGCGCAAAAACCGCTGCTCAGCCTCAACAGCACCACCGCCAAACTCGGCTCGCCCCTCGCCATGGGGCGCGACTACCACGGCGCCGGCGAGGCCACCGCCGCCATGATCGAGCGCGTCATCGCCGGCACGCCCATCGCCGAGATCCCCATCACCCTGCCGCCCAAGGTGAAGCTCGTGCTCTCCCCCGCCAACGCCGCCGCCGTCGGCATGACGCTCCCGCCCGCCCTCCTCGCCGAAGGCGAAGTCCTGCCCTGAACGCACCGTCCCGAGCCTCCCGCGCCCGGCGCCCACGCCGCCCAAGATACTTCCGATCCGCGCGCGGCCTCCGTCATTCATCATTCTTAATTCCTAATTCTTCATTCGTCCGTTTCCTGCCCATGGAAATCACCACCGCCCGCTCCGGCGACCTCCACGTCCTTCGCCTCGCCGGCCGTCTCGACGCCAGCTGGTGCCAGACGGTCCAGGACGCCATCACCGCCGCCATCCGCGCCGGCGAACACCGCATCCGCCTGGACATGGCCGCCGTGCCCTATGTCAGCTCCGCCGGCCTGCGCGTGTTGCTCGGCGCCTACAAACAACTCCGCTCCATCCAGGGCCTCTTCACCATCGGCCCGGTCTCGCCCGAGACCCGCGCCGTGCTCGAGCTCGCCGGCCTCGACATGCTGCTCGCGCCGGCGGCGCCGGCGGCGGCTCCCGCGTCCGAGCCCGGAGGCGGGCCGACGCGTCGGCCCGTCGAGGGCGGAGTCGTGCCGCCGCAGTCCACCGGAAACGCCGCGCCCGCCTCCGCGCCCGAGCTGCCGCCGACCGCCCACGTCTCGGCCCACGCCGACTACGAGGTCTATCCCGCGCCGGCCGCCGCCACCCCGCCCCTGCGCCTCTCGCCGCTCGGCGAGGCGGCCGGCCCCGCGCTGCCCGTATCCATCCCGCCGGGACAAAACCCGCTCGCCTTCGGCCCGACGATCTTCGCGCTCGGCCTCGGCGCCCTCGGCCCCGACGCGCGCGAAGCCTCCTCGCGCCTCGGCGAGTTTTTGGCCGTCGGGGGCGCGGCGGTGTTTCAGCCGACCGACGCCTCCGCCCGTCCCGACTTCGCCGTGTGCCAGGCCGGCTTCGTGCCCAAGGGCCACCTGCCCCTCGGCCTGCGCGGCGAGGGCGTGTTTTCCCGCCTCGTCCGTTTCGCGGAAAAGACCGACGCGCCCGGCGTGCCGCTCTCCGAGCTCGCCGCCACCGCGCTCGATCTCTCCGGCGCCGAGGCCGTGGCGGTGGTGCTCTACGCCGAGACCGCCGGGCTGGTCGGCGCCACCCTGCGCAAGCCGATCGACGCCTCCGCCCCGCCCGACCGCTTCGCGTTTCCGCAGGTGCGGGACTGGTTGTCCTTCACCGCCGAGCGCGCCCACCGCGACTCCACCACGCTCGTGGTCGGCGTCGTCGCCCGCCCCGGTCACCCGCTCTCGCCCTGGCTGCGCCCGCTGCGCGCCGGCCAGACCCTGCGCGGCCACTTCCACGCGGCGGCCTTCCCCTACCGCCCGATCCGCAAGGGGCGCCTCGAGCTCCCCGCGACCATCGCCGAGCTTTTTGAAAACGCCTCGCCGCAGGCCGTGCTCCACCTGCTCGCCGACAGCCGCGAAATCCACGGCGCCGGCGAAAGCGAATTCCACCGCGGCGCCCTCTGGTTCGCCCCCGTCGCCTAATCCCCGCCCCAGCCTCACCTCACCACACCACGCACCCGACCGCTTCCGCCCATTGGTCATCGGACATTGGGCATTGGTCATTCTCCCATGACTCTCCTCCTCGGCGCCTTCACCATCGGGCTCATCCTCGCGCTGCTCGCGATGGGCGTGCTCATCTCCTTCCGCATCTTCTCGATGCCCGACATCACGACCGACGGCTCCATCACCCTCGGGGCCGCCGTCGCCTCGGTGTTGTTGACCAAGGGACACAACCCCGTCGTCGCCACCGCCGCCGGCGCGGCCTGCGGCGCCCTCGCCGGAGCCCTCACCGGCGTGCTCCACACCAAGTTCCGGATCAACGCACTGCTCTCCGGCATCCTCGTGATGACCGCCCTGTATTCGGTGAACCTCAACGTCATGGGCCGCTCCAACCTCCCGCTCATGCAGCAGCGCACCTTCGCCACCTGGGCCGAGGAGCTGGGCGCGACGGTGTTTCGCGCGCCCCATCTCGACGTCTTCGGCTGGCGCGTCGCCTCCTCCGACATCGCCGTCCTCCTGCTCTCGCTCGGCGCCGCCTCGCTGGTCGGCGTGGGCCTGTTTTTGTTTTTCCGCACCCACCTCGGCACCGCGATGCGCGCCACCGGCGACAACGCCCAGATGATCCGCGCCCTCGGCGCCAACGTCGAGACGCACCTCATCCTCGGGCTCGCCCTCTCCAACGGACTCGTCGCCCTCTCCGGCGCCCTGCTCGCCCAATATCAGGGCTTCGCCGACGCGCAGATGGGCATCGGCATGATCGTGTGGGGCCTGGCCAGCGTCATCATCGGCGAGGCGCTCACCGGCTCGCGCAGCCTCGGCATCACCCTCGTCGGCGCGGTCATGGGCTCGGTGCTCTTCCGCCTGCTCGTCGCCATCGCCCTGCGCTGGGGACTCAACCCGAACGACCTCAAACTCATCACCGCCATCTTCGTCTTCGCCGCGCTCGTCCTGCCCGGCTTCGTGCAAAAACTCCGCCGCGCGCCCGCCGCCACCGCCTGATCCCCGGCCCTCCCGTGTAGCGTTGGCCGTCCCCGGCCAATTTCTTCCGGTGTGGCGTTGGACGTCCCCGGCCAATTTATCTTCGCCACCCGCGCTTCCCTCGACATCGCACTCCTTGGCCGGGACGGCCAACCCTACATAGCCCCCTCCCTCCGTCGCATGCTCTCCATCGCCGCCCTGCGCAAAACCTTCAACCCCGGCACCGTAAACGAGGTGCGCGCCCTCCAGGGCGTGGACCTCGCCATCGAGGAAGGCCAGTTCGTGATCGTGCTCGGCATGAACGGCTCGGGCAAATCCACCCTGCTCAACGGCGTCGCCGGCACCTTCCTGCCCGACGCCGGCTCCATCCACCTCGCCGGCCACGACGTCACCCGCTGGTCCGAGCACAAACGCGCGCGCCTCATCGGCCGCGTGTTCCAAAACCCCTTCAGCGGCACCGCGCCGCAGATGAGCATCGCGGAAAACTTCGCCCTCGCCTCGCGCCGCGGCCGCCCGCGCGGACTCACCTGGGCGCTCTCGCGCGACCTCGTCGGCGACCTGCGCGCCCGCGTTTCCACCCTGCGCATGGGCCTGGAAGACCGCCTCGACAACGCCATCGGCAGCCTCTCCGGCGGACAACGCCAGGCGCTGACGCTGCTCATGGCCACCTGGCTGCGCCCCTCGCTCCTCCTGCTCGACGAACACACCGCCGCGCTCGATCCCAAAAGCGCCGACCAGGTCATCGCCTTGAGCGACGAGATCATCCGACGCGAGAAACTCACCACCCTCATGGTGACGCACTCCATGCAACAGGCGGTCAGCTTGGGCGACCGCATCGTCATGATGCACCGCGGCCGCGTGCTGCACGACATCCGCGGAGCCGAGAAGAAGCGCCTGCGCCCGGAGGACCTGCTCGACCGTTTCGACGACATCCGCCGCCGCGAGCAGCTCGACGAGAGCGCCGCCGCCCTGCTCCAGGAGCTCTACGTGTAAAGGCGTCCCGGTCGGATCCACAACCAAGGAGGACGGACATTCCTGTCCGTCAATTCGGGCGGGAACGAGGACACCCGTTCCTCAGTTTCATTAGATTATACTCTGGAATTGCTTGGGCGGACGCCCATATTTCCATCTTGCGATATGGGCACCCACCCATATCACTGCTTTCCGTCCCTTTCCCGCCATGAAGATGACCATCGAAATCCCCGAGGATGTGCTCGCCGAGGTCATGTTGTTGACCGGCAAGACCACCAAGCGCGAGGCGGTCGAGTTTGCCCTGCGCGAGTCCGCCCGCCTCGCCAAACAGCACCGCATCTGGGGCGAAGGCCTCGGTCTCACACCCGAGCAGATCGCCGCAGACGCGCAGCCCCAGCCCTCCGACGCGCTGGATGCGCCGGACATCGATCAGGAGGCCGTGGCGCGTTTCCTCGCCAACGCCGCCAAACGCCGCGAGCGCCAGCAGAGGCGCGCGGCGCTATTCAGCGTGAACGAAGACCAGTCTCCCTATGGTTCTTCCCAAACCTGAAACGCCGCCATCTCTCGTCTTGGTGGACAGCAGCTACTACATCACGCTGTTGCGACAGGGAGACGATCCCTTGGCCGAGCTAAAGCGTTACGAACACAAGCACGACATCGCGGTCAACGGCGTGATCTGCGCCGAAGTCCTGCGCGGTCGCGCCGATCCCCACGTGCGCGACCGCTACCTGCGCGCCTTCAGCGTCGCGCGCTTCCTCTCGCTCACCCCGCGCGGCTGGCAACGCGTGGCGCAGCTCGCCTGGGAGCTGGATCGGCGCGGCGACATTATCCCTCTGCCCGACATCATCATCGGCGTGACCGCGCTCGAGCACGGCGCCGCCGTGCTGACCTTCGACCGCCACTACCAAAAGATCCCCGGCCTCGTGGCCGTCTCGGATCTGGAGTGAAGCGCGACCGCCTCCGCGCCCCCCGCCCGTCGCCCACCCTCTTAAGCACCATGAAAGACGACCCCAAAAAACACCTCGTTGATCGCCGTTTCCTGTCCGGCCAAGCCCACGAAATCGCCTACGTGCGCCGCAAACTGGCCAAGGAGAACCCCGGCCGCAGCCCGGCCGAGATCGCCCGCGCCGTGGACGCCGCCCGCGCCCACATCGCCCCCTCCGAGAGCCGCCAACTCGTCATGGCCATCTGCCGGCTCATGTTGAACCCGCGTTAGGTTCTCGCCCGCGCCGCGATCCCGGCGCCCGACGCGGCGCCTCCGGCGAATTTCGCTCCGCGGGCCCATTGGTCCTTGGACATTGGTCCTTGGTCATTTCCATGTTTGCCCCATGCCGCCGCCCGCCGCCGCACTTGATCGCCTGCTCCTCCGCCTGACCTGGGACGACCTCGACCTCGCCCACCTGCGCAAGCTCGTGGAGCTCGCGCGCGACGAGGACCTCGCCGGCCTCGGCCTCCGGCAAAAGCCCGCCCGCACCGGCGACCAGTCCACCGGCGCCCTCGCCACCACCCCGCGCCTCGGCCGCGCGCACCTGGTCGCCCGCACCCCGCTCGTCGTCTGCGGCCTGCCCCTGCTCCCGCTCATCCTCTCCGCCTACGGCACCCGCGCGGCGGTCCAGGCCCTGGTTCGCGACGGCCACCGCGCCGCCCCCGGCGACGTCCTCGCCACCCTCGAGGGCGACCCGCGCCTCCTGCTCGCGGCCGAACGCGTGGCGCTGAATTTCCTGCAGCGCCTCTCCGGCATCGCCACCACCACCGCCGCCCACGTCGCCGCCCTCGGCCCCGGCCGCACCCGCCTGCTCGACACCCGCAAGACCACCCCCGGCTACCGCATGCCGGAGAAATACGCCGTCGCCTGCGGCGGAGCCTGGAACCACCGGCTCGGCCTCTTCGACCGGGTGATGTTGAAGGATAACCACCTCGCCCTCCTCGGCTCGCCCGACGACCTCGCCGCAGCCGTCACGCGGGCGAAGAAGGCCGCGCCCGACCTCGCGGTCGAGGTGGAGGTGGACCGGCTCGACCAGATCCCCCCGGTGCTCGCGGCCGGAGCCGACGTCATCCTGTTGGACAACTTTCCGCCGGCCCGTATCAAAAAAGCCATTACGCTCGTCGGGGGACGCGCCTTCACCGAGGCGAGCGGCGGCATCACCTTGAAAACCCTCCCGCGCTACGCCGGCCTCGGCCTCGATTTCGTCTCCACCGGCGCCCTCGTCCATCAATCCTCCTGGGCCGACATCGGCCTCGATTGGCAGGGCTGACGGCCGGAGCGACGGAACGACCGCGAACAAAACCGCGGTGCGGGACGCTATCCGCCTACGATCGCCCGCCACAACTCCGTCAAATTCATGCGCGCGAGCCACGGGGCCAGAGCCTCCTCGTCCACGCCGGTGGTCTCCACCATGGAGCGAATATCCGATGGATGCTTCGCGGAGCCGCCTTCGCGATAGAACTCCAACTTTCGAAGCACCACGTATTCCGGGGGGGCCACCACCACCTCGAGGTCGTCGCTCCATCGGAGACGACGACGCAGGGGCAAGGCCCAGGCGTGCAGCGGGTCGGCTCCGACGAGGTATATGTCCGCCTTGTAGCCGGTTTCGTGGTGGATGAGGTTAAAGTGTCCGCGGTGGTGCCGGGCCTGCTCGGTGCGAATCACCGCCTCCGGGGGCACGTAGAAGTCGGTCTCGGGAAAGGCGCGGAGCAGGGCGCCGCGCGACACGTCGTCGAGCGCCAGCACGACATCAAGATCGTTGGTGACTCGCGGTTGGCCATAGAGGATGGCCGCGGTCGCCCCCGTGATCATATAGGGCGCCCCCGTCGCCTCCAGACGCACCGCGAAAAGACTCAGCTCATCCGGTTCGCGCATAGAGAATGCGGTCGGCGACGGCGCGCCGAACCTGCGCTTCGCTCCAATCCGGGTGGCGGCTTTTGAAGCCCAACGCCAACAAGCGCCGCATCGTGGCGTTCATCCGAAGCGCCTGCGCGATGCGCTGCTGCGGAGTCATCGCGCGATAGATCGCCGCCTGATGCTCCCGGGCGGCGCGTTCATGATCGGATAACTCGGCGGCAACCACGAGCGGAACAAATATCGCAATCCGAAGCCGCGCAAGCGTGACAACTTCCTGCGCACCCCCGCCCGGTGCCCCACCCCCTCACCACCGGCCGCGTTTGGTCCGCCACGAGCCGCCCCGGTGACTCGGCCGCCCTCTCTCGCCTTGCCCGCCGCGGGCCCCCTGCCCCTTCTGTCATTCCGCGCCCGACCACCGTGGCTCAGGCACCCTTTCCTCCGCCACGCAGTCGCCCTATTCTCCTTCCCTCCGTCGCTCCGTCTGCCTCTCCCTCCGTCGCTCCGTCCTTCCACATCCCCGCCCTCCGTCCCCTTCCCGCCATGCCCTTCAACCGATCCGAACAGCTCATCCTCCAGGCATTGATCGAGGCGGGCGAGGGAGGCGTGGTCTCGGGCGCCGATCTCGCGCGTCTCCTCGGCGTCAGCCGCGTCGCGGTCTGGCAACACCTCGAAAAACTCCGCGAACACGGCTTCGAAATCGAGAGCCTCCACGCCCGCGGCTACCGCCTCAGCCGGCGCCCCGACTTCCTCAACCTCTCGCTCATCGAGGCCCACCGCCGCCCCGGCCCCGGCGCCGCCGGCATTCATTTCTACACCACCATCGGCAGCACCAACGACGAGGCCGCCCGCCTCCTCGCCGCCGGCGAGCCCGCTCCGCTCGTCGTGCTCGCCCGCCGGCAGGAGCGCGGCCGCGGCCGGCTCGGGCGCTCCTGGCACAGCGCGACCGACGGCAACCTCTACCTCAGCTTCGCCTTCCGCCCCGAGGTCGAGCCCCCGCGCATGCAGACCTTCACCCTGTGGATGGGGGTCAACGTCTGCGCCCTCGTCGCCTCCTTCTGCCGCGTCGTCCCCGGCCTCAAGTGGCCCAACGACCTGCTCTTCGACTCGCGCAAGGCCGGCGGCATGCTCACCGAGGCCCGCATGGACGCCGACCGCATCCACGACCTCGTGTTCGGTCTCGGTCTCAACCTCCACGCCCCCGCCGAAGGCTGGCCGCCCGAACTCGCCGACCGCGCCACCGCCATCGGCGAACACAGCTCGCTCCCGCTCGATCCCAACAAATTCGCCGCCGCGCTCATCAGCCGCGTGCTCGACGCCTACGAACAGTTTCTCGACGGCAGCTTCCAAAAAACCTTCGCCGAGCTCTGGCACCGTTTCGACGTGCTCAAAGGCCGCGCCATCACCGTCCACCAAGGCCCCCTCGCCCTGCCCGGCACCGCGCTCGGCATCGACGACGAGGGCAGCCTGCTCGTGCGGCTCGCCGACGGCCGCACCGACCGCTTCCGCGCCGGCGAGGTCAGCCTCTCGCCGCCCGCGCCGTAGCCCCCGATTCGCCAACCCCGATCATCGGTCATTCGTCCTTCGCCATTCGTCCCTGGTCATTGGTCATTCGTCATTCGTCATTCGCCCTCTCTCCCCCACCGCCCCGCCCGCCATGCTGCTCTGCGTTGATATCGGCAACACCCACACCCATGTCGCCTGGCACCACGCCGGCACGCTCTTCGGACAACGCGACATCCCCACGCCGCAACTCGACGACCCGGTGCTCGGTTTGCCCGCCGTCCTGAACTCGCGTCCCGTCGCCGCCGATCCGCGATCCGCGCCCGGGGTGGCCCCGACCGCGAGCGCCGTCCCGGCGAGCATCGCCTTTTGCTCGGTGGTGCCGGCGGCCACGCCCCGGCTCCGCGCGGTGGCCGAGGCCGCCGGGGTGGGCGCCTGGCAACTCACGCACGAGGTGCGGCTCGGCGTGCCCATCACCTACCCGCGCCCGGCGGAGATCGGTCAGGACCGGCTCGCCAACGCCGCCGGCGCCCACGCCCTCGCGCCCGGCCGTCCGGCGGTGGTCATCGACCTCGGCACCGCCGTCACCTTCGACCTCGTGACGCCCGAAGGCGGCTACGAGGGCGGCATAATCACGCCGGGCCCGGCGCTGGTGACGCGTTATCTGCACGAGCGCACGGCGCAGTTGCCGCTGGTCACCGACCTGAGCACGCCGGTCACCAGCGTGATCGGCAAGTCCACCGCGGAGGCCATCCGTATCGGCGCGATCGTGGGCTTCGCGGGCCTGATCCAGACCCTGCTCGACGCCGTGCTCGCGGAATACGCCGCGCGCCGCCTGCCCTCGGCGGAGATTTTTCTATCCGGCGGCGCCGCCGAGGTCGTGCAAGGTCGGCTGAAACTTCCCGCCCGCATCGTCCCCGACCTCGCCCTCACCGGCCTCGCCGCCGCGCACAGGTTGAACACGGCGTAGGGTGCGTCTTGGGCCCAAAGCGCCGCACCGCCGGTCCGCCGGATGCACATGACGAGCAGCCGGCCGCTCGCAAGCGGGCCGGCGCCGATCAGAGTCACGCAGTCGGGCGGCGACGGCGGCGCACACCGGCTGATCCCCGCCCCACCAGACCGGCGAAGGCCGCGGGCTCGGGAATCATCGACGCCGGCCCGCGAAGCGAAACGGACCGGTGTCGAAGACGTGTCGAAGACCCGGCCATTGGCTCGCCACATAATACCAGTTACGGGATGAACTGAGACCAAAGGGTAGGGCGGGCCCGGCGTGTATGGACTCGGGTCAAGGGTAACAGGTGTTCCGCTTCTGG
>CBINNW010000112.1:0-17081 GCA_966252115.1 uncultured Akkermansia sp.
GCTCCAGCGTGGCGACGGGCAGGCCGTTGACGAAGAGCACGAGGTCGATGCGCCACGCCTTCGATTTCAGTCCCGTGGCCGCGAGTTCGTCCTCGCTCGCCCAAGGGCTGTAAACCAGCTCGGGCACGAGGCGCAGGCGGTTCTGGCCGTAGCGGGCGAGGGTGTCGGGGTTGAGATCGTGCTCGGGGCGGAACTGGCAGAGGGAGAAACGCGTGCCGCGGTCGCGCAGCTCGTGGCGCAGCACGCCGAGCGTGCCGAAGGTGCGCATGATTTTGTCGGCCGCGTTGGGGTCGGCCTTGTCGAGCTGCTCGGCGACGCGTTCGAGGAACTTTTGCTCCGGGTTGGCCGGGTAGATCGCGCAGAACTTTTGCCACTGCTCGGGCTGAGTCTCCTTCACGAAGCCGACCACGTCCTCGGGATAGAGGGCGCGGGCGCGGTCGTAGTGCGCGGGGTCGCCGATCTTCCAACCCGCCGCGCCCATCTGCGCGATGACGTCGTTCTGAAAGGCGAGTTCCTTGGTGGGGTCGGTCATCGGTGACGAGCGATTGGTCGCTAGATCTTTCCGCTGCCGGCCAAAGCATTCTGCGGCCTTGGCGACACCGGCGCGGTGCTGGTTGGGTCGAAACAATCGGCCGCAGTGTTGGGAAACGCGTCGATGAAGCGCTGTCGCATGTGGGGCACATCCGCGAAGACCTTCATCCAAACGCTGAAAAAGCCTTCAGAGAGCGCCCAGTCCACGATGGAATCCTGTAGTTCCGGGTTCGGGTTTCGCCGAAGCCGATCTTTGGCCACCATGGCTTTTAACCACGCTTCCATGCGCTGGCCGATGCGATCAGAAGCGATCAGGCGTCCGTTCTCGTCGAAGACCTGCCGGATTGGCTTGTCCAAGCCGGTAAGCTTAAGCGTGGTTGTCGCCATGGCATCGCCCGGTTGGGCGGGCTGCACGGCTCCGTCTTGGCGATAGTCGAAGGCCGCGAACGTGTTGTCCCGATCGGGTAGGTAAATCAGTTCGGGACGGACGTCCTTGCTGCCTTTGGCGGAATTGCAGTTTACGCAGGCGAGCAGGTAGTTGTCCCAACGGCCTTCCAGCTCTGGATAGCGGTCTTCGTCCTTTGGCTGGATATGCTCCACCGCAAGGTTGGTTGGAATGCGCCGTTCGCAATAGGAACAGTAGGGACCGAGCCGGGCGAGGAGCGGCTCGTAGGCCTCGCGGTAGTCCTTAAAATCGCTCGTTTGCGGCGATAGGCCGCGGGTTACGGGCCTCATGGCTGGGGTGGCGTGGAGTTCGCGGACTGATCTTGAGCGCCCGGCTCCTCCCGGTGCCCCAGCGCGGCGGCCCGCTCCATCTCTAGAAACGCTTGAAAGGCCGGATTGTCGGAATACGGGGCGATGCTCGCCGCCAAGCGCTCTCGATACTCGGCCAGTTTCTCATCCGGGGCCGCCTTAGCCTCTTCCAAAGTAAGCAGATAGTTTTTCGCTACCGATACCATCTGGGCGTAGCGCGGGCTCACCTCCGGTCGTTCCACGCCCATAAGGCCGCGCGCGATTTCCTCGACGCCGAGGTTGGCCGTCTCGTGCACAGTCTGGAGATCGAGCGACAGCACCTCGCCTTCGCGCATCGTCTGGACTATGAACGGCGAGTGGGTGGTGGCGACGAATTGCACCTCCGGGAATAATTGTCGCAGATCTTCGACCACATGACGCTGCCAGCGAGGGTGAAGATGGAGATCCAGCTCGTCGATGAGCACGACTCCCGGAGTTTTCGCCAGCACATCCAGCCCGAGGTGCGGATTGAGCTGGGCTGCCTTGAACGCCAAGTCGCCGATCATTGCTATGATGTTGCGCTGACCGTCGCTCAGGTTGCGGAAAGGTAGGCGCGGCTGGCCCTTGATGGTGAGCAGCAGGCCGAGACGGAGGTGATACTCGACCTTTTCGCAGCCTTCCACCGCCCGACGGATGGCGTCTTTGACCACCTGATATTGGCGCGATTCCTTGCCTCCTTCCCCCACGGCGAGCTTCTGCTCGAACTCCAGCCAGCGGAGCAGATCGGTGGGGCTGCAACGTGGATCGATGCTGAACCGATAACCGGCCAGACGGGAGGAAAAGGTGTCGGCGAAATCATCCGGTTCCTCGACGAGGTTTTGAGGCGCCGCTTTTTCGCCCATATCGGCGCTTTGCTCGGCCTTCGCGCTCATGTCCTTGGGTTCCTGCCAGAGTCGCCCGGTGCCGTAGTAGGAGATCAACGGAAGGGTTACCGGTTCGCCATTAGCCATCGCGAAAACCGCTTCTTCCGCGACACGTTTGATAGACTTGGCCGCGATCCACTTTGTTTTGCCGTCGGCCCGCTCCCGCTCCCACACCATCGGTTGTCCTTGGACCACGCCCTTGGCCGTGACCGTCACCGGCCACTGCTTCTCGATGCGCTGGGTGTCGCCAAAGTCGTTTATCGTGATTCGGACATCTCCGTCTTGGATGTGCCGGCTGTCTTCGCCGCGCACGCCGAGAAACCAGCTGCCGGCGGCCACGGCCAGCGCGTCGAGGGCGCTGGTCTTGCCCTTGCCGTTTTGCCCGATGATGAGGTGAAACGATCCGTTGCCGCCGGCCGGGGCGTCCACGGAGCGGGGAAAATCGAAGGTTTTCTCGTCGAAGCCCTTGAAGTTCCGAATAGATAGGCGATCGATTCTCATGCGTTGACCATTAGGTTAAATTTATTCCGTCGAGGTAGGCACGGCGATTCTCAGAGCCTCAGTTGTTTCCATTTTTGAAACAACCGGCGGCTGCCAGTGGCGGACGTCGATCTTGCCGGTCACGGCGGCGGAGATCAGGGCGGTGCGGCGTTCTTGCATTAGGGTGATTGCGGCCTCTGCGTTGAGCATCAGCTCCCCAAAATTATCCGTTTCAGCCTCTAAATGGCGGATTATTTGAACCTGCTCATCGACTGGAGGAATCGGGAAAATAATCGGCTCAATGTGCTTGTTATTTATCTGCGGAACCGTCGATACGTCGGCAATATCCTCCAAGCCTCGCAACTTGATCAGGTATGCGATGAATTCAGGAATCGCACGCGGTCCGATCTCCCAACCCATAAGATTAGGATCAACTACCGACTCCCGTTTTACGATATTCACTTTGTTCGTGAAAATGGCGGCCCCGCGTTTGGGGAAAACGATGTAATTCGATTTCGGCTTCAACTGCTGAGCGCGAATTTTTGAGACGTAGAAATCGCAGCCGCCTAGCTCAAAACCGTCCGTGGAGAGTGTTGAAACCTTGATGAATGGAATCACCCCTTCGTCGCGGATATCTGAGTCTGATATGACTTCCGATCCAAAGAGACGGCCTAGCCAACTGCCTTTCAGTAGATCCCAATGCGCGGGGACTTGGCCGAGCCATTCGATGCCGGAGTCTTTTAGGGGGGCGTGGGGATTGAGGCCTTTGGTCACGGCATGGCTGATCACGGCCTGCCGTTTTTCTTTCAGCAGTCGGATCAACGCTTCCTGCTTTTCGATCAACCGATCAATCTTCGCCGTCTCGTGGTCGAGGAACTTGGCGATTTGGGTTTGTTCGGGGAGGGGCGGTTCGAAGAAGTAGCTATTTCCAATGTCGGCGTAATTAATGGTCTGCCGCACGCCCGCCCCGAGCGTCTTCATGTGCGCGACGTCGAATTGCTGGAGCAGCCAACGCGTGTAATTCGAATGCATCCGACCGGTGCACTGCAAAACGATGTAGCCGGTGCTAACGACGACATCGATGGATGAGAGCGCGGTCCGGAGGCTCAAAAGGTCGTAGTTTAGATTTAGCGGATTAACGAGGAATTCGCCCGACAGCACTTCCTGATAGGAAGCTTTTGTTTCCTCAGAGAAGACCTCCGCGTCCTTGTAGACAACGCGACCAAAGCTGATGGAGCCGGCTGGGAGGTCTGGCCGAAGCACCTTCTTTTTATCAGCCAAGACATGCTTGAATCTTCTCTCGGTCCAATGCGTGGGAACGTTGGTCATCCACGGCAATCCCGAGTCCTTATACTCCGGATACGCTCGATACCGGCCGTTGCTCACGAGTGGACCTCCTGCAGGAGCTTCATGATTTCGCGGCTGACGGCGTCGAGGTCGGCGTCGATCTCGGCGAGGTCGCGCGGGGGCTGGTATTGGTAAAAATGGCGGTTGAAGGGGATCTCGTAGCCGACGAGGCCGACTTGATCGTCCTTGGGGTCGCGTTTGGTGGCGTCGATCCAAGCGTCGGGCACGTGGGGCAGGACTTCCTTCTGGAAATAGGCCTCGTTGAGCGCGTCCACCGGCTGGCTGGGGTCGAGGGCGACGTTTTCGAAGTCGCGGAGGTCGGAGTCGGGTTCGTATTCGACGACGAGGGGCTGCGCTTTCGGAGAAAGCGCGCTACTTTCAAAGAGGCCGTAGAAGGGCGCGGGTTTGGCGGTCTTGTGGACCTTTTTGACGACCTTGGCGGCGGCGGGGTTTTTCCACGAAACGGCGGCGGTGATCTGCTTTTTCTCCCTGGCGTCGAGTTTGATCCCGGTGCCGGCGAGGGCGTCGTCGAAGGCGTTGAAATCGTCGTGCTGCGCGGCGCCGAGCTTGGCCTGGAGCTGGCGGGCCTTGACGAGGAGCTCGCGTTGATCGCGCCAGGTGGAGGCGGCGAGCAGGTCCTTGACGTGCTTCTCCTTCAGCTCGGCCCAGTCGGCCTTGAGCGCGGTGCGGATCTCGGTCTCGTGCTCGTCGAGCTCGCCGTAGGTTTTGTCCTTCGGGTCGTCGGTCCACGCGCCGCCGTAGGTCTCGTAGATCCAGCGCATGGGGGCCTCGAGCGCGCCGGAGGCGAAGCGGAGGGAGGCGATCCGCTCGTCGCTGAACTGCCAGGAGAGGCGGAGCGGGCGCTCGATGGTGATGCGGCGGTAGCCGAATTCGTGGTTCCTGAAGACTTTTGCCGCGAACGTCTTTTCCGGCTCGGTCTTCGACGTGGCGGCGGGGCGGCCGCGGCTGCTGCGTGACACAGGCATTCCTGCCTGTGTTTCAATCGCACAGACAGGAATGTCTGTGCCACCACCGAAGGCGCGGGTGATGGTGCGGATGTCGTCGTCGCTCATCTCCTGACGTTTCGAGCCGAGGGATTTGCGCATCTTGCCGCAGAGGTTGACGCCGTTGACGAGGAGGACGCGGCCCTTGCGGTCGGCGGCCTTTTTGTTGGAGAGGATCCAGACGTAGGTCGCGATGCCGGTGTTGTAGAACATGTCGGTCGGCAGGGCGACGATGGCCTCGAGGAGGTCGCTCTCGAGAATGTGGCGGCGGATCTCGGACTCGCCGGAGCCGGCGCCGCCGGTGAAGAGCGGGGAGCCGTTGAGGATGATGCCGATCCGTCCGCCGCCGGCGGGCGAGCTTTGAAGGGGGAGGGAGGAAGTTTGAAGAGGGCGGAGCTTGCTCAGGAGGTGGAGCAGGAAGAGCAGCGAGCCGTCGGAGACGCGGGGCAGGCCGGGGCCGAAGCGGCCCTCGAAGCCTTTTTCGGCGTGCTCCTTGAGGATGTCGCCCTCGATCTTTTTCCAATCCACGCCGAAGGGCGGGTTGGAGAGCATGTAGTCGAACTTGTCGGCGTGGAGCTGGTCGTTGGAGAGGGTGTTGCCGAGTTTGATGCGGGAGACGTCCTGGCCCTTGATGAGCATGTCGGCCTTGCAGATGGCGTAGCTCTCGGGGTTGAGCTCCTGGCCGAAGGCGCGGATGACGGCGGCGGGGTTGAGCTCGTGCACATACTCCATGCCGGCGGAGAGGAAGCCGCCGGTGCCGGCGGTGGGATCGTAGATGGTGCGGATGATGCCGGGCCGGGTGAGGGCCTCGTCGTCCTCCATGAAGACGAGCGAGGTGGTGAGGCGCACGATGTCGCGGGGAGTGAAGTGTTCGCCGGCGGTCTCGTTGGAGCTTTCGGCGAAGCGCCGGATGAGCTCCTCGAAAACGAGGCCCATTTCGTGGTTGGAGACGGCGGCGGGGCTGAGGTCGGAGAGGCGGACGCGCTGGACGACCTTGTAGAGGAGGTTGGCGTCGTTGAGCTGGCCGACGAATTCGGCGAAGTTGAAATACTCGAAGATCTCGCGGGCGTCCCTGGAGAAGGCGGAGACGTAGGAGAGGAGGTTGGCCTTGATGCCGGACTCGCCGAGGGTGCCGAGGTCCATCCGCGAGGTGTTGAAAAAGGAGAGGCCGCCGGTGGCGCGGAGCAGGAGCTTTTCGAGGGCCTCCTCGGGGAGCTTTTGTTTGGCGAGCTTTTCGGCCTCGGCGAGGACGGCGGGCTTGGTCGGGGCCAGCACGCACTCCAGGCGGCGGAGGAGGGTGAAGGGGAGGATGATGCGGCCGTATTGGCTCTGTTTGAAGTCGCCGCGGAGGAGGTCGGCGATGGACCAGGAGTAGGCGGCGAGGTTGTTGGAGGATTGGGACATCGACGATGGAAACGCGGAGAGAAAAGCGGGGAGTGACCAGCCGTCGAGGAAGCGAGAACCCAGGCACGGACCACAAGCCGGCGGATGGTCAAAGATTCGTGAGACGCCCCGAGTTTGCGGGCAAGCCCGCTATCGGGGAAACTACGGACGTTTGCGCGCGTGGCCCGATTTTTTCGACACGGAGGGCGGAGAGCCGGAGAGAGTCGAAGGTCTGAAAGGTCGAAGGTCTGAAGGTCGTCAGCGGCCCGCTGGGGCGGGCCAAACCGGCACGTGCTTGGCTCCGCAGCGCGGAGCCGCTGGCGACTTGGGACCTTTGACATCGGACCTTCGACTCGGCTTGGCGGCGCGGAGCGCGTCGCAGGTCTGAAGGTCGAAGGTCTGAAGGTCGTCAGCGGCCCGCCGGGGCGGGCCAAACCGGCGCGGGTTTGGCTCCGCGTCGCGGAGCCGCTGGTGACTTGGGACCTTTGACATTGGACCTTCGACTCGGCTTGGCGGGGCTTGGGGCGGGGTTGAAAAATTTGCCCGCTGATTTGGTTCAATCGGTCGCGGACTTGGAAAATACCCCTCCGAACTTGGAAAATTCACCCGCGAGGTAAGGTGCCATCAGCGGCGCGTTTGATTCAGTCAGCTCCGCACTTGATTCAGTCACCCGCGAGGTAACCGCGTCGGTTCGCGAGGTAACTGATGATCAATCGCGCGGCTGAAAAATTGGGCGCCGAACGAGAAAAAGACAGCTCCGACATAACTGCGCTTGCCTCGCTCGCCGGCTCAAATCACCCGCGCGTTCACCAAAGACTCCCGCGTGCTTGGAAACTAGCGCCGCGCGCGGGCAAAATATCCCGGCGTGTTCATTTCAATCCGTCGCGTGTTGAGATCAGTCAGTCGCGTGCCTGCAAAATATGGCCGCGTGCCGCCGAAATAGCCTCGCGCGTTGGGAAAATATCCCCGCGCGTTGGAGAAAGTCGGCCGCGTGTTTGAAAAAGAGGGACGCGTGCCGGGAAAATAGCGCTTCGAGTCACCCAAATAGGCCTGCGCGCGGACCGAAGGGCCTCGCACGCACGCCTGCTTGCTCCGGATGCGCCGGCCTCACGACGGCGGGGCAGATGCCGGAGGCCAAGGGCCGGAGCGCGTCGCAGGTCTGAAGGTCGCAGGTCTGAAGGTCGTCACCGGCCCGCCGGGGCGGGCCAAACCGGCACGTGCTGGGCTCCGCGTCGCGGAGCCGCTGGCGACTTGGGACCTTTGACATTGGACCTTAGACCCAGCTTGGCGGCGCGGAGCGCGTCGCAGGTCTGAAGGTCGTCACCGGCCCGCCGGGGCGGGCCAAACCGGCACCTGTTTGGCTCCGCGTCGCGGAGCCGCTGGCGACTTGGGACTTTTGACATCGGACCTTAGACCTTCGACCCGGCTTGGTGGGCTCAGCGCTCGTCCTCGCGGCGGAGCGAGAGGTCGATGCTGGTGGGTTGCGCGGGATCGCCGGGAAGGAGTTTTCCGTCCTCCACGAAGAGCTCGATGACGTTGATCGCCGTGGTGCGGCCGTTGCCGGCGGGGCGGTGCGGGCCGTCGAAGTAGAACCACCAGGCGCGGTCGCCGCTCACCACCACGTCGCCGTGGCGCCCGAGAAGTTCCGGCTCCTGGAGCTTCCAGTCGGTCGCGTCGTCGGAACGCCAGACGCGCACGCCGTTGCTCCAGCAGTCGGCGACCAGCCAGTAGGCATTTTTCCAACGAAACACCTTGGCGCCTTCGCCGTTGAATTCGGTGACGGCGTTGCCGCGCGGTTCCCAGTTTTTCAGGTCGGTGCTGTCGGCATAGACGAGCGATTTGGGCCGGGTCTCGTCCTTATACCACATGCGCCAGGTGCCGCCGGGGAGGCGCACGACGCAGGCGTCGATGACTCGCGGTGAACCGAGGTCCACGCGCCCGCGCGTTTCCCACTTCAGGCCGTCTTTGCTGGTGAGGTGGACGATCTCGCGCGGGTGGTTCCAGTTTTCAAAAACTCCGGGCACGTAGGAGAGGAACATGTGGTAGGCGCCGTCGGCCCAGATGATCTCGGGGGCCCAGTAGGTGCGGGCGTCGGCGGGCACGTCGGGGCCGTAGTCGATCTCGGCGGTGCCGCGGTAGGTCCAGGTGGCGCCGGCGTCGGAGGACTCGGCGACGCCGATGCGCGTGCCGTGGATCCAGGTGACGCCGGGCGCCTCCCGCTCGGAGAGGTTTCCGCGGCGGGCGGTGTAATACATGAACCATTTGTTGGCCTCGGCGTTGAAGCAGAGGACGGGGTCGGTGGGCGCGTCGAAGACCGGATCGCGGTAGAGCGGACGCGGGGCGAAGCGACTGTCGAGATCGGTGCGCTGGCGGATGATTTCGAAGCGGTCGCCGCGGTCGGCGATCTCGTAGAGCTTGGCGCGCGAGTTGCGCCCGAAGGGGCGGTGGAGGATGAGCATCGGCTCGCCCTCGAAGGTGCGGAAGACCATGCCGTGACCGGAGTCGCCCTTGACCAGCGGGTCGAGCTGCTCCCAGGGGCCGCTGAGGTCGCCGCTCCGGGAGCGCGCCTGGGTCTGCACGTAGGAGCCGCTTTCGTAGCTGGCCCAGAGCATGAGGAGCTCGTCGGTGTGGGTGCGGTAGAACTGGGGTCCGTCGGTGACGTAGTTCAGGCCGCGGGTGTCGGGCTCGATGGCGGCGTTGAGCCAGGGGGCGTCGGAGGCCTTGAACAAGTGGATGGGGCGGCCGGCGGCGCCGCTCAGATCGGGCCGGAGCGGCACGGCCTCCATGGTGCCGTCCACTTTTTGCACCCATTCGTGGGCATAGACCATCCAGGGCTGGCCGGCGCGATCGACGTGGAGCGTGCCGTCGAGCGTCATGAAATCGGCGGGTGGCACGGGCGCCGTCTCGTCCATCATGGTGAAGGGTCCCTCGGGCGAATCGGACACGGCGACGAGGGTGCCGCGCACGTGGGTGAGGAAGTTCGAATCGGGCGGGCGGGAGAAAACTTTTTCGCGGTCGTGGACGGTGGTGAAGAGGTAGTAGCGCCCCTTGTATTCGTGGACTTCGGGCGCCCAGCCGCCCTCGCGGGCGAAGGCGGTCTCGGGAACGATGAAGACGGCCCTGGGTTTTTCCCAGTTCAGCAGGTCCTTCGACTTATAGACCATGGTGCCGACGCCGCGCGTGCCGCTGAGGTGGGGGCGGTTGGAGTTGTAGAGGTAGTAGGTGCGCGTCGCGGCGTGCGGCAGGATGAAGGCGTCGTGCAGCGGCATGTCGGGCAAACGCAGCGGCGCTTCGGCGGCAGTGGCGGGAGCGGCGGGGGTCGGCGCCGCGGAAGCGGCCGACGCGGACGCGACCTGTGCGTGGAGAGCGGTGCCGCAGAGCGAGAGCAGCAACAGGGGGATGGTTTTTTTCATGAGGTAAAAGGGTCGGCGTGCGGGGCCTTCGCTCGTGAATGCCGGTTTGGCCCGCGGCAGGTGGAACGCGTTGTCCTCAACGCGTTGACGCGGCCCGGCCGCGCCGTCGGGCCTTCGCTTGCGAATGCCGGGTTTGGTTTGGTCCGCGGCCGCGATCTTCGGCGAGCGACTCCACTGTGCGGGAATGGATCGACGGCTCGACCGGCGGGGGCGCCGCGGCGAAGGGCGGCTCAGTTTTTCGACGCCGGCAGGCTGTCGTAGTCGAATTTCCAATACGCGGCGAGGGCGCGCGCCTCGGCGTCGGTCAGGTGGACGATGGAGCCGTGCTTGGGGCTGGAAAAGTTGGTCGCGCGCATCACGCCCTCGTTGAGGCGGCCGAGGTTTTCGAAGTGTTTGAAGTCGGTGGTCTCGGCGAAGCCGTAGTTGTGCGGATTTACCCCGAAGACGTCATACATGAGCACGTAGCGGTCGGTGCCGAGGCGCTTCCAGACCGAGGGCGCCTCGCGGCCGACGCGCTCGGGATCGTAGGTGGCGGGGTCGTAAACGTAGCCGTGGGTGAGGTGGTCCGAGACGGCCTGCTTGATGCCGCCGCCGGGGCCCTGGGCGCAGTAGAAGAGATGGTATTTGTCGCCGACGCGGGTGATGTCGCCGTCGAGGATCTGGTGGCCCGGCGGATACTGGAAATACTCCACCGGCACGGTCTCCAGTTTGGTGAAGGCCGCGTCGGCGTAGGAGTAGTAGAGCTTCGTCTTCCCGTGGCCGAGGCGCATGGTGAAATAGACCATCATGCGATCACGGGCGGGATCATGGATGCTCTGCGGAGCCCAGAAGCAGCCGACGTCGCGGGTCTCCTCGAAGGCCTTGTCCATGCGGAAGTGGGCGTAGGACCAGTTGATTAGATCGGTGGAGCGCATCATCACGATGCCGCGGTTGTTGCCCCAATCGTAGAGCTCGGCCGGACGTTCCCACTGGGTGTCGCGGTGGCCGGCGCGCTGACCGTAAACGTGGAGGTCGGTCATGGTGAGGTAAAATGCGCCGTCGCCGCCGCGGGCGATGTGCGGGTCGCGGATGCCCTTCTGCTCGGCGAGCCGGGTGCCGTCCATGACGGGCTTGCCGTCGTTGAGCGCGGTGAAGGTGTAGCCGTCGCGGCTGAGCGCGAAGCAGGGGCTGTGGTGCTCGTCCTTGAAATAGACGAAGAAGTAGGCGCCGAGGTCCTTCTCCTCGATCGGCTTTCGCGCCGGGGTGGTCGGAGCCGACATCGGGGGAGCCGCGGGAGCGGCGGCGGAGGCGTCGGCCGAGACCGAGGCGGTGGGGCTGGAACAGGCGGCGACGAGCAGGGATGCCGCCGCGACGGCCAAGGAAGCGAGACGAGTGAGCATGAGGTGAAGACGAGGGGGTTACTTCAAACAGCGAAGAGACGTCGCGAAAGCCGCCAGGGTTTTGCCGCGCGCGGAGATCTCCCGATCCTATGTTATGGTTAACAAGTCCACCTCCTCGGCTTGTTTCCGCCCCCCGGAGCACACTGAAAAACGGCCCGGCCCGCCGGTCTCCCCCGCCCCCCCCCTCGCCCCCGGCCGGCCCCGACCGGTCCCGACCGGAGCCCATGTTTTTTTCGTCCCCCCGCCTGCCCCGCGCCCCCCCTCGTTCCCTCGCCTTCGCCGCCCTACTCCGGCTCTCTCCATGAACCCCATCGGTCATATCCTCTTACGTCGCGCGCGGCGTCTCCTCGCCGGCCCGCTTCTCGGGTCGGTGCTCGTCGCCGTCGTCGCCACCGCCCTCCCCGCCCGCGCCCAGACCCTCGCAACCAGCTCGACCGGCGCGGCGGGCACGCCCGCTCCCGCCGGGGAAACCGCGTATGTTTACAGCTCCTTCCGCGGCAAGGGCGACGGTCTCCACCTCGCGGTCAGCCTCGACGGCCTGCGCTGGCACGACCTCAACCGCATCCTGCTGCGCCCCGCCGTGGGCGAGAAACTTTTCCGCGATCCGCACCTTTTTCGCGACGACGCCGGACTGTTTCATCTCGTGTGGACCAGCGGCTGGAACGACCGCGGCATCGGCTACGCCACCTCGCGCGATCTGGTCGCCTGGTCCGCGCAACGTTTCCTGCCCGTGTCCGAAAAACTGGAGGGCGTGCGCAACACCTGGGCGCCCGAAATCGTGCCGGACCCCGCCAACAAACGTTACCTCATCACCTGGACTTCGGAGATCCCGGGATGGTTCACCGACGGCGAGCCGAGCGAGACCTACAACAACCGCACCTACTACGTCACGACCACCGACTTCGTCTCCTTCGGCGATCCGGCGCTGTTGATCGAGCCGGGATTCGACCACGTGGACACGAGCATCGTGTCGTGGCGCGGCAAATACATCGCGCTCTTTCGCCAGGGCGACATCCACAAGCAGCGCAAATACGGCGCGCACCACCTCGCCATGGCCGACACGGCCGCCGGTCCCTACCACCAGATCCCGGGCAACCCCGTGAGCGGGCGCGCCGAGGGCGCGGCGTTTTTCACCCTCGGGGATCGCTGCCTGCTCTTCGTGCCCGTGCCCGGGCAAAACCGCGTGATCGCCGTCGGCTCGTCGAATCTCATCCGCTGGGAGGACCTCGGCGCCGAGACCGTCTTCGTCCCCGGCCAGACGCAGGGCAACGTCGTCCCCGTGCCGCGCGCGCTCCACGACTGGCTGACCGGCGCCGGCCCCCGGCCGGACTTCGCGGTGCGCTGACCGCCGGATCCCACGCCGGCGCACGCTCACGACACCGGGGCCGGCCCGGCGCCGGCCCCGCAGCGATCACCCTCCGTCACCTCATCCCTTTCTCTTCACCGTCTCCCCCCTCCCGCATTCCGGATTTGCCCTTCGTGTTCCCCTCTCCCCTCCCGTCCCTCGCCCCCGCCTTCGACTTCATGGCCGCGCATCCCGATTGCCCGGTCGCCTTCCTCGCCGACACCGCCGAGCGCGGCGCGCGCCCCTCCGTGTCGCGGGGCAACGACTACACCTGGACGCCGGTGTGGTTCCGCCGCGAGCCGAACCCATCCACATAGGCGCCCCCGCCCCCCCGCGGCCAGCCCGTTGCCCCACCTCTCTTTTCACATTTCTTTTTCCCATGTTCGCCGCATTCCCCGGTCTTCTCGCTCGCCTCGTCACGCCCTTCCTGCGCCTCGTCCGCCTGCCTCGCGCGCTCGCGCTCGGCATCGGGTGCGCCGCCGCGTCGCTGTCGGCACACCCGGTCAACTTTAGTTCGACCATCACCTACTCCGCGACGCAGCCGGCGGGCGGAGCCGACAGCATCGCGCAGTGGAGCGGCGCCGCCTTCGACGCCGCCAACATCGGCGGCTCCGGCGTCAACGCCGACGGTGGCGCGAACAACGGTTCCGCCAACGACGGCTCCACCTACGTCGCCAACAACCGGCCCACCCAAGGCCAGACCTTCACAACCGGCTCCAACCCCCTCGGCTACGACTTCACCGCCGTCACCGTGCGCATGACCGGCTACACCAACAACACCGCCTCGGGCTCCAACGCCGGCGGCTGGAACCTCAACCTCACCAACGGCCCGATCCAGGTGACCATCGGCCGGGTCGGCGGCACGACGAGCGCCATCGTCTCGATCCAGAACTTCAACTCCGGCGGCACGGGCAACCCCGGCTCCGGCGCCACCGCCAACGGACCCGGCACCTACCTCACCTTCAACCTGCCCTTCGCCGTCCACCTCGACCCCGACACGACCTACGGCTTCGACCTGTGGATCGGCAACGGCGGCTCCAACTACTTCGAATGGCTCGGACTCGGCACGCATTCCGCCGCCGACCCCTACCCGGGCGGCACCGCCTACACCCGCTCCGGCAACACGCTCACGCCGCTCGCCGGCGACCGCGTGTTCATGGCCCACCTTACCGCCCGCGACGAGCCCGCGCCGGCCTTCGCCCACCCCGGCACGATTCACACGGCCATCGATCTCCAACGCATGCGCGACAAGATCGCCGCCAACGCCGAGCCCTGGGCATCGTCCTTCGCCACCCTCAGCAACAGCCCTTGGGCGCAGACCTGGTGGCCCGCCTACGACATCGACTGGATCGTGCGCGGCGGCTCCGCCGGGAACAACTACACCCGCACCCAGCAGGACGCGCAGGCCATCTATGAGCTCGCCCTGCGCTGGCACCTCACCGGCGACACCGCCTACGCCGATCATGCCGTCCACATCGCCAACGTCTGGTCCGGCCTCACCGGCGTCACCGGCGACTCCAACGCCGGGCTGGCGGTGGGCATCTGCGGCTACCTCTTCGCCATCGGCGGCGAACTGCTCAGCACCTACCCCGGCTGGCCCGAACCCGAAAAGCAGGCCTACAAGGACATGATGATGCGCGTGTTCTACGCCGGCGCCTCCAACTTCCTCTGGTGGCACTACGACACCTTCTGGCGCACCGGCGGCAACACCCACTACCGCCTCAACTGGGACACCGCCAACATGGCCTGCGTCGCCGCCATCGGCGTCCTCTGCGACAACCGCGCCGTTTACGAACAGGGCCTCGACTACTTCAAACACGGCGTCGGCACCGGCCGCGTCGAGCGCGCCGTCTGGTATATCCACCCGGGCGGCCTCGGCCAGGGCGAGGAGGCCGGCCGCGACCAACCCCACAACCTCGGCGGCTGGCACGCCATGGCGCTCCTCTGCCAGACCGCGTGGAACCAGGGCGACGACCTCTTCGGCTACGACAACAACCGCGTCCTGCGCGCCTGGGAATACAACGCGAAATACAACCTGGGCCACGACGTGCCCTACGCCCGCCACCGCAACAGCGACCTCACCTATACCGAGGGCTCCGTCTCCGGCGCCGGACGCGGCCTCGGCTACTTCCAATACGAACTCGTCTTCGGCCACTACGCCCACGTGAAAGGCATCGCCGCACCCTGGAGCAAACTCGCGCGTGACGCCACCCGCCCCGAGCCCCGGCCCAACACCGCCATCCACCCCTCGCAGGTGGACTGGCTCGGCCTCGGCTCCCTCACCTACGCCCGCGACGACGTGGCCGCCGACATCGCCCCCTCCGGCCTGCGCGCCCACTGGAGCAAGAACCGGATCATCCTCGACTGGTGGGGCTCGGCCCGCGCCACGAGCTACGCGGTGAAACGCGCCACCTCCGCCGCAGGCCCCTACACCACGCTCGGCACCGTCACCGGCCCCGACCTCAACTTCACCGACACCTCCGTCGCCAACGAATCGACCTATTTTTATGTCGTCACCGCCACCACGCCCGGCGGCGAACTCGACAGCGAGCCCCTGCGCGTCGCCCGCGAACTCGTCACCCACTACACCTTCGAGGGCACCCCGGCCGACGTGGTCGGCACCCGCGACGCCGAGCTGAGAGGCGGCACGACCGCGCCCGGTTTCACCACCGGCTTCGGCGGCGGCCAGGCCCTCGCGCTCAGCGGCTCCGCCCAATATGCCCGGCTCCCCACCGGCACGGGCAACCATCAGGACATCACCGTCGCCCTGTGGGTTTACTGGACCGGCGGCCCGAACTGGCAGCGCATCTTCGACTTCGGCTCCGAAATCGAGGCGACGATGTATCTCACCCCGTCGAACGGCGGCGGCGGCGTGGAGTTCGGCATGACCACGACCCGCGGCGGCAACTTCGAGGGCGACGCCTCCTACTACCTGCGCGGGTCCGCCCTCCCGACCAACCAGTGGGTCCATCTCGCCGTCAGTCTCAACGGCGACACCTGCACGCTCTACGTCAACGGCGTGCCCAACGTCACCAAGACCATCGATCTCATCGACCCGCTCTTCGGCCAGCCCTTCTGCTACCTCGGCCGCAGCATGTATAACGGCGACGCCTACTTTCAGGGCCGCCTCGACGACTTCCGCATCTACAACTACGGCCTGACCGGCGACGAGATTTACGCCCTCTGGGGCCAGAGCGCGAACGCCGCGCCCGTATTCGGCGGCGACCCGATCAATCTCCCCGCGGCCATCGAAGACGCCGCCTACGGCTTCTCCCCCGGCGGTGAAACCCTCGCCGCGTATGCCACCGACGCCAACGGCGGCACCCTCACCTTCGCCAAACTCACCGGCCCTTCCTGGCTCACCGTCGCCGCCAACGGCGCCCTCGGCGGCACGCCGGGCAACGCCGACGTTGGCGAAAACCGTTTCACCGTGCGCGTCACCGACGGCTCCGGCGCCACCGACGACGCCGACCTCGTCATCACCGTCAACAACACCAACGACGCCCCCACTTGGAGCGCCGCCTCGCTCACCCGCGCCGCCGTCACCCGCGACCAGCCCTACCACGCCGGCATCACCCTCGCCACCGACGTCTCCGACCTCGATGCCGCCTACGGCGAGATCCTCACCATCTCCAAGCTCTCAGGCCCCGCCTGGCTCGCGGTCGCCACCGACGGCGCCCTCTCCGGCACCCCCGGCGCCTCCGATGTCGGCGCGAACGCCTTCACCGTGCGCGTCACCGACACCGCCGGCGCCTTCGCCGACGCCACGCTGACCATCACCGTCTATCCCTTCGAACAACGCGCCGGCTTCGCCTTCGAAGACGACCTCGCCGACACCCTCGGCAACTACGCCGCCACCTCCACCGGCTCGCCCGCCTTCGGCACCGGCCGCGTCGGCCGGGGCCTGATCTTCGACGGCGTGGACGACACACTCACCCTGCCCGCCGGCGTCGCCGATTCCCAGGACCTCACCGTGGCCGCCTGGGTTTACTGGAACGGCGGAGCCGCCAACCAGCGTGTCTTCGACTTCGGCAACGACACCGACCAATACCTCTTCCTCACCCCCTCCAACGGCTCCACCCTCCGCTTCGCCATCAAGCACGGCGGCTCCGAACAACAGCTCAACACCACCCCGCTCGCCACCGCCCGGTGGGTCCACCTCGCCGTCACGCTGTCCGGCGACACCGGCAGGCTCTACGTCAACGGCGTCCTCGTCGCGACCAACGCGGCCATGACGATCAACCCCTCCGACTTCCGTCCGACCGTGAACTTCATCGGCGATTCCCAGTGGTCCGCCGACCCGCTTTTCAACGGCCGCATCGACGACTTCCGCATCTACAACCACGCCCTCGCCGCCTCCGACATCGCCGCGCTCGTGGACCTCGTGCCCGCCGTGCCCCTCGGCTTCACCGCCACGCCCCGCACCGGCCGCATCGACCTCGTCTGGGGCGCGGCCCAGGGCGCCACCACCTACACCGTGAAACGCGCCCTCGTATCCGGCGGCCCCTACACCACCGTCGCCGACGGCGTCACCGGCACCACCT
>CBINNW010000113.1:0-17058 GCA_966252115.1 uncultured Akkermansia sp.
GGGAGCTGGAAGCTCCCGCTACTTTGGAGTCGGACGAACGGGAGCTGGAAGCTCCCGCTACTTTGGCGGGGTTTTCGCGGATGTAGCGGCGAATGGCGTCCATCGCGTGGTCGCCGCGGACGATGTGGTCGTAGGATTCGTGCTGCCAGAGCTGGCCGTCGCGGCCGAGGCGTCGGTTGAGCTGATTCGCGGTGAAAGACTTCCAGGAGTGCAGGATCTTCACCAGCCCATGCCCGGGCAGCGGCTTCACGAGCACATGCACATGGTTGGGCATCACCACCTGCTCGTCCAAAACGTATCGCCGCCCCGCAAAGTGGCGAAGCGCGTCGCGCACGATGTCCGCGTTCGCCGGCTCGCGGAGAACACAGGAGCCGCCGCCGGCGTCGAGAAGCTGGGCGTAACGTTCGGAAAAGAGCCGGTGGTATTCGGCCAGTTCCTCGCGGGAGAGGTTTCCGAGGTCGTGCGTCCGTCGCCACCGCTCGCGTTGGTGTTGGATCTCCTCCACGACCGCGCGGGGCAGCGCGTCGGCGAGGCGGAAGGTGACGAAATACCAGACCGAGCCTTGCTCCCAGTGGGGGAGGTTGCCGCTGACGCGAATGTCGATTTCCGAGAGCGGGTTGAAGTATTCCCAATGCGACGGGGCGGGAACGCCGGGAGTAGCGGGAGCATCCTGCTCCCGTGGTTTGGGGCGGGGGGAGTCGGGAATTCCTTCCTGAGGTTTGGCGGAAGCGAGCCCAGAGGGAGGGGCGCTGGAAGCTCCCCCTACTTTGGAGTCGGACGAACGGGAGCTGGAAGCTCCCGCTACTTTGGGGGGCGGAGGGCTGTTGGAGGACGGATCACGGGAGCTGGAAGCTCCCGCTACTTTGGCGGGGTCGGGCATGGTTACTTCACGGCGGCGGCGCTGGGGTAGGCGATGCGACCGTGAAGCATGCTAAGCAGGGTGTGCGCGAAGCTGTCCTGGATCGTGTGGAGCTCGGCAAAGGTGAGGGGCGACTCGTCGAGCTGTCCGTCGTTCATGCGATCCCGGACGATTTGCTCGATGAGCTCCCCGAGGTGCTGCGGGGAAATCTTGGGGAGCGAACGCGCGGCGGCCTCGATGCCGTCGGCGAGGTGGATGATGGCGCTCTCCTTGAAACGCGGACGCGGACCGTCGTAGCGGTAGGTCTGCTCGGGCAGCGTGGGGGCTCCGTGCGGCATCGGGGGCGTCGTGCGGGCGCCGCCGCCGAGCACCGGGCCGGGCACGGGGCGGGGCGGCTCGGAGGAGATGCCGAGGAGCGGGGGCAGGGGCGCGTTGGCGTCGGCTTTTTGCCGCAGGGCCTGAAGCGCGCGGTGGTAAAAGTAGCGGATGAGGGTGGTGCCGTGGTGCTGCTGGATGACGTCGATGACCGGGCGGGGCAGCTTGTGGCGGAGGGCGAGGTCCACGCCGTCCTTGACGTGGGCCTTGATGATGAGGGCGGAGAGGGAGGGGTTGTTGTCGTCGTGCGGGTTTTGGCCGTCGGACTGGTTTTCCACGAAGTAGTGGGATTTGGCGGTCTTGCCGATGTCGTGGAAAAGGGCGCAAACGCGGGCGAGGAGGGGGTTGGCGCCGATGGCGGCGGCGGCGTTTTCGGCGAGCTGGGCGACGACGAGCGAGTGGTGGTAGGTGCCGGGCGCCTCCATCTGCATGAGGCGAAGCAGGGGGTGGTTGTAGTCGGTGAGCTCGAGGAGGGTGATGTCGGTGGTGCGCTTGAAGAGGTTTTCGAGGAAGGGCAGCAGGCCGACGACGAGGACGCCGCAGACGAGGGCGGCGAAGAGGCCGGCGATCATCTGCTGCAGCACGGCGCCGAGCGGGAGGTGTTCGGCGAAACCGAGGAGCAGGACGCCGGCGCAGAGGGTGACGCCGGCCATGAGGGCGGCGCGGAGGATGCGGTTGCGCCGGCGGGTTTGGTTGACGCCTTGGATGGCGACGAGGGCGGCGAGAAATTCGAGGACGAGGAGGTCGAGACGGCCGCCCCAGATGACGCTGGTGAAGATGGAGATGAAGAGCGCCATGAAGATCGCCGAGCCGCAGTCGATGAGCAGGGCCACGATGAGCGGCGCGATGAGCACGGGGGCGATGTAGGGCAGGAGGGAGGCGGTGGTGGTGTCCTCCAGGAAATAGTCGAGCGAGCCGAGCGAGTAGGTGGCGCGGACGAGGGCGAGGTTGCCGATGACGACGAGGGCGAGGAGGGCGAGGCGGGAGTTGGACTGAAGGGTTTCGGGGTCCTCGAGGCGGATGTAGATGAGGGAGGCGGCGAGCATCGCCAGAACGAGGAGGATGCGGCCGGAGAGACGCATGGCCTCGTCCACGGGGGTGGAGTTGGAGGCGAGGGCGCGGCGGTGGGCTTCCAGCATCTCGAACTGCTCCGGGGTGACGCGGGTGTCGGGCTCGATGATGCTCTGGCCGAGCTCGACGAAGACCTTGACGGGCCGCAGGTCGGCGACGGCCTCGGCGCGGCGGGCGCGGGTGGAGTCGGCGTCGTATTGGAGGTTGGCGATGACGCCTTCGCGGAGGATGCGGTAGAGGGCGGCGGCGCGGCGGCGGTCGGGCTCCTCGGCGGCGAGGTTGATGCGCAGGTAGGTGAGCGCGTCCTCGAGCGTGTCCACCGGGCGGGTGACGACCGAGTCGTCGGGGCGGAGGACTTGAAAAACGTTAAAGCGGCCGGCCGGGGTCTGGAGGACGGTCTCGTTGCCCAGATCGGCGGGGTCGGAGATGCCCTGGGCGTGAATGGCGCGGAGGATGCCGAGGCCGATTTCCAGGAGCTGGGCGCGGGAGGCGGCGCTGCCGTCGGTGGTGAGGATGGCGACGTCCTCGGGCAGGGCGCGGTAGGGGCCGCGGGCGTTGTAGGCGGCGGTGGCCTCGCGGAGGAGTTGGTTGCGCTGTTCGGGGGGCAGGCCGGAGTAGGGCTCGAGCGCGGCGATGAGGTCGGCGAGATGGACCTCGAAGCGCCGGAGGGGCTCGGGGTCGATGCGATAGACGGGGGGCACGCGCTCGCTGAGCCGGTCGCGGGCGGCGCGGGTTTTCTCCGTGCTTTCGTAGGAGAAGGGGACGGAGGCGACGATGCGGACCGAGGCGATCTGGTTGGGCAGGACCGGCAGGGTGCGGTTGGTGACGCCGACGAAGGAGACGAGGACGATGATCGCGACGGTGGCGACGAAGAGCGCGACGGCGACGAGGCGGGACGAGTCGAGGGTGGCGGCGAGGCCGCGGCCGGGGGCGGCGGGGGATTTACGCCGGCGTTTGGGCGCGGGTTTGGCGGGCGTCGCCGCGTTGAGGGCGGTGCGCAGTCGGGCGAGAAGGGCGGTGAGGCCGGAGCGAAACACGAAGGCGTGAGCTTGGTGAAGGCGGCGAGGCCGGGGCGAAGCGTCGCGTGTCGGTGTTTGTGCTTAGGGTCAGGCGGGGCGTCGCGAGCGGACGGGCCGGGAGGGGCGCGATCAGGCGGAGCCGGGGCCGATGGGGTTTTGGTAACGTTCGTAGGCCTCGATGATCTTGAGCACGAGCGGGTGGCGGACGACGTCGGAGCCGCTGAACTGGTGAAACTCGATGCCGTCGATGCCGCGGAGGATGCGCTGGACCTCGAGCAGGCCGGAGAGTTTGGCGCGGGGGAGGTCGATCTGGGTGATGTCGCCGGTGACGACCATGCGCGAGTCTTCGCCGAGGCGGGTGAGGAACATCATCATCTGCTCGGGCGTGGTGTTCTGGGCTTCGTCGAGGATGATAAAACTGCGGCTGAGGGTGCGGCCGCGCATGTAGGCGAGCGGCGCGACCTCGATGATGCCTTTCTCGGTGAGTTTCGCGACGTCGGCGCTGTCGAGCATGTCGCCCATGGCGTCGTAGAGCGGGCGCAGGTAGGGCAGGATTTTTTCCTGGAGGTCGCCGGGGAGGAAGCCGAGGGCCTCGCCGGCCTCGACGGCGGGGCGGGTGAGGATGATGCGTTCGACCTGGTTCTTGAGCAGGGCGTTCACCGCGGCGGCCATGGCGAGGTAGGTCTTGCCGGTGCCGGCGGGGCCGATGCCGAAGACCAGCGGATGGCGCAGGATGGCCTGGAGGTAGAGTTTTTGCCCGAGGGTTTTGGGCAGGATGTTTTTCCGCTGGGTAGCGACGACGACGGGCTGGGTGAACAGCGCGCGCAGCGCCTCGGCCTCGCCGCGCGCGACGCCTTCGGCGAAGCGGGTGAAATCGGGCGTGCGGATGGTGAGGCCCTGGGTGCGGGCTTCGTTGAGGAGATTAAAGAGCGTCTCTCCGGCGGCGACGGCGGGGGCGTCGCCGTCGAGGCGCAGCCAGTCCTCCCGCGAGACGATGCCGACTCCGAGCAGGCGCTCGGCGGCGGAAAGGTTTTCCGGCCGGCCGGCGTAGAGCTGGCTGAGGTGGCGGGCGGAGGGAAAGTGGAGGGTGGAGGAGGCCATGGGGCGGGTTGAAAAATGACCAATGACCAATGTCCAATGTCCAATGACGAAGGACCAGTGGCGGGAGAATGGACGCGGGCGGCTTTCTGTGCGACGAGGGCGATTATTGGACCTTGGTCATTGGTCCTTGGTCATTCTTGCGGCCTCGGCCGCGAGTTTTTCCCAGGTGGTTTCGAGGGCTTGGGGGAGGATGCGGGTCTGGCCGAGGACGGGCATGAAGTTGTTGTCGCCGGACCAGCGCGGCACGATGTGGCCGTGGAGGTGGTCGATGCTGCCGCCGGCGGGGCGGCCGAGATTGAAGCCGACGTTGAAGGCGTCGGGGCGCATGACGGCGCGGAGAAGTTTTTGGCCAAAAATCAGCGCGCCCATGAGGTCGGCCTGCTCGGCGGTGCTCAGGTCGGTGAGGTCGGCGACCTCGCGGAAGGGGATGACGAGCAGGTGTCCCGGGTTGTAGGGAAAACGGTTGAGCATCAGGTAGCTCAAGGGCGTGCGGTGCACGATGAGCGCGGCGCGGTCGTCACCGAGGGCCGGCAGGTCGGTAAACGGGCGAGGGGAGGCGGGCTGGCGGGGCGCCTCGATGTAGTCCATGCGCCAGTAGGGATAGAGCTGCGACATGTGCGGGCGAACGGCGGAAGCGTGGGCTGGTGGGCTGTGTTGGGTTGGTGCGCGGGCGGGGCGGCGGGCGGAGGCAACGGAGGCGCAGCGAAAAGTGCCTCGCCGGCGATGTCAAAGCGGGGGGCGGAGCGGGTGGGGGGGCGGCGGCGGCGTCCCGACTCCCAACTCCCGACTCCCGGGGGCGGGACGTGTGGACGGGGACGGATGGGCGGCGTCGGATCGCGGATGAGCGGGTGGGGCGGGGCTCAGGCCTCCGGGGCGGACGCGCCGGACCACTCCGGTTCCTGCCCGAGCTGAATCTCGCCGGCGAGGACGCGCTCGATCCAGCGTTTGATGCGGATCAGGCCCTCGTCGCGTTTGGGGTCGTCGGCCCGCATGGTGCCGAGCAGGTTCACGACGGCGGAGGCGTAGTCGTGGGCGGTGGCGCTCATGAGGTTTTTGAGCTCGAAGGGATTGGTCTCGCCGCGGCGCATCATGGCGCGGGCCTCGCGTTCCAGTTCGGCGTTGGTGCCGCCGGGGGCGCCGCCGTCACCCTTGCCGGTGGGGCGAGCGCCGCCACCACCGCCACCGCCCGAACCCTCGCTGGAGCGTTTCTCCTGTTTGCCGCGCGGCTCGTGGTCCATCTGGGCGGGGTATTCCTTGCCGTCGCGCCCCGTGACGCGTTCGGGTTTTTCGATTTTGCCGGCTTGTTCCAGCTCGCGTCGGCAGGTGCGGACGAGCTCGGGGGAGATCCGGCAAATCTCGGCGAGGGCGCTGTTGGAGAGGCCGGCCCACTCCTCGAGCGCGATGGCGGCGGCGTTGCGTTTGTCGGAGTTGGTCCGATAGACGCCGTTGGTGGCGTTGGCCCCGAGGGCGTGTTTGAGGGCGTCGATGCGGCCGCCTTCCCGCACCTCGGCGAGGATGGCGTCGAGCCCGATGCGTTTGCTGGCGAGGTAACGATGAAAACCATCCGCGAGCCAGTAGGTGGAGCCGTCGTAGAAGACGGTGATGGGCGGGAAAACCGTGCCCGTGCCCAGCTCCTCGGCGTAGCTCTCGATCGCCTCCTCGTTGGTTTTCACCCGGGTTTGGGTGCCGCCGTGGATGTCGATCTGGTCGAGGGGGATTTTCCGGGTCTGCATGAAAAAAGGGCGCGTTCTTTCGCCCCGGTGGACGCGACCAGCAAGGGCAAATCCGCCCGCGGCGGAGCGGGGTGCGCGGCGCCGTTTGGCTCGCGCGGGCGAACCCGCTGATCGGCGCGTTTCAGGGCAGCCGGCGGAGGGCGGTCACGGTGATGTCGTCGGCCTGCGGGGCGGAGGCTTCGTAGGCGAGCACATCGGCGACCACCGCCTCCACCACCGAGGTGGCGTCGGCGAAGGTGCGGGAGGCGAGCAGATTTTCCAAACGGGCGTCCCCGTAAAGCGCGTGGGCGGGATCCATGGCCTCGGTGACGCCGTCGGTGAAAACAACGAGACTCTCGCCCGGCTCCAGCCGCGTCCGGTGGGTGGGATAGGAGCTTTCCTCGAAAACTCCCACCGGCGTGGCGCGTTGCGGGGCGAGCAAGGGCTCCACTCTTCCGTCGCCGCGGAGGACGAAGGGGGACGGATGGCCGCAATTGGTCCAGGTGAGGTCGCCGCCGACGGGATCGAGGATGGCGGCGAAAACGGTGACGAATTGCAGGGTGTCGTTGCGCGCGCAGAGCAGGCGATTGACGCGCGTGAGCAGCTCGCCGGGCTCCACGCCGGGGCTGGCGAAGGCGCGGATGGCGGTGGCGGTGACGGCCATGAAGAGGGCGGCCGACACGCCCTTGCCGGAGACGTCGCCGACCACGAACAAGAAGCGGCCGTCGGGCAGGAAAAAGCCGTCGTAGAGGTCGCCGCCGGCTTCGCGGGCGGGCTTCATCCGGGCGGCGAAGTCGATGCCGGCCCGCCGCGCCTCGGTCGAGGGCAGGGGTGGCGGAAGGAAACTCGTCTGAATCTCCCCCGCGATGCGCAGTTCGCTTTCGATGGCCTCGCGCCGCGCGGTGGCCGTGCGCAGCTCGTCGAGGTAGCCGCGCAGGCGGGCGACCAGGTGGTCGAGCGCGCCCGCCACGGCTCCGACCTCGTCGGTGCGCGCGGCGGCGGTGGCGACCGCGCCGCGATCCCAGTCGGACTCGCCGAAGTTGCTGGCGACGAGTCCGCGGATGGCGTGGGCGAGACGGGCGAGCGGGTCCTTGAGCTCCGTGTTGCTGTAGGCCACGCGTTCGGCGAGCAGGCCGGCGACATGGCGGTGCATGGCGGCGGCGAGGGCGGGGGAGACCGCCTCGACCTCGCGCAACTGGGCCGCGGTGAGGCGCCAGAGGCGCGCGTGGGTGATGCACTCGACGGTGGCCGTGCGGGTCTCGCGGCGGTAGAGGGCCATCTCGCCGATGCACTGCCCGGGACCGAAACGTCGCACCGGCACGCGTCCCGCGCCGGGCACTTCGAGCACCACCGCGAGTTCGCCTTGTTCGACGAAGTAGAGGGCGTCCGCCGGGTCGCCCTGGCGAAAAAGCGGCGCGCCCGCGGGGAGTTCCACGCTCTCGAGATGCCTGATCCAGGTGGTGCGGTCGTCGGAGCGGGGCGCGAAAGGGGCGAGCGAGTCGGAACTGGGGGAGGGCATCACGGTGGCGTGGGCGGGCGGTTCAGCCGGATTGGGGCGGCGCCCCGGGAAGCGCGAGCGCGAAAGGAGAGGCGGCGCGGCAAACCGGATTTTCGCCGACGTGGGTTTGGCGAGGGCGACGGGTTTCGTTCCCCGGGATCGGGAGATCGCGTCGCGCGCGTAAACTTTTCCTTGCCTGCGTCGAAAAAGCTCCCCTAGTAGCGCCCTCCCACGCGCCGGAAAGCGGCCGGGGAACCTTGGTTCTTTTCCGATCTCGTTTGTCATCCCGGTGCCCACGGCCTCGCGGCCCAAGCGCCCGAACCGTGAAAACGCCGGGAAACATCAGCAAAGAGAAATCTCCAAGGCGCCAGTCGTCAGTGGTTTGGGTTGATAGCTCAACGGTAGAGCAGCATCCTTTTAAGTTGTTGGTTCCGGGTTCGAATCCCGGTCAACCCACCACTCGCGAACGGAGGAACAAACGGGGGCGGTTGACCGATTTGCCGGGTTCGCGGGTTATCGGTTCACCCGGTTCACGGGCTACCGGGTTCACTGGGTTACGGATTTACCTGCTCGGGGCATGCGGGATGACGCGGATGGGTCGTCGTCGTCCGGGCTGTCGTCGGACTCCTGATCGGACTCCTGATCGCGCTTCCGAATGGAAAAAACAGTCCCGCCGACGCGGTCCGTGCGTCCGCGCGAGGCTGGCGCCGTCTGCGGTCTTGACCGGCGGGGAGGTGTAACATTCCATGTGCAACATGAGCGCGCCCACCGTCACCGTCCGCCAGCTCCGTCACGATTTGAAGAGCGTCGAGGAGATGCTGGCGAAGGGGCCCGTGAAAGTGACCAAACGCGGCAAGGTGGTCTGGACGATCACGCCGACGAAGAAGGTGGAGAAGGCGGCGAAGTGGTCGCCGACCGATATCACGGCCCGCTCGCGTCGTATCCTTGGCGCCAAGGCCGACATCCCGATCAACGTGTTGGACCTCATCGGGTGACGCATTACTACGCCGACACCTCGTTTATCGCGGCCTATAATCTGGCCAATGACGCTCACCACGCTCGCGCCGTGGCCATCGCCGTCGCGTTGCCGCCACGCCCCGGCCTGCCCTTGACTCCCTTCGGTTTGATGGAGCTGCGCAACGTCTTCGCGCGACTGGAGTGGAAGGGCCTATTGCACCGCGCCGACAGTGAAGCGCTGATGCGGGATGTCCGGGCGGACGCCGAAGCGGGTTTCTACTCCGCCGCGCCCTTGCAATCCTATGCTTGGATGCAGGCCGGCATGGACGCGGTGGCCACGATTACGCCGCAAACCGGCACCCGCACGCTGGACGCGCTCCATGTCGCCCTGGCTCGGTTGCACGGGGCCAGGTTTTTTATCTCGTTTGACCTCAACCAACGCCGAGCCGCGCGGGCGGCCGGCCTGAAGCTCCTGCCGTCCGACAAGGACCTCTGAAGCTTCCGCGCGCCGTCGAGGTGGGGAAGGGGGGCGGGAGGGGAGGCCAGGAGAGGCGGGGAGACGGGGGCGACTCGTTTCCGCGGCGGCCGGCCCCGGTCGGGCGCTCACTCCACGTCGTTGTTGGCGAAGGAGGCATAGACGATGCCCAACAGATTCTGCGGCGTCACTCGATCACGGTCCTCGTGCGGATTGTTCAACCCGACCGCTCGCCAGCCGGCGCTGTCGCGGGCCACGAGTCGGTGCAGCACGAGGGCGCCGCGCTCGTTGCGGTAGGCGACGTTCATGCCAGCGCTCAGGGAATCGAAGGGGATTTTTTGCAGCACCAAGATCGTGTTTTCCCCATACACCGGTCTCATGGACGCGCCCGCGCCGATCACGGTCAGGCGGTCCGGGTCGAGCGCCGCCACGGCCTCCGCGTCCCGCCAGGCCTGATTGCGGGTAACGCCCACCCGCGGCGGGGGCATCGCGCTCGCTTGAGCTCCGGAGCCGAGGGACGGGCCGCTGTCGGTCGTGGCGTCGCAACCGGCCAACCAGAGGGGCGCCCAACCCAGCAGAACCATCGCAAACGCGCGGCGATGGGAGCAAAATCCGCCTTTCCTAGCTGCGTGTGAACTTGGCATTTGCGTCGCGGGCTTCATCTTTCCCATACATCCCTTGTCGGCAAGTCCGCCGTAGCCCTTCTCCTCTCGCCCATTGTCATGAAGCGCCTCGTCATCATCGAAGACCAAACCGCAATCCGCGAAATGTTGGTGGAAATCCTCCGAATGGAGAAAAACTATCAACTCGTCGGCGAAAGCGGAGACGGCCAAGGCGCGCTGAGCCTTTGCCTCGACGTCAAACCCGACCTGCTCGTGCTCGATGCCAAACTGCCGGGGCTCAATGGCGTCGATCTGCTGCGACGTTTGGTGAAACAGCTTCCCAATGTCCGGGTGCTGGTCTTCTCCGGCCATGAGAACCCGGTGCTCGTGCGCGAGATGCTCGAGGTCGGCGCCCACGGTTTCGTCGAAAAAACCGCCGGTCTCACCGAGTTTAAAAAGGGCCTCGAAACCGTGGCCAACGGCGGCACCTACTTCGGCCCCGCCGTCGCCGCCTTGTTGCGCGATGTGGTCGCCAACCCCGGCGCGAGCAACAGCGCCGATTTTCTCACCGACCGCGAACGCGAGATCCTGCAACTCGTGGCCGAGAGCCACAGCACCAAGGAGATCGCCGCCAAGCTCGATATCAGCGTCAAGACGGTGGACAACCACCGCACCAATCTGATGCGCAAGCTGAACCTCCACGACGTGGCCAGCCTCACCCGCTACGCCGTCGAGATCGGCCTGATCGAGCCGCGCAAGCCGCTCTGATCGAGGTTCTTGGCGAGTTGCGGCCGAGCTCGGCCATGGCCACCCGCTCGCCAAGCAGCCGCCCTCCGGGCGCTGTGGCGGCCCTCGCCCCCCGATATGGAGTGCGGCGACGTGTCGCCGCTTTCGACGATCCGACGCGTCGGATCGCCGCCCCTTGCGCCTTCGCTCGCATCCGCTCCTCCGCCATCGCTCGCCGCCCGCGCGAGACGTTTCGGGGCTTCCGGCGCCCGCCCCCTTCCGGTTGATCGAAAGAATTAATCGTTAGTCGGAAATATCTTCAGCGTCGTTCATGGCTCGGGCGCCCGCTGCGGCAGGCTTCGTGCTTGGCTGGATGAACCATGCCCGCCGCCGCTTTTGACATCTCTCTTCTCCGCCTTCGTGCGCACGAAGGTCCCATGACCGCGGAATTGGTGCGCCGACCCGCCGATTTCGGCTTGGGTCTCCCGCAGGTGCCGGCCCGGCTCGCGCCCGTCGCCACCACCACGTCGATCTGCGGTTTTTGCAGCACCGGTTGCTCGCTGAAGGTTCACCTCGGGCCCGACGGCCAGGCGCTCAACCTCAGCCCCGACGGAGCCTACCCGGTCAACCTCGGCATGGCCTGCCCCAAGGGCTGGGAATCCCTCGCCGTGCTCGACGCCCCCGACCGCGCCACGACGCCTTTGCTGCGCAACAAGAGCACCGGTAAACTGGAACCGGTGTCGTGGGGAACGGCGGTCGGCGAGCTGGTCAAAAATTTCAAGGGCATCCAGGCCGCCCACGGCGCCCGCGCGCTTTCGTTCCTTTCGACCGGGCAGATCACCATGGAGGAGATGGCCCTGCTCGGCGCCCTCTTCAAATTCGGCATGGGGGCGCTGCACTGCGACTCCAACACGCGGCAGTGCATGGCCACCGCGCACGTGGCCTACAAGCAGTCCTTCGGCTTCGACGCGCCGCCCTTCACCTACGCCGACTTCGAGGAGAGCGACGTGCTGGTTTTTGTCGGCGCCAACCCGTGCATCGCGCACCCGATCATGTGGCAACGCGTCATGCGCAACAAACGTTCCCCGCGCATCATCGTCATCGACCCGCGGCGCACCGAGACGGCGATGTGCGCCACGCATCATCTCGCCCTCCAGCCCAAGAGCGACCTCGTCCTGCTCTACGCGCTCGCTCGTCTGGTCATCGAAAAGGGCGGCGTGGACCGGGATTTCGTGAGCGCGCACACCGATGGCTTCGACGCCTTCCAGGCTTTTCTCGCCGCCTATCCGATCGAGCGCGCCGTCGAGGCCACCGGTCTGGACGCCGCCCGGATCGACGAGGTGGCCACCCTCCTGGCCGACCGCTCCAAACGCGTCTCCTACTGGTGGACCATGGGGGTCAACCAGGGCCACGAGTCCACCCGCACCGCGCAGGCCCTCATCAACCTCGCGCTCCTGAGCGGGCAGATCGGCAAGCCCGGCACCGGGGCCAACTCCATCACCGGCCAGTGCAACGCCATGGGCTCGCGGATCTTTGGCAACGTGACCTCGCTGCTCGGCGGCCACGACTTCGCCGATCCCGCCCACCGCGAAAAAATCTCCCGTATCCTGAACATCGATACGTCGCTCATCCCCGCCGAAAAGAGCTGGGCCTACGACCAGATCATCGACGGCATCGACGGCGGCCTCATCAAGGGCCTCTGGGTCGTCGCCACCAACCCCGCCCACTCCTGGGTGAACCAGAACCGCGTGCGCGCGCTTCGCGAGAAACTGGATTTTCTCGTCGTGCAGGACCTCTACCACAGCACGGAAATGGCGGAGATGGCCGATCTCGTCCTCCCCGCCGCCGGCACCGGCGAGAAGGAGGGGGTGCTGATAAACTCGGAACGCCGTCTCGGCGTCGTCCGCAAGGTGCGTCGCGCGCCCGGTCAGGCCTTGGCCGATTTCCACATCTTCAAACTCGTCGCCGAGGCCTGGGGCTGCGGCGAGATGTTCCGCGCCTGGAGTTCGCCCGAAGCGAGCTTCCGGCTGCTGCGCGAGATCAGCCGCGGGCAACCCTGCGACTTCACCGGCATCGAGGGCTACGACCACCTCCAGCGCGAGGGCGGCATCCAGTGGCCCTACCCGGCCCCGCAGGCGCCGGGAATGCCGGGCGCCGAAGGCCTAACGCCGAATGGTTCCGACCGGGAAAGCTCCTCGCCATCCGGCGGCACGCCCCGGAGCGACCGCGTTTCGGAAAACACCGCCCATTCCGCCGCCGCCCCTTCGTCCTTGGCCATGGATTCGTCGTCATCGCGCGCGCCGCACGGCGCGCGGGAACGCCGCCTTTTCGCCGACGGGAAATTTTTCACGCCCGACACGCGGGCGAAGTTTCTCTTCGACGAGCCGCGCCCCCTGCCGGAGGCGCCCTGTTCGGAGTATCCGCTCTGGCTCAATACCGGCCGCGGCTCGTCCTCGCAGTGGCACACGGGCTCGCGCACCGACAAGAGCGCCGTGCTCCGCAAGCTCGCGCCCCGCTCGCAGGTCGTCGAGGTGCATCCCTCCGACGCCGACCGCTTTTCCCTCTCCGACGGTCAACTCGTCCGCGTCTGCTCCCGCCGGGGCTCCGCCCGTGCCACCGTCTGCGTCACGGAAACGGTGCAGCCCGGGCAGGTGTTCATGCCGATGCACTTCGCCGAGATGAACCGGCTCACCTTCCCGGCCTACGATCCCCACAGTCGCCAACCCAGCTACAAAGCCTGCGCGGTCACGCTCGAGGCGTAGCGACCTGTCCGCACACGGCGGGCGGCGGCGATCATTCCGGCGGGCGGGGCGGGCGATACCAATGCGCGTTTCGTGGTAATAAAACCGGTGCTCGCAACCTGCAGGCCTGACCGTTGGTCAGTGCCCGACCAGCGGTCGGGTCCACATCGGAGCGGCGTTCTGTTGTATGCATTTTGAATGCGAAAGGGTATGGGCGTTGCCCGGGCGTCCGGCGCCTGCCGCACTCGTCCCCTATGTCGTCGTCGATGGAGACCGTGGAATTGCAGGCGCGTGAACTGGGCGGGGCCGGAGCCCAGCCGCTGGTGTTGTTGCACGGTCTGCTGGGTTCGAGCCGCAACTGGCAAAGCGCCGGCGCCGAGCTGGCCGCGGCGGCCGGCGGGCGAAACGTCTGGGCGCTCGATCTGCGCAACCACGGGCGCTCCCCCTGGCATGCGACGATGAGTTACGCGGCCATGGCGGCCGACGTGCTCGCCTGGCTCGACCGGATGGGCTTCGCGCGGGTCGATCTCATGGGCCACAGTATGGGCGGCAAGGTGGCGATGCTGCTCGCCTGTCGGCATCCGGAACGCGTGGGGCGCCTCGTCGTGGTGGACATCGCGCCCCGGGCCTACCTCTCGCACGGGCATCGGGCCGAATTTGCGGCGATGAACGAACTCCGGCTCGAGGGGCTGCGTTCGCGGGGCGAAGCCGAGATGAAGTTCGAGGGACGCGTCCCGGACTGGGGCATGCGAAAGTTCCTCACCACCAATCTGGAGCGCGGCGAGGACGGCGTCTGGCGCTGGACGGTGAACTTGCCGGTGCTCACGTCGGCCCTGCCCGAGCTGGAGGGCGATCCGCTCGCGCCGACGGATCGCCACGAAGGGCCGACGCTGTTCCTTCGCGGCGGCAGATCGCGGTATGTGACCGAGGAGGATCGGACCAAGCTCGGCGTGCATTTCCCCGCCGCGCGGCTGGAGACGATCCTCGCGGCCGGCCACAATCCGCACATGGAAACGCGCGCCGAGTTTTGCGCCGCCGTGAGCGCGTTTTTGGGCGGCGCACAGGACGGCGGCGCCTGAAACGGCTAGCCGCGCACGCGGCGCCGGGCGGCGAGGGTGCCGAACAGCAGGGCGCCTCCCAGTAAGCCGGCGGCCGCGGCGGGCTCGGGAATGGCGGTGGCGTCCAGCCGGACATCGTCGAAGTTCACCTCGATGCCGCCCGCGCTGTCCAAGTTGACCAGGCGGATGCCGAGGTTTTGGCCGACCAGGGCGTGACTCGCGCCGACGGAAAGTTGAACCGTGGAGGTGAGGAATCGCCCTTCGCCGGGCAGGAGGGTGTTGTTGTCCGAGGCCACCACGGCGCCGCCGGCGAGCAGATCCACGCGGTAGCCGGGAAAGCCGGAAAACTCGAACTGGTTGTGGGGGAAGTTCGAGTCGTTGTTCATGTTTCCGACTTCGACCGTGAGCGTATAGACGGTGTGGGTCTGAAGCGTGGCGGAGAGCGTCTGGACCATGCCGGATTCGACGTTTTGAAACGTGTGGGCGAGGAAGACGACGCCGACGTTCGATCCCTCGGGCACGGGGTCGAGGTAAAGGGTGGTGGAGTTGGGGTTGACCACGCCGATGGTGCGCAGGCCGAAGTCGAGGTCGCCGTAGGCGGACCAGCCGGGCGGGGCGGAGTTGGTCTGGAAGGTGCCGGGGTCGGTGGCCGGCGATTCGAATCCGGGATTGACGATGTCGAGGGCGACGGCGCGGGCCTGGGGAAGCGCGCAGGGCGACAGGGCCGCGCAGAAGAGGAGTCGGAGGGCGGGACTCATGTGATGGAGTGGGTGGGGGACGGGTGGGCGGAGCGCTGGATGGTGGATGGGCGAGGGAAACTCGTCCACCGGGGAACTACGGGATTCTGGCGGCGGCGTTACACCGGCGCGACGGGCGCCGCCTGCGACCGACCCGTCGGCGGAGCCCGGTCGGGAACGGTTTCCCGCGTTGGTAGCTCTTCCGTATCCCGCGAGGAACCACGATGCGCCGCCGCCGCGCCGTCGGGATTGCATCGGGTGGGGGCGCGTTGATTAGTGGCGGGGATCAAGCGGCCGCGCCCATTTTTCCGATGACCTCTTTTCCCCAAAAACTGTGCTCCCGCTGGCGGACCTGGAGCGGAGCGGAGCGGGCGGCAGCGGCGGCGTTGGGGCTGGCCGGCGGCGGCCTGCTCGTCTGGGCGTGGAGGCTCTGGCCGGAGTGGCGGCACAATCCCGATCTCTCCCACGGGTTCCTCGCGCTGCCGGCCGTCGTGCTTTTGTGGATACGCGCGCGGGAGGACGCGGCGGGCGGGGCGCGGCCGCTCCGCCCGCGCCCGCAGCTGGCGGGCGTGACGGCGGCCGGGGCGGGTCTGGCGGTGGGCGCCCTGATGACGACGGTCTATGCGGTGGCCCTGGGCTGGGCGGCGATACCGACCTTGTTCCTGGCGAGCGTGGCGGCGGCGGCGGCGACGGCGCTCGCCCTCGCGTTGGCGGCGGGGCCGGCGGTTCGTTGGGTGGCGCCGGGGTGGCCCGTGGTTGTCGTGCTGGCGACGATCCTGCTGAGCGCGCCCCTGCCGCCGGCCACCTATGCGCGGCTGACCGCGGGGCTGCAGGAGGCGATCACGGTGGGGGTGGTGGAGACGCTTCGGCTGGTGGGCGTGCCCGCGCTGCGGTCGGGCAATGTCATCAATCTGGGGCACACCTCGGTGGGCGTGGAGGAGGCGTGCAGCGGAGTCCGCAGTCTCGTGTCCTGCGTGCTGGCCGGGTTGGTGCTTTCGGCGCTCATGCTGCGCTCGCCGTGGCGGCGCCTCTTGCTCGCGGGCCTGGCGGCGCCGCTGGCCCTGCTGGGCAATTTCGCGCGCTCGCTCACGCTCACGCTGCTGGCGCGCGAGGGGATCGACATCGGAGGAGCCTGGCACGACGGGCTGGGTTTCGCGGTCTTGATCCTGACCACCGTGGCGCTTGGCGCCTTCGCGGTGTGGCTGGAGGAGGCGCCGGAAGAGGCGGGGCGGGGCGGGGCACGGGAGCGTGGGGCGGGGCGCCCGAAGGGCGGGGCGGTCGCGGAGGACTCGCCCTGGCGCACCGCCAGCGGAACGGCGCTGGCGGCGCTGGTGCTGACGCTGGGATGGCTGGGCTATGTGGCGGCGCGCACCGAGGCGTCGGCCGTGTCGGCGGACGCGAACGGAGCTGCGGTGCCGGTTTTGACGGCGATCGTGCCGGCGCGGCCCGCGGGGGAGTGGGCGGTCGCGACCCGCACCGACCTGGATCGGTTCGCGGACATTCTGCAGACCGACCATCTGCTGGAGCGGACGTATCTGAAAACCAACGACGGCGGCGAGCCGGTGCGGGTGACGGTTTACGTGGCCTGGTGGCCGGCCGGGGCGGCCTCGGTGAGCACCGTGGCGGCGCACACGCCCGAGGCGTGTTGGCCCGGTTCGGGGTGGGCGCTGGTGCCCGGTGAGGCGGGGCGCTTCGACCTGCCGCTGGAGGACGGGCGGGTGGCGCTGGGCGCCGAGCAACGCGGCTTCATCAACCATGATTATCCGCAGCGGGTGTGGTTCTGGCATCTGGTGGGCGGCGAGCCCCTGCGCCCCTTCGATCCGCGTTCGTGGCGGCAGCAGCTGCGGTTGTTTTTTCAACATGGCGTGAGGCGAGATCAGCCACAGGCCTTCGTGCGCATATCGAGCAATCTTCCCTGGATCGAGATCGCGGACGAGCCGCTGGTGGCGGAGGTGCTGGAGGGATTCGCGCGCCTCGGAGTGCCTTTGCACCAGGCGAGGCGTTAGGCGGGCGGCGGGGGTGGCGGTCTCGGTGGAACGCGCGGAGGGCTGCGTCCTTCGCATGAACGCGTCCTGAGCCAAAAGCTGAGGTGGTCCGCGCAAGGATTTTTTGAGGTTTTTGTCAGGC
>CBINNW010000114.1:0-16995 GCA_966252115.1 uncultured Akkermansia sp.
GGAGCGCAGCGACGAGGGGGAAGGGCCGAACGCAAAGGTGGAGCGCAGGCGGCGCGCATCGCCGCCGAGAACACCTTGACCGCTGCCTTACCCTGAGAAAACCGGCGCGGAAAAATCAGGAATCGGATTATCCGGCATGATGGCTAGCGGCGAGTCCGCGCCCAGTGCCCTCGGTCGGCGGCGTGCCGCGTGTCACGCCGCCGGATGGCGGGCGATTTTTTTAGCCACGGGCGGGCACCTTGAGCTTGGTCTGGATGTGCAAGGCCACCTCGGTCGGGTCGAAATAAACGAAGTGGCCGACACGGTGGTAGGGGATGCGGCGGAGCTTGGTCCATTCGCGCAGGGTGCGAATCGACGGCTCGCGTCCCTTGGGAAAAAGCCCGCAGGTGCGGAGGCCGGTGATGTCGGTGAGGTGGGCGAGGGGGGATGCGAGTAGTTGCGTTTCCATACCCCTGTGCCGGTGTAAACGCAGCGAGTGGCGGCGGGCCTTGCGCTGCGAAACGACACGGTGCGTGTCGCATCGCCCAAAGTGGCGCGGCCTTGGCCGACCGCGCCCGGCGAGGTGGTCAGGCGGCGGCGGACAGGGGCTTGGGTTCCTCCTCTCCGGCGGGCTTCTTCGGCATGATCCCGAAAAACTCCTCGGCCTCGGTCTGGCTCTTCATGTCGAGGTAATGCTTGCGAATGATCGCCTCGGAATTGCCCGCCTGAATCGCGGCCTCTCCGATGGAGCGGAATTTGGCGACGAACATGGAAATGAACGTGTGCCGCATGATGTCGTGAGAAAGCCCGTGGGCCTTGGCGATCCGGGCGCGGACGTGTTGCAGGTTTTTCGGGACGATGGGGCGCTCGTCGGTCGGCGGATAGGCTTTCAGCCAAGCAAGGAGATTGGGTTGAATCGTCACCTTGCGCGGCTCGCGCACCTTGGACACGTCGGCGCTCACAAAGATAAACCCGGTTTCAAGGTTCACGTCCTCGGGCTTTAGGCGGAGAATTTCCCCCGTGCGCAAGCATGGGCGGATGCCGGCGAAAAGGCAGAGGGCGAAGAACGGAACGAACCGCCCGCCGTCGAGCGCTTCAACCGCGGTCATCAGCTCGGCGGCTTTGGCGGTCGAGAGGGTCGCGACGGCCCCGCGCTTCCGGCGAATCCGGTGATGCGGCACCTTGGCAATCGGGTTCTCGCTGATCCATCCGCGTTGGAAAGCGAACTTGAGGAAGGTCGAGACGATGCCGCGTCGGTTGTTGTAGGTCTTGAGCGAGGGTTTCCCCAGATTGAAATAATTGATGAGCCTTTCCGCCGTGAGTTCGGCGACGGTGGCCTTGGGGAAGCTACGCACGAACCGCTTGAGGTCGCGTTTCATGAAAACCAGATGGGACTCGGAAATCTGGTCTTGCTCGCGCTCGTGCTGCTTCGCGGCGGTGTAGTCCGCGACGGCATCCGCAAGCAGGCGCTGCGTCTCGGGCTCGCGGTAGTTGGTCAGGGCGTAATCGAGGTAGAACGAGAGCGAGCGGGGTTTTCCCTTGAGGCGGTTGAACGCGGTTTCGGCTTCGCGTAGCTGCTCCTCGGAAAGGAACGTAGTGGCGGACTGGAGACCGGCGTCGGCTTGGAGCGCCTTGAGTTCCTGCGTGGCTTTTTCGGCAATGGCCTCCTCGCGAGTTTTGAAGTTTTTCCGGATGCGGACACCGTGACGGCGTCCGTCCACTCTCCACGAAATGACCCCGTTGCGGTTTTCGAACCGGGTGACGGCGAACGATGGCTGATTCATGCTTAGGTTGCCGCGTGAACCGGACAACCTAGCTTCACGAAAAACTTAAGTGCCTTATTTATAAGGCTTAAAGTGGCGGAGAGGGAGGGATTCGAACCCTCGGTAGGTTGCCCTACACACGCTTTCCAAGCGTGCGCATTAGACCACTCTGCCACCTCTCCGGGACTGGTGCCTTCGTGAAGACCGTTTGGGGCCTCGGTTGAAGGGACGAGGGGCGAAAAAAGCGAGGCGCCGGGGCGAAGGTCAATGGCTAAAATGAAGGATTTCTTAGCGCCACTTTTCGTCGTTTCGGATTCCTCCCGTTAGCCCGGGAAATGCTGCTTGCGCGGTTTCGGCGCGGGCCTTCACCCTCGCTCTTTACGAACGCCCGTCCGCGACCAACCGATCCATCCACACGACCATGGTAACTCCGAACAACGAGCTGGCCTACAACACCAAGATCGAAGGCGACATCGTCGTGACCCGAGCCGACGCCGTCATCAATTGGCTGCGCTCGAACTCCGTGTGGCCGATGCCGATGGGGCTCGCCTGCTGCGCGATCGAGCTCATGGCCACCGCCTCCAGCCGCTTCGACATCGCCCGTTTCGGCGCCGAGGTTTTCCGTTTTTCCCCCCGTCAGGCCGACTGCATGATCGTGGCCGGCACCGTCACCTACAAGATGGCCCCCCACCTGCGCCGCATCTACGACCAGATGGCGGAGCCCAAGTGGGTGATCGCCATGGGCGCCTGCGCCTCCTCGGGCGGCATGTATCGCAGCTACGCCACCCTTCAGGGAGTGGACCGCATCGTGCCGGTGGACGTTTACATCTCCGGCTGCCCCCCGCGCCCAGAGGCCCTGCTCGACGCACTCATCAAGTTGCAGGACAAAATGCAGCGCACCGGTGGCACCACCAAGCAGCTCATCTCCGCCTGATCCGCCGGCCAACTTCTTCGTAACTCGAGCCCATGTCCGCTTCCGCTCCCGCCGCCCCCGCCGCCGATCTGCTCGCCGTGCTCCAGGCCAAGTTTCCCGCCACCAGCGCCCGCCCGAGCGGCGACCACCCGGCCTTCAAGCTGCCCATCGACGAGGTGCCGGCCGCGCTGAAGTTTCTTCGCGACGAACAGAGCTTCGACATGTTGAGCGACGTCACCGCCATCGACTGGGACGTCGAGACGAGCCCGCGTTTTTCGGTCGTCTGGCACCTGCTTTCGACCGGCCACCACGGCTACGTGCGCATCGTCGCCGATTGCGCGAGCGACTCCGAGCCAAGCGCGCCGAGCGTGGTTTCCCTCTGGGCCGGGGCCAACTGGCACGAGCGCGAGACCTACGACCTGATGGGCATCCGCTTCACCGATCACCCGGATCTGCGACGCATCCTGATGTGGGACGGCTATCCTTACCACCCCTTGCGCAAGGACTTCCCGCTGGCCGGCATCGAGACCGCCTTGCCCGATTTGGAGGTGACCGAGCTCACCAAGACCAAGGTGATCCCGGCCCCGATGATGGGCGGTCCCTTCGTCGCCTCCACCGGCGAGATGAACCTCACCGAGGCCGAACCGCGCGCCAAGGACGAGTCATGGAACGAGCGTAAGGAAAAACCGGATACGCTCTGAGCCCGACCCGCGCGACCGACCGAACCGACCGACCGACCGACCCGCCCAACGCACGCCCGACTTTCGCCGTCATGCCGACCGACTACGCCTTCCCCGACAACGCCGCCAAGACCGCCGGCGCGGTCGATTCGCCCGAGTTCCAGACCGAAAAAATGTCGCTCTCGATGGGCCCGTCCCATCCGTCCACCCACGGCGTGCTTCGGCTCCAGCTCGAGCTCGACGGCGAGATCGTCACCCACTGCGATCCGGTGCTGGGCTACCTGCATCGCGGCGACGAGAAGATCGCCGAGAACATGACCTACAACCAGTTCGTGCCCTACACGGACCGGTTGGACTACCTCGCGCCGCTGGCCAACAACGTCGCCTACGCCTGCGCGGTTGAAAAACTCGCCAACCTCAAGGTTCCGGAGCGTTGCGAGGCGATCCGCGTGCTCGTTTCCGAGATGGCCCGCGTCTCCGCCCACCTGCTCGGTCTCGGCGCCTACGGCATCGATGTCGGCGCTTGGGCGATCTTCCTCTACACCTTCACCGAGCGCGAAAAGCTCTACAAACTCTTCGAGGAGCTCACCGGCGCGCGTTTCACCACCAGCTACACCCGCATCGGCGGCGTCGCCCGCGACGTGCCCGAGGGCTGGGTGGAAAAAGTGGACGCCTTCTGCGACCAGTTCCTCCCCATCCTGGAAAACATCCTGAAGCTGCTCACCCGGAACAAGATCTTCATGGATCGCACCCAGGGCGTCGGCGTCATTTCCAAGGAAGACGCCATCGCCTATGGTCTCACCGGTCCCAACCTGCGCGGCTCCGGCGTCGCGCTCGATCTGCGCAAGGACAAGCCCTACTCCGGCTACGAACGTTACGAGTTCGACGTGCCGGTCGGCTCGAAGGGCGACTGTTACGACCGCTACCTCTGCCGCGGCGAGGAGATGCGCCAGTCGATCCGCATCATCAAGCAGGTCATCAAGAACTTCCCCAAGGGCGACTGGTATGCCAAGGACGCCGTCCGCATTTTCGCGCCGCAGAAGGCCAAGGTGCTCACCAGCATGGAGGAGTTGATCAACAACTTCATGATCGTGACCGAGGGCCCGCTCATGCCGGCCGGCGAGGTCTATTTCGAGGCCGAGGTGCCGAAGGGCGCGCTGGGCTTCTTCATCGTCAGCAAGGGTGGGGGAGTGCCCTACCGCATGAAGATCCGCAGCCCCAGCTTCTGCAATCTGTCGATCCTGCCCAAAGTCTGCCAAGGCAACCTCGTGTCCGACGTCGTCTCCATCCTCGGCTCCCTCGACTTCGTGATGGGCGAGTGTGATCGGTGATTTCTCAAACCCAGTAGCGAGCATCGAGTAGCGAGTAGTGAGCATCTGAAACCGACCCAAACGCCCACGATATCCGCCGCCCGACCTACTCGCTACCCGCTACCCACTACTCGCTACTTCCCTTTCCGCCAGCCGTGAATCTCAAGCCCGAAACCTTCCAGCGTATCGACGAGGTCATTACGCACTATCCGGTCAAGCGCAGCGCCACGCTCCCGCTCCTGCACCTCATTCAGGAGGACGCCGGCTACATTTCCGAGGAGGCCATTCTCTGGATCGCCGAGAAACTCGAGCTCCAGCCGATCAACGTGCTCGAGGTCGTGACCTTCTACCCGATGTTCCGCCGCGCGCCCATCGGCCGCCGCCACATCAAGGTCTGCCGCACCCTGTCCTGCGCGTTGCTGGGCGGTTACAAAACCTGCGACACCTTCCAAGAGGAATTCAAAACCGCCCTCGGAGCCACCTCGCCCTGCGGTGAGGTCACGGTGGATTTTGTCGAATGCCTCGCCTCCTGCGGCACCGCGCCCGTCGTGCTGATCGACGAGGTGCTCCACGAAAAAGTGGACGTCGCCAAGGCCCGCGAACTCTCCGCCCAGATCCGCGCCGAAGCCGCCGCCCGCAAGTAGCCCGCATCTACTCGCTACTCACTATTCGCTACCCGCTACTTCTCCGCCCATGCCCGCTCCCGTCCAGACCCGCGTCATCTTCAAGCACATCGACGAGCCCGGTTACACCAACGACATCGAGTGCTACCTGCGCCACGGCGGATACGAGATCCTGAAAAAATCCGTCACCCGCCCGCCGGCCGATCTGATCGAGGAGGTCAAAAAATCCGGCCTGCGCGGACGTGGCGGCGCCGGTTTCCCCTGCGGTTTCAAGTGGTCCCTCGTGGATCGCAAGTCCGGCAAGCCCATCTACCTCATCGTCAACGCCGACGAGTCCGAGCCCGGCACCTTCAAGGACCGCTACATCATGCACCAGGATCCGCACCAGCTGATCGAGGGCACGATGATCTCCTGCTTCGCCAACAATGTGAAGCAGGCCTACATCTACATCCGGGGCGAGATGCCCGAGGGCGCGCGCATCCTCGAAAAGGCCATCGCCGAGGCCAAGGCCAAGGGCTTCGTCGGGCAAAACATCCTCGGCACCGGCTACAGTTGCGAAATCTACGTCCACCGCGGCGCCGGCGCCTACATCTGCGGCGAGGAGACCGGTCTCATCGAGTCGCTCGAGGGCAAACGCGCCAACCCGCGCATCAAGCCGCCCTACTTCCCGGCGGTGCTCGGTCTCTACCAGTGCCCGACGATCGTGAACAACGTCGAGACCATGTGCCACGTGAAGCACATCGCCGACATCGGCGGCGAGGCCTATGCCAAGACCGGCACGCCCAACAACACCGGCACCCGCATCTTCTGCGTTTCGGGTCACGTCCAGCGCCCCGGCTACTACGAGTTCCCCGCCGGCACCATCACCATGGGCCAGCTCCTCAACGAGGTCTGCGGCGGCCCGCTGCCCGGTCGCACCTTCAAGGCCGTCATCCCCGGCGGCTCGTCCGCCAAAGTCCTCAAGTTCGGCGAGCGCTACAAAGGCAAACGCAAGGTCGGCGCCGACATGGTGGACTACGACTGGGGCGTCGAGGACGTGCCGATGGATTTCGACTCGCTCGCCATGATCGGCTCGATGGGCGGTTCCGGCGGCGTGATCGTGATGGACGACTCGGTCAACATGGTCGAGGCCCTCGCCAACATCAACGCCTTCTACAGCCACGAGTCCTGCGGCCAATGCACCCCCTGCCGCGAGGGTTCGCTTTGGATGAAAAAAATCAGCTCGCGCATGGTTCACGGCCAAGCGCGCAAGGAGGACGCCGCCCTCATCAAGGGCGTGGCCGACCAGATCCCCGGCCGCACCATCTGCGCCTTCGGCGAGGCCTGCTCCTGGCCGACCCAAAGCTTCCTCATCAAGTTCAAGGACGAGTTTGAAGCCTACGCCGAGGCCAAGAAGAGCCTCCCCGCCGACCGCCGCCAACTCGTCTGATTTTCAGCCCACGAAACACACGAATTAACACGAAAACCAAACCCGCACACCCGATCCGCCGATCCCGACTTTTGTGTCTCTTCGGGTGTTTCGTGGGCTAACTTTCCGTCCCTTTCACTTTTCGCAATGACCGCCGCTGCCAAACCCGACCTCGTGACCGTCAACATCGACGGCGTGGACATCGCCGTGCCGAAGGGCACCAACGTCATCGAGGCCGCGAAGCTGCTCCAGAAAGACGTGCCGCACTACTGCTACCACCCGAAGCTCACGGTGGCCGGCAACTGCCGCATGTGCATGGTGGAGATGGGCATGCCCGCCGTCGATCCGGCCACCAAGCAGCCCGTCATGGACCCCGCCACGGGCAAACAGAAGATCAACTGGATCCCGCGCCCCCAGATCGGCTGCGGCACCAACGTCGTCCCGGGCATGCACATCAAGACGTCCTCCCCGATGGTGAAGGACGCGCGCGAGGGCGTGATGGAGTTTCTCCTCATCAACCACCCGCTCGACTGCCCGATCTGCGATCAAGCCGGCGAGTGCAAACTCCAGGAGCAGGCCACCGGCTACGGCCGCGGCTACTCGCGTTTCATTGAGGAGAAAAACGTCAAACCCAAGCGCACCCAGCTCGGTCCGCGCGTCACGCTCGACGACGAGCGCTGCATCCTCTGCTCCCGCTGCATCCGTTTCTCCAAGGAGATCGCCAAGGACGACGTGCTCGGCTTCGTGGATCGCGGCAGCTACTCGACCCTCACCTGCCACCCCGGCAAGAAGCTGGAGAACAACTACTCGCTCAATACGGTGGACATCTGCCCGGTCGGCGCCCTCACCAGCACCGACTTCCGCTTCAAGATGCGCGTCTGGTTCCTCAAGCAGACCAACAGCATCTGCACCGAGTCCTCCGTCGGCGTTAACTCCGTCGTCTGGTCGCGCGAGGGCGTCATCTACCGCATCACCCCGCGCCGCAACGACGAGGTGAACGACACCTGGATGTCCGACTCCGGCCGCATGCTCTACAAGCAGGTCGCCGCCGCCGATCGCCTCGCCACCGTGCAGGTGGACGGCGCCGCGTCCTCGCTCGACATCGCCCTCAACGCCGCCGCCCAGCTCCTCAAGGCCGGTTCGGTCGCCCTCGTCGGCTCCGGTCGCGCCTCGGTCGAGGAGCAGTTCCTCCTCAAGCAACTCGCCGACACGCTCGGCGTGAAGGCCGCGCTCGTCGCTCGCACCGCCCAAGGGGACAAGCTCCTCATCTCCGCCGACCGCAATCCCAACGTCCGCGGCGCTCTTGTCACCGGGCTCGTCTCGCAGCTTCCCGCCGCCCAGCTCACGCAGCTCGCGGCCGAAATCGACGCAGGCAAGGTCAAGACGGTCCTCAGCCACGGCGAGGACCTCGCCGCCGCCGGCCTGAGCGCCGCCCAGCTCGCGAAGGTTTCGGTCATCTACATCGGCACCCACGCCAACGCCACCAGCGCCGCCGCCAAGGTCGTGTTGCCCGCCCTGACCGTGTTCGAGAAGGCCGGGAGCTTCATCAACCAGCAGTTCCGCATCCAAAAATTCTCCGCCGCCGTCCCCGGTCCGCAGGGGGCGAGCAACGACTTGGTGATCCTGTCCAAACTCCTCGGCGCGCTCGGCGCCGCCGCTCCCGCGGCCGATGTCCACGGCCTCTGGCCGAGCATCGCCGCCGCCGTGCCGGCCTTGGCCTCGGTGCTTTACAAGAGCATCCCCGAAACCGGCCTCGTGCTCGACGCCTCCGCCTGGTCCGGCCTGCCCTTCGTGGAAGGCGAGACGCTGAAATACAAGCCGGCGGTCCCCGCCGTCGCCGCCTGAGTTTTGTAACGAAGGACACTGAGCGCAGCCCACGGAGAACACAGAGTTCCGAACCCAAGTCCTTAAACCAACGCCGCCTTCGCCACTCATTTATCGCCAACCAGCAGGCCTCCGTGATCTCCGTGTCCGGGCTCTGTGATCTCTGTGGCAAAAATTTCCGCTTCCGACATGTTCGACTTCTACTTCGAGCTCCCGCTTCTCCTCCGCCTGCTGCTCCAAGGCACGGCGGTGATCCTCGTGCTCTTCCCGCTCGCCGCCGCCTGCTCGATGGCCGAACGCAAGATCTCCGCGTGGATCCAGGGACGCCCCGGTCCCAACCGCACCATCGCGCCCTTCCTGACTTGGATTCCCGGCATCCAGATCCTCCAGAAACTCGGCGTCTTCCAACTCGCGGCCGACGGCGGCAAGTTCACCTTCAAGGAAGACCCGATCCCCGGGCACGTGAACAAGTTCTACTTCGTGCTCGCCCCGATCCTCTCGATGATCCCGGCGCTCTCGACCGTGGCCTTCGTTCCCTTCGGCGCCTACTTTGACGCGGCCGGCGAACTTGTCCCGGTCTCGCTCATGCATGTCGATGTCGGCCTGCTCGCCGTCTTCGCGCTCGGTTCGCTCGGCGTCTATTCGCTGATCCTCGCCGGTTGGGCCTCCAACTCGAAATACCCCTTCCTCGGCGGCGTGCGCGCCTCCGCCCAGCTCATCTCCTACGAGCTGTCGATGACGCTCTCCGTTCTCCCGGTTTTCCTCTGGGTCAACGCTCCCGGCGGCCCCGGAACGCTGAGCCTCTTCGACGTGGTCCAGACCCAGAGCCAGCCCGGTTTTTGGGGCGGCATGTGGTATGTGTTTCTGATGCCCGTCTCGGCCTTCGTTTTCCTCGTCGCCCTCTTCGCCGAGACGAATCGCCAGCCCTTCGACATGCCGGAGTCCGAGGCCGATCTCGTGGGCGGCTTCCACACCGAATACGGCGCCTTCAAATGGTCGCTCTTCTTCGTCGCCGAGTATGCCCACATGATTGTCGGCTCCGGCATCTTCTGTCTGCTCTTCCTCGGTGGCTGGAATCCGCTTCCCTGGATCCCGCTCGCCACCGTCGCCGAGTGGTTCGGCATCGCCGCCAACCCGCTCCTGATGGGGCTCCTCGGCATTGTGCTCTTCCTCGGCAAGGTCGGCTTCTTCATCTTCTTCTTCATGTGGGTTCGCTGGACGCTCCCGCGTTTCCGTTACGACCAAGTGATGCAGCTCGGCTGGCGTAAGCTCCTGCCGCTCTCCATCGCCAACCTCATCGTTTACGCCCTCGTGATCGCGTGGCTCGAGACCCGCTAACGGCTCATTTTCCGCGCTCTGTCTTCTGTCGCTCTGTCCCTCTAACCTTTTGTTTTAGCCGCCCATGGCCGTCGTCACCGTCGAACGCAAACCGCTCAGCCTGCTGGAGCGCACCTACCTGCCCAACATCGCGGCGGGCCTCGCGACCACGTTCAAGCGCATGGTCCAGCCGGCCGAGACCCTGGAGTATCCGGAAGTCCGTCCGGAGATCCCCACCGGCTACCGCGGCGCGCCCACCTTGGTTTTCGACCCCAACGGACGCGAGAAATGTGTCTCGTGCCAGCTCTGCGAGTTTGTCTGTCCGCCGAAGGCGATCCGCATCACCCCCGGTGAAATCGCCGCCGACGAGCCCACCGCCCACGTCGAAAAGCGTCCGCAGGAGTTTAAAATCGACATGCTGCGCTGCATCTACTGCGGGCTTTGTCAGGAGGTTTGCCCGGAGGAGGCGATCTGGCTCCAGAACAAGTTCTCCCTCACCGGCCTGACCCGCGAGGAGATGGTGCACGACAAAAAGAAGCTCTACGAACTCGGCGGCACCCTGCCCGACCCGCACTTCAAGTGGGACAAAAAGAAAGCCGCCGCCGAAGCCGCCGCCCACGGCTCTCATCACTGAGATCAATCAAGAACTAACCACGGAGATCACGGAGAGTCACTGAGCCATACCCCAGTTTATCCGCCTTTCCTCCTCCGTGCCCTCCGTGTTCTCCGTGGTTCAAAAATAAAATTCTCCAGCGATGTCCGACGTCCTCTTCCACCTTTTCGCCATCTTCACCGTGGCTTGCGCCTTGGGTGTGGTGTTCAACAAGAACGCCGTCGCCTCCGCGCTCAGCTTGTTGCTGAGCCTCGTGGGCGTGGCCGGGCTTTTTGTCCTGCTGGACGCCTTCCTTTTGGCCGTCCTCCTGGTGCTGGTTTACGCCGGCGCGGTTGTCGCGCTCTTTCTCTTCATCATCATGCTCTTGGACATGCAGGGTGGGGAGCGGAAAAAGTTCTCCAAGGCGTCCATCGTCTCCTCCGTCATCGCGGCCGGGCTCCTCGTCACCGGTTTGGTCGGCTTCGCCACCAAGGGGCAGGTTGACACGCTCGACGTCGCGCAGGTGCCGGCTGTCGGCGCCAGCCTTCGCGCTTACGCCGAACAGCTTTTCACCACCTACCTCCTGCCGGTGCAGATCGTGGGTTTCCTGCTCCTCATCGCCATGCTCGGCGTGATCGTGCTCAGCAAACGCTTCGAGGGCCTCGACGACGTGAAGTAAGCTCTGCGGCCTACCTACTCGCTACCCGCCACTCACTACTTTCACTCCCGCCATGCCCGCGCTTCCGCTGCTCGCCGCCCTCGATGGGCCCTTCGCCGTCTCGCTCAATTCCTACCTCTACCTGAGCGCCGTGCTTTTTGTCATCGGCTTCTTCGGCGTCCTCCTGCGCAAGAACACCTTGGTGATCTACATGTGCCTGGAGCTGATGCTCGTCGCCAGCACCGTGGCCTTGGTCGCCTTCTCCCGCTACAACGGCGTGATGGATGGCAACGTCTTCGTCTTCTTCATCCTCACCGTGGCCGCCGCCGAGGTCGCGGTCGGCCTCGCCATCATCGTCGCCCTTTTCCGCCGTCGCCAGACCGTGCAGGTCGAGCAACTCAACGCGCTCAAGAACTGATCCCACATGGACATCGACACCATTTTTGGTCTCCCGCCCACGCAGGTCGCCGCTTTGGCGCTGTTGCTGCCCTTGGCGTCGGCCGCGGTCATCGCGCTGACGCTGCGTCGCCAAGGCAACATCGCCGCCCTCATCGCGACCTTCACCGCCGCGCTGGTCGCTTTTGCCGGGCTGGCGCTGGCCTTTGGCGGAGCCCGTTTCGAGGCTTCCACGACTTGGCTGACCCTCGGTGACTTCACGCTCTCCCTCGGCTTCAAGTTCGACGACCTGTCCGCCCTCATGCTCTGCATCGTCGGTGTTATCGGCCTCTGCGTGCATGTCTTCTCGCTCGGCTACATGCACGACGACGACGCCAAGGCGCGCTACTTCGGCGGCCTCTCGCTCTTCATGTTCGCGATGCTCGGCATTCTTTTCGCCGACAACTTGTTCATGATTTTCATCTTCTGGGAGCTGGTCGGCCTTGGTTCCTATCTGCTCATCAACCACTACCATTTCAAGGCGAGCGCCGCCGCCGCTTCGAAGAAGGCCTTCATCGCCAACCGAGTGGGCGACTTCGGGTTTCTCTGCGGCATCATCGCCTGCTACTTCACCTACGGAACGGTCAACCTTTCCGAACTCGCTGAGCTTTCGTCCCCGGCCGCCGGTTGGCTGGCGACCGGCATTCCGCTCCTGCTTTTCTGCGGTGCGGTCGGCAAATCCGCCCAGATGCCGCTGCACGTCTGGTTGCCCGACGCGATGGAGGGCCCGACACCCGTCTCCGCCCTCATCCACGCCGCCACGATGGTGGCCGCCGGTATCTTCATGCTCTGCCGTATCGAGCCGCTCTTCGCCTTGGCGCCGACCGCTCTGACCGTGGTCATGTGGGTCGGCACCGTCACCGCGCTTTACGCCGCGCTCTGCGCCATCACCCAGCGCGACATCAAGAAGGTCCTGGCCTACTCGACCCTCTCCCAGCTCGGCTACATGGTCGCCGCCTTCGGTCTGGGCTCGCTCAAGGTCGCCCACGGCGAGGTCGAAACCCACGAGGTCATGATCGCCGCCGGTGTCGGCGCCGCGATGTTCCACCTCACCACCCACGCCTTCTTCAAGGCCCTCATGTTCCTCGGCTCCGGCTCCGTCATCCACGGCTGCCACCACGAGCAGGACATTTTTAAGATGGGCGGCTTGGTGAAGAAGATGCCGATCACCTTCGTCACCTTCACCGTCGGTGTCGCCGCCATCGCCGGTCTGCCGTTGCTCTCCGGCTTCTACTCCAAGGACGCCATCCTGCATCTTGCCCAGGAGAAAAACAGCGCGGTCTTCGCCATCCTCGTGCTCACCGCCGTGCTGACCTCCTTCTACATGGTTCGCATGTGGAAACTGGTGTTCTTCGGCACACCCCGCAGTGACGACGCCTCCCACGCCCACGAGGGCGGCGCCAGCATGGTGCTCCCGCTGATCGTTCTCGCCCTCCTCGCCGTCGCCGGCGGCTGGACCTCCGCCGATGGTAGCGGCCTGATCTACGGCGAGGCCTTCAAGGGCGTCTGGTCGCAGATTCCCCACGCCCACGGCGTCGGCGTGTATGTGATGAGCTTGGCCATCCTCGGCGTCGGTGCGGGTGCCGCCTTCGCCCTCTACAAGCCCGCCGCCACCGACAGCCTCCAGATCAAGTCCCCCGGCGTCTTCGCCGGTTTGGCCGGTCTGCAAAAAGCTCCCGATGCCGGCTACGACTACTACGTCGCCAAGGTGCAGCAGCGTTTCGCCCTGCTTCTCAACTACGTCGATCTGATCGGTATCTCCGGCGTCGTCGTCCGTGGTGCCGCCGGCGTCGCCGGTTTGGTGGGGCTCGCCACGCGCGCCCTGCACACCGGCAGCCTCCACGCCTACGTTTACTGGTTCCTCGGCGGCGCGGTGTTCCTCTGGTTCCTCGCCTCGCGCTAAAACGTCCAGCTCTTCAAACCGTCCCAAGTCGAAGGTCCCAAGTCCAAAGTCACCACCATCGCTTCGCTCAAACCGATACTCAGAGGCGGCGTCCGCCGCCCGGATCCGACCTTCCGACCTTAGACTTTTCGACCTTCGACTCCCTTTTCCTCTTTCCCAGCCGTGCCTGACCTCCTGCTCCTCTCCATCGCGACGCCTCTGCTGGCCGCGCTCGTGCTCTTGGTCCCCGCGCCTCTCAACGCGCGCAAGACCATCGCCGGTATCGGCTTCGCCATCCCCGCGTTGATCGCCCTTTACCTGTGGTCCCAGTTTCCGGCCGCCGAGGGCGCGGACTACCACTTCGTCAGCCAATACGACACCGGCCTGAAGGAGACGCTCGGCATCAGCCTGCACCTCGGCCTCAACGGCATCGCGCTCCCGCTCTTCGTGCTGGCCGGGGTGGTCGGCCTCGCCGCCGGTCTCTACGCCCTGCAAGCCAAGGCCGAGCGTCCCGCTCTCTACTGGGGCCTCCTCCTCGTCATGCAGGCCGGCCTGATGGGCGTCTTCGCCAGCGTGGACGTGTTCTTCTTCTACTTTTTCCACGAACTCGCGCTCATCCCGACCTTTATCATGGTCGGCATCTGGGGCGGACGCGACCGCGGCTACGCGGCGATGAAGCTCACCATCTACCTCACCCTCGGCGCCATGCTGTCGCTGATTGGTCTGATCGCCCTCTACTTCAAGAGCGGCGCCGAGAGCTTCGACCTCATCGCCCTGCGCCAAGTCATCGCCGACGGCGCGATCAACGGCTCGGATCAACAAACCATCTTCGGCCTGCTGCTCGTCGGCTTCGGCATCCTCGTCTCACTGTTCCCCTTCCACACTTGGGCGCCCCTCGGTTACGGCGCCGCGCCCAGCTCGGCCTCCATGTTGCACGCCGGTGTGCTGAAGAAGTTTGGCCTCTACGGCTTGGTTCAGATCGCGGCGCCCCTGCTGCCCGCCGGCGCCTCGCACTGGGCTTGCTGGCTGGCCCTGCTCGCGGTGGGTGGCAACGTGATCTACCTCGGCCTCGTCACCATCGCCCAGCGCGACCTCAAGCAGATGATCGGTTACAGCTCGGTCATGCACATGGGCTACGCCTTCCTCGGCATCGCGGCCTACAACGTCGTCGGCATCGGCGGCGTGGTCCTGATGATGGTCGCCCACGGCCTTTCCGTCGCGCTGCTTTTCCTGCTTTCGACCAGCATCTACCATCGAACCCAGACCTTCGACATGGATGACATGGGCGGACTTGCGCAAAAGGCGCCGGTCCTCGCCGCCTTCTTTGTCACCGCCACCATGGCCTCCATCGGTCTGCCCGGTCTGGCCAACTTCTGGGGCGAACTCGCGATCTTTGTCGGCGCTTGGCAATACTCCGCCGTTTACACCGCCATCGCCATCGCCGGCGTGATCATCTCCGCGATCTACGGTCTTCGTTCGGTGGCGAAGGTGTTCTTCGGCGAGGTCTCCCCGGCCTTCGCCAAGGTGGCCGCGAACAAGGCGCCCACCGATCTGTGCATCTGCGAGCGTGTGCCCGCCCTGATCCTGCTCGCCGCGCTCTTCTTCGTCGGCTTCTGGCCGAAGAGCGTCTCCGAGGGCGTCAACGTCGCCGTCTCCGCCCTATACCAGAAGTGATTTAACCACGGAGGACACGGAGAGCACGGAGATCCCGACCCAAGAAGTTAAGACCCCATCGGTCCTCTCCATCGTCTCCTCTCCGTGCCCTCCGTGTTCTCCGTGGTTTAAAAATTCCGCCCTTCCGCCCTCCGACTTTCCGGCCAAATGACCATCGAACAACTTAAAGCCGCCGCCGACTCCAACACCTGGAGCACCATCGCGCCCGAGATCGGTCTCGGTGTCCTCGCGCTGCTGCTGCTCGTGCTCGAGATTCTTCTGCCCAAGAAGAAACACTCGCTCATCCCCACGGTCGCCATCGTCGGCCAGCTGGGCCTGCTCGTCGGCCTCCTCGCCAACTTCCTCCCGGCCTACGCCACCGAGGGGCGCGAGTCGTTCAACGGCTTGCTCCGCCACTCCGCCAACGGCCAGTTCCTGCGCGCCTTTTTCCTCGGCAGCTCGATCCTCGTCTCGATCCTCGGCGTGGTCGCGCTGGCCAAGCAGAAGATGCCGCGCATCGAATTTTTCCACATCGTGATGGTCGTCACCGCCGCGATGATGCTCCTGGCCCAGTCGGCCAACTTCGTCCTGCTTTTCGTTGCGCTCGAGACCATCACGGTCGGCTTCTACATCCTCGTCAGCTACACCCGCACCAACCCGCTTTCGCTCGAAGCCGGCCTCAAATACCTCGTCACCGGCGCGCTCAGCTCCGGTCTGCTGCTCTTCGGTATCGTGCTGCTCTACGGCGTGGCCGGAAACCCCGCCGCCTTCGGCTACTCCGAGTCGCCCATGAGCTACGAGGGCGTGCGCCAGTTCCTCCAAGCCAACGAGGGCAACTTCCTCGCCTCGGTCGGCATCGTGCTCGTGCTCGCCGGCGTCGCCTTCAAGATCGGCGCGGTTCCCTTCCAGATCTGGATTCCCGACGTTTACCAAGGCGCCTCGACCCCCGTGACCGCCTTCCTGGCCGTCGCCTCGAAGACCGCCGGCTTCGCCGTCTTGCTCGGGCTCCTGTATGCCTTCCAGCCCTACGCCGGGCTCGTCACCACCACGCTCGGCATCATGGCCGGCGCGACCATCCTCTTTGGCAATTTCGCCGCGCTCACCCAGCACAACGTGAAGCGCCTCCTGGGTCTCTCCGGTGTGTCGCACGCGGGTTACCTGCTGCTCGGCGTGGTCGCCGCCCAGACCGTGCCGCAGGCCGTGGGTTCGATCTACTTCTACCTCTTCGCCTACCTGCTCGCGTCCTTCGCGGTCTTCGGCGTCATGATCCATGTCGCGGGTGCGGACGACGCCGATCAGGACCTCGACCACTACCACGATCTGGCGAAAAATCGTCCCTTCCTGGCCGGCATTTTGGCCATCGGTCTCGGTTCGCTCGCCGGCATCCCTCCGCTGGCCGGATTCATGGGCAAACTCATGGTCTTCGTCGCCGCCTACAAGGCCGGGCTCTACTGCCTGCTCGGCATCGCGATTCTCGGCGTGGTGGTCTCGATCTACTACTATTTCGGCTGGATCAAAGCGGCCTTTTTCTCCGCGTGGCGTCCGCCGCTTCCTCCCGGTGAGACCGAGGTGGCCGGTCCCGCTCCGACCGCGGTTTCGTTTCCGGTTGGCTTGACGCTTGGCCTGCTGGCCACCGCCAGCGTGGTATTCGGTTTCGTGCAAGGCCCGCTCGCCGGCTGGCTGCTGGCCCGCTGAGTTTCCCGCGCGACCGGGTCTGGAAGCGACGTCAGTCCGTCCACCGGGAGCGCCGGCATCTTGCCGGCTTTCCGGGGCAAACAGCCGGCAAGATACCGGCGCTCCCAGTGGGCGAAGCCCGGCCTTTGACATCGCTTCGGGAAAGTTGCGCGCGACCTCCGGACGCGCTGGTTCGGTGAGCGATCATCGTTCGGTGATCGCATTCCTAAACCCGGATTCCGCGATTATAAGAGCATCGTTTCGTCCGAAGAGAAGCTTCGACA
>CBINNW010000115.1:0-16887 GCA_966252115.1 uncultured Akkermansia sp.
CATAACCATACAGATTCAGCCCACCCTTTTCTTGTATGGGGTCCCTGCTTGGCCAGCGCCCGGTTGAAGGATTGTAGTATCTGAAGCCGTAGTAATAGAGGCCGCTCGTGGCATCCAAGGGTTTGGTGCTGAAGCGGTATTCGTTGGCCTGGGCATAGGCGCCGGTGGCCAAGATGGTGCCGCCGAAGGCGTCGTATTCGTAATGGGCGGCCACCGCGCCCGAGCCGTTCAGCAACTCGCTCACGTTGCCGTTGGCATCGTAGGTGTAGCGGTGGGTGCTGGAAATTTGGCCATTGGTGATTTCAGACACCGCAAGCAGGCCACCTACGCCGCCGGCTCCTTGCAGAGAACCGGAGAGGTCCAAGCCCCAGGTTTGGACAGAGGCCAGAGACCAGAGGCCGGAGGCCAGATTCAAACGCGCGATGACGTTCCAGCCTTCGTAGATGAATTTCTCGTCGGTGGTGGGCGCCCACGTGCCGGTCGTATAGGTGAAGACTTGGCGGCGGACGCGGCGGCCCTGGTAGTCGTAGGTGTTGACGACCTTTTTGTCGCCCGCAGCGGGGATAATGGGCTCGACACTGATGAGGCGGTTCTCGGCGTCCCAGACGTAAGCCTGGCCAAGACCGGTGGCGGTCTGGTTACCGTCATGGTCATACGAAGGCTGAGAGCTGAAACCTGAAATCTGAGTGTATTGATTCAGCGTATTACTGGTGTAGCTGGTTGTGCCGGCGCTCGTTGTGAAGGTGAGGCGGTTGCCGATTTGGTCGTAGGCGAAGCCTTGGTTGCGGGCGCTCTGGGCTGAATTGGTCGCGGACGTCACCTCGCCTTTGGTATTGTAGCCGAAGGTATCCGTCGAGGCGGCGGCGAAGGCGGTGCCGCTCTGGGCGCGGGCGATGCGTTGGCCAATGGCGTTCACGGTGTAGTCGAACTTCGACACCGTGGTTGAACCCGTCTTGTTTTCCACAATGTCGAGCGCATCGCGGTCGGGCTCGTAGGTGCGGGTGGCAACGTGGACCGGGCTAGTGAGCTTGGCGAGAAGGTCGCTGTTGGTGGCGTATTCGTAGCCGTAAGCTCCGGCCGGCGAGGTGACGCCATTCAAACGTCCAACGTTGTCGTAGCCGTAACTCACGGCAAAATCCTGATCGGGATCGGCGGCCGAGCCAAGCTGATAACCCCCGGCACGTCCCGGAAGCTCATCCGAGGCGGTGCCCTGATAGGTGCGCTTCAGAACCCGCGTGCCGAAGTAGGCGGAGGGCAGCGTCTCGGTGTCGAGACGGAGCTTGGCCGGATCGTAGGCAAAGGTGCGCGTGCCGGTAATATCGGTGATCGTTGCGGGACGACCAAGACGGTCGTAGGTCTTGGTGACATCGGGCGTGCTGTCGGAGTAGTCCACCGAGGTCTGCTCACCGGTCGAGGGGTGGTAAGCGTAAGTGGTGACCAGGGGAGCGCCGGCTGCGGTGCGCGCCCAGGTGCGAGTGAAGAGACGGTTGAGCTTATCGTAGGTGTAGTCGGTGCCCTTGCCGTCGGAGTATTGCTTGCGGGTGAGCAAGCCGGTGGAAGCCTGGTAGGTCCATGTGGTCAGGTCTCCGCCAGTGGGCGCGGGCCAAGTGGCTTGGTCGAGGTTGGCGGAGCCGATGTCACGCCAAGTGGTGAGGGTGTGGAGTTCACCGTGCGCGGTATAGGTGTAGGCCTGCGGATACTCGGCGCTGCCCCATTGATGGATGACACGGCCGAGCAGGTCGTAGGCATAGCGGCGGGTATGGCCCAAGGCATCGGTGACGGACTTCACCTTGCCGGCACCCGCCTGGCCGTTGGCATAGTAGGCGTAGGTGGTGCCGTGACCGGCGGCATCGGTAACGGAGCCCACCCGGCCGGTGGCGGGGTCGTAGGCGGTGCCGGTAGCTTGCGAGTGGCGCGGATCCTTTTCCGAAATCCGACGCCCCAGGGCATCGTAGGCATAGAGGGTGGCGGCGGAGACCGTTTTGCTGCTTTCGGAAACCAGGAGGCCATTGCGCGTGATGGCGACGGAGGGAGTCGTCGAATCCGCATAGGTAGTGGTGCGGGTGCGCAGCTTGGCGGCAAAATCGATCTCCTGTTTCTGGCGAGTGGTGTTGCCATCGACGTCCAACCGAAGCGCTTCGGCGGCGAGGGTGGCGCCAAAGCCGGAGAGACGTTGGCGGTTTTCGGATATCTGAACGCCGGTAGCGGAATTGAGCGTGGGGTAAACCTTGGTTTGCACAACGCGCCACCAAGCGGACTCGTATGAAGCGAAGGTGTTGAGGGTATCGGTGACGCGGTCGGCGGAGGCCAAGTCCAAGGTGCCGTTGGCATTCACGTCGATGCCGGTGCGCGAGACGTTGCCGAGGGCATCGTATTCGACGAGGGTATCGGCGATGAGGGTGGTCTCGGTGGCGCCGGAGACGTGGCGTTGGCGGGTGCGAGAGAGCTGCCCTTTGGCATTGTAGGCGTAGGTGGTGGTGAGCACGCCGCCGTCGTAGGCGGGGCGTTCGATCTTGATGACCTGGCCGAGATGATTGGTCGTGGTCCTAGTCCAGCGATCACCGTTGGCGGAGACTTGGGAGACCTTGGCCCACGTGGTGCCGTCGGAATTTACGCCGTAGTCGTAATACTCGGCAATCACACCGGTGCCGGTGATGGAGGCGAGACGGCGGTCAAACTGCTTCAACTCGACGGCGGTGCCACCATCGGGAGCGGTCCGAGTGGATTGGGCGCCGCCGAGAGTGTAGGCGTAGGTGGTCACCAACCCGGAGGCATCCTTGAGGTAAGTGAGGCGGCCGATGCCGTCCTTTTTGGTCTGCTGCTCCAGGGTGAGCGAGCCGGCGGTGGTGAAGGTGGTGATCTCCCCGTCGCACCCGCAGTCGAGGCCACCGAGTTCGCGCTGGTAGGATGTGACAACGTCGGGCTGGGCGGCGTAGGATCCGGATGCGGCGACACCCACACGGGTCTGGGAATCGACCTTCTCCAAGGCGTCGTAGGTAAAGGTCGTGGTGACGCCGTCCTCCCGGGTTTCGCTTATCTTGAGCTTGCCGTCGTAGCCGGCGGCGTAGGTCTGGCGAGCGTCGCGATGGGTGGCGATGTGGTGGCCCTGATCGTTGACGGTGCGGGTCTCGGTGGCGCCGAGCTGCCAGGCACCGGCGGAGCGGATGTAGGACTCGGTTTTCACCAGGTGGCCGCGCACATCGTGGATCTTGTCGGTGCGGGTGGAGAGGCCGTCGATGCCGCCGGGTGAGGCGGTGGTGGATTTTACCTCGCTGACGGTCCAGTAGGCGGTCGGGGTGGACGGGCTGCGGGTGTAAGTGTAGGTGACACGCGTGCCGTCGGGACGATCCTCGTGGCGGAGGCGTCCAGCCGAATCGGCGCTGTAGCCGCTCTCGGTGCTCTTGGTGGTGTAGTGGACGCGCGTGGTGCGCAGATTGCCGGCGGCGCCGTAGGCGGCGGTGGCGGTGGCGGCCTGCTCCTCGATTTCGGTGTAAACTCCGGCCGCATCGTTTTGGTAAACGTAGTAGCTGCGTTTCACGACAACGGGGCTGCCGCCGGCGGTGGTGACAAGGGATTCGGTGACGGTGCGAGGCCGGGAGTCGTTGGCCACGACGGTGTCACCGGAGGCGAGGGAAATGTAAGTATTGGCGACGATCTTACGTGGCCCGGTGGCCGCGTCCGCAAACGCGGTGTCTTTCCACGGGCTCGCGGTCTGCAGCAGGCGCTTGTTTGAATCGTAAGTATAGGTTTCCCAGTAGCCATCGGGAAAGGTCTTGGATTTGGGCTGGGTGTAGCCCAGCTCACCGGGGGTCGAGTAATAGGAGATGGTCTCGGTGTAGTTGAGGGTGGCGGGCTCCTTGGTTTTGGAGATAAGCTCCTCCTTCCAAGGGAAATCGCGCCAGACCTCCTTCAAAGTGGAGACCACAACGGAGTTTTCATCCTTGAGCGTCTTGGTGAGCGTGCGCTCGCCGACACCGGGGCCGGCCACCTCGATTTTGTCTTCCTTGCGAAAGACCGAGGCATCGCCCTGCTGGAGCTGCCATTGCTTAATGGCCGAGTTGTAAGTGAAGAGATCGGTCTTTGTCCTTGTGCCCCAAGTTTCTACGATCCGAATCTGGTCGTAACGGGAGGGGTTGCCGGTGGGATTATCAAAGCGGATCACGCGGTAGGGGCTGCCTTGGACAGCGTAAAGGCCGGTGCTGGAATTAAACGCCCCCACGCCCGACGGCGGGTAAACCCGGAGCTCCATGACTTGATTGGCGAGCTGAACCAGATCGACCAAACCTTGGGCGGACTTCACCTGACGGAGCACGGTATCCACGGTTAGGACACGCAAAGCCTGGGCCTCGGGAAGGGTAGCAACGGCGACGACCCGGCCGGTGGGGGAACGATAAGAAACCACCCGGTCCGTGGACCAAGAAAGCAGGAGTTGAGAACCATCCTTCAGATCGAGGCGAACGTAGGCAGGCGCGGCATTTCCTTGGCCGGCATTGACGGGGGCTTGGCTAGAGTTGAGCAACTGGATGCGCTCGTGACGACCGGCGCTGCGTCCGGTCGGGTAGCCGATCGACGAGCCGGAATTGACTGAGAATTCCCACAGCAAGGTGTCGGTGCCAACCACGGCGATATCCCAGTTCGCTCCGCCGATGTTTTTGCGCGAAAGCTGGGCCGCCAAGGGATGCTGGTAATAGAAAATTTGGGGTGTAAAAACCAGCGGGGACGGCTCCACCTGCATCGTAAGCAGGGAGCCGAGCCCCAATCCGTCCTCGAAGGGCACCGAACCGAAATTTAGCCGATATTTCAAGGAACCCTGCTCCGAGCCCTCTCGCGGGCAGTCACCCGGAGGAGGCGGTGGCGGCTTGTTGCTGTTATTATTGCCCGACTTATTGTCAGCGTAAAGGCCGACAACAGGAAGAAGAAGCGCTGAAACAAGGACACAGCGCGCCCAACGAGAGAAGCGTGACATGGCAGGAAAGTAGAGGAAGGAGAATTTTAGTCTTGGTAACCGAGCGGCTCGGCCCCGTCGAAGAAGACGCGCTGGTGGCAGACCGAACCCTGCGCCTCGGGGGCGAGTAGCATGAAGTAAGTGTAGATGCCGTTCTCGTCGAAATCGGCGGCGGTCAGGACCCGCACCAGCGAGCCATCGTCGAAAGAAGCCCCCCCCACCACGACACGCATTTCGATACGAAGGTCCGGAGGGAGAGGGCCCCCGCCCAGATCAATGGTCGCCTTCCAGAGTTCCGTTCCGTCTGGGAAAGTCTGAATGATGGTCCACTTGTCGCTCTCGGCGTTGTAGTTGACCAGCGGCTGGAGCCGCAGCGCGTCGGCAACGGGGCCGTCCTCGCCGCCCAAACGGGCGACGAGGGAACCGCCGGCGACGGGGGCGGAGAGGGTGAAGCGACGCGGGGCCTGAACGGGCAGCTTTTCGTCGAAGAGCACGGTGGGATCGGCCTGGACGACGACTTCCTCCGGCAACGCGGAGGGGCTCCACTCGCGGAGGGCGTTGGCCATGGTGATCGGCTGCGGATCCAGCTCGATGCGGTGAACGTGGACGGTGAGCGCCAAGTGCTCGGGCTGGTTCTTGGGCTGGACCCAGAATTGATAGGTCCCCGGCAGGTCAAAACCGAGCTCCAGAACATCCGGACGCTTGAGGGTATGAAGCTCCTCGCTCTCGTCGGGACGAACGATGGTGAGCGTGACCGGCCCGCCGTTGCCGCCGGAGCCGGCGACTTTCTTGGCGGCGACCAGGAGTTGGTCGAAATCGCGCAGGTGGAGCTCGGCGCCCTCCTCGAGCGCGAGCAGGTTGAGCGGTTTCCACACCAGCTTTTTGGTGACGGTGCGGACACCGCCGCCCTCCTCCACCCGCACGCGAACCGGGGCCTCGGGGTCGAGCGGCACGTGGGAGAAGAAGTGACGGGCCAGACCCGGCTCGACGGTGAGCTCGACAGTGGCGGGATCGAGGTCCTCGACATCGTCCACGCCGGCCTCGGCGAGCAGGCGGGCGAGGCGACGACCCTTCGGTGCATGCAGCGAAGTGCTGAGACCGTAGGCCTCGAAGAGACGCTCCACGGCGCGTCCGCTCTGTTTGTAGCGGGCGGTGGCGGTGAGGAAATCGGGGAAGAGGGCGGAGCCCTCCAAGGTGAAGGGCGAGATCGCGGTCTGCACGGTCTCGGCGTCGATCTGGAAGGATTGGTCGAGACGAGACTCCATCCAATCGGCCACGCCGTCGCCGTCGGCGTCGAGCGTGCTCGGGTTGACCAGAGCGAGGCTCTCGACACGCAGGAAGGACTGCGGGCGACCGTTGTGCCAGATGAGCTCGATGCGGTGGGCACCGGCATCCAGCCACGGGAGATAGAGCTGACCGAGGCCGGTCTCGGTGCCGCTGGCGCGGACAAGCAGGCGGCCGACGGAGCGGCCATCCACCACGACCTCGACATCGAAGTCGCGGAAGGGGTTGGCCTCGTAGGCGTCGCGAAGAACGAGGTCCAAGCGGTAGATGCCGGGCGCGGATAGGGAGACAGCGTAGCCGACGCTGCCGCGCAGGACACGCGCCTCGAGTCCGCCGTCCACGGTTTCCCAGTCGCCGGAGACGGCCACGCCGGTGGCGCCGGAGAGGCTGGCCACGGTGGCGGGTTCGCCGCCGAAGAGGCCGGCGGTGGGATCGACGCCGAGGAGGACCACGGCCTCGTAATCGGAGATGCCGTCGCCGTCGGTGTCGGGGTTGGTGGGATCGGTGCCGAACTGGTATTCCTCCAGATTGGAGAGGCCGTCGTCATCGAAGTCGGCGTAGGCACCGTGGAGACCGTGGCCCTGGGTGGCGGAGAGGCCGTGGGCGCTTTCCCAAACGTCGGGCAGGCCGTCGTCGTCAAGATCGTCGGCGCGGCGGGCGAAGGAGGCCACGTCTTTGGCGGTGACGATCTGGCGAAGCCCGTTGGAGCCGCGCCACGCCAGGTTGAGCTGGTCGTAGCCCTGGCCGCCTTTTTGCAGGATCTCAAAATAGTAGGCCTGGCCGGCTTTCAGCGAAATAACGGCGGAGCGCTGGGTGGGCAGGAGGTTGTAGTCGCCGGCCCAAGTGGCGGAGTCCACCCACGCCACGCGCTCGCGGTCGAAGGGGCTGTCGGTGGGGCTCAGCCAGAAAGAGGCCTGGTAGTCGGCGGCGAGCCAGAAGACATAGTCGCCGTCGGACGGGGGCAAAAGGTAGCCGCGGACACGGGTGCCGTAATCGAGAGCGTGGTTAAAGGGGAGGGTCAAACGGTCGAGCCGGAGGTGCGCGGTGGGCTGCAGCGGGAAGCGGGGCGAATCGGTGAGGTCCAAGAGCTCCCGACCGGGGAAATCTCGCCAAAGCTGGGCGACCAAGACGCCGGACACGCGGTCTTCGGAGACGTGAGGATCGGTGCCAAGTTGGAACTCGACCAAGGTGGTGAGGGAGTCGCCATCAAGATCCAAGTCGGCGCCGGAGGGATCTAGCAGATCCAGGCCTTGGGCAATTTCCCAGCCGTCCGCCATGCCATCGCCGTCGGTATCGGGCTTGAGGGGATCGGTGCCAAGGGTGAGCTCCTCGGAGTTCAGGAGGTCGTCTCCATCGAAATCGAGCCCGGCAGGCTCGACGTTGGTGATCGTAAGATCGTCCAGCCGGGCTTGGTGGGGCTCCGCGCGCTCGCTTCCCTCTTGCAGGAGGCGCAAACGATTGAGGGTGGTAAGGCCGAGATCGAGAAACGGCAGATCGCGGGCGACGAGCCGGCCGTTGACGGCGAGCAGCCAGCGCCGGGCGGTGTAGTCGAGATGAAGCGTGTAGGTATTCCACTCGGCGGCGATGGCCGCGACATCGTGGTGGCGCCACCGGCCGAGGGCGGGGTCGTAGGTGGACAAGGTCCCCTCGGCGCCGTAGCCGAACAGCGCGCCGAGCGGCCCGGAGAGGGAGGCGGGCACCGGCAGGTGGCCGACCTCGAGCCGGGCACGGAAGCTCAGCCAGAGGCTTTTCAGGCCATCGGAGGCGACGAGATGCTCGAGGCTGGCGGGGGTGGCGGCGTCGGGGGCATGAAGCGCGGCGTCCTCGGCGGGATCGACGGTGACGGATTGGGACCGCCAACCCAGTTGTTGGTCCAGATCGGCGCCGAGGGCGTAACCTTCGGCGGCGCCAAAGGAGGTGCGCCAAGCCATAGCGCCGTCGGGCTGGAGGGCCAGGCGGGCGACGAGAGCCTCGGGCACGAGCGGATCGAGGCCGTGGGCGACCTCGGCCCCGTCCCAAATACCATCGCCGTCGGTGTCGGAGTGGTGGGGATCGGTGCCGTGGGCGAACTCCTCCTCGTTGGTCAAGCCGTCGAGATCGGTGTCAAAATCGGCGGGTTCGGAGTGGCCGATAACGAGCCCGTCCAGCCCGGCCGGGTGGGTAAGGCGCTCGTGGTGGCCGAGGGCAAAACCGGAAAAGTTGGGGACGGGATTGGCGAAGCCCAAATCCTGTGCCACGAACACCCCGTCGTGCCACAGCGACCACGTCTGGCGGGCGTAGTCGAGACGCAGGGTCAAACGCTGATAGGCGGGAACCGGCGAACCGAAACCGGAAACCTGAACGAGGGAGCGCCAGACATCGCCGTCGAGGGCCATGAGATGGCCGGCATCCGTGAAGTAAAAGGCGGCGGCGACATCGGCGTTGACCGCAGGCGCGGCGAGCCGGGGCTGGGCGCGAAGGCGAAAATCCAGCCAGACCGCGTTTTGGCCGGCGTCATTGAAGTGGCGCTCCAAACGCACAGGGCCGCCGGTGAGCACGAGATGTTGCGCGCCTTCGGGAGCGGCGGAGCGCTGGATGACGGCGCTCACGGCGGAATCGCCCTCAAACTGCCACAGACGGGTGCCGTCGGCGAAGGGACCGGGCGCGTCGGCCTCGAAGTTTTCGCCAAACGGGACCGAACCGAGCACGTAGGGATCGGTCACGGTCGGATCGGCGCCGAAGAGGATCTCGCGGCGATCCCAAACGCCGTCGCCATCGGTATCGGCCGAGGCGGGGTTCAGGCCCAGCTGAAATTCGAGCAAGTGGCTGAGCCCGTCGTGGTCGGGGTCGGCGTAGCGCTGGGCGAGGGCCGGGTTTAGCCCGTGGGCCGAAAGCCAGGCATCGGGCAGGCCGTCGCCGGAGGTGTCGGCATAAACGGGGTTTTCCGGGCCGACATAAAGATGATCGAGCGAGGTGGCCCCGACCTCGACCCCGCGAAGCGAGAAGCCGGTAAAGCCGGTGACGCTGGCATCAAGAAAGCCGAGGTCCGAAAGCACGAGCCGACCGTCCACAAAAAGATCCCAAGTCTTGCGGATGTAATCGAGGCGGTAGCTGATGCGCAGCCAGTCGGCGGAGTGGTCTCCGGCCAGGGCCGTGCGGTGACCGGAGGCCGTCCAGGCGCCGCCACCCGAGCCGTCGCCGTCCACCGCGTAGAGTTCGCCCTGTTGATCGATTTTCACGAATCCGGCGCCCGCCGGGTCCGTCAGGGTGGCCGGAGCAGGCAGCGCCGTGAGCGGGGAAAACACCGGGCGCGAGTGAAAATCGACCCAGATGACGGGTTCCCCGAAGGTGGTGCCCGCCGGGGCGCGAAGGGTCAGGGCGCCGGCGCCGGTGAAGGAGAACGCCTGGTCGCCATGGAAGGCATCGCCCGTGATCGAGGCCACCAGATCAGGGAAGGCCCACGTCGGGTCACTCGTAAGCGGCCCGAGCGTGAAGCCCTCCTCGGCTTCGAAGTCCGTGGAGTAGGGCCAAGGCAAAACGTCGGCCGAGGCGAGCGAGCCCGCAGCCAGAAAGCCTGAGATGAAAAGCCTGAGTTCAAATCGGAAGAACGAAGATCGGAGGGCGGAGGGCACGAGAAATGGAAGGGGCTGAAGGCGGGAAGGGAGGGAGCGAACGCACGCGCGCGGCGGATAAAGGAAGCGGGAAGGCGTCTGGTTGATCGACCACAAGCGCGGGTAGCCCGGCACCAGGGTCGATCAGCCCGGGCTCGATCAGCCCGGACCGCCGGGACCGCTGCTCTCATCGGCAGCCCGACTTGCGAGGGCGGCGGGTCGGCGACGGCGCGCCGAAAACGGACCGGACCAAGCCAAGGCGGGCAGGAGTAGCAGGATCCACGGTCCGACCGACGAGATCATGATGACCGTGCCCCGGTCGGAGGCTTCGGGGACGGTCGAAATCCTCAAATTGTCCATACCCCCGATGAGCGTGCCGTTGGAGCGGACGTCGGCGTAAAACCCGATGGCTCCGCCGATGGGCGAGCCCTCCGGGGCGGTGAAGGTATTCAAGACCCTGACGACGCCCGCAGGGGTGGTGTAGCCCAACTTGAACTCATACTGCGACACCCGCTCGATAAACAGGCTCGCCACCGTGTCTTCATTGACGGCGCCGACCTCGCCGATGCCGGCGGAAATATAGCTGGTCCCGAAGGTTCGGTTCAGGCGCACGGCGTTCTGATTCGGGCGAAGCGAGATCGCGACCCAATCGTTGGACGCGTTGTCGCGCACATTGCCCGCCGAGCCGCTCGACAAGGCGACGGGCGTGGCGGTCGAAGCGACGACCAAACCCAAATCATACCCCATGTTGTTGTTGGGGAAACTGGTCTCGACCGACAACACTTGGCCCACCTCCAGACCCACATCGTCCCTCAGGAACAGCGCCTGCTCGAGCGCATTGGCCCCGGTGTATTTCACGTAAAACCTCCCGCCGTTCTCCACAAACTCCGCGTTGCTCGCCGAATTATCGTCCTGGATGCGGGAGAGGGTGTATTCCCCCAAACCGTCGCCGCTGAAGGAATCGACCACGCCGACAGCGCCAAAACAGGGTGCCATCGCAATCGGGAGCAGGGCGAGCAGGGAGGGGATATTTGGTAGCTTCATCTAAGGTAGAACGAGGTGGCGTTGACGGAGTAGAGCGTAGGGAGGATTTCCTAATGCGAGACGGGTATTCATTACCCTCCCTTTACCGTGTAGCCCGCGTCAAAGAGTGATTTCTCTTCGATGGTTTAACGTAAATCCAAGCGCGAGTTGGGCACGAAATACAATCTTAAGTCTTTCTTCATCAAATACTAAAAGATAGAATACGCTCCCAGCGGAAGCCCGCACCCGAAAGGCCGGAGACACCCGGTCATGCACGTCGCTTCACCTGCTCACGCTTGGCGGGATAGGTGAATGGGATAAGCCATAGGTCAGGGTCGCACGTAAACGCATCGGCCCGGCGCGACCAAAAATCCAGCCAGACAATCTCATGAGAACCCGCAACTCCCCGCACCCGTCCCTTCCCTCCCCCGCCCCGTCGATCACGACTCGCCCCCGCTCTCGTGGTTCGTCGGGCGCGGCCGCGCGCCTCGCCGCGACTCTCGCCTGCGCGATACTCGCGGATCTCCGCGCGGCGGATCCGCTGGTAAACGTGATCACCGAAGCAGGCGCGCAGGTTTACGCGGAACGACATCGGGCGACCTATCGTTTGGGAAAAAACCTCGTGGAGGAGGACGTCGAGGCGCTGAAGGCCTTTTTGGCACGAGCCGACGACGGTGATCAGCTACGCGCGCCGGAACTTCGGGGCCTAAAAAACAACGTCGCGGACGCCCTGATCGCGCAAAATCGGGTCGGCCCCGATCTTCTGGAGGCGTTTCTGGCCCTGGCGTCCGACAGCGGGCAGGACGCGGCTTGGCGTGAATATTTGCTGCAAAAGATTCCCGATCTCGCCCTTCGGCTGGAGGACGAAACATCCCGCAAAAACGCCACCGACTTTCTGCGCGGGCAGAGCGAAAACACCGAATACATCCTGGCGGGCACCGCCTTGATCGCGCTGGAACGCCTGCATCGAGGAGATCCGTCGCTGATCGGCCCCCTGGAAATCGCCCAGCGCGCCGAGCGCGTGCTCGCCCATCCGCAACAGGCCAACGCCTGCAAGATCGCCGCGCTTCAGGTGCTGGGCGCGGCCGACGGAGAGCGAGGACGCCGGGCGGCGCGCGCCGCTCTGGGCGACAGCCAGTCTCCCCTCATGCTGAAGGTCTCCGCCATCGCCACGCTGGGCGCGCATGGAGAGCCGGAGGATCGGCCGCGGGTGCAGGCTTACGAAAACAGCCCCGACTATCGCCTGCGCACGGCGGCGAGGGCGGCTCTCGCGAAGCTGGATGGGGCGGCGCCGTAAGCGCGCCACGCACGCGCCGGTGCGCACCAGCCGGACGCACCGCGCATCGTGTATCCGGATCGGGCCTCCCGGTGGGTCGGCGTCGCTCCACTCGCCCCTCCACCGCGGAAACGACCGAAGCAGCCACCGAACCCCGCCGCGCCCCGCCAAGCCCCGCCGCCCCGCCCGGCCGCCGACGTTACTTCCCGCCCTCCTTGTAGATGCCGTAGGCGACGTAGGCGGCGATCAGCGAGGCGACGACATAGCCGGTGATGCTGAGGCCGTTGTTCGCCCCGCCCTTCGCCGCGACGATGAGCGAGCTGCCGATCAGCAGACTGCCGCTGATGAAGCCGAGCGCGATCCGGTTGGCCGAGGTCTTGAGCGCGTCGTCCAGGTCGTCGAGGCCCTGGTGCTGAAACTTGATGGTCAACTCGTCGTGCTCCACGCGACGGATGATGCGGTGCAGCTCGCCGGGCAGATCGCGCAGGCTGCCGAGCGTGGCGCGCAGCATCGCCCGCGTGTCGCGCACCACCGCGCGCGGCCCGGTGCGCTCCTTGCGCAGCGCCAGAAACACCGGGCGCGCGGCGCGGCGCAGATCGAAGTGCGGATCGAGCGTGCTGGAGATCTCCTCGATGGAGAGCACCGCCTTGGCCATCAGCGAATAGTCGCTGGTGATCGAGATGCCGTTGCGGCCGAAGATGAACAGCAGCTTCAACATCGCGCGGCCGGTGTTCACATGCCCGATGGCGCGGTTAAAATCCTCGCGCAGCGCGAGCGTGACGTCGCGCTCCATCGCGCGCAGGTCGGCCCGTCCGGCGGGGCTGCCGAGCTCGGCCGCGATTTGCACGATGCGCTCGGCGTCCTGCTCCACCGCCGCGAGAAAGAGGTCGGCGAGCGCGTGCCGGAGGCGTCGCGTGAGGTGCCCGGCCAGACCCCAGTCGAGAAAACACAGGCGCCCGTCCGCGGTGACGAGCACGTTGCCCGCGTGCGGATCGGCGTGGAAAAAGCCCGCCACCAGGACTTGGTGAAACAGGGACGCGGCGCCGGCGCGGGCGAGATCGGCGGCCGCCTCCGGGGTGAGCGCGGGCGAATCCACCGGCCGGCCGATGATCCGCTGCATCACCAGCACCAGTTCGTCCGAAAGCTCCTCCACCACCTCCGGCGCGAAGACGTGCTCGGGGTTGGGGTTGGTCGCGGTGAAGTAGCGCTGGTTGCGCGCCTCGTGCGTGAAATCCAGCTCGCGCAGCACCCCCGCGCTGACCTCCGCGACCACCGCCGGCAGATCGTAGGGCTGCAAACCGGAGATGCGCGCGTGGAGCTGCCCGGCGAAAAAGCTCAGCAGATCGAGGTCGGTCTCGACCACCCGTTGCAGGCCCGGCCGCTGGATTTTCACCGCCACCTCGCGACCGTCGTGCAGCCGGGCGAAATACACCTGGGCGAGGGAGGCCGACGCCGCCGGTTTTTCGTCGAATTCGGAAAACACCTCCGCGATGGGACGCCCGAGCGATTCCTCCAGCACCGGCCGCATCTCGGCGAAGGGCAGCGGCGCCACGTTGCTGCGCAGCTTGCGCAGTTCGATGATCAACGCCGGCGGCAGCGCGTCGGGCCGCATGCTGAGGAGCTGGCCCGCCTTGATGAATGCCGGCCCCAGCTCCTCCAGCCCGACGCGGATGCGTTCGTAGGCGGGACGCCGATGTTTCGGACGAGGGATAAAACGCTGCCAAAACCCCGGCGGCAGTTCCAGTTGATCGAGCAGTTCCCCGAACCCGCAACGCGCCGCGACCGCGATGATCTCCTTGGCGCGAACGGCGTGGTTGACGAGGCTGAAGGGGGTCACGGGGGCGCGGGAAAAGAAGTCGGAAGCCGGAGGTCGGGAGTCAGCGGGATAGGTGCGGCGCGGCCGGGCCGCATGGTGGATTCATTCCGAATACTGAACGAATATTGAATTCCGGCTCCCGACTTTTTCGGGGTCCCTCACGGCTCCCCGTTGCGGGTCGGCGCGGGCGCGGGATTGGCCGCCGCCTCGAGCGCGGCCACCCGGGCCTCGAGCGCCGCGAGCCGGGCAGTGACGGCGCCGTCCTGGCGATTAAAAAGCTCCGACGCCTTGGCCGAGGCCTGCTGGCTCATCTCCTCGAACTCCCGCCGGCCGCGCTCGGCGATTTTCTCCGCGATGATGCGGGCGTCGTCGGCCTTGAGTTTCCCCTGGCGGACATAGTCCTCGAGGGTGTCCTGGACTTTTTCCTTGGTGACAACAGCGGCGCCCACGCCCGCGAGCAGGGTTTTTTTGATGAGGTCGAACATGCCGCCCAAGGTGATTCGCAAAGCCCCCGCTCGCAAACGGAAAGCCGCGACGCCGTTCACGTTTCCGTCGTCGCGCCCAGCGGGGCGGGCGCGGCGGCGGGGACCCGGGGGTTGATCGCGGCGTGGGGCGCGGCCGCGCGCAGACGATGCGCGAGCAGCAGGGTGAGCAGGAAGGCCCCCGACGCGAGCCACCCCACCCGCCCGTAGCCGAGCAGGTGCCCCGCCGCGTCGCGCGAGATGAGCGCGCCGCCGACCAGGTTGGCCAACGCGCTCGCGCCCTGCTGCACGGCGGAGTTCAGGCTCATGAAACCACCGCGGAAGCGTGGCTCCACGGCGTTCGCCACCAGCGTGCTCGCCGGACCGAAACGCCCGGCCATGCCCACGAAAAACAGGGTCGTCACCGGCAGCACCCACCACAGCGGCGCCGGCCCCAGATGCGTGACCAGCAGGGTCGCCAAAATCGCCGGCCCCGTGAGCACCGCCAGCACATGGAATTTGTCCCGCCGGTCCGTGAAGTAGCCGACGATCGGCGTGGAGCAGAACGTCGCCAAACCGCCGAAAAAATACACCCACGGCAACCGCTCCTCGGTGATGCCCACGTTCGCCACCAAGCTCGGCGCCATGAAGGGGATGATGCTCCCGCCCGCCGCCACCAGCGCCGCCGTCACCGCGAAGGCCCGCCAGTGGATCGGCTCCGAAAGCAGCCGCCGCATCTGGGCCAGCGGCGCCACCAAGGCCGCCCCCGCCAGCGGCGGCCGATGCGGCAGGAAACGACCGATCGCGAAAAGGATCGGCCCCGCCAGACCGACCAGCAGGAAAAACGGCGCGTGCCACTCGAAACGGTTGGACAGCGCGATGCCCAGCGGCACCCCCGCCACCGAGGCGAGCGGAAACGCCGTCATCACGAACGACATGCCCCGCCCGCGCCGCTCCGGCGGCACCACGTCGGCCACCATCGCCACCACCACCGAACCGGCCAGGCCGCCAAAAACACCCGCCGCTATGCGCGCCGCCAACAAGGCGTGATGCGTCGGCGCCAGAGCGCACGCGAGCGTCGCCAGCGTGAAGCCGACGTAGAGCCAAAACAGCGCCCGTTTGCGGTCGATCCGGTCCAGGAAAAAGCCGCCCGACAGACCCGCCACCGCCGCCGCCCCGCCATACGCCGCCACCAACTGGCTGAACTGCGACGGCGTCAGCTCAAACACCCGCATGAGGCCGGCCCCCAGCGGCATCATGATCATGTAGTCGAGGATGTGGGTGAACTGCACCGCCGCGAGCGTGACCAGGATCGTGCGTTCGGAACTGGGCGGGCGGACGGTGCGCTCGGGCGCGGGCGGGCGGTCGGACATGGAACCCTCCACCGTGCGCAAACCGCTCCGCCACGCAAACGCGATGGCGCCCCCCCGCCCCCCCCGCCGCCCCTCCCCGCCCGAGGCCCGCGTCGCCCCCCCCGAGCGGCGGGGAAAAACTTACCCACCCCGAAACCGCCCACCGCTTCCCTCGCCACCCCAGTTACTTACAAACGTGGCACCTCTGATGCTTAGGCCTGCGGGTCATGAGCATCGGCCTCTACCAAAGCGCTTCCTCCCTCTCCGCCCTCGAAAGGTGGCAGGATGCCGTGACGCAGAACATCACCTCGGGCCAGGTCGCCGGCTACAAGAAGCGCACGGTCGAGTTTTCCGCCGTCCAGGCCGGCGAACTCCAGGCGGAGACCGGCGGCAAAATCGGCCGCGGCGACGGCGAATCGCTCTCCTTCCCCCGCGCCACCTACGGCATCGATTTCCAGTTCGGCGAGACCGAGCCCACCCGCCGCCCGCTCGACGTCGCGCTCCAGAGCGAGGGCTTTTTCGAGATCCAGCTCGACGACGGCCAACGCGCCTACACCCGCGCCGGCGAGCTCCGCCTCCGCCCCGACCGCACCCTCGTCACCGCCCAGGACAAGCCCATCCTCACCGACGACGGAAACCCCGTCCAACTCCTCCCGCAGGGCGGCGAGATCACCTTCAACGAGGACGGCACCATCTTTCAGGGCGAGACGCCCCTCGGCCGCCTCGCGGTCGTCGGCTTCCCCGACAACAAACAACTCGTGCCCGTCTCCGCCGGCGTCTTCCTGCCCATGGACGGCGTCCAGCCCGTCCCGGTCGAGAACCCCCTCCTCGTCCAGGGCCACCTCGAATCCAGCAACGTCGCCCCCCTGCGCGAGATGGTGGACCTCGTGAACATCGCCCGCGCCTACGAGGCCAACCAGAAGCTCATCCAGAGCCACGACCAGACCACCCAGCGCATGCTCGACATGCTCGGCTGAGGCGCCGCCGCGCGTATCCACCTCAAAACTACAAGCTCGCCATGAACCTCTCGCTCTACTCCGCCGCCACCGGCATGGAAGCCCAGCAGCTCAACCTGAACACGATCTCCAACAACCTGGCGAACGTGAACACCCCCGGCTTCAAGCGCAGCAAGATCGAGTT
>CBINNW010000116.1:0-16643 GCA_966252115.1 uncultured Akkermansia sp.
GCACTCCCCGAAATTTCACGGTCCTTCGTTTTCCTAAGCCCGACAGGCTGCTAGCCGCGACGAAGCTGGCGGCGGCGAAGTAGGCGGCGGGTAAACAAGCCCGCTCACGCCGCCAAGCTCCGCACCGTCAGCACCTCGTCGCTGCGCAGCGGACCCAGGTGCGACTCCGGCACGGTCAGCACCGCGACGGTGTCTCCCACGGCGCTAAAAGCCCCCACGGAATAGGCCGGCTCGTCCGCCGGCGTCGGCGCGGGATGCCACTCCACCACCGTCGCGACGTCCCCTCGGCGCAAACCTTCGGCCGGCATGTCCACGGCCAAGGCGACTCGACTGAAAAGCGGGTGTTTCACGAATGATCCGGATATAGCATTACTTCGTCGTGCCAGCCGGGCTTTGATCGAGCCGGGCGCAACATACATCGTCAACGCGCTCGTGCCATCGAAAGCGCTCCGCACTTCCGCCACGTTTCGAACACCGCACGTAGCGGAATTGGGAACCCGTTTCGTCCCCCCGCATCGGCTCCGCCCAACGCTCCGCGCTCAGGGCCAAGGTGCCGAGTAAGGGCAACGCCTCCACCGAGCTACACCTCGTCGCCGTGTTTCGCGCGCTCGGTGTCACCGGCTGGCGACGCGGGACGACGCTGCGCGTCGCGGCTCCTCGATCCACGAAAGCGCTCCGCGCTTCCGCCACGTCCGGAAAAACGTCCGGAAAAACTCCGCCCCGCGTAGCGGAACGAGGGACTCGTTTCGCCCCCGCCCCGGCCTCGGCCCCCAAGCCCTTCCGCGTCCGACCCGACTTCGTTTTCATCGAACTCCCGATCCGGTAAGCACACACCAAGACAGGTCACGTGGGCGCGAGGCGCCGGTGTTTTTCCCGTAGCCACATTCCGACCTCCGCCTGCAACTCGCGTCCGAAGGCGATCAATTCCTCGGCCTCCGCTTTCGAGGCTCCGCCCACGTAGTCGTATTCCACCGTGTTCCGCTTTTGGCGGCAGCCGTCGAGGTAGTCGGCGTCGCCTTGGCGATGCTCGCCGAGAATGTGCGGCAGCGCCGAAAGCACGCGGAAATGCGCGAGCTGCCCTTTGGCAGGTTTGTAGCCCTCCGCATGGAGCAGGATCGTGCAGAGCTTCAGCGCGGCGTTGTAGGCGATGCCGAATTGCCAGTCGTGCGAAATGCCGCCGGAGGCCGCGTCCTTCAGGTCGCGCTCCGCGATCAGCCACAGGTCCCGGATTTCCTCAGGACTTGTCTGGTGGCGTTGCAGCCAGCCGGCGCTGAGCCAAGTCGGCAAACTCATGGTTGTCTCCCACGATGAAGAGCTTCGGTTTCGCCATCACGTCACCCAAAAAATGATCCCGCTTCGCAAGACGGCCGAAGAATTCATCGGTGGTGAAGAAGTGCGGATTGATCTCCCTCGACAGCGTCTCGCTCGCGCGCCGCAAACCGGAGGCCGCCTGGCGATGCGTCGCGGTCCCGATCACCATCAAATCCACGTCGCTCTCCGCCGTCTCCGTGCCGGCGGCGATGGAGCCGAACACGAAGGCGTGCTCCACTTTCGCGCCCTTCAGCGCATCGACGAGCACGTCCCGCAGGCCGCCCGTCTTGAGCACGATGCCGCGCAACTCGGGATAGAACGGGTGTGTCCGGTTCACCTCATAGTAGCGTCGGTTGCCGTCCTTGGTCGTGTGCAACAGTTCCAAACGAACCAGCTTCTCCAGCTCCTCCTCCACGGAGCGCCCGGCAAAATCGAAGCGGGCGATGATTTCCGCCCGATACAGGCGACGCGAGGACGGGCCGAAAAACAGGCGAAACAAGGCAGCCCGGATTTCGGAGAGAAAAAGCTGGGATAGAAGATCCATACCAGGTTTTACCCGGCATATGCCTGGTTTTACCTGGCAAAACCCTGGTTTTACCTGGCACCAACGCGCAAGCCTCGATTTTTCGCGCCTTCCGCGCCGCTCGTCCGATGTCGCTGCGCCCGGTAGCGGCCAATCCTGCTTCGAGCCATGACCGACATCCTCACCCCGGCCCAACGCTCCGCGCTCATGGCCAAGGTGCGGAGCAGCGGCAACGCCTCCACCGAACTGTGCCTCGTCGCCGTGTTTCGCGCGCTCGGCGTCACCGGCTGGCGACGCGGGACGGTGAAGATCATCGCGGCCGCGAAAGAGCTGGGCTTCGCCGAAAAGCCTTGGATTCGGCGATCCGCGTCACCAAACGACGCGCACGCCGACGGAGGCCGCGCACCGGGTTAACGTGCCGTCCACGGTGACAAGCGGAAGGCCCAGAACGTCGGCGGTCGCGAGGATATGCCGGTCGCAGGGGTCGCGATGAGCGAATGAAAGTAGGCGGCCCGATCAGCGAAGGCTGCGGCGACCGGAACCACGGTGAAGCCGCTGGAAAATGCCGTGAGCCAAGCCAGACGACCGGTCTTCACGAACGCGTCTTTCTTCGGGTCGCGAATGATGCGCGCCAACTCGCTCAGAGTGACGTCGGAAATCGCCAAGTCGGCGGTCGTCAGCTTTCGCATCCGCCGTGCGGCATCGGCCCCCATCCTTTGGTCCGCCACCGCCCACCAGAGGGCGGCATGGGTATCGAGGACAAATTTCACTTTTCCCACTCGACGGCGGAAAAGGCCGGCGCGGCCGGATCAAAACCAGGACCGACAATCATCGTTCCGGCGAGAAACCCGGCGGTGGGCTTCCCGGGCGCGAGCGGACGGGGAGCGCGAGCGGCACGGGCGGACGGGCCTGCCTTGCGGGCGGCTTTCTTGGCGGGCTTTTTGATGGCGACCGGCATTTCCCGGAAAGATGCCGAGGCGGGTCTCCATGACAAGTCCCCGAGCTTGCCGGAGCCGGGATCTCGGCAACTTTGCCGGCATGATGGAGCGCTATCGCCATCGACCCGCGACCACCGCGGTGGCTGGCCGGCCGGGCCTCGACAAGCCATGACCGACATCCTCACCCCCGCCCAACGCTCCGCGCTCATGGCCAAGGTGCGGAGCAGCGGCAACGCCTCCACCGAGCTGCGCCTCGTCGCCGTCTTTCGCGCGCTGGGCATCACCGGCTGGCGGCGCGGCGCGGTCATCCGCGCCGCGGCTCCTCGATCCACGAAAGCGCTCCGCGCTTCCGCCACGTCCGGGAAAACCCCGTCCCGCGTAGCGGAACGAGGGACTCGTTTCGTCCCGCCCCCGACAACCTTCCGCGTCCGACCCGACTTCGTTTTCCCAAAACTCCGGTTCAGACCGTCCTCGAGTTTATGGCGGCCGGCGATTCCGCCGAGGATCTGCTCGTCGAATACCCCGCGCTCACCCGCAACGACATCCAGGCCTGCCTCGACCACGCCTGAGCTTGGGATGGCTTGCCCGACAGAGGCGCGCCGCTAGCCTGATCACATGCCCACCGCGCCGATTTCCGCAAAACGCCCCCGCCGCGCTCCGACCAAGTCCAAACTGGCCGGTCCGGAAATCCGGCAACGGCTGGTGGACATCGAACTAGCTACCGTCAGTGCTCTGCGCGCCTTGCAGATGGACATCGACGGCGACGCCGGCACGCCTTCCGCGACCGTGCTTAAACGCGCCCGCGCCGCGTTGCGATGAAGGTCTCGTTCAATCGGCTCGCCGAAGCCGAATTGATCGCCGCCGCCCGCTATCTCGAGGCGGAAGGCAAGCTGGGAAACGCGTTTCTGGATGAGTATGCCGCATGGGAAACACGCGTCCGCGCTTTTCCCGAATCCTGCCCGGAAATAGGTCCCGGTATTCGCCGAGGCTACCTGCCTCGCTTCAAATACCACATCACCTACACGCTGCGCGGACAAACCTTGCGCATTCTCTATGTGCGGTCCGCCCGCCAACGACCGTTGAGCCGTTGGCCGCGCGGCTAGACTTCGGTCGCGTCGCCATGACCGACATCCTCACCCCCGCCCAACGCTCCGCGCTCATGGCCAAGGTGCGGAGCAGCGGCAACGCCTCCACCGAACTGCGCCTCGTCGCCGTGTTTCGCGCGCTCGGTGTCACCGGCTGGCGGCGCGGGACGACGCTACGCGTCGCGGCTCCTCGATCCACGAAAGCGCTCCGCGCTTCCGCCACGTCCGGAAAAACGCCCGGAAAAACTCCGCCCCGCGCAGCGGAACGAGGGACTCGTTTCGCCCCCACCCCGGCCCCGCCCCCCAAGCCCTTCCGCGTTCGACCCGACTTCGTTTTCCCCAAACTCCGGATCGCCGTTTTCGTGGACGGTTGTTTTTGGCACGGCTGCCCGCTGCACGCCACCCGCCCCAAACAAAACGCGGACTTCTGGTCGGCCAAGATCGCCGCCAATCAGGCGCGGGACCGGCTCGTCACCCGCCGCCTCCGCGCCGCCGGCTGGCGGGTGCTCCGGCTCTGGGAACACGAGCTGCGCCGCTCGCACGAGCGCCGCCTGCTGGCCCGCCTCCGGCGAATCGGGCTGCTTGCCTGACCCGAATTCGGCATTGCCGACGACACCACCGTGGGAGTCGTCCTCGACACCTGTGTCCTCTTCTCCGCCTTGCGCTCTTCTTCTGGAGCTTCGTTCCAACTCATTTCCCTTCTTCCTCATCCAAAGATCGAACCCATCATTTCAACGCCGTTGTTCTTCGAATACGAGGACGCGCTCCATCGCCCGAGCAAATTCCCGCACCTGACCACGGCCGACATCGACGATTTTTTAGATTTCTTCGCATCAATCGCCGATCCCGTCCGCATCAATTTCCTTTGGCGCCCCCAGCTTTCCGATCCACGCGACGACTTGGTTCTCGAACTTGCGGTAGCCGGCGGCGCCGAGGCCATCATCACTCACAATCACCGCGACTTTTCCGGTTCCGAGCGTTTCGGTGTTCGCATCCTCGGCCCCGCTCAAATACTCGATCTTCTCCGCCCGTGAGCACGCTCAGCCTCCGTCTTCCCGACTCTCTCCATCGCCACGCAAAGCGCCTCGCCGACGAGGATGGCGTCTCCATCAACCAGCTCATCAGCTTGGCCGTGGCCGAAAAGCTTTCCGCGCTCGACGCCGAACGCCACCTCGCCGCTCGTGCCGCCCGCGGCGACAAAGCAAAATTCCGTGCGGTGCTCGCCAAGATTCCGCCCGTGAAGCCCGAGGCCGGGGACGATCTTCCGTAATTTTCGAACAACCACAGGCCGCCGATCCCATGTCCACCCCCACCGGCTCTCAAATGAACGCCATCGCCGACGCCTTGCGCGGCGGCAACAAGATCGAGGCCATCAAACTCCACCGCCAGGCCACCGGGCTCGGGCTCAAGGAATCGAAGGAAGAAATCGAGCTGATCGAGGCCGGCCTGAGGACGAAATTCCCCGACCAGTTCCCGCCCACGCCGGCGGCCCCCGCCCGCAAGGGCAAGGGCGGTTGCCTCGGCCTCATCGCGCTCGGGCTCGCCACCGGACTCGCCGGACTGGCCTGCTGGGCCAACCACGCCTGAACCCGAAGACCCCGCCCGACGCGGGGGACGGACGGGGCTCGCCACCCAAACCCGCGCTCCCGGAGGTAGCGCGCTACTTTCCGGAAGGCTCCGGCGGGGAACGCGGTGCACAAAAAAGCTCCGGCCGCCACGGAAACGCGACCCGACGCCGGACCCGACCTCCGTGGCCTCCGTGAGCCCGCGCTCCGTGCCCTCCGTGGCAAAATCGCATCCCGCTCGAAAACAGCGAGCGCCCCCCTCTTTCCACCCTTTCGCGTTGGCCGCGGCGCTTGGAAATCGGTGCGGATGAGGGCATGGAGGCGGGGCCGGGCGTAGAAACCGACCTTGCTCCGGCGCGGATAGCGCTGAACTTAGGCGATATCCGGCCGTCATAGACGGTCGGAAAGTAGCAACCCTCGTCCCTTAGTCATCGTGTCTGAAAAAACCGTCCGTCCCACCCTCTGGAGTCGTCTGGCCACCGCCGTCGTCCAGTGGGTCGATTCCGATTACTGCCCCGGTGGGGCGGAGAAAATGCGCAACGAGCCCGACAGGGTGGATTGGGTGCGCGTCATGCCCTTCGTCATCCTGCACCTCGGCTGCTTCGGGGTGCTGTGGGTGGGCGTCAGCGCCTTCGCCGCCTGGTCGGCGGTGTTTCTCTACTTCGTCCGCATGTTCGCGGTCACCGGCATCTATCACCGGTATTTCTCCCACAAGACCTACTCCACCTCCCGCGCGGGCCAGTTTTTCCTCGCCCTGTGGGGCGGCACCACGGTGCAGCGCGGCGGCCTCTGGTGGGCCTACCATCACCGTCACCACCACCAGCACTCGGATGATCCCGAGGACGCGCATTCGCCGCACGTTCACGGCTTTCTCTGGTCGCACATCGGCTGGATCACCTCGCGCCGCAACTTCCCCACCGACTACTCGAAGGTGAAGGATCTGGCGAAGTTCCCGGAGCTGGTGTGGCTCAACCGCTTCGACCTCGTGGTGCCCATCCTTTTCGCCGCCTCGATGTTTGGTCTCGGCGCCCTGCTCGAGCGCTTCGCGCCGGGCCTCGGCACCAACGGTCTCCAGATGCTGGTGTGGGGCTTCTTCATCAGCACGACCGCGCTTTTCCACGGCACCGCCTGCATCAACTCGATGGCCCACCTCATGGGCAAACGTCGCTTCAAGACCGAGGACGATTCGCGCAACAGCTTCATCCTCGCGATCATCTGTCTCGGCGAGGGCTGGCACAACAACCACCACCGCTACCAGAGCTGCACGCGCAACGGCTTTTACTGGTGGGAGATCGATCTCACCTACTACGGCCTGAAACTGCTCTCCTACACCGGCCTGATCTGGGGCTTGAAGGACGTGCCGCAGTCGATCCTCGAGGAGGGCATGCGCGCCGACCACCACAAGTCCGTCGCCGCCTCGGCGCGCGCCGACGAGCGGGCCGACGCCCACGCGCCCTCCCCGCTGCGCGCCGCCCTGCCGGCCGCCGCCGCCATCGCCGTGGCCACGGCCACCGCCGCCCACGCCGAACTGCCGAAAAAGGCCGACGGCCCCGCCATTCACAAGGACCTCAGCGGCGAGCTGGTGAAGCCGGAAAAAACCTCCGCGCCCGGCGCCGCCTCGGCCACCACGAAGCCGGCTCCCGGTTCGTCCGGCTCCGCCTCGGCGTAAGCGCGGGCGCAGTTGCGGGCGTAGGCTTTTAATCCACCCGAGAGGGTCGCGGGGCGGCGGGAGTTTACTCTCCCGACCGCCCTTTTTTCGTTGGTGTGCGCTCCGTCCGCCGGAGCGAGTGATGAGAGACGGGCGGTGACGGCGGCCCAGAGCAGCGCTGGCGCTCACGGAGTGAGCGCTCTACTTTCCGGAAGGTTCGGCGGCGCGGCGCATCCGGCAGATGGGGGCGATACCCACCCTCACCCTTACGCTCTGGTTTAGCGTCCCTTAGCGATTATTAGCGGTTTACAAAACGTGATCACCGAGGGGACCGCCGCCCAGAGCGGCGCTCACGGAGTGAGCGCGCTACTTTCCTCGGATCGGAACGGCGTCGGGCCGTCTGGTTACCCCGGGCTCGGCCATCCGTGCCCATCCGGGGAATCCGTGGTGCCATGCGCGGCTGTTTGGCCCCCCTACACGGCGCGGAAGAGCGCGGCGCCGGGGGTCGCGAGGTGGAAGGCGCCGGCCTCGAAGCTGGCGATTTGCCAGGGCTCCTCGGGGTCGCCGACGTATTTGGGAGCGTTGCTGTCGAGCCAGACCTTCCAGTGTCGGCCGGGCGGCGGCGCCAGGTCCTCGTCGGGCGGCAGGCCGAGGGCGGGCAGGCCGCCGGCCCGGGCGCCGTTTTTCTGGGTGAGCGAGACCAGCAACAACCAGTCGCCGGCGGGATCGAACCACCGCAGCCCGAGCAGATGGTCCGAGACGGCCCAGGCGCGCCAGAGCGTGCGGGGCGCGGACTGGAAAATCCATTGCGCGGCGCGCAGCCGGAGCACGTCGCGGTGCAGGGCGAGCAGCGGCGCGTGCTCGGGTTTTTCGCGTTCATCCCAATCGAGTTTGGAGGCCTCGAAGGTCTCGCGCGCCTGCGGGTTGGGCAGGGGGCGCCCGGACGTCTCGCCCGCCTCGTCGAAGTGGTGGGCGAACTCGCGCGCGCGGCCCTCGATGACTTTTTGGCCGATGTCGTCGGGGTGCTCGCAAAAATAGAGGAAGGGCGTGGAGGCGCCCCACTCCTGGCCCATGAAGAGCAGGGGCGTGGCGGGGGAGAGGCAGAGCAGCATCGAGGCGGCGCGATAGGCGGCCGGATTGGACAGGGCGAGCAGGCGGTCGCCATGGGGCAGGTTGCCGACCTGGTCGTGGTTGGAGATGCAGTAGATGAGCGACTCGGGCGGGAGCTGCGACGGATCGGTGCCGCGTTCGCGTTCCCAGTGGGGGAAGTATTGGCCGCGGTAGAACCAGCCGCGCGCGAGGATCTCGGCGAGCTCGGCGGTGGTGCCGGCGAAGCTGCCGAGGTGGGCGCGGCGTTCGCCGGTGAGGGTGACGCGAAGGTTGTGGTGAAAATCGTCGGCCCACATGCCGTCGAGGCCGAGGCCGCCGGCGATGGCGGGGGTGACGACCGAGGCGAGGTTGCGCGAGTCCTCGCCGATGACGAAGGCGCCGCGCGAGCGGGCGATGGTGGCGATCTCGGAGAGCAGGTGGACGGGCGACTCGTCGGGGATGGAGTCGATGGAGTCGAGCCGCAGGCCGTCGACGCGGTATTCGTCGAGCCAATACGCGACGTTTTGCAGAAAGAAGTCGCGCACGGGGCGGGAGCGCGGGCCGTCGAAATTGAGCGCGTCGCCCCAGCGGGTCTTGTGGAGCGAGTGGAAGTAGCGGCGGGTGATGGCGGGCAGGGTGTTGCCGACCGGACCGAGGTGGTTGTAAACGACGTCGAGCACGACGGCGAGGCCGTGGCCGTGGGCGGCGTCGATGAGCGCCCGGAGTTCGTCGGGGCGGCCGTGGCAGCGGGCGGGGGCGAAGGGGAAGACGCCGTCGTAGCCCCAGTTGCGGTCGCCGGGGAAATCGGCGAGCGGCATGAGCTCGAGGGTGTTGACGCCGAGCTCGGCCAGCCGGGGCAGGCGCGAGATGGCGGCGGCGTAGGTGCCTTCGCGGGTGAAGGCGCCGAGGTGCAGCTCGTAGAGCACGCGGCCGCGCAGGGGCGGGCGCCGCCAGGCGGGGTGTTGCCAGACGTAATCGGCGGGCGAGACGACCTCGGAGGGACCGAACACGCCCTCCGGTTGGAAACGCGAGGCGGGGTCGGGCACGACAACGTCGTCGTCGAGGCGGAAGCGGTAGCGGTCGCCGGCGCGGCCGGCCTCGTCGAGACCGGAGAAAAAACCGTGCTCGTCGCCGGCGAGTTCGAGTTCGCGGCGGGGCGCGGCGGGATCGTCGCCGTGCAGGAGCACGGTGACGCGCGCGTGGTCGGGGGCCCAGAGGCGGTAGGCGACGCCCCGCGCGGTCACATGCGCGCCGACGGGCGGACGGGTGGGACGGTGGGAGGGCGGGAGCATGGGGGAGGGGGGAGAGGCCAGAGGCCAGAAGACAGAGGCCAGGAGGCGGAAGGCGGAGGCCGGGGGTTGGGAACTCGTCGCTCGTCACTTGTCACTCGTCACTCGCCGCGCCCCGCGCGGCGCGCGGGCTTCGTCGTCGGAGCCTTCGCGCTGGCGCAGGAGGAGGAAACTGCGCGCGGGCAGGGTGTGGCAGCTCTCGCCGTGCAGGACCGGCGGCTCGGCCAGAAAACCCTCCTCGCGCGAGGTGTCGATGACCAGCTCCCAGGAGACGTTTTTGAGCGAGGGGAGCTCGACGGGCACGTCTTTGTAGTGGGAATTAAAATACAGGAGAAAGGTTTCGTCCCGCAGCGGGTCGCCGCGGTGGTCGCGCTCGGCGAGGGAGTCGCCGCAGAGGAGCACGCCGACGACCTTGGCGAAGTCGGCGCTCCAGTCCTCGTCGGTCATCTCGGTGCCGTCGGCGTTGAACCAGGTGATGTCCTTGATCTCGCCGCCGCGCAGGGAGCGGCCCTGGAAAAAGCGGGGCTGGCGGAAGATCGGGTGCTCGTGACGGAGCGAGACGAGGCGGCGGGTGAAATCGAGGAGCGCGGTGGCGTCGGGCGTGTCGGTCCAGTCGAGCCAGCTCAGCTCGTTGTCCTGGCAGTAGGCGTTGTTGTTGCCCTGCTGGCTGGCGCCGCGTTCGTCGCCGCCGCGGATCATGGGCACGCCTTGGGAGAGGAGGAGGGTGGCGAGGAGGTTGCGCCGCATGCGGCGGCGGAGGGCGAGCACGTCGTCGGGGGCGTCGAGGCCCTCGTGGCCGCAGTTCCAGCTGTGGTTGTCGTCGGCGCCGTCGCGGCCGTCCTCGCCGTTGGCCTCGTTGTGTTTGTCGTTGAAGGAATAAAGGTCGCGCAGGGTGAAGCCGTCGTGGGCGGTGACGAAGTTGATGCTGGCTGAGGGCGTCTTGCTGCTGGCCTCGTAGAGGTCGGCGCTGCCGCAGAGGCGGTAGGCGAAGTCGCGCATGTGGCCGGGGTCGCCCTTCCAGTAGCGGCGGAGGGTGTCGCGGTATTTGCCGTTCCACTCGGCCCAGAGCGGGGGGAAGTTGCCCACCTGGTAGCCGCCTTCGCCGAGGTCCCAGGGTTCGGCGATGAGCTTCACCTGCGAGATGACGGGGTCCTGGTGGACGACGTCGAAGAAGGCGCCGAGTTTGTTGACCTCGTGGAGCTCGCGGGCGAGGGCGGAGGCGAGGTCGAAGCGGAAGCCGTCCACGTGCATCTCGAGCACCCAGTAGCGGAGGCTGTCCATGACGAGCTGGAGCACGCGCGGGTGGGGCACGTCGAGCGTGTTGCCGGTGCCGGTGTAGTCCATGTAGTAGCGCGGCCGGTCGCCGACGAGGCGGTAGTAGGCGCGGTTGTCGATGCCGCGGAAGGAGAGGGTGGGGCCGAGGTGGCTGCCCTCGGCGGTGTGGTTGTAGACGACGTCGAGGATGACCTCGAGGCCGGCGGCGTGGAGGTCGCGCACGAGGGTCTTGAATTCGTGGACCTGCCGGCCGCGGTCGCCGGAGGAGGAGTAGCCGGCGTGGGGGGCGAAAAAGCCGAGCGTGTTGTAGCCCCAGTAGTCGCGCAGGCCGCGGTCGATGAGGTGGCGCGAGTGGACGAAGTGGTGGACGGGCATGAGCTCGACCGCGGTGACGCCGAGGCGCTTGAAATAGTCGATGGCGGCGGGGTGGCCGAGGCCGGCGTAGGTGCCGCGCAGCTCGGGCGGGACGAGTTCCCAGAGTTTGGAAAAACCGCGCACGTGCGTCTCGTAGATCACGGTTTCGTGGAGCGGGCGGCGGAGGGCGGCGCGGTCCTCGCCCCAGTCGAAGGCGGGGTCGATGACGACGGCCTTGGGGGTGAGCGGGGCGTTGTCGCGCTCGTCGAAACTCAGGTCCTCGGCGAGGTCGCCGATCTTGTAACCGAAGAGGGCGTCGTCCCAGTTGACGCGGCCGGCGACGGCCTTGGCGTAGGGGTCGAGAAGGAGTTTGTGGGCGTTGAAGCGGTGGCCCTGTTCGGGCTCGTAGGGGCCCTCGACGCGGTAGCCGTAGAGCTGGCCGGGGCGGATGTCGGGCAGGAAACAATGCCAGACGTGGTCGGTGCGTTCGTAGAGGCGGATGCGCTCGCGCTCGGGTTGGTTGAGGTCGGCGAAGAGGCAGAGTTCGACGCCGGTGGCGTTCTCGGAAAAGAGGGCGAAGTTGACGCCGTCGCCGGTCCAGGTGGCGCCGAGCGGGTAGGGTTGGCCTTTCCAGACGGGGCGGGCGCTCATCGGGCACCTCCGGTCCGGCGGGCGGCGTCGGTGTGGCGGCCGGGCGGGCGCGCGGGAGCGCCGGGGCGACGGGCGGCGCGCGGGCCGAAATGCGGGGCGGGGTGGACGACGGCGGGATGGCGACGCGCGGGCGCGGTCACCGACGGGGGATGGTGCATCGCGACGAGCCTAACGCGGGCGAGGGCGGCGAGGAACCGAGGGGGCGCCGGCGCGAGGGGACGGGGCTTCTCCGACGCGCGGTCGGGCGGTGGCCGCGGGGCGGGATTCGACGGCGGGGAAGCCGAGCGCGGTTTCGGGGATTTTCGGCGGCCGGGCGCTGAATGGCTTCTCGCTGCCTTTGGCCTTGGGGGTAACAGGACCGCGCCCGGCCGCCGAAAGGACGCTCAGGATGCCGGAGCGGGTGTGTTTTCACCATCGGGGAAACCACCGGGCCGGGCGTGGGGGCGCGGGGCCGGCGCGGCGCCGGGCTCGTCGCGCGCGGGGGCCGGATCCTTCGGAGCCCCGGGTGCGGGCACCGAGGCGCCGGGGAACTCCTTCACGTAGAGATCGCGCTGGGGATAGGGAATCTCGATGTCGTGGGCCTTGAACTGTTCCCAGATGCGGAAGTTGACCTGGCTGCGAAGCTTGTTGGGGCGGCTGTGGAGCGACTCGCTCCAGACCCGCAGCTCGAAGTCCAGCGAGGAGTCGCCGAAGCCCATGAAGCGCACCTGCGGCTCGGGGGAGGCGACCACGTCCGGGCACTCCCGAGCGGCGGCGAGCAGGGCGGACTCCACCCGATGCACGTCGCTCTTGTAGTGGACGCCGACGGGCACGCGGAAGCGCACGAGGTCGCCGTTGTGGCTGAGGTTGGTGACGCGGCTGGAGACGAACTCGGAGTTGGGGACGATGATGTCCACGTTGTCGTTGGTGCGCACGGTGGTGCTGCGCGCGCGGATCTCGACGACCTCGCCCTGGAGATCGTCGAGCTCGATGCGGTCGCCGACCTTGATGGGGCGCTCGATGAGCAGGATGATGCCGCTCATGAAGTTGTCGGCGATGTTGCGCAGGCCGAAGCCGACGCCGAAGGAGATGGCGCCGAGCATGAGCGAGAGCGTGTTGAGGTTAAAGCCGGGCAACATCACCGGCAGGATCACCAGCGCGCCGAGGAGCATGAGGGCGTAGCCGATCAGGGTGGAGACGGCGGAGGAGACGCCGGGGTTGAGGCCGGCCCGGGGCAGGAAACGCTCGCGCAGGAGCCGGCGGATCACGCGCACAAACACGAGCAGGAGCGTCATCAGCGCCAGGCCCACCAGAACCGAGAGCACGGAGATGCGGAGGCTGCCGATTTCGAAGGGGCGGGTGATGAAGTCGAAGAAGGCGTCCATGGGCGCAAGAAACGCCGCGCCCCCGGCCGCGCAAACCGGAGGCCGACCCGGAACGGGGGAAACGACGATCGGGCGCGACGGGGCGCGCGACGGTCGTCGGTTGGAGGTGACGACCCGGGCGGGCGTCGATAGCCAGCGCCCATGGAGATCCAGCAGCTCAGATATTTCCTCGCGGTGGCCCGGACCAGGAACTTCAGCCGCGCGGCGGAGCGGTGCCACGTGGCGCAGCCCTCGCTCAGCCAACAGATCATGAAGCTGGAGGCGGAGCTCGGGGAGCGCCTGCTGGAGCGTTCGCGACGCGAGGCGCGGTTGACCGAGGCGGGGCGGCTTTTCCTGCCGCACGCGGAGCGGGTGCTGGCGGAGCTGGAGCTGGGGCGCGAAAAGGTGAACGAGGCGCGCGGCGTGATGCGGGGCCGGATCGCGCTGGGGGTCATCCCCACGGTGGCGCCCTACCATCTGCCGGCAGTGTTGCGCGATTTCGCCGTATCCAATCCGGAGATACAGGTGAACGTGACCGAGGCGCCGACCGCCGAGCTGGTGCGGGCCACGCAGGCCGGGGAACTGGATGTGGCGCTGGTGAGCCTGCCGGTGGTGGCGCGGGGCCTGGCGGCGGTGGAGGCGTTTTCCGAGGAGCTGTGGCTGGCCCTGCCGAAACGGCATCCGCTGGCGAAGCGCGAGGGGGACGTGAAGATCGGCGAGCTGAGCGAGGAGCCGTTCATGTTGTTGCAGGACAGCCACTGTCTGGCGGGGCAGTCGCTGGAGTTTTGCGCGATGCGCGGCTTCGCGCCGAAGGTGAGTTTCCGGAGCGCGCAGATGGAGACGATCCAGGCCTTCGTGGCGGCGGGCATGGGCGTGTCCATGGTGCCCGAGATGGCCAAGCGCGAAGGGGCAGGAGTGGTTTACCGGCGGCTGGCGGGGCGGAGCCCGACGCGCAAGATCGGGCTCATCCACCCCGACGCGCGCCCGCCGGGGCGGGCGGTGCGGGCCTTGATCGACTTTGTCCGCGAACGCGGAGCGGAGGGACCGGGAAAGGGCGGCGCGCACGCCTCGGGGGCAAATCCCCGGAGCGGCGGCTGAGCATCGGGCGGGACCGACCGCCGGCGCGGGCCTGTCGGCCCGGGCGCGCGGTGGGGATCAGGAGGTGGCGGCGACGGAAACGCCCACCTCGACCGGGGCCAGCTCGGCGCGGCGGGCGGCCACGGCCCAGCCGTAGAGTTCCTCGTAGCGCTTGGCGCGGGTGCCCCAGGAGAAGTCGCGGTCCATGCCGCGCAGGCGCATGGCGGCGAGCTCGTCGGGGCGGTCGTAGTAGGTGGCGCAGGCCCAGCCGACGGTGTTGTAGAGCGCGGGGGCGGTGGCGTCCTGGAAACGGAAACCGGTGCCGGCGGCGGCGCCTTCGACGTATTGATCCACCGTGTCGATGAGACCGCCGGTGGAGCGCACGAGCGGCGGCGTGCCGTAGCGCATGGCATACATCTGGGTGAGGCCGCAGGGCTCGGCGCGGCTGGGCATGACGAAGAAGTCGGAGCCGGCCTGGATGAGGTGCGAGAGGGCGTTGTCGTAGCCGACGTGGACGCCCACGCGGCCGGGGAAGGTGTCCGCCGCCCAGCGGAAGGTGTGCTCCAGCCCGGGATCGCCGGCGCCGAGGAAGGCGAACTGCACGTGCATGCGCGAGACGATGTGCGGCAGGGCCTCGGCGAGCAGGTCGAGGCCCTTTTGCGCGGCGAAGCGGGAGACCACGCCGAAGAGCGCGATGTGGCCGTCCTCGTCGAGGCCGAGGCGGCGTTGGAGGGCGAGCTTGGCGGCGGCCTTGCCGGCGACGACGGAGCGCTGGTCGTAGGGCCGCGGCAGGTTTTTATCCATCGCGGGGTTCCACGCGGTGTCGTCGATGCCGTTGAGGATACCGACGAGGTCGGCGGCGCGGAAACGCAGGACGCCGTCGAGGCCCCAGCCGCCGGCGGGCGTTTTTATTTCCTCGGCGTAGGTGGGGCTGACGGTCGTGAGTTTGGTCGCGTGATAGAGGCCGGCCTTGAGCAGGTTGACCGCGCCCATGCTTTCGGTGCTGTCGGGGCGAAACTCGGAGGGCGGGATGTGCGCGAAGTCGAGGACGCGGCGGTCGGCGAAGCCCTGGTGTTCCAGATTGTGAATGGTGAAGACGGACGCGGTGCGCGCGAGCGGGGTGTGGCGCAGGGTGGTGTTGAGCAGCAGGGGCAGCAGGCCGGTCGTCCAGTCGTGGCCGTGCGCGATGTCGGGGATCCAGTCGAGCTGGAGGCAGAGGTTGAGCGCGCCGCGACAGAGGAAGGCGAAACGCAGGTCGTTGTCGCCGTGGTCGCCCCAGGGGCCGGCGTAAACCTCCGGGCGTCCGAAGAATCCCTCGTGCTCGAGGGCGTAAACGGGCACCTGCGTGCCGGGCAAAACCGTCTCCCAGGTGCGCGCCCACTGGGCGGCCACGCCGACGTCCACGCCGAGCGGGTCGGGCCGGGCCCGCCAATGCGGCCCGCGGCGCAGGCTGCCGTAGGCGGGGACGACGACGCGCACGTCGTGTCCGAGGGCGGCGAGAGCCTTGGGCAGGGATCCCACCATGTCGGCCAAACCGCCGACTTTGACAAACGGTTCTACCTCCGGAGAGACGAAGAGAATCTTGAGTGGAGCCACGGTTTCAACAAGCCGCCCGGCCCGGCGTGAGCCGAGCAAAAAGCGGCGGTTTGCGCATTTCTTCCAAGGTCTTGCGATGGCAAAAAAAGACCCGCCGGGCGGGCGGGTCCGAAACAGGTCTGCGGGGCGCTCGCGCCCAGGTGCGCGGCGGGAAGGCGGGCGTCCGCGGGTGGGAGCGGCGGCCCCCCCCGACGGCGAGCGGAGCGCGGCGGCGCCGCCGGCCCGGGTGCCTCAGCCCGCGATCTCGGCGACGCGGTCGTCGCGATGGCGGCGGGCCTTGAAGAGGCTGGTGCGGCGACGGATCATGCGGTCGAGTTTGTCGATCAACAGATCGGCCGCCTTGTAGGCGTCCTCGGAGGCGACGGTGGCCACGAGGTCGGGGCCCCCGATTTCAATGTGCCCCTTGGCCACGAAGGCGGTGCGACCACGGGTGGCGTCGTGTTCGACGTCGATCCGGATGCGGTCGATGCGCGGTTCGTGGCGCAGGAGACGCTCGGCTTTTTCGCTCAACACCTCGCGCATCGCCTCGGTGAGGCTCATGTGGATGCCGCGGAGGAGGAGTTTTTCGGAGTTCAGGTTAACGTGCGGGGCCGGCGAGAGGTTGGTGTTGGTCATTGCACCTTCTTAGACGGCACACCGCGAAAAAAGTGGCGTATAATGAACGCTACGATTTGGAGCCGCCCGGGGGCTTGACGACGGCCAAACGGGCCGCCGGCGAGCGGCGGCGGCCACGCCCGGAGGGGCGGACCGCCGGGAGGGGCGGGCTGTTTGTGTAGCGTTGGCCGTCCTCGGCCAACTTCCGAGATAGAGCGTTTTAAATAAAACTATAGCCAAATGGGATGAAGTGATCCATGTTGCCGGCATGACGACGACCTCATTTGACCTGCGGACGCGGATTT